>DATKBW010000056.1:0-30712 GCA_035513575.1 Longimicrobiales bacterium | reverse complement strand
GGGTAGGCGCTGAAAGTATGGTCTGCAGACACACCAGTCGGGTGCGAGACCGCATCCGCATCCGGGTCTTACTATAGCTGGTGTCGTCCCCCCGCTGGGCGCTGAACCGGCCCGAGGGCCCCGGGACTACCTCCCCATGTCTTCCATCATCGCCCGGTGCATTTCCATCAGCCGGGTCATCCGCGCCCGGTGCTCGGGCATCATCGCCTGGAGCTCGGCGGCATCCATGTCCGGTATGCGGACCAGGTCCTCGCGGAGCGAGTCCACAGTCGCGTTCCAGGCGGCGTCCGCGCCCATGTCCATCTGGCGCATCTCGCGGTTCATCTGCGCGATCATGTTGGCTACCAACTGGCGGTGCGTGGGGAGCTGGGCCATGAGGCTGTCGCCTCGCATGCCTTCCGTGCGGGCCATATGCGCGGCCATCTCCCCCATCATGCCTCCCGAGGGACCCATGTCCATGCCGGGCATCCCCTCGTGCTCCAACATGGGCGCGTCGGTCTGCCCGGTGTCGGCATCAGGCGCGCGCTCCCCTTCCCCGCCGCAGCCACCGAGCAGCACCCCGGCCGCTACCATCACTCCGGTCATCCACGACTTCGACATGTGCACCTCCCTGGTTGAATCCGGCGCCTCATGCGCCTGTTGAAACGAGCTCGCCGGCGGACTTTGTCGGCTCAGGAGCCGCGGCGCCCTCCGCCCGCCGCTCCGGCCGCACCTCCCACTCCTTCCAGAGCGAGTAGATCGCGGGGATCACTACCAGCGTCAGGATCGTGGACGATACCATGCCGCCCACCATCGGCGCCGCAATCCGCTTCATGACATCCGCGCCGGCCCCGTGGCCCCAGAGGATCGGTAGCAGCCCGGCGATGATCGCGGTCACCGTCATCATCTTGGGGCGCACCCGCTCGACCGCTCCGTACTCCACGGCCGCGTCGACATCGGAACGGTCCTCCATCCGCCCCCCCGCCCTGCGGTCGGCGTAGGCGTGATCGAGGTAGATCAGCATGATCACGCCGGTCTCCGCCGCCACGCCGGCGAGTGCGATGAAGCCGATGGCCGTGGCGACGCTCAGGTTGTAGCCCAGCAGCCACATGAGCCACACGCCGCCCACCAAGGCGAACGGCAGCGAGAGCATGACGATGCTCGCCTCCGCCACGCTGCCGAAGTTCCAGTACAGGAGCAGGAAGATGATCAGGAGCGTGATGGGCACGACGTAGCGCAGCCGCCGATTCGCTCGCTCCATGGCTTCGAACTGGCCCGACCACTCCAGACGGTAGCCGTCCGGCAGCTCCAGCCGCTCCTCCAGCAGCTCCCTCGCCTCTCCCACATAGCTGCCGATGTCCCTCCCGCGCACATCCACGTAGACGATGTTGTTGAGGTACGCGTTCTCGCTCTTGATGAGCGGCGACCCGCGGTCCACGCGGAGGTCGGTCAGCTGGCCGAGCGCCACCTGCGCGCCGGTGGGCGTCGGCACCAGCACGGAGGCGATGCGCTCCGGTGAGTCCCGCAGCTCGCGAGGGTAGCGCACGAGGACGCTGTAGCGCTCCCGCCCCTCGATGACCTCGCCGGCGTACATGCCGCCGACCGCGGCCATCATCGCCATCTGCACGTCGTCGACGGTCATGCCGTACCGGGCGGCGGCGCGGCGGTCGACGGAGATGTTGAGGTAGCGTCCGCCGAGCGCCCGCTCCGCGAACACCGAGTTGGTCCCCTCCACCGCCGGCAGGACCCCCTCGATCTGTTTTCCGATCCGGTCGAGCACCGCCAGATCCGGCCCGAAGATCTTGATCCCGACCGGCGTCTTGATGCCCGTCGCGAGCATGTCCAGGCGGTTCTTGATGGGCATGGACCACATGCTGGCCACCCCCGGTGTCCGGACGGTGGTGTTCATCTCCGCCTGGATGGAGTCGAACGTCACCCCCGGCCGCCACTCCTCCTCCGGCTTCAGGATGGCGATGGACTCGATCATGGACATCGGGGCCATGTCCGTGGCCGTCTCGGCCCGTCCGATCTTGCCGAGCACCATCTCGACCTCCGGCACCCGCGCCATGGCCGCGTCCCGCTGTTGGAGGATGGCCTTCGCCTGGCCGGTACCGATCCCGGGGAACATGGACGGCATGTCCATGATGCTCCCCTCGTTCAGCGGGGGCATGAACTCGCTTCCGAGCCGCTGGTAGGGCACGACCGTGGCGAGCAGCACCACCACCGCCAAGCCGATCACCGGCCACCGGTGCCGCAGCACGAAGCCGATCACCGGTCGGTAGAGTCGGATGAGCGCACGGTTCACCGGGTTCGCGGCCTCGGGCTTCACGCCCTTGCGGATGAAGAGCCCCATCAGCACGGGCACGAGGGTGATCGAGAGCAGCGCGGCCGCGGCCATGGCCAGGGTCTTGGTCCACGCCAGCGGCTTGAACAGCCGCCCCTCCTGCGCCTCGAGGGCGAAGACGGGGAGGAAGCTCAGCGTGATGATCAGCAGCGACGTGAACAGCGACGGCCCGACCTCCTTCGACGACGCGACCACCAGCTCCCAGTGCGCCCGCGGCCGGCCCTCCCGCTCGTTCCGCTCCATGTGCTTGTGGAGGTTCTCGACCATCACGATGGCCGCATCGATCATGGCGCCGATGGCGATGGCGATCCCGCCCAGCGACATGATGTTCGCGTTCAGGTCCAGGACCCGCATGGCCAGAAACGCCATAAGGATCCCGATGGGAAGGGTCAGGATGGCCACCAGCGCGCTCCGGACGTGGAGCAGGAACAGCACCGTGACCAGGGCCACGATGAGGGACTCCTCGATGAGCTTCTCCCGCAGCGTGTGGATCGCGCGCTCGATGAGGCCGCTCCGGTCGTAGCCGATGACGAATCGCACCCCCGGTGGCAGCGCGTCCTCCACCTCCGCCATCTTCTCCTTCACCCGGTCGATCACCGCCAGCGGGTTCTCGCCGTAGCGCATGACGACGAACCCCGTCACCACCTCGCCCTGCGTCAGGTCGCCGTCGTCGTCGACGCGGGCGAAGTCGGCGATGCCACGGCGGATCTCGGGTCCGAGGTGGACGGTCGCCACGTCGCCTACGGTGATCGGGACACCTCCAGCGCCCGTCCCAACCGGCACCGCGCCGATGTCCTCGAGCGACGTGAACCTGCCGACCCCCTGGACGACGTACTCGCTGCCGCCCATCTCGAGGACGCGGCCGCCCACGTCCCGGTTGGATTGCCGGACCGCGCGGATCACCCGGTCCACCGGGATGTCGTAGGCCAGCAGCTTCGCCGGGTCCACCTCGACCTGGTACTGCTTTTCGAACCCGCCCAGCGAGGCGATCTCGCTCACCCCCGGCACGACGGTGAGCGCCGGCCGCACCGTCCAGTCCTGGAGCCCTCGCAGCTGCGCCAGGTTCAGCGTCCCCGTCGTGTCCGCCAGGATATACTGCATCACCCAGCCCACGCCGGTCGCGTCGGGCCCGAGCATCGGCGTGGCGCCCTCCGGCAGCCGCTCCCGCACCCCGTTCAGGTACTCCAGCACGCGGGAGCGCGCCCAGTAGAGGTCCACCCCGTCCTCGAAGACGACGAAGACGGCCGACAGCCCGAACTGGCTCATCCCGCGCACGTAGCGGGTGCCCGGCACCTTGAGGAGCTCGGTGGAGAGCGGGTAGGTGACCTGGTCCTCGATCAGCTGCGGCGCCTGCCCCGCCCATTCCGTCATGACGATCACCTGGACGTCGGACAGGTCCGGGATCGCATCGACGGGGGTGCGGAGCATGGCCCAGAGGCCGCCGACCGACAGCGCCAGCGTGCCCAGCAGTACCGCCATGCGGTGGCGGACGGACCACTCGATGACCCGGCCGAGGAAGCTCATGGCTGCGTCCCGGATTCGTCATCCATCCCGCGCATGTCGGCGCCGCTGGCGTCCATGCCCTCCATGGTCTCCCCGGACATGTCCATCGAGCCCATGTCGGACGTGCTCATCATCCCGATCATGCTCCGCATCGTCTCGGCGAGGTTCGACTCGCTGTCGATGAGGTACTGGGCGGAAGTGACGACGCGCTGGCCCGGCTCCAGCCCCGCCAGTACCTCGACATGGCCCGCGCCGACACGCCCGAGCTCGACCTCCTGCGGGGCGATGCGGCCCTGCCCCAGGTCCACGAACACCAGCCGGCGCTCGCCCGTGTTCAGGACCGCCGAGGCCGGCACCGTCAGCGCCTCCCGCGCCGGCGCCGCGATCCGTACCGTCGCGTACATGCCGGGCTTCAGCCGTCCCTGCGGATTCGCGACCGCGATCCGCGCCTTGAGAGAGCGAGAGGCGCTCTGGAGCGTCGGGTACACGTATTCGACCCGGCCCAGGATCGTGCGGCCGGCAAACGCGGCCAGCTCCACCTCGGCCGGATCGCCCTCCTCGACCAGTCCGGCGTCCGCCTCCCGCAGCTCGGCCTCGATCCATACCTCCGACAGGTCGGCGATGGTGTACAGCGGCTGCCCGGCCTGCACCGCCTGTCCGGCGAGCACGTTCTTCTCGACGACCACGCCCGAGACCGGCGCGTACAGCGTCAATGTGCGCCGGGCCCGACCGGTCTCCAGAACGCGGTCGATCTGCGCTTCCGAGATGTCCCAGAGCCGCAGCCGCTGCCGTGCTGCCGAGACGAGGTCGGAGAAGCCGTCCGGCACTCCCGGGACGGCGCTGCCCGCCAGCCCGCGCTCGAGCCGCGCCGCCAACAGCAGCTCCTCCTGGGCCGCGACGAGCTCCGGGGAGTAGATCTCCACCAGCGGCTCGCCCGCGCGCACCGGCCTTCCGGTGAAGTCCACGTGGAGCCGCTCGACATAGCCGCCGAATTTCAGTGTCACCCCAGCGAGCCGCGTCTCGTCGAAGTTGACGATGCCCACGGTGCGGATCTCGTCCTCCAGCAGCCGGCGCTCGACCGAGCCGAACGTGACCCCGAACGTGCGGATCTGGTCGGCCGTCAGCCGCACGAAGCCGTCCCCGCCCATGGCCATTCCGCCCATGTCCATCCCGCCCATGCCGCCATCGGTCGGCCGCGCCTGCCCGCGGGGCGCGTCCTCGTCGCCCAGGATCGCCTGGACACCGACGGCGGCGCCGATTGCCAGCAGGACGCCCAGCCCCAGCATCCACAGCCGGCGCTGCGAGCGTGACGTGTCGTTCACGCGGTTCCACAGGCTCATGGCAGCACCTCCGCGCCCACCGTCCGCTTCAGCTCCGCCAGGCTGCTGGCGAAGTCGGTCAGGACGCGGAAGTAGGCGATCTCATAGTCGTAGAGGGTGGTCTGATTCTCGAGCAGCGTCAGGAAGTCGGCCCGCCCCACCTGGAACGCCGCCGTGGCGGACTCCAGCGCGGCCCTGCCCTGCGGGATGATGGAGCGGGCGAAGAGTGCGAGCTGCGCACGATCCCGCTCCAGGTCCGCATACGCCTCGGCGACGTCGGCCTGGATGCGGTTTACCATCGCGTGGTGATCCGCCTGCATGGCCGCCAGCTCGGATTCGGCCTCGGCCACCTGCTGATCCTGGCGCTCGCGCCGGTTCACCGGTAGCGGGACCGACACCATCACGCTGGCCATGTCGGTCCGGTCGAACCGCTGCCCGTACTGCACCGAGACGTCGAAATCGGGAAGGTGCGCCTTGCGGGCGAACTCGACGCGCGCCGCCTGGGCCGCGATCTCGGCCTCGTGCGCACGCACCTCGGGGCTGCCACGGATCGCCCGCTCCTGGAGCACCTCGAGCGGCGGGAGCGGGGAGTCCGCCGCCCGCGCCCCCAGCGTGTCGGACGTGAACCGGATCCGCGCCGGGTCCTCGGGCACGGCCGCCCGGGCGATCCGCTGCGACACCCGCGGCCGCTCGACCGGCGTGTCACCAGGGCGGTCGAGCAGCGCGTTGAGGCGCGCCAGCCGAGCCCGGCGGGCCTCCACCAGTGCCACCGCCTCCTCCGCTAGCCGCGCGGCGTCGACCCGCGCCTTCAGGATGTCCTGCTGTCCGCCGGTGCCCACGCCGTAGCGTGACTCGGTCACGGCGATGAAGTCCACGAGGAGCGCCTGGTTACGCGCGACGACCTCGAGGGAGCGGTCGAGAAACGCGAGGGCGTAGTAGGCCTTCCGCACCCCGGCCTCGATTTCGCAGCGCGCGAGCTCGACCCGGGCCTCCGCGGCCCGGAGCTCGTGCTCCGCCGCTCGCCGGGCCAGCCCGAGCTTCCCCGGGTACGGCAGCCGTTGTCCCAGGCCGACGGTGTTCATGGTCATGAAGTCGTCGAACCCGGGGTCGGAAACAGGCAGGTTCATGATCCCCGCGCTCAGCACGGGGTCCGGGCGCGCACCGGCGGGGGCGACCCGGGCGCGGGCGGCATCGACCCGGCGCTCGGCGGCGCGGATCAGCGGGCTGGCGTCCATGGCGAGGGCAGCCAGCGTGTCGATCGCGGTGGTCTGCCCCTTCGCGGGCACGGGCACAGACAGGCTGGCGAGCGCGATCGCCGCGGTGCCGACCCCGAGCCTGCGGACGACGCGCGCCGCTCCGCCGGGTCGTTCTTTCTCTGGCATCTCTTCCTCAGGCGTGAGTTCCGTCCGATGGACAGCGGAAACCCGACGGCGCCGGACGGGCAGCCGCGAGCGCCGGAGCACAGACGCTCCGGTACGATTCAGTTCCGCTGTGCTGTTGGATACTGCCGGCGGGTAGCCGGCATGGACGGGTTACGCCCGGGGCGGACGGAAGAGCGCGGCCCCCAGGAGGAGGTCGGCGGCGGCCGCGGCTGCCGGCTCCGTGACCTCAGCCTCGACCGCAGGTGGTGTCGGCACGGATGACGACGTGGGGAGCGAGGCGGCCGCGACGCAGCCGGGCGTCACGACTGGAGCGAAGGGGCAGTGCGGCTCCTCGCCGCCCGGGTGTTCACTCCCTTCGTCGTGACCCTTTGCAGGGCAGTCGGCGGAATGCCCCGCTTCCTGGGCCGCCACCGCCGGACTCGCCGACATCGGGGCGCACGTCGAGGCCCACACCGTCTCCGCCAGGGAGAGAGTCAGCGCTACGACGGCGAACACGGCGGCGATCCGACGGGACCTCTGCATGCGATGAAGATTCGCTCGGACTCCGCGCGGCGTCAACCCGGCTCAGCCGGCCGAGCCTGCGGCATCCTCGCGCGTGCCTTCAGCGAGCCTCGCCTCGAACCCGGTCGCTCGCCGGAGCTCCTCGATGATCGCCGGGAGCGAGGTCGCCGTCGTATCGAACGACACGCGCCCGGTACCTTCCGGATATGAGAACTCCGCCTCCCGCACCCCTTCGATCCGCTCCACGGCCACCCGGGCCGTCGTTTCGCAGGTCGCTCACGTCATGCCCGTGACTTCGAGCACCACCGTGCGGAAGGGGTTCGGCACCGATTCATCGGGTGACGGGGCCGTCGGCGCCACCGGCGCGTGCGAATGTCCTTCCGTCGGCTGGTCCCGGTGCTCCGGGATCTGCAGTACGATCCCGACCCCTGCGACGAGCGCCACCGCAGTCCATTGCTTCCACGACATGATCAGCCTCCGTGCGTCACAGCAGCAGGTGTTCCCAGCGAGGGAAGGTGGCGAACAGCACGGCCACCGCGGTGGCGATCCAGAGCATGATCTTCGTGCGACGTCGCGTCCGCGGATCCGCGCACGGCTTCCCCGGCTGGCAGGCCTTCCGTTCTTCCCGGTCCAACATCCAGAACCCGAGCAGCAGGAACGCCGCGGTCGCCCCCAGGAACCACGGCCGGAGCGGGTCGAACGTCGCCGCGAAGCCGGCGCCGGAGACGCCCGCTGCGAGGGCGAGGAGCGGCCCCGCGCAGCAGAGCGCGGAAGCGAACGCGGCGCCGACGCCGCCAAACCCGAGGAGGAGCGCCCTGCGGTCCTCCTTCATGCGCAGCAGCTCAGCTTGGACACGTCCGTCCGGAACGCCTGGACCGCCAGCTTGAAGCCCTCAACCCACGTGAGGTACGGATGGAGGGTATCCACCACGTCGTCGATGGTCAGGCCCAACCGCACCGCGAGCGTGGCCGAGCTCAGCAGCTCCGCCACGTTCGGGCCCACCGCCTGGAGGCCCAGGAGCCTCCCGCTCCCTTTTTCGGCGACGACCTGGATCCAGCCCGTCGCCCGGTGCTCGACGATCGCGCGCGGGAGGTGCTCCAGTCCCAGCCGGATCACGTCCACCTCCGGCCCTTGCGCCTTTGCCTCGCCCGGCCCGGGATTTCTCCCGACCGCAGTGCCCGCGGACGCTTTCGAAGGAAGTGCGTGGCAAAATCGGATCGGCCGGGGGTCGCCCGGTAACCGACCTCCACTGGACGCACCCACCCCCCGTCCTTACCATCCCCTGAAGCACCCCGTCCGGCGCCCCGGCGGGTAGGGGCTCGCCGGCCGGGGCCGGACCGAACCGGAGGACCGCCCATGCCGATGTACGAGTACCGCTGCGGCGATTGCGGCGAGGAGTTCGAGCGGCCGGAGCACATGGAGGCGCACGAGACGGCGCATCCCGCGTGTCCACGCTGCGGCGGAAAGAACGTGCAGCAGGTGTTCTCGTCGTTCTTCGCGAAGACGTCCAGGAAGAGCTGACGCGGGGGCGGGTCCGGAGCGCGCCGGGGGCGCGGGCGCACGGCCGGTGGCCCTCACCCGGGCGCTGTCCCCCCCTACGTCAGGGCGGGTTTCGCCCCGTTCTGGCGGGCGAGTGTCGTCCTGACGGCGTGTGGCTACGTCGACCCGACAGCCACGCCGCCGATGCCGTTCCGGCTGTCGACTTCCCGTCGCATGGCTACGGCAACTCGACACCCGGCCGCCGATCCGGTCCCGACTGTCGAGTCAACGTCGGGCGCCAGGTTGCTGATTCCGCCTCCGAGGGACCGGCGCGGGTGATTGGCCGGGTGATTGGCCGATGGGGACCCGGGCGCTGTCGCCCGGCGGCATGCGGGCCTACAATCCCGGAAGCACGGTTCGCCGCGGGCCCCGCGGCCCGCCTCTTTCCCAGACCGAGCCCGGAGGTTCTTCGATCATGCGACGGCCCACCCCCTCACGCATCCTCCTCGCGCTGCCGGCCTTTCACCTCGGGACCGCCCTTTTCGCAGCGGCCGCCATAGCAGCGGTCGCCATCGCAGCGGCCGGCGTTTCAGCGGCCCCGGCCGCCGCGCAGGCTCCCGGCGCCGACGCCCTGAAAGAGGAGGCGCGGCGGGAAGCGGCGTCCATGGCGAAGCTGTCGCAGGAGATGGTGGACATGGTCTTCAGCTTCGGCGAGCTGGGGTTCCAGGAGCGGTGGACCGCAGACTACATCACGGGGGTCCTGGAGCGGGAGGGGTTCCGTGTCACCCGCGGCTGCGCCGGGATGCCCACCTGCTACGTGGCCGAGTGGGGGCGGGGCGGTGCGGTGATCGGGATCATGGGCGACATCGACGGGCTTCCGGAGACGTCGCAGAAGCCCGGGGTGGCCTACCACGACCCGCTGGTCCCCGGCGGTCCCGGGCACGGCGAGGGTCACAACAGCGCGCCGGCGGTGGACGTGGTGGCGGCGATCGCGGCGAAGCGGGTGCTGGAGCGTCACGGGCTGCCGGGGCGGATCCGGGTGATCCCGGGCGTCGCCGAGGAGCTGGTCGCCAGCCGCACTTACATGGTGAACGCCGGGCTGTTCGGGGACATGGATGCCATGCTCTCGACCCACGTGAGCAGCGCGTTCTCGACGGTGTGGGGCGTGAGCGGGTCCGGGCTGGTCTCCACGATGTTCACGTTCTCGGGCAGGTCGGCCCACAGCGCAGGGTCGCCATGGGCGGGGCGGAGCGCGCTGGACGCGGTGGAGCTGATGAACGTGGGCTGGAACTTCCGCCGCGAGCACCTGCGGCTGCACCAGCGGTCGCACTACGTGATCCTGAACGGGGGCAACCAGCCCAACGTGGTCCCATCGGAAGCGAGCGTCTGGTACTACTTCCGTGAGCTGGACTATCCCCGGATCCGGGAGCTCCACGACCTGGGCCGCACCATGGCCGAAGCGGCCACGATGATGACGGGAACGACGGTCTCCGAGCGCGTCCTCGGGGCCGCCTGGCCGCAGACGTACAACCGGCCCATGGCCGAGCGGCTACAGCGGAACATCGAGGCCGTGGGCATGCCCGTGTGGAGCGAGGCGGACCAGGCGCTGGCCCGGGCCGTCCAGCGCGAGCTCGAGCGGGACTCCATCACCGGGCTGCGCACGGAGGTGGACACGCTCCGCGAAGCCGACCAGGGCATGGGCGGCGGCAGCGACGACATCGCCGAGGTGTCCTGGCAGGTGCCCACCGTGCGGCTCCGCTACCCCGCCAACATCCCGGGCGCCACCGGCCACCACTGGTCGTCCGGGATCGCCATGGCCACGCCCATCGCCCACAAGGGAGCGAACCACGGCGCGCAGGTGATCGCCATGACCGCGGTCGAGCTGCTGGCGGATCCAGCCTTCCTGGAAGAAGCGAAGCGGTACCACCGGGAGGTGCAGCTCGCGGAGCACCGGTGGGTCTCGCTCATCCCCGAGGGGACGCCGCCCCCGGTTCACCTCAACGCGGACAGGATGGCGCACTGGCGCCCGCTCCTGGCCCCGCTCCGCTACGACCCGGGCCGCTACGAGACGTACCTCGAGCAGCTCGGCATCACGTATCCGACCGTGCGGGAGCCCGGAAGCTCGCCGTGATCCCCCCGCGCCCCGACCCGCCGGGTCCTTCCGCGGGGCCGCCCGGGAGCCCGCCCTCGCCGGGTACGGACGTTGCACCTCCTGCGCGCCGTGCAGACCCGCCACCCCGGAAGCGGCCACGAATGAGCGAAGACGACGAGAGGGAGATCGCGGTGGTCGATGGCTCGAACGTGGCCCACGCCGTGGAGGGCGAGGGGGCGCGGCTGGAGAACATCCGGATGATGTACCGGAAGCTGGAGGAGGAAGGCTACCGCCCCGTCGTCGTCGTCGATGCGAAGCTCCGCCACACCATCGATGACCCCCAGGGGTACGAGGCGATGGTGGACGACGGCCGGATCCGCCAGGCTCCGGCCGGGACGGACGCCGACTACTTCATCCTCTCCTTCGCCCGGGAGCTGGACGCGCGGGTCGTCTCCAACGACCGCTTTCGCGACCGCTCCTCCGCCTTCCCCGACATCGGCGACCGGCTGATCCGCTACATGCTGGTGGAGGGCGAGGTGGTCCTCGAGCGGCGCACGCAACGCCGCGCCGGCTAGCCTGCCTCGGGGTCTCGCGCGGGGGCCGCGCAGCCCCGCGCGCACGTGGGGGGTTGATATTTCTGCGCCGTACCGTGACCTTTTTTCTTGCCCCCCGGCATGTTCCCGGGCGTAAGCCCTTGTGCCCCATGGCGGTCGTTCGGCGGTCCGATTGTTGATAAGGTCAGGGACCACGCACGTCCGCGACGGCAAGCTGCGGACCGGCAATTCCTTTCTCCCCGGGACCCATGACATCTTCAGCGACGAGAGGCGACGCGGCCGGCCGCCGGCGGGGGCGGCGACCCGCGAAGGCGCTGCTCCGTCGCGGCTACTCGCTCCCGGAGATGCTGGCGACGCTGGTGGTCCTGGGGATCCTCAGCGCCCTGGTGGTGCCGCAGATCGAGATCACCCGGTTCCGCATGGACGGGGCGGCGCGGGGCACGCTGACGGCGCTGCTCGCGGCGCAGCGCTCCGCCGTGAAGCACCAGCACGACGTGGTCGTGGTGTTCGACACGGTCTATTTCGAGATCCTGCTGCACCAGGACGCCAACAACAACGGCCTCCTGGACACCGGCGAGCGCGTCCGCCGCGTCTCGCTGGATGACGGCGTGCGGTTCGGCCTCGGGGCGGCGCCAACGCGCACCGCGTCGAGCGCCGCCATCAGCTTTACCGAAACGCAGGGCGGGTTCCCGGCGGTGCGGTTCCACCGCAACGGGAGCGCGAGCCAGGAGGGCTCGGTCTACCTGACATCCGCGCGGGCCCTCCAGGGCAGCGGGCATGCCAAGGACACGCGGGCGGTGCAGGTGGAGCGGGCGACGGGCCGGGCGTCGTGGTATTCCTACGATCCCCCGGTATGGAGACAGGGGTTCTGATGGTGCGTCGCGACGGGTTCACGATGGTGGAGATCCTCATGGCGCTGCTGCTGCTGAGCTTCGTGGTGCTCGGTTTCCAGGCGGCGACGGGGGAGATCATCCATTACGCCGCCCAGAGCGACCGCGAGCTGGTGGCGGTGCAGCTGGCCGAGGACCGGCTGGAGCTCATCCGGCTGGACCCCGCCTACGATTCCCTCGAAGCCCGTTACGATGCCCCGGAGGCCACCCTGTCCGGCTTCCCCGGCCTGTCCCGCAACACGGTGATCACGCGGACCCTGGTCACCGACACGCTCGGCATCCTCGACTACCACCGCATCACGGTGACGGTGGACGGGGCCGCTCTGCGCGAGCCGGTCGCCCGCACCATCGTAGTGGCCGCGCCATGACGCGCCGGCCCGGCATGTCGCTGACCGAGCTCATCGTGGCGCTGGGCATCTTCACCCTGCTGATGGTCACGTCCCTCGGCTTCTATCAGAAGCAGGGGCGGGCGTTCTCGTCCGGGAACGAGCGGATGACGCTCATGCAGAACCTCCGCTACGCGGTGAACGCCCTCGAGCAGAACCTGCGCACCGCGGGGGTCGGAGTGCCGGCCAAGCAGCCGGTCGTCGTGTACGCGGGTGAATACACGTTCGCCTTCAATGGCGACTACGCCACCAACATCGAGAACGACGTCGTGGCCGTCTATTACGACCCGGGGCTGCCGGCCACCGCGGTCTCGTCGGTGCCCCCGTCGCGCGCTTTCACGATCCCGGGGACCGCCTTCCTGTATCCGGACTCGTCGTATTTCGTTGGCGGCGGGACCAGCCCGGCCGAGACGATCACCTTCCATTTCGGGCTGGACAGCACCACCACGCATCCGGGCGATTACGTCCTCTACCGGCAGGTGAACGACGGCGCGCGCGAGACCATCGCGCGCGGCCTCGTCCGGACGGACCACCCGTTCTTCCGGTATTACGAGGTCGTGGAAGACGCCGCGGGAGGCCCCGTCGTGGAGGTGACCTCGCCGGCGATCCCCGCGGCGCACACGGTCCCGATCCACGGCTCTCCGGCGGACACGGCGCAGTTCGCCCGGATCGACGCCATCCGGGCCGTCCGGGTGACCTATGCGGCCACGAACGGGCTGGAGGGGGCGCGGGAGACGCAGCGGGAGATCACGCGCCTGATCCGGCTGCCCAACGCGGGGGTGGCGGTCCAGCAGACCTGCGGCAGCCGGCCCATCCTGGGGGTGAGCCTCGCGGCGGTGGGGGTGGCGCCGGGCGGCGGCACGCCGGGGCACATCGACCTCGCGTGGAACCAGGCGACCGACGAGCACTCGGGCGAGCAGGACGTGCTGCGGTACGTCCTCTGGCGCAGGGTGGCCGGGGCCACGGCGTGGGGCGACCCGCTGGTGAGCCTCGCCGCGGGGGCCGCCTCCTACACCTACCAGGACTTCGCGGCCGCCGCGGGCCAGCCGTACAACTACGCCCTCGCCGCCCAGGACTGCACTCCGCAGTACTCGAGTCTCTCGGAGACCGGGAACGTGGAATGGAACGGCTAGCGGGCGCCGGCCTCGTTCGGGCGGACCGCGAGGGGATCGCCCTCCTGGTCGTCGTCCTCCTCACCATGGTGGTGGCCGCCATCGCCGCGGGCGCCGCGCTCATCGGCGCCAACTCGTTCCTGATCAACCAGTACGACCAGCGGCTGAGCCTGCTGGAGTCTGTCGCAGATGGGGGGCTCGAGCTCGGGCGCGCCCGCCTGAACGCCAACCCCGGCCTCTTCCCCGCCGACAGCGGCTACGTGGTCCTCGAGAGCGACGCGCCCGTGTACGACGCCAGCGGCGCCGTCATCACGGGGGTGAGCCGCTCGCTCTACGCCGGGCCGCTGGGCGGCGGCGCGGGGGAGTACGGGAGCTTCGGCGCGGTCGTGGCGGTCTCCCGGGACGGCGACGGCGCGCGGACCGTGCGGCGGCTGGACCTCGTCCAGTCCAGCTTCGCCGCGTACTCGTACTTCACGGATCTGGAGCCGAGCACGATCTCCTTCGGCAGCGGCGACCAGCTGTACGGGCCGGTCCACTCCAACTCGAACATCAAGATCCGCAGTACCGGCGCGACGTTCCACGGGCCGGTGACCACCGCCGGGGTCTTCGAGGGCGCGGAGTACGCGACGTTCGTGGGCGACACCGCCTCCGGCGTCCGGCCGATCCTGATGCCGACCAGCGGCCAGTTCACCCGGCTGCGTACCCGGGCCACGCCGGGGTACATGGCGTTCACCCCGAGCGCGGGGGGCACGGCGGGGCAGTCCACCATGCGCATCGAGTTCATCGCGCGGGACGTGGACGGGGACGCCGCGCTGGAGGGGTTCATCCGCGTCTACGAGTCCTCGAAGCCGGAATGGGTGACCGCCAACATCTGGCCGGGATACGCGACCTACGACCAGGCGTTCCGGGAGACCCGCAACTGCGGCCATTACGAGGACAACGGCCGGTTCAACGTCACCGCCACGGACACCGCCGGGCACACGGCCAGCCAGGTCCTGAACGACCCCGAACCCGGCCGCCCCCGCTGCTTCCTGGGCGGCGATGACCGGCTCTGGAACGGGACGTTCACGCCGGCGGACTCGTGGGGGCAGTACACGGCGTTTCCGGGGTCCATCCACCCGAGCCTCACGGGGCAGCCCGACTCCGCCTACCTCTTCCCGCTGGACCGCGACCTGAACCCGGGGTTCCGCGGCGTGATCCACGTGGACGGGAAGGTGGTGGTGAGCGGGACGGTGCGCGGTCGGGTGACGCTGTCGGCCACGGGCAACATCATCATCGGCGATGACATCGTCTACGCGACGGACCCGGGGGCCGGCACCTGCCAGGACGTCCTGGGCCTCTTCTCGGGCACGCAGATCGTCATCGCGGACAACACCATCAACGCGCCGCGGATCGCGCCCGGCACGAGCACGTACCGCACCTACGACGCCACGCGCGACGAGTTCATCCACGCGACCCTCCTGGCGCTGGACCAGATCACGGTCGAGAACCCGGGGAGCGGCTCCACGACCGCGGAGCCCTGCGGGACCACGACCTGGGGGCGGGGGTGCCTGAACGTCACGGGGGGGCTGATCCAGGCGACGCGGGGGCAGGTGGCGACCAGCTCCGGACACGGCTACGTGAAGCGCTACGGCTACGACACGTGCACCCTCCAGAGCCCGCCGCCCTACTTCCCCACCACCGGCCACTTCTGGCGGACACGCTACTACGAGGTCGATCCCACCGGGTTCGACGTCGCGGCCTACTTCAGGGCGCTGAACTGAGGCGGGCTACACCAGGAAGCGGTCCAGGAGCATCAGGGCGAGCAGCACGGGCAGGTAGACGATCGACGCGAAGAAGAGCCGCCAGGCTCGGCGGTCGTTCCGCACCCGCCACAGCCGCGCGCTGAGGGCCACCATCCACAGCCCCAGGACGACGGCGCCGGCGCCGTAGACCCACCCCAGGAGCCCCGTCGCCACGGGGACGAGGCTCACCGCGAGGAGCGCCGCCGAATAGAGCGTGCTCTCGAGGCCGATCCGGCTCCCCACCGGATCCACCACGCTCAGCATCCGCAGCCCGCCCCGCCCGTAATCGTCCCGGTAGACCCAGGCGAGGGCATAGAAGTGGGGCATCTGCCAGAGGAAGACCACCCCGAACAGCGAGAGCGCCGAGGGGCCGATCGCGGCGCCCGTGGCGACCCACCCGGCGAGGATCGGCAGGGCGCCGGGCGTGGCGCCGATCAGCGTCGCGTGGTGGGTGCGGCGCTTGAGCGGCGTGTACACCAGGACGTAGCTCAGGAGGCTGGCCGCCACCAGGACCACGGCGGCGAGGTTCACGAGGAGCGCCAGGTAGGCCAGGCCGAAAGCCGAGATGGCGAGGGCGAACAGGAGCGCGGCGCGGGCTGAGAGGCGGCCGGCCGGGAGCGGGCGTGCGGCCGTGCGGGTCATGAAGCGGTCCGTCTCCCGCTCCCACCACATGTTCAGCGCGTTGGCCCCCGCCGCGGCGAACCCCGCGCCGATGACGGTGTGGAGGAGGAGGAACAGGTCGCTGGCGCGGCCGGCGGCCATGAGGAACCCGGCCGCGGTGGTGAAGACGACCAGGCGCGTGATGCCCGGCTTGGTCAGCGACGCGAGGTCGCCGAACACCGTTCGATAGGACGCCCGGGGAGCGGGCGCGGCGGTCGGAGCCGAGGTCACGACGGACACGCCCGAAGGTAACCGGTGGCGACGGGAGGGGAAAGCGAGGGCACGGGGCCGGGCATTCACCACTGCTACGTCTTCTTCAGCTCGGCCACCAGCGCCGTCAGGACCTTCTTGGCATCCCCGAACAGCATGCGGTTGTTGTCCTTGTAGAACAGCGGGTTGTCGGTGCCCGCGAAGCCGGGGTTCAGCGACCGCTTCACGACGATGGTGTTCCTGGCGAAGTCGGCGTTGATGATGGGCATGCCGTAGAGCGGGCTCGCCTGGTTGGTCCGGGCGTCCGGGTTCACCACGTCGTTGGCGCCGAGGATCAGCACCACGTCCGTCCGCTCCATCTCTCCGTTCACCGCGTCCGACTCGTAGAGCTGGTCGTAGGGGACGTTGGCCTCGGCCAGGAGCACGTTCATGTGACCCGGCATCCGCCCCGCCACCGGGTGGATGGCGAACTTCACCTCGACGTTCCGTTCGCCCAGCATGTCGGCCAGCTCGCGCGCCTGGTGCTGCGCCTGGGCGACGGCCAGCCCGTATCCGGGCACCATCACCACGCTGTTCGAGTACGACAGCAGGACCGCGGCGTCCTCGGCCGTGATCTCCTTCACCATCCGGGGACCACCATCGCCGCCGGCCTGGATCTGCGTCTGCGAGCCGAAGGCGCTGAACAACACGTTGGTCAGCGACCGGTTCATGGCCCGGCACATGATGTTCGTCAGGATCAACCCGGAGGCGCCCACGAGCGCGCCCGCGATGATGAGGACGTTGTTGTCCAGCACGAACCCCGTGGCCGAGGCCGCGAGCCCGGAGTAGGAGTTCAGCAGCGCCACGACGACGGGCATGTCCGCCCCGCCGATGGGCATCACGAACATGAGCCCGAAGACGAGGGAGAGGACGCCGAGCGCCACGAACAGCGACACCGGCGCGCCCGGCTGGACGGTGATCCACGCCCCGGTGGCGATGATGGCCAGGAACGTCAGGGCGTTCACCAGCTGCTGCCCCGGGTACGTGAGCGCCCGCTCGAAGTGCCCCTGGAGCTTCGACCACGCGAGGAAGCTGCCGGAGAACGTGACGGCGCCGATCAGCACCGACAGCACGATGGTCAGCGCCATGGTGAGGCTGGCGAGGGCGGTGCCGGGCTTGAGGTACTCGACCGTGGCGACCAGCATGGACGCGCCGCCGCCGAAGGCGTTGAAGACCGCGACCATCTGGGGCATGGCGGTCATCTGGACCCAGCGGGCCAGGACGGCGCCGATGCCACCGCCGATGACCAGCCCGACGAGGATCCACATCCAGTCGAGCCCGCCCACGAACAGGGTGGCGACCACCGCGAGCAGCATCCCGGTTGCCCCCAGCAGGTTGCCGCGCCGGGCGGTCTTCGGCGAGCTGAGCTGCTTGAGCCCGAGGATGAAGAGGACCGAGGCTACCAGGTACGCGATCTCGATGAGGACCGTCATCAGTCCTCCGGCTTGTGGCTCCACGTCAGGCCTCCCGTTCTTCCTTCTTCTTGAACATCTGAAGCATCCGGTCGGTGACCAGGAAGCCGCCCACCACGTTGATCGTCGCCATGATCAGGGCGAGGACGCCCAGGAGCGTCGAGACCCAGCCCTCCGTCAGGCTCGACAGCACCAGGATGGCACCGACGATGGTGATCCCGGAGATGGCGTTCGAGCCGGACATGAGCGGCGTGTGGAGGATCGTCGGCACTTTCGTGATGACCTCGAAGCCCACGAAGATCGCGAGCACGAGGATGTAGATCGAGAACAGCAGGTCCATCCCTTCCATGATCCCCCCGTTCAGGTCCCGGCGGTGATCGTCTCGCGCGTACGCGCGTGGACGACCTCCCCCTGGTGCGTCACGCAGCACTCGCGGGTGATCTCGTCCTCGAGATCCACCGCGAGCGCCGTCTTCTCCTCGTTCAGCAGGTGCTTCAACAGCTCGAAGATGTTCCGGGAATACATCTGGCTGGCGTGGCGGGGCAGCCCGCTGGCCGCGTTGATCATGCCGATGATACGGACCCCGTTCACCGTCACGGTCTCCCCCGGCTCCGTCCGGGAGCAGTTCCCGCCCGCCTCGGCGGCCAGGTCGACGATGACCGCGCCCTGGCGCATGGCCTCCACCATGTCGTCGGTGATGAGGACGGGCGCCTTGCGGCCGGGCACCAGCGCGGTGGTGATGACCACGTCCGACTCGGCGCAGAGGCCGTGCAGCAGCTCGTGCTCCTTCCGCTGCTGCTCCTCCGTCACCTCCTTCGCGTACCCGCCCGCGGTCTCCGCCTGCTCCAGCGTGATCCCCACGAACTGCGCGCCCAGCGACTCCACCTGCTCCGCGGCGGCGGGGCGGATGTCGAACCCCTTCACCCGCGCCCCCAGGCGCCGCGCCGTGGCGATGGCCTGGAGCCCGGCCACGCCCGCGCCGATCACCAGCACCTTCGCGGGCGGGATCGTGCCCGCGGCGGTGGTGAGCATGGGGAAGAAGGAGTCCACCTCGAGAGCGCCGCGGAGCACGGCGAGGTAGCCGGCCGCGGTGGCCTGCGAGGAGAGGGCGTCCATGCGCTGGGCCACGGTGATCCGCGGGACCAGCTCCATGCTGAAGCTGGTGACGTTCCGCTCCGCCAGCCGGCGCACGAGCCGCGGCGAGGTCAGGGGGAGCAGCAGGCCGATGAGCGACGCGCCTTCCCGGAGCCGCCCCACCTCGTCGGGGAGGCCGTCCGCGCCGATCGCCGGGGGTGACACCTTCACGACGACGTCCGCCCCCCACGCCGCCGCGCCATCGCCGACGCGCGCCCCGGCGGCCGTGTACGCGGCGTCGGCGAAGCCGGCCTCGGAGCCCGCCCCCGCTTCCACCACCACCTCGAGCCCGCTCTCCACGAGCTTCGCCACCACGTCGGGAGCCAACGCGACGCGACGCTCTCCCGCTCCCACCTCCCGCGGAACTCCGACCTTCATGGGTCCTCCTCTTCCGGATCGGCCAGGCGGCCGCGTTCCGGGGGTTCCCCCGCGGCCGGCCTGAATTTAACCGTCACCCCTCGCGAGACCAGTCCGGGCCGCGTGGGGGAATTCCGCATTTTCCTGTAGGAGAAGGGCCGGGGCGGGCGGGGAGGGAGATCAGCGGGCCGGGAGGTAGGTGACGGGACCGAGCCAGGCCGGGTCGAACAGCGTCGTGTCGCCCACGATCAGGATCGTGAAGCCGCGCGGGTCCACGTGCCGGCGGAGGACGCGCGCGACGTCCACCGAGTCCACGTCCTTCACGCCCTCGACGTAGCGGGTGAGCCAGTCCTCCGGGAAGCCGTCGGCCAGGTAGGCGACCTGGCGCGAGACCACCTGGATGGGGCTGCCGAAGCCGAACACGAAGCCGTTCACGATCGCGTCCCGGGCCAGCTCCACCTCCCGCCGCCCCGGCGGGTCGTCGACGGCCCCGCGCATCGTCTCGAGCACGACTCGCGCGGCGGAGATCGTGCTCTCGCTCTTCGTATGCGTGATCGCCCCGAAGATCCGCGGGTGCTCCCGGGCCGCGCCCCAGATGGACGCGGCGCTGTAGGCCAGCCCCTCCTGCGTCCGCAGCCGGTTCACCAGCCGGCTCGTGAAGCCGCTCCCCCCGATGATCCAGTTCGCCACGCGGGACGCGAAATAGTCGCTGCTCTCCCGCAGCAGCACGCCGCCGGGCTGCCCCACGACGATCGTGCTCTGGCTCAGCGACTTCGGGATCACGTAGATGCTGCGGTCCTTCCGCAGCGTGGGGGGCGGCGGTGCTTCCAGCTCCCGTTCGCAGGGGTGCCAGCCGGCGAGCGTCCGCTCGAGGGCCGCGCGGAGCGTGTCCCGGTCCACGTCCCCGGCCGCGCCGATGACAGCCCCTTGCGGGCAGACGAGGCGACGATGGAGCATGCGGAGGCGGTCCTGCGCGAGCCGCTCCGGGGTCAGGTCGGCCTCCGTCATCATCCACCCCGTGGGGTGGTCGCCGTACATGAGGTGGTTGAACTCGAGGACGGCGAGGGAGCCGGGGAAGTCGCCGACGCGGCGCACGGACTCCAGCTCCCGCAGCCGCCACCGTTCCACCGCGGCGGCATCGAAGCGGGGGGCCAGGAGGATCTCGCCCCACAGCGTCGTGAGCAGGTCCAGCTGCCGGCTGAGGCCGGTCACGCCCAGGATCATCCGGCCGCCGTCGGAGGAGATGCTGACGCCCAGCGCGTTGAACTCGATCAGCTCGTCGAGGGAGTCCGGGGGGAGGGATGCGGTCCCGGCGTTCCTGACCAGGGAGGGGAGCGCCGACGCGGCGCCGAAAAACTCCCGGTCGAAAAAGACGTAGCCGCCCTTCAGGTCGATGAAGAGGTCCAGCACGGGCAGTGTGCGGTCCCGGAGGAAGAAGACGGTCACGCCGTTGGAGAGCGTGAACCGCTCGGGCTCCGGCGGGTCGAAGCGCAGGGGCGGGTAGCGCAGCCTGCGGGCTACATCGAGCCCCACGGGCGGGCCCGCGGGCGTGGCGGCCGGCTGCGCGCCCCCTGCTTCCGCTTCCGGCCCCCCCGGCGTCCGGCGCCCCACGCCCCCGAAAGCCGCGCACCCGGCGCCGAGGACCACCGTCAGCGCGAGGGCGGGGGCGAGCCCGACGAGCAGGCGCCGTGGCGCGGCCCTCACGGCCGACCCCCCGTGGCCATGGCGTCGGCGCCCGCCGGGCGGACCAGCGTCGCAACGGTGCGGTTGGAGCGGACCAGGTAGGTCGCGGCCACGCGGAGCACGTCGGGCGCGCCGACGGCGGCGAGCCGGTCCGCGGTGCGGAACGTCTCGCGCCAGTCCCCGTGCACCGCGGCGGATTCCACCAGCTGGAACGCCAGGCCGAAATTGGACGAGAGCCGGTGCACCTCCCCCGCCTCCAGCTGGTTCCGGACGCGCTGGATCTCCCGCTCCGTCGGCGGGGCCTCCCGGAGCCGGTCCAGCTCGGCGTAGATCGCCGCCTCCAGCTCGGCCGTCCCGTGGCCGCCCAGGGGCTGGGCGGCGATCATGAACAGCTGTGGACCCGCGAAGCCCGGACCGGTGGACGCCGTCACGGACGTCGCGAGCCGGTCCTGCTCCACGAGACGACGGTACAGCCGGCCCGTCTTGCCGCCCGCCAGGATGCGCGCGAGGACCGAGAGGGCGGGGGCGTCGTCGTGGCGGCCGTGCGGGACGTGCCAGCCGACGAGGAGCTCCGGCTCGGCCTCGAACGCCACCTCGATCCGTCGCTCCCCGGTCTGCTCGGGCTCCTCCGCCAGCACCGGTGGCGGCTCCTCGCCCGCCGGGATCGGCCCGAAGTACCGGTGCGCCCAGCGCAGGATCTGTCGCGGGTCCACGTCCCCGACCACCGACAGGACCGCGTTGTTCGGACGGTAGAAGCGGCGGTGGTAGTCGGCCACCTGCGCCCGCGTGTACGCCTGGATGTCCGACATGTGGCCGATCACCGGCACCCCGTACGGGTGGACGCGGTAGGCCGCGGCGTAGAACTCCTCCAGCAGGCGGCCGCCGGGCGTCGTCTCCAGCCGGCTCCGCCGCTCCTCCGCCACCACGTCCCGCTCCGCGTAGAACTCCCGGAACACCGGGTTCGCCATGCGGTCGGCCTCCAGGACGAACCAGAGCTCGACGCGGTTGGCGGGGAGCTGCGCGTAATAGGTGGTGGACTCGTAGCTGGTGGTGGCGTTCAGGTCGCGGGCGCCGGCTTCGGTGAGCAGGCGGTCGAACTCGTTCGCCCGGACCAGCTCCCGGGCGCGCTCCTCCAGCGCGCGGATGCGCCCGGCGAGGCGGGTCTCCTCCACACGGTCCCGGCGGCCGCGGGCGCCGAGGAGCGAGTCGTGGGCCGCGTCCATGAGGACGAACAGCTCGCGCTCCCTGCGCACGTTCGCGGTCCCGACCGTGGTGGTGCCCTTGAAGAGGAGGTGCTCCAGGAAGTGGGCGATCCCGGTCTCACCCAGCCGCTCGTTCACCGATCCCACGTCGAACCGGAGCACCAGCGAGGCCGTGGGTGTGCCCGCCCGCCTGAGCACCAGGACGCGGAGCCCGTTCGGCAGCGTGTCCTCGACGACGTCCAGCGTCAGCCCCCGCGGGTCCGCCCCGGGCTCCTGTGCGGCGGCCGCGCCGGGCCACGCCGCGGCCGCGAGCGCCGCGACCATCAGCCCCCCGACCAGCAGGGCGGCCACCCGCGGCTCCGGCCCCCCCGCCGGACCCTCCGTCATTCCATTCTGCATCGGCTCCACTCAGACCACCGCGACCGCTTCGATCTCGACCAGGATGTCCGGGTTGATGAAGCCGCTCACCTCCACCAGCGTCGTGGCCGGCCGGGCATGACCCAGCACCTCCGCGTGGGCCCGCCCGACCTCCCGCCACATCGACGCGTCCCGCACGTACAGCCGCGTCCGGACCACGTGCTCCGGCCGCGCGCCCGCTTCCCCCAGCGCCGCCGTGATGATCGCCAGGCACCGCCGCGCCTGCGCGTACACGTCCCCCTTGTGGGCGACCTCGCCCTCCTCGTCCAGGGGGGCCGTCCCCGACACGTAGATCGTGTCACCCACGCGCACCGCCCGCGAGTACCCGACCGCCTCCGCCCAGGGGGCGTCCGTGGAGACCCTCCGTCGCTCCGCCATGGCCCCCAAGATGACGGCACGGCGGCGGCCGGACCAGTGCCGCGCGGCGCTCCCCCGCTCAGTCACGAGCGCCCGGGTCCGGCGGCGCGGTGCGGATGTAGATCCCGACCCAGTCGACGGTCCACGTCGCGCCCCGATCCTTCGAGGACTCGAAGACCTGGCGCACGGTGTCCGCCGCCACGTGGTGGAAGGTGAGCTTCTGGAACGTCGAGTCGCCGTCCGGCCCGAGGCTCACCCCGCTGAAGCGCATCGCGCGGTCCCGGAACTCGCCCGCGCGGTAATCCAGGACGTTGCCGAAGGCGTCCACCCACACCTGCCTCCAGGTCCGCCGCTGGGGGTCGTAGAAGTTCAGGCTCGTGCCGGTGCCGCCGCGGGCCGCGGTCCAGCGCTCCACCAGGGCGCAATGGTTCAGTACGGGCTCGATCACGTTCACTCCCAGCGGGCGGCCGTCCTCCGGGTGGACCACGTCCCACGTCCCGATCCAGAAGTCCAGCTGCCGCCACTCGGGATGCGTACGGCAACGCTCCGGGTCCGGCGCCTGCTGGGCGTCGGCGCCCGCGGCGAGGACCCCCGCCGCGGCGAGGACGACGGCGAGGACGGGGGCGAGGGAAAGGGTACGCGGCACGAGGCGCATGAGGGGTCTCCTTCCGGGGCGGCGGTCACCGCTCCTTCAACGCTCCGGTGGGCCGGCCCCGGACAGCCGCGTTCCGACCAAAGAAAAGGGCGCGGCCGGTGGCCGCGCCCCCTCCTCGTCCCCGCGTGGCGGGCTCAGCTGCCGAGGTTGACCAGCATCACGTCCACCCGGTCGTCCCGGTCCGCGTCCACGAGCTCGGCCACCGTGAGGTCACCGGCCCGGACCCGCAGGATCCGCGGGCCATCCGACTCCCCGATCCACCGCCCCGTCAGCGGCTGATCGGCTCCCAGCACCAGCGACTGCAGCGCCAGCCGGCCGAACACGATGTCCCCGAGCACGTCCGTGAGCCCGCCCCGGTCCAGCTCACGGTCCGTCCTGGGACGCCGCAGGATCACGTCGTCGACATCGCTCACCCGGCCCCACAGACCGCCATCGTTCCCCAGGCCGAAGCCCTTGTCGACGCACCACTCCCGGCCCCAGACCGGATGCCCTTCGCCGCTCCGGCAGAACGCCGGCGACCCGCCGGTGTCCCCGGCCCGGTCATCGCGTACCCGGTCGAAGATCCCGCCGCCCTCCCGCCGGTCCGGACGCGCTTCCGCCCTCGCCTGCGGCGCCACAGCCACCCGCCAGTACCCGAGCCGGCTCGCGTCCTCACGATCCAGCGAGAACAGCACCTGACCGTCCGCACGGACCACGCGCAGCTCGCTCCCCTCCTGTTGCACCACCACCCGCTTCCCTTCCCCGTGTCGTCGCCCCCGCACCGCCGCCGCCCGGGTCACCAGGTCGCGGTTGAACGTCGCCACGTCCGGCGCCGGACCGCCCCGGCGACCACGCGCCTGCGCCGGCGGACCACCCTGGCCACGCGCCGCCTGCCCGCGCGCCTGGCCCTGGCCCTGGCCACGGTTCGCCGCCTGGCCCTGGCCACGATTCGCGGCCTGGCCCGGGGCGCCAGCCCGCGCCGGACCCCGCTCCTGGCCCTGGCCCCGCGCCTGCGCCTGCTTCTCCTTCTGCTTTTCCGCCGGCGGGCGATCCGGCTTGCCCTGTACGGCCGCCGACGCCGGGGCCGCGACCGCAAGGCCCAGTGCCGCGGCGATCACGAGTATGGTGCTCCGCATGGCTGCTCTCTCCGTCACGAGTTTCTACACACGCACGCGCGTGCGCTCGGCAGATTGGCGCAAGGGCCTTGCCACCGCGCTCACGGGACGGGCTGGCGGGACCGGCGCGGCTTGAGGGAGGGATCGAGGGCGAGCCGGTCGTCGACGTCGTTCACACCGTGCACCCCGAGCGCGAGCTCCCGCGCGATCCGGCGTTCCCGGTCCGTGGCCACCGCACCCGCCAGGATCACGATGCCCTCGCCCACCTCTTCGACGTCCAGGTGGCGCCGACCGAGGGCGGGGTCGCGCCAGAGGACCTCGAGGACGCGATCGGTGAGGGGGCTGCGTCGCTTGCCGCGGAAGGCATCCTGGACGAGGCGGCGGCCGCCGCGGGAGAGGAGGAAGCCGCTGGCGAGGGCGCCGAGGCCGACGGCGCCGGCGACGGCGAGGCGAACGGCCAGCCCCATGTTCGGGTCCTTCTGGTCCACCGGTTCCGAATCCCGCTTGCGCGCCATGGTCTTTCCCCCGCATCTGACGTTGCCGGGAATCCGGGATGCAAGGTGTTTGCCGGGGAGGAGCCGCGGCGGGCGATATCCTAGGAGGGCGCCGCGGCAGGGGGTATCCTTGGCCAGCCCGGCCACCGCCGGCTCGTCCCCTTTCCAGGAGGTGCTGCGATGCATCAGGGTGCCACTCGCAGGATCGGCGGGTTAGCGCTGATCGCGTCCGCCGTCGCGCTGGCCGCGGGATCGATCCTCGCCTCCCCCGGGGCGAACTCGCTGGAGGCATTCCGCGCCCTGACGCTGCCCACGCTCTCGCCCTGGCTCATGGCGCTGGCGGGACTGCTCTGGATCGGCGGCGCGGTGGTGCTCACACGGCAGTTCAACGGCAGCGCCGCTGAGGGCTGGGCCGCGCTCGCCTACGCCGGCGCGCTCTTCGGCGGTGTCGGTCTGTTCCTCGCCGGCGCCCTGGGCGTATACGGCGTTACCGGCCTGGCCACCGGCACCATCTTCGACCACGTGAACGAGGCGTACACCGCCCTCAGCTACACCAGCTTCGCCGTCGGGCTGATGGGAATCGCCGCCTACTACGCGGGCGTGACCCTCTTCGGGGTCGCCATGGTCCGCACCCCGGGGTGGCCCGCCTGGCTGGGCTGGAGCGGGGTCGCCGTGGGCGCGGCGGTCGTGCTCCTCCACGCGACCGGGCTCAACTTCACCATGGGCGCCGTCGCCATGGCGCTGTACATGCTCGGCCTGGTATGGGTCGCCGCGGCGGGGTGGCACCTGAGGGACCGCGAGGCCGCGCCCGCCGCCGCCCCCCCGCGCGCCGTGCCGGTGCCCTGAGCGCCCACCCCCCGGGCCCTCCCGGCCGGGTTGTAGGCGACGCGCCGGGCCGCTATCTTCCTGCCTTCTCGGGACGTGGCGCAGCCCGGTAGCGCACCTGAATGGGGTTCAGGGGGTCGCCGGTTCGAATCCGGCCGTCCCGACTGGGAAAATGGAGGGAGCCGTATGGCGTGAGTGCGCATTAAGTGCGCACCGGGCGTCCCTTTTCCGGCGGTCAAGTTGGCGGTGCCGGCGCCGGCCGGTCGCCAAGTGCAACTCGCCTCCTCGTACTCCTTCCGGGCGGCGCCTCAGCGCTGCGCGCGATAGCCCTCGAACACGCTCTCGCCGCTCCCGGGCAAGTCCGCCCACCACCAGGTGCGCCGCGTGAAGTCCGCAGCGTGGAGGCTCTCCCCCGCCTGAGTCCAGGATGCCTGCCGTAGGCTGTCGGCCGCTTGGTAGGCGGTCCCCCCGGAGAGGCTGTTGTCCTTCCGATCCCAGGCGGTGGCGGCCTCCTCGTAGCGCGTCAGGGTCCGGTTCAAGAGACCCCAGGACTCCCGGCGGATGTCCCAGTGGAAGAGCTCCGCTCTGGCCTTGAGCTGTTTCACCCGCGCGGCCCTGAGCAGGTCCCGGTACTCGTCACGGGTCAGTCCGGTGGCCACGGCAGCCTGGAGTTCCCACACCGCGGTGCGGAAGTCACGGATGTCCCGCTCGTAGGCGGCGTCCTGACCCCATCCGACCACCAGCGCCAGGAGCACCAGGCTCGCCGCACCCACTGCAATTCGCCGAAGCCGTTTCCGATTCAACCTTCACCTCCTCGGTTCCTCTTCGGACAGGACCTCCGGCCCTGCCGTCGTCGAGCCTGCTTCAACTCGCTGCCGCCGCTTCCACTGCCAACGCCCCCAGGCGTTCCGGACCAAGATCCCGACCGCGATCAGCAGGAGGAGGCCGAGACCGATGACGTCGATCCAGTCGGCCGCGATCGCCAGGAGGACGCTTCCGCCGATCCACAGAGTCAGGAGGGCGGCCATCCCCGACACGAATCCGATCACGGTCCGGGCGGCTCCACTCATTTCGTCGCCCATTGGACCAGCTTCCGGGCGAAGCCCTCGGCGAGCTCCGGCGTCGTTTGCAGCTCGTCCGTGCGGACGTTGAGTATGACGACGGGCCCACCAGGGTGGTCGTCGACGTCGGTGTTCCGCCAGCACCAGACGTCGTTCTCGTCCAGCTCGAGGCGATAGGTCCAGGTAGTGTGACCTCGCTGGCCACGGCGGGTCAACTGAGCCACGAGTTCCGCTTCCCGTAGCGTGTTGCCCGTCGGGCGATGGAAGAAGTGAAGGTTCTGGCCTTGAAAAACCACCGAGAACCGGAGTGCATTCTCCTCTTCCACGACCATGGGGTGCCAGGCCTCGGTAATCTCCTCGGCGTGACGCTTCAGCTCCTTGAGGAGTCGCTCCATTTCCTCCTCCGTCTGGGCCCGGCCCTCCGTCGACTGCCGCCGCCCGCGCTCGCCTTCCCGGCGCTTTTTCTCGGCGAACCGCCGGGCAAGGTCCCCAGGGGATTCCCGCCCGACCTTGCCCCCTGCCTCGCCGGCACGGGCGGCGATCACTGAGGCCATGGCCTCAGCGCTGAAGGTTTCAGGGCTCAGCCAGAACTCGGTGCCGGGGATACCAGTCCGGCAGCGCCGGCGGATCCATCGAGACGACCACGACCCAGCGGAGGTCCGTGGAGCGCCCGCGGCGTGCCCTGATCGCGTCGTGTTCGATGCTGGTGAAGGGGGTTCGGCCCCATTCCGCGCGGTAGAGGATGACCACGACCCTGGCCTCGTCGCGGAACACCTCGGTGAAGCGCCCTACCAAGTCACCGGTGATCGCCAGCTCTTCCTTGCGGCGGGAGTAGAGGAAGACGTCGCCGCGGACCACTTTCGACACCTGCTCCTCGAGCTCGCGCGCGAACGGCTCGTCCTCGCCGAGGAGCGAGATGGCAACGTCGAACTCGAAATCGGCGGCCGCGCCAATGCTCACGCCTCCTCTCCATGGCCGCGGCTCCGAAACGCCTCCAGAGCGCTGTGAATCCGTACCAGGCGTCCGTCCGGCGTCTCTTCAACGAGAGCGTCGGCGAGGATCTCTCGCTCTACCTTCGCTACTGCCTCTAGCAGCCGGTCGCGCTCGGCAAGCAGCCCCTCGAGCTTCCACTCATCGCCGTCGCTGAGCCGGGAGAACCTCTCTTCGAGCGCACGGATCTGCTTCCAGACCGGTGCGAGCCGCGCTTCTAGCGCCGCGGTGATCGCGGGCCCAGCCTCGCGTGCGTTGAGCTTCAGCCGGCTACGCGTGGGCGGATGCAGGGGCTCCAGCGCGCCGGCCTCTTCCACGGCCGAGAGCACAGCACTCCGGGTCCGACTCGGCAGGAGCGATGCCTTCGCTTGGAATGCGTCCAGTAGGGCAGGGTCCTCCCGCAGCCGGCGGAGCGTCTCCGCGATCTGCTGGAGGTCATTGCCGGCCGTGCTGGTAGCGAGGCCATCCCTCCGCTCGATTGCCTCCACGCTACGCGTAGCGTCCATGAACTCCACGCCGAACAAGAGAACGGATGCAACGGCGGCCGCTTGGTCGGCGAGGATCTCACGCGATGCGCGGCCGGCGTCCCCGGCAGCGAGCGCATCCCCGGCCGCCCGGTCTGCCACCGCTTCTAGGAACGGGAGCCACTCGGGGTGCGAGGCCTCGACTTTCGTCCTCCAAGGGGTCACCGGTAAGCCTTCCCGCGGGGGAGGATTCGGAGGGCGATGATCTCCTTCTCGTCGGGCCTATACGTCAGGCGCACGCGAACATCACCCACTCGAAGCCGCCACTCGGGGGGGTCGACGTGCTTGAGACGTCGGATGTCGCCGGCGCCCTCTATCGCGAGCCGCGCCAGGCCGAGCATCACCCGATCAGAGTCCTCGCTCGAGAGCTCCCGGAGATCCTTCTCCGCGCGGTGGGTGAGGAGGAGGGACCACTTGGTCACCCGGTTTCGCCCACGATCTTGATCTCCACCTTTCGAAGCCTGCCCGCTTCCACGTCGGCCCACGCCTCGCGGACAGCGTCCCGTTCCTCTTCGCTTTCTATCTCATCCTCAAGCGGTGCCTCGACGAGCGCGCGGAGGAGGGGCTCGGAGCTCGCGCGGAGGTACTCGAGGAATCGTTCGGCCGCGTGCGCCTCCCGCTCGGGGAGCTGGTCGACGAGCCAGTGCAACCGGTCCTTGCTGGTGGCCATGCTCTCTTTCTGGTGTGCGCGCCGCCCAAGGTCGCTCAGGGGCCCTTGATTTTGTGTGGAGCTGGGCCGTGTCTGCCGATTCCTGGCGCCCGCGGTGCAGTGGTCGAATTTCTCCGCCGCGTCGGCTTGGTTTCAATCGCCGGTCTTGGCGGGGTCGTCAGCAGAACGCCATGGAGGCGCCGAGCAACAGCACGGCGACGATGGCGAGCAGGGGCGACAGGGCGCAGCCCTTATCGATCACCCCCGCCACCCTGACGAGAAAGCGCTCTTTCTTTTCGGTGGCCATCAGCCGATGGGGCGCCTCGGTACCCATTGCCTACCCAGCCCCGCGCCGCCATTTCTCGCAGGTTCAGACTTACCGCCGTTCTCCGCCGTTTTTCCGCTTTCGGCCGGACGTGCCCATAACGTGCCCAGGTTCGCGGCTGTTTAGGCGGCACCGCGCGGCACTATTCTCTAGGACGGATGTCCGTCCGCTCGATCTGCGAGTGGTCCCCCTCGCGCGTATGCTCAACGGGCGGGCGTCGAGGGGGAACGTACGGACCTGGTGACGGCTTTTCCCCCTGCCCTCCTCCGGGCTGGTCGCCACCCTGCCGACCGCTGTCTCCCTGCCCCTGCTGCTGTTCGTCGCTCATATCGACTGCTCTTGGTCGGTGGCCTCAACTACGGAACTGAAAAGGTATGGCCGCCAGTCCAAGGAGGATAGCCGCGACAACGAGAAAGACACCGCCCCAAAAAAGTCGGTCGGCCCTCGTCAGGTTGACCTTTCGACCTTCGCCCGCCGCTTTGGTCAGGGAGTCGACCACGAACGAGTGAAACTCCTGGTCCGGATTCATTGCCTCTGCGCCGTACGTCTCCCGATCCCGGATTAGCCGTTGCCGGTACTCCTCGGCCTTTCTGAGGTCGGGGAAAACGGTGTAAGAGGACCGGATGCTCCAGTACGAACGCGCCACAAGGAACGCCGCGGCCACCAATGTGACGTAACCCAAGGAAAGGGCGACCCAGAACACCCACGCGAGCAAGGGCGTTCCGAACTGCGGGCGCTCACCGGTCAGATAAAGGGCCGCCCCAGCGAGCACCACGACCAGGCCGGCGGCGAACTGCACCCGGGCGTCTATCGCGTCGCGATGCCCAAGCTCCTGCTGATACAGCGCCAAGTAGATATTGGCGGCCTGCTGGTCATCCATCCTGACCCCCCCCTCCAACTTGGGCGGGCGGCAGGCCGGTGGCGCGCGCGAGCGTCAGCACAGGTCGCCCGTAGTCGTTCGAAATCAGCGCAGCTGGGTTGCGGTGCTCGATGTCAACCGACTGCCCGAGTTTGCTCGTCCACCTCCCCGTTGGGAGTTGTCTAGCGACGTGGGTGGGCAAGCCGCTGGCGTCAGCGTAAAGAACAACCTTTTCGATCCCTGGTTCAAGCGCCACCGACGCAGTGGGTACGTAGCCCAAGCTCGCCAACGCGGCCTCGTAGGCGTTCACGGTCGCCTCCACAGGAACATCGGGCGGCCAATAGTAGCCGGCCGCTGGCTCCCACCAGCGGTGACTTTCCCCCGCCCCCCATGCTACGCAGTTGTAGGCGATGTCGGCTGGGCTGGTAAGCCGATATCCC
>DATKBW010000055.1:0-4463 GCA_035513575.1 Longimicrobiales bacterium | reverse complement strand
CGCCGCCGCCCCGGCGCCCGTCCGGGAGCCTGCGCTGGCGACGATCACGGGGTCCGCGAGCTACTACGCGGACCGGTTCGAGGGTCGGACGACGGCCAGCGGGGTGCCGTTCCGGCAGGCGCGCATGTGGGCGGCGCACCGGACGCTGCCGTTCGGGACGCGCCTGCGGGTGACGAACCTGGCGAACGGGAACGAGGTGGAGGTGGAGGTGGTGGACCGGGGCCCGTACGCGCACGGCCGGGTGCTGGACCTGTCGCGCACGGCCGCGCGCGAGCTGGACTTCATCCGGGCCGGGCATACGCGGGTCAGGATCGAGGTGCTGGAAAGGCCGTAGGAGTCGGTCTATCCCCGTCGTCGACCCGGATGGCCGTCCCCGCCAGCAGCGGCCGCCGTCCGCCGCCCGGGAGCCGGGGCCAGAGCACCACGAGCCCGAGGACGAGGGGGACGAGGACGAGGAGGGGCGGCACGGGTGCGTCGAGCAGCGGGGTCGGGGCGTTCATGAGGGCGTGGACGCCGCCCGCGACCCAGAGGTTGGCGGTGCGGAGGTAGATCACGGCCATGAAGATGCCGAAGGCCACGAGGGCGGCGAGGCTGGCGGCGAGGCCGGCGGTGTCGAGGCCGTAGAGGAACCGCCGGCTGGGGATGTGGACGAGGGCGAACAGCACGGCCGACCCCAGCACGGCGCCCCAGGTCCGCACGCGCGCGGAGCCCGGGAGCCGGAGCCAGAGCTGGGGGAGCACGAAGCCGCGGAACGTCGCCTCCTCGACGGCGGTCATGACGACGAGCATGGCCGCGAGGAACCCCAGCGGCCCGGCGGGGGCGGACGGGCGGAGCCAGAGCCGTGCGGGGCGGAGGGGTTCGTCGGCGAGGAGGGCGAGGAGCGCGAGGCCCAGCTGGGTCGCGAGCCAGAGCGCCGCCACCACGACGACGCCGCGCCCGAGCTTCCGCGCCTCCAGCCCGATGTCCCGGGGCCGGAGCCGCGCCCGGAGGAAGACGAAGGGGACGACGCTCAGGAGGAAGACGAGGGCGCCGGCCGGGAGGTTCGGGTCGAGCCAGCCGCCCGCGGCGCCCCGCAGCGCCTCCATCCAGCGGCGGTCCCCCAGCGCCGCCCACAGGACGATCCCCTGCGCCGCGACGGTGAGGAAGACGGTGCGCAGGGGCGCGAGGCGGGTGGTGATGGCGTTCATCAGGGGGACAGTATCCGCACAAACGCGATCGGGGGCGAGGCCATCATCAGCCTCACCCCCGACCACGAACCGAAAGCGTACAGCCGTTAGAACGGCATGCCGCCCATGATCGCGAAGATCGGATCCACGCCGTCCTCGTTGATCCAGGTCACGCCGCCGCCCACGTAGAAGCGGGGCAGCGAGAACGTGGCGCCGAACAGCGCGGCCAGCACCGAGTCATCAGCGCTGATCGACTCCGCGCCGAACTCGACCGTCGCGCGCGTCCACACCCACTGCGGCACGACGTGCGGCACCACCGACACCTTCTGCGACAGCGGGAACGCCTTGCCGAAGCCGACGCCCACCGGGACCGACAGCGCGCTGATGGACGACACGTCGTCCGCGATGCGGCTGTAGCCCAGACCGACCGTCGGGCACACCGACAGCGGCAGCTCGAAGGCGGTGAGCTCGTAGTTCACCTCGGCCCCCAGACCGTGCTGCTTCGGGTCCACGTTGTCGTACGCCGACAGGCTGTACGACGCGCCGAACGAGAACGGCCCGGTCATGTTGTGGCGGAAGCCCGCCCCGTACGCCATTCCGTCCTGCGGGAAGCCCACCTGGGCGGTCACCGCGTTGTAGCTCTCCGCCACCGGCACGCCAACGCAGGCCTGCGCGGCCACGGCGCCCGGGATCGCCACCAGGGCGATGGCCACGGGCAGAGCAAGGATGCGACGTCGCATGGTTCCAGCTCCTTTTACTCGGGAACGTGGGTGCGGGACCGCACCCTATCGAGCCCCGGGGATCGGGCAAGAGACGGGCCCGGCGTGAATTTTCGCGTAAGTCGTTGCAGGGAAAGATCATGGGCGTGCTGTGGAGGGAACGCCACGCCCGGCCGGTCGCGCCGGTTCGGATACAATTGTCAGGGAATGGTGAGAAAGTTGTGTCGGCCCCTCAGGTCGCGTGATCGCTCAGCTGGAGGACCGGCAGACCCGGAAGGGATGGCAATCGGCGGTCGTTGGTGAGGAAGCACCCGCAGCGACGGGCGAGGGCGGCGGCGAGCTGGAGCGCGTCGGGCGTGCGGACGGCGTGGGTGGCGCGGAGACGGGCGGCGGCGCGGAGCAGCGGGCGGTCCAGCTCGACCAGCGTCAGCCCGCGGCCGCGGGTGAGGAGGGCCTCGTAGCGGTCGGCCAGGGCCTCATCGCCCGCGCGGAGGGGCACCACCAGGACCTCGAGGAGCGTCACGCCCGACGTTACCAGCGCCACCTCTCCGCGGTCGGCCGCTTCGAACAGCGGCCGCACCACCGGCGCGAACCGCGCGTGACGCTCCATCAGGTAGATGACGATGGCCGTGTCAATGGCCACCGGCCCCGGTGGCAGCGCGGCGATCAGTCCCAGGCGTCCCGCTCTCGAGCGACGTGGTCCGCCGCGGCGTCCCCCTCCCACAGCGGGGCGCCGAGCCCCTCCAGCTCGAGCAGCGACAGCGACGCCGCTTCCGCCAGAGCCCGCTCCAGCAGGTACGCCGCCTCCCCCGCCACCGACCGGTGCTCCGCCCGCGCCCGGTCCCGGAGCTTCCCGTGGACCGCCGCCGGCAGCTCCACGCGCAGGGGAACCGCGTCCCCGCCCAGCCCGCTGGCCGCGCGGGCCTCTCGCAACGCCCGCCGCACCCAGGCCGAAATCGTGAGCCGGGCCTCCTCCGCCGCCCGACCGATTTCGGCGTACTCCTCCTCGTCCAGCACGACCTGCAATCGCTTACTCATGTCTTGAGTATGACTTGAGTATGGGACCGGGGCAAGGGCCTACTCGCTTCCCCCCACGCACGACGTGTCCACCCCCTCGAGCGACCCGCTCTCGATCAGCTCGACCACCATCCGCTCGATGCACGGCCCGCCTACGCCGTGGCCGCCGCCCGGGACCACGACGTGGAGCGCGTCGGGGAGGTGGCGCGCGACGGTCTCCGCGCCCTCCGGCGGCGTGACCGGGTCCAGCGAGCCGGAGAGGAGGAGCGTGGGGATGTCACGGGTGACCGGCTCGAAGTGTGCCGCGGGGAGCCGCGCGTGCGGCCAGATCGCGCACGCCGCGCGGTAGCTGTCGATCAGGGCGCTCCCCATGAACGTGCCCGCCGTCGCCTCGCGCGCCAGCTCGTCGGTCACGAGGTCGATGTCCTCGGCGCAGAGGACCGACAGGTGGTAGCCCGTCACGCCGCCGGGCTCTCCGACCCACCCGGTCCGCTCGACGTAGTACTCGGCCAGAGGGAGGACGTCGCCGGCGGCGGCGCCCTGGATCAGCGCCGGGAGCTCGTCCGCTCGGCCGTAGAGGAGCCCGCGCAGCGCGTAGGCGAGGTCCGCGAGGTGGAAGGGGACGCGCTCGCCCCGGAGCTCGACCTCGACCGGGGCCGCGCGGAAGCGCGCGAGCATGGCGGCGACGTCCTTGCCCAGCCGCAGGTGCCTCGCCGAGCACTCCGCGTCCGCCGCGCACGCGGCCACGACGCCGTCGAGCGTGCGCTGGAGGAGGCGCGCGTGGTGCACGTACCCGGGCTCCGACACCGGGGTGACCCCGTTCAGCACCACCGTCCGGACCGACCCGGGGTGGCGCCGCATGTAGACCTGCGCCACCCGCGTCCCGTACGACCCCCCGGAGAGGTTCACGCGCTGGTAGCCGAGCCAGGCGCGCAGCTCGTCGACGTCGTCCACGCTCGACGCCGTCGTGTACTCCTCGAGCGATGCCCGGCCGGCCAGCGTGTCCCGGCAGGCCGCGATGTGGTCGAGCGGGAAGAGCGCCCCGAACCGGGACCGCAGACCGCCCGGGTACGGCATTCCGCAGTCGAGCGCCTGCGAGCGGCCGACACCCCGCACGTCCACGAGCAGGACATCCCGCGTCCGCCGCAGCGCGTCGAACCCCCGCGAGATCCGCACCGCGCCGGGGATGAACGCCTGCCCCGGGCCGCCCGGGAGGAGCACGACCGGGTCCTCCGCCCGCTCGCTCGGCTCCAGCGCCTCCAGGACGACGAACGCGATGTCCACGGTGCGCCCCTCGCGCCGCTCCCGGCCCTCCCACACCCGGTACACGCCGCACCGCGCGCTCCCGACCAGCCCCGGCGCCGTGCACGCCTCCACGCGGCCGGTCCCCGCCGGCGCGTCCGCCGGGAGGGCCGGGAACTCGAGCCCCTGGGCGGCGACCGCGGCGGGGGGGAGCAGCAGCACAGTCAGGAAAACGACAACTCTCATCGCGACCCTACTCCGGTTCCACGGCATCACGTCAGACGCGGAGGGTGAACGGCGGGTACTCGTCCCGGAGCAG
>DATKBW010000054.1:0-43047 GCA_035513575.1 Longimicrobiales bacterium | reverse complement strand
GCCTCGGGGATCGGCGCGGTGTTCTTCGCCGCGCGGCGGGCGGCGCGGGTCCGGCCGATGGTGGCAATGCGGGAGTGACGGCGGGCGCGACCTACCCCGCGCCGTCCAGCGCCCGGCGGAGCCCCGCGATGAAACCGGCCGCGGCGCTCTCGCCGCGCTCCCGGATCACGTCGATGAGCGCGCTGCCCACGACGACGCCGTCAGCCACCCCCGCGAGCTCGGCGGCCTGCGCCGGCGTGCTGATGCCGAACCCCACCAGGACGGGGACGGCCGCCACCGCGCGGAGCGCCGTGACCTCGGCAGCCAGCCCCTCGCGCAGCTCGCTCCGGGCTCCCGTGACGCCGGCGCGGGAGATGTAGTAGACGAACCCCTGCGCCCGGGCGGCGATGCGGAGCGCGCGCTCCCGGGGGGTGGTCGGGGCGATCAGGCGGACGAGGTCCAGCGGCGAGGCCTCGAAGGCCGCCTCGAGCTCCGGGTCCTCCCCCAGCGGCAGGTCGGTCAGCAGCACGCCATCCGCACCCGCATCCAGCGCATCCGCCAGGAAGGCGTCCACGCCGCGTCGCAGCACGGGGTTCAGGTACGTGAACAGCACCACGGGCGTCTCCCCATCCGCGGCCCGGAAGCGGCGGAGGGCGTCCAGGGTGGCCTCCAGCGACCCGCCGGCGTCCAGCGAGGCCTGGGAAGAACCCTGGATCGTCGGGCCATCAGCCAGCGGATCGCTGAACGGGACGCCGAGCTCGATCGCGTCCGCGCCTGCTCCGGCGAGGGCGGCCATCAGGGCGGGTGTGGATTCCTGACCGGGGAATCCGGCGGTCAGGTAGGGAACCAGGAGGGGCCGGCCGGCCGCGCGCCGCTCCCGCAGCCGCGCGCCGAGGCGCGGCTCAGAGGAAGTATGCGCCAACGTCGATACCGTGCCGGTCGGCCCGCGTCGTCTTGATGATGGTCCGGGGCTCGCCGCCGTGGAAGTCGTCCTCGGCCAGGTTGACGGTGACCGGATCCGGGACGGGCCGGCCCTGGTCATCGTAGACGATCCTGATGAGGGGCTGGTTCAGCCTGGTCGGGTCGGGGTTCGGCGCCATGACCACGGCGATCTCGTGGGTGTCGAGGATCACCACCGTGCCCACGGGGAAGATCCCCGTCACGTTGATGAGCGCCTTGACCAGGAGCGGATCGTAGCCACGGCGGGGGTTGTCGCGCATCTCCTTCAGCGCCTCCTCCGGCCGCCACGCGCGCTCCATGTACACCCGCTGCGTCGTGGCGGCGTCGAACCCGTCCGCGACGGCGACGATCCGGCTGAACAGCGTCGGCCTCCTGGTCCGCCGGTTCTTCGGGTAGCCGGTGAGGTCGAGCTTCATGTGATGCTCATAGGCCATGAGCATCGCCCGGAACGGCACCTCGCCGAAGCCGTGCATGTCGAAGAGCGCCAGGAGACCCTCGGTGGTATGCTGCTGCATTTCCTGGAATTCCTCATCCGTCAGCGACCCCGGCTTGTTCGTGATCGATGGGTCGATCCGCATCTTGCCGAGGTCGTGGAACAGCGCTCCGAGCCCCAGCTCGTACAGCTGCAGCTTGTTCAGCCCGAGCTTCTGGCCGAGCACCACGCTGAAGATGCACACGTTCACGCAGTGGGTGAACGTGTAATCGTCGTAATCGCGGAGCGCGGTCATGCCCATGATCGAGGTCTCGTTGTTGAGCACCTGGTCCACGATGGACTGCACCGCCCGCTTCACCCGCCGGACGTTCACCGACTTCCCCAGCCGCGTGTCCCCCAGAACGGTCTTCGCCACTTCCACCGTCTGGAAGTATGCCCGCTTCGCGGCCTCCTTGGAGACGTTGTCGTCCTGGTCCAGGTCCGCCCGCTCCCGCTCCGGCCCCGTCTGGATATGCTCGACGGGCGACCGCCCGAGCCGCGCCAGGAAGTCGTCATAGGCCCGGTCCCCGTCCTCGGCCTTCTGGAGCAGGAGGGAGAGGAACGGCGGCCATTCCGACCGCTGCACGCCCTTCTGAACCGCCACCGTCCCCACCTGGTGCTTCGCGAGGGAGCTCGAGACGAGCGAGAAGGCGGCGTAGGTGGAGAGGTCGAGCCGCAGCCGGACGTCGTTGATGAAGATGAAATCGCCGACGAGCCCGAGCTCGATCACGCCCTCCCGCTCCACCACCTTCACGGCGGCCGCGTGGAGGTCGTTGAGCGCCTTCTGCACGGTCTGGTTCTCCAGGGGGAAGAGCTTCATGGCCTGAAGCGCCGCGTACAGCCCCGCCAGGAAGGTCTGCCCCTGGGCCTGGAGCGCGGCGGTGCTGTCGACGGTGTAGGTCCGCGTCATCCGCCCTCGTCGAGCCTGAGCGCCCGGTGGACGGTGTTCCGCACGATCGGATCGCCGTCTTCCCGGGCCTTCTCCAGCGCCTCCCGCGCGGCGGGCGTCGCGGCCTGGCCCAGCCCGAGGGCGGCGCAGGCCCGGTCCTCGCTCGGAGGCCGCCGTCCCATGAAGCCCTTCCGGTTCAGCAGCGTGTCGAGACGCTCCACGGCCGCGCTGCCGCCGATCGCGCCGAAGGCCTCGTAGAACGCCATCTTTTCCGTGAGGTCGGCGTGCTTCAGGCGGCGCTGCCCGAGACACTCGGTCAGGCGCTCCCGCGCCGAGGCGAACCGGACCGCGCCGAGGGCCTGGGCGGCGGCCACCCGGACATCCCGATCGGAGTCGTCCAGCGCGTCGGTGAGGGCGTGGAGCGCCGGGGTGAGCCGGATGGAGACCAGCGCTTCCACCACCGCCATGCGGATGTCCCGGTCGGCGTGCGCTAGCACGGCATGGAGTCCCGGAACGGCCTGGCCGAGACCGACTCGCCCCGCGGCCCGGGCGGCGCCCCGCACCAGCGCCGGCTCGTCCGACTGCAGGAGCTTGCCGGCCTGGGTCGGGTAGCGCGTCGCCAGCCCATCGATGGCGGAGGAGAGGCGGCCCCGCACGCCCGGGGTTTCCGCCATCTCGGAGAAGCGGATCAGGACGGGCAGAGCCTGCGGGTGCAGCCGGCTGAAGAAGAGGTTCACCTCGTCCGCATCGGGGGAGACCGCACCGTCCTCGATGGCCTGGACGAACTGCTCCAGCACCTCGGGGTCGCTCAGGCGATCGAACAGCCGCTCGACCCGCTCCCGCAGGGCGTCATCGAGCGGGTCGTCCATCGTCACCAGCCGGTCCAGCTCCTGGAGGATCCGCGCGGCGTGGTCCAGGTGCCCCCGGCTCAGGAACAGCGGGAGGAGCTGATCGAGGATGTCCAGGATCTCGGCCTGCCGCTGCCGGCGGCCGGACTCCTCGAGCCGGTCGAAGAGCGCGTTCAGCACGTCCTCGCGGAGATCCCGCTCCATCTCGATCTCCACCTCGGTCTGCAGCGCCGCCATCTCCGACTGGTCGAGGAAGTAGACCGTCTCGTCGAAGTCCTCCAGCGTCACCCCCGCGGTGAGCGCGCCCGTCGCCCCCGCGGCCTCCCGCGTTTCGCTCTCCCCGGCCTCCGCCTCGGACAGGATCGCGCCGGGGTTCACCGCGGCGGTCGCACCCCTGGGCTCCTCCGGCACGGACAGCCCCTCCGTCAGGAGGTCCACATAGCCGTACTGGAGGGAGGCGAAATCCTCCTCCCAGAGGACCGTGATCAGGTCATCGGCAGCGGCGTCGTGGCGCATGGCCCGGTTCACCAACTCCAGGAACGTGTTGACCTCGTCCTCGAAGCCGGGGAAGAACGTGAGGAAGCGAACGCCGTCCTTGTAGAAGGCGAAGGCGAGGCTGTCGCGCCCCTTCCCCACCGTGAAGACCGCATCCCCCCAGCTGAACCCGTCCTCCTGGACGATCAGGTCCACCCGGTCGACCTTCCGCCAGAGATCCTCGATGGATGTCCGGAGCCCCTCCCGGAACCGCTGGAACACCGGGTTGTTCGCCTGATACATGTTGAAGGCGCGCAGGGACTTCCCCATCATCGTGAGGAAGGTCTCCACGTCGGACGCCGCCAGGCTGACCGGCGGATCCGCCGGAAGTGTCTGCGAGAGCTTCGTCACAATGGCGTTCGCCTCCGTGCGTCTACCGCGGCCCGGCCGCTTCCGCGACCTGCGCCACGTCCTTGTCGCCGCGACCGCTCAGGGACACCACGACCGGGCCCCCGCCGCTCCACCGGCGCCCGTCCCGGAGGATGTAGGCCACCGCGTGGGCGCTTTCCAGGGCCGGAATGATCCCCTCGAGCCGCGCCAGCCGATGGAAGGCTTCCAGCGCCTCCCCGTCCTCCACGGCCTCGTACCGCGCCCGTCCCGTCTCCTTCAGGTGCGCGTGCTCCGGGCCCACGCCCGGATAGTCGAGCCCCGCCGAAACCGAGTGCGCCGGCGCGATCTGGCCGTCCTCGTCCTGTAGCAGATAGCTCAGCGACCCGTGGAGCACGCCCGGGCGCCCGGCCGACAGAGAGGCGGAATGCCGCCGCGAGCCCAGTCCCTCGCCCGCGGCCTCGACGCCCACCAGCTCCACGGCCGTGTCCTCGATGAACGGATGGAACATCCCCATGGCGTTGGAGCCGCCGCCCACGCACGCCACTATGGCGACCGGGAGGCGGCGGGTCCGCTCGAGCACCTGCTGGCGGGTCTCGCGGCCGATCACCGACTGGAAATCGCGAACCATCCGCGGGTAGGGATCCGGGCCCACGACCGATCCGATAATGTAATGCGTGTCGCCGACGTTCGTCACCCAGTCCCGGATCGCCTCGTTGGTGGCATCCTTGAGGGTGCGTGTCCCCGAGGAGACGCCCCGGACCTCCGCTCCCAGCAGCTGCATGCGGAAGACGTTGAGCGCCTGCCGGCGCATGTCCTCCTCCCCCATGTAGACGACGCAGTCGAGCCCGAACAGGGCGCACACCGTCGCCGTGGCGACACCGTGCTGCCCCGCGCCGGTCTCGGCGATGATGCGGGTCTTCCCCATGCGCCGCGCCAGCAGCACCTGTCCCAGCGTGTTGTTGATCTTGTGGGCTCCCGTGTGGTTCAGGTCCTCCCGCTTCAGCCACACCTCGCAGCCACACGCCTCGCCCAGCCGGTCGGCCCGGTACAGGGGCGTGGCGCGCCCCACGTAGTCCCGCAACAGCCCATCCAGCTCGGCACGGAAGTCCGCTTCCTCCCGGATGCGGTCGTACGCCACGGCGAGCTCGTCCAGCGCGGCGATGAGGGTCTCCGGCACGTACCGGCCCCCGTACCGGCCGAAGCGGCCGGCACCCGGCTTCCGTTCCTGGATCCCCGTGGGCTCGCTCACCGCTCCTCCGCCATCGTCGCTTCCAGCCGTCCCGCCGCCGCGCGCGCCCTGGCGACGAAGTCGCGGACCCGCGCCGCGTCCTTCTCGCCGGGCCACCCCTCCACCCCGGAGCTGACGTCCACCAGCGCCGGCCGGAGCCGCGCAACTGCCTCCTCTACGTTCCCCGGCCAGAGCCCGCCCGCGACGCCGAGACGCAATCCGGCCGGGAGCCGGTCCCGCACCGCGGCCACCGCGGCCCAGTCGAACCGTGCGCCCACCCCCCCGCGCCCCCGCGCGCTCGTGCCCTCCAGGAGCAGCAGGTCCGCCGCCGCGTAGCGAGTGGCCGCGTCCAGCACCGCCCGACCGTCCGCCGGCTTCACCACCTTCCAGATCTCCAGCCCCGCCTCCTTGAGTACGACGATTTCAGCGGGCGTTTCGTCACCATGCAGCTGCACCACATCGAGCATCAGCGACTCCGCCTCGCCACGGATCATCTCCGGCTCCGCGTCGGCGAACACCCCGACCCGACGCCCACCCGCCGCGGCATCCAGCACCGCCCGCGCACGCTCGATGGGCCGCCACCGCGGCGTGCCGGGGACGCGGACCACGCCCGCGTGCGTGGCCCCCGCGCTCACCGCGAGCGCGGCGTCCTCCGGGCGGCAGAGGCCGCAGATCTTGATCTCCATCACGCGGCTTCCCGCGGCCGCCTCGGCACGCCCGCCAGCGCGGCGACGGCCGCCTGCGGGTCGTCCGACCGCACCAGCGACTCGCCCACGAGAACCGCATCCGCCCCCGCTTCCGCCAGCCGCTCCACGTCCGCCCGGTCCCGGACCCCGCTCTCCCCGACCACCACCACGTCCCCGGGGACCCCGGCGATCAGCCGCTCGGTCGTGCCCAGGTCCGTCTCGAACCGCGAGAGGTCCCGGTTGTTGATGCCCAACACCCGGGCTCCCGCCTTCAGGGCCCGCTCCACCTCCCCCACCTCGTGCGTCTCCACCAGCGCCGCCATCGCCAGCTCGCCCGCCAGCGCCACGAGGTCCCTCAGCGCCGCGTCATTCAGGATCCTCACGATCAGGAGCACCGCATCGGCGCCCATCGCCCGCGCCTCGTGCACCTGCACCGGCTCCAGGACGAAGTCCTTCCGCAGCACCGGCACAGCCACGGCGCCCCGCACCTGCTCCAGATCCTCCCGGCTCCCGCCGAAGTGTTGCCCGTCCGTCAGCACGCTCACCGCACTGGCCCCGCCGTGCGCGTACATCGACGCCAACCCCGCCGCATTCAGGTCCCGACGGATCCACCCCGCGGAAGGCGACCGCCGCTTCACCTCCGCCACCACCCCCACCGCGTCCCCCCGCAGCGCGGCCGTGAAGTCCCGCGGCGCCGGCGCCGACTCCGCCTGCTTCCGCAGCGCGCTCCGCCACGGGTGCAGCCGGCCGACCTCCGCCCGCTTGGCCCGTACGATCTCGTCCAGCACGGACATGGCTCTTGCGTTTCGGTCCCTGTTCGGTTTACCCTGTCCTTCGGAATTTCTTCGGAGGCGACCACATGATGCTACACCAGCAGCGACCGCTCACCAAGAAGCAGAAGCAGATCCTCGATTTCGTCCGGGATTTCTCGGAGGCGCACGGCTACGCGCCGAGCTTCGAGGAGATCGCCGACGCGTTCGGCTACGGCTCCCTGGCGACGGTGCACGAGCACCTCGAGAATCTGCGGACGAAGGGGTATATCCGAAAGGGCTACAACGAGAGCCGGTCCCTCGAGCTGGTGCCGGCGGAGATCAAGCTCGCGGCGGTGCCCCTGCCGCTGTATGGCAGCGTGGCCGCGGGGCAGCCGATCGAGGCCATGGACGAGCAGGAGACGGTGGCGGTCCCGGAGGACATGCTGGGCCGGGGCGAGCACTACGTGCTGCGGGTGACCGGTGATTCCATGATCGACGAGCAGATTCGGGATGGGGACTACCTGGTGGTCCGCCACCGCGAGACCGCCGAAAACGGGGAGATGGTGGTGGCCCTGGTGGACCAGGAGGCCGCGACGGTGAAGAAATTCTATCGGGAGAAGGACGGCCGGATCCGGCTCCAGCCGGCGAATCCGACGATGACGCCGCTGATCTTCGGCGCGGAGCGGGTCCGGGTCCAGGGGATCGTCATGGGCGTGATGCGGAGGTACGCGTGAAGCGCACGGAGCGGCCGTTCCTGGTGGGCCGAAAGACGGCGAAGGGAACCACGGTCGTGGTCCTCGGTCGCCAGCCCCGCCCTCGGATCCAGGGCCCGTGGACCCTTCGCGCCGTCGTGACACGCCCTCCGACGAAGTAAGCGGCGGCCGGGCGTTCGGCGTCGGGGCCTGCGGGTGCTCTGCGAGCTCAGTTCCTGACCCGGCGCGTGGCCTCGCGGAGGCGCTCGAGGCCGGCCAGGCCGGCGCCCTCGTCCAGGGCCTGCTCGGCCGCCCGCACCCCGCCCTCGAGCGAGTCGGCCCGTCCCGCGATATAGACGGCCGCGCCGGCGTTGAGGGTAACCGCCGCGCGCGCCGCCGCGTTCCCCTCCCCGCGGAAGACCTCCAGGATGACGCGTGCGTTGTCCGCGGGGTCGCCTCCGGCGAGCCCTGCAGGATCGAGGTGACCCCACCCGAAGGCGCCCGGCTCGACGCGGTAGCGGCGGACGGCGCCATCCCGGAGCTCCGCCACGTCGGTGAGTCCGATGGGGCTGAGCTCGTCCAGGCCGGGAGCGCCGTGGACCACCAGGGCCCGCTCGTGGTCCAGCTCCCTGAGGGCCCCGGCGACCAGGTCGAGAAGATCCGGCCGGGTCACACCCACCACCTGTCGGCGAGCGCCCGCCGGGTTCGTCAGCGGGCCCAGGAGGTTCATGATGGTGGGCATGCCGAGCTCGCGGCGGACGGGAGCGACGTGCCGCATGGCGGGGTGCAGCAGCGGCGCGAACATGAAGACGATGCCGGCCTCCGCGAGGACTTCCGCCATGGCTTCGGGTGTGAGCTCGATGTCCACGCCCAGCGCCTCGAGGACATCCGCGCTCCCGCAGCGGGACGTGAACGATCGGTTGCCATGCTTCGCGATCCGCACGCCCATCCCCGCCGCGAGGAGCGCCGCCGCGGTGGAGATGTTGAACGTGGTGACATCGCCGCCCCCCGTGCCGCAGGTGTCGACGAGCTGCCCGGCGTCCTCGGCAACGACGGGCACCATGGCGTCCCGGAGCGCCCGGACGCCCCCCGCCACCTCCGCCGCCACCTCCCCCTTCGTGCGCAGCCCGACCAGGAGCCCGGCGACCTGGATCTGCGAGGCCCGGCCACCCATGACCGCCTCGAACGCCGCCCGCGCCTCGTCCGCCCCCAGGTGCTCCCGGGCGGAGAGGCGAACGATCAGCTCCTTCAGCGTCGGGCCTTCCGGACGCTCCGCTTCGTCTGTCATGCGCGCTTCGTGGTGGGAGGCGAACGTCCCGCTAGTTTCCCGACCGCGGGAGCGGCTGTCAACGCGGCCGCCGGTACGCGGGGTCCACGGCCGACGGGGGGCAGGCGGGTCCCGCCGCCCTTCCGCGCGCCTTCTTTCCCCGTCCTGGCGTGCCCGTTAGGTTGCCGGCGTGTCACCCGCCCCCGTGCGCAGGATCAGGCTGACGCTCCAATACGACGGCTCCGGATTCCATGGCTGGCAGGTCCAGCCGGGCGTGCGGACGGTCCAGGGCGAGGTGGACGCCGTGCTGTCCCGGCTGGCGGATCGGCCGGTGGCGAGCATCGCTGCGGGGCGCACCGATGCGGGGGTCCACGCGACGGGTCAGGTGATCGGCGTGGACATGCCGGAGAAGTGGGGGCCGGAGGCGCTGCTGAAGTCGTTGAACGCCCTGCTGCCGGGGGACGTGTGGGCGGCCGACGCGATGTCGGTGTCGCCCGCTTTTCATGCCCGTTACGATGCGGTCGGGCGGGGGTATGTCTACCGGGTGGGGACGTCCGCGGCCGCGTGGTCACCGTTCCGGCGGCCGTGGTGCTGGCCGGTGCGCGAGCCGCTGGACGCCGCCGTGCTCCAGCGGACCGCGGCGTCGCTGCCCGGGGCGCACTCGTTCCGGGCGTACGCGAAGGCGGGACAGCCGGAACGCGGCTACGTCTGCACGGTACACCATGCGCGGTGGATGGAGCGCCCGGCGGGATTCGAGCTCCGGATCGTCGCCAACCGGTTCGTGCACCACATGGTGCGCTACCTGGTGGGGACGATGATCGACGCGGCACGGGGCCGTCGACCGCCCTCCGACGTGGCCGCGCTGCTCGGTGAGGGGAGCGGGGTGGAGACGTCGCCGCCGGCGCCGCCCGAGGGGCTGTTCCTGACCCGTGTCTATTACGCGAACGACGAACTGGAGACGGAACCGGACGATGAAGATCTTCCTTGATACCGCGGACCTCTCGGAGATCCGGCGGGCGGCCGAAGCCGGGCTCATCGATGGGATCACGACCAACCCGTCGCTGCTCTCGAAGGCCGCCGGCGCGACCGGGAGCCCCGCGGAGATCCTGAAGGAGATCTGCGCCACCGTTGCGGGCCCCATCAGCGCGGAGGTCGTGGCGCTCGACGCGGACACGATGGTGCGCGAGGGGAAGAAGCTCGCGAAGATCGCCGACAACATCGTCGTGAAGACGCCGCTGACGGAGGACGGGCTGGTGGCCTGCCGGCGCTTCCGCGCGGAAGGGATCGCGGTCAACGTCACGCTGTGCTTCTCCCCCACGCAGGCGCTGCTGGCGGCGAAGGCGGACGCCACCTACATCTCGCCGTTCGTCGGCCGGCTGGACGACATCTCCCACGAGGGCATGGACCTGATCCGGCAGATCCGTGTGATTTACGACAACTATGGCTTCGGCACGCAGATCCTCGCCGCGTCGATCCGCCACCCCGTCCACGTGGTCGAGTCGGCGCTGGCCGGCGCCGACGTGGGCACCATGCCCGCGAAGGTCCTGTGGCAGCTGATCAGGCACCCGCTCACCGACGCCGGACTCGAGGCGTTCCTGGCAGACTGGGAGAAGCTGCCGGCGGACCGGCGCGTCATCTGAGCGCCGCCGCCCTCGCATGAGCGCCCGCCGCCTCCTCCCCGTCCTCGCCGCGCTGCTGTCGGCCCTCGCCGCCGGCTGTACCGAGCCGATCCCCGGCGCGGAGCCGGGAGCGGAGCCGGCCAGCCTGGCCCTGCAGGACCCGGCCACGGCCGATCCGGAGCTCCGCGAGCGTCAGCAGGAAGCGCTGGAATCATCGCGCCGCACCGCCATCGTGAGGGCGGCGGAGCGCGTCGCCCCGGCGGTGGTGAGCGTCAACGTGATCCGCCGCGAGACGGTGCAGCCCCGCACGATCTACGAGCAGTTCTTCCTCCCGCCGGGGGCGGAGCGGCGCGTGGCGGGGTTCGGCTCCGGGTTCATCATCCACGAGGACGGGCTCGTGCTCACGAACGAGCACGTGGTGCGGGGCGCGACGGAAGTGGTCGTCACGCTGGCCGACGGGCGCGATTTCGACGCCGAGGTGGTGGGGACCGATGAGGTGAACGACCTGGCGCTGCTCCGCCTCGTGGCCGGGGGCGAGAAGCTCCCGGCCGCCCCCATCGGCACGTCGGACGACCTCCTGATCGGCGAGTGGGTCGTCGCCATCGGGAACCCGTTCGGCTATCTCCTCTCCAACACCGAGCCCACGGTGACCGCCGGCGTGGTGAGCGGCGTCGGTCGCAACATCATCCCGACGGGCGAGGAGACGCGCGGCTACTACCTGGGAATGATCCAGACGGATGCGTCCATCAACCCGGGGAACTCCGGCGGTCCGCTGGTGAACGCGGAGGGGCAGGTGATCGGGGTGAACTCCTCCATCTTCTCGCGGAGCGGCGGGAGCGAGGGCCTGGGCTTCGCCATCCCCATCGACCGCGCGCGCAACGTCGTCCTCGACCTGATCGACGACGGCGTGGTGCGCCGCCCGTGGACCGGCGTGGAGCTGGAGCCGGCGAACCCGAACCGGTTCGGCCGGAGCCGCCTCGTGCGCGTGGCCGGTGTGGCGCCGGGCTCACCCGCGGAGGCGGCGGGGCTGCGCGTGGGGGAGCTCGTCCACAGCGCCGGCGGCCATCCGATCCGCACGACGCTGGACTGGGAGGCCGCGCTGCTGGAGGTGCGGGTCGGCGAGCCGCTGCGGATCGCCGTGGGCGAGGACGGCGGGCGGGTGGTCACGCTCACGCCCCGGGACCTGCCCTCCCTGACCGCGGAGCGGGTGAGCGCGATCGAGGAGTTCGAGCTGGTCACGCTCACGCCGGCGATCCGATCGGAGCGCGGCCTCACGCGGGAGCGGGGGGCGCTCATCGTGGGTCTTTCCGATGCGGCCCGTCGGACGCTCGGGCTGCGGGAGGGCGACCTGATCATCGGCGTGAACCGTTACGCCGTCGCGTCGGCGGAGGAGGCCGCGTCGCTGCTCACGCGTCTCCAGCAGGTGTCCGGCCGGGTCGCCGTGCGGCTCCTGGTGGAACGGGCCGGGCGGGAGTTCTACACGTCGTTCTATCTCTGAGGGAGGCGCGGTGGACCGGATCGGGGCGCTGCTGGAGCGGATCGAGGCGACCGGGGCGAACGCGGAGTACCGCCACCCCCTGAGCGAGCGGTACGCCTCCGGCGAGATGATCCGCATCTTCTCCCCCGCCTTCAAGTTCGGGACGTGGCGGCGGCTCTGGCTGATCCTGGCGGAAGCCGAGAAGGAGCTCGGGCTGGAGATCCCGGACGAGGCGATCGCCGCCATGCGGGACCACCTCGACGACATCGACCTCGCCAGGGCGGCCGAGCACGAGCGCCGGCTGCGCCACGATGTCATGGCCCACGTCCACCATTTCGGCGACGTCGCGCCCGCGGCCCGGCGGTTCATCCACCTGGGCGCCACGAGCTGCTTCGTCACGGACAACACCGAGCTGCTCCAGCACCGGGAGGCGCTGCGGCTCGTGCGACGGCGGCTCCTGGCGACCATCGCCGCGCTCGCCGGCTTCGCCCGGGAGCATCGCGCGCTGCCGACCCTGGGCTTCACGCACTTCCAGCCCGCGCAGCCCACCACCGTCGGGAAGCGCGCCGCCCTGTGGCTCCAGGACCTCGTCCTCGACCTGGAGGAGGTGGACCACCGGCTCGCGACGCTCCGGGCCCGGAGCATCCGGGGGGCGACGGGGACGCAGGCGTCATTCATGGAGCTGTTCGATGGCGACGCCGCGAAGGTCGAAGAGCTGCAGCGCCGCGTCACCGCCGCCATGGGGTTCGAGGCCGATTACGCCGTCACGGGGCAGACGTACTCCCGCAAGGTGGACTATGCGGCGCTCTCCACGCTGGCGGGCATCGGCGCGTCCACGTCGAAGTTCGCCCACGACATCCGCCTCCTGGCTCACCTGCGGGAAGTGGAGGAGCCGTTCGAAGCGGAGCAGATCGGGTCCTCGGCCATGCCGTACAAGCGGAACCCCATGCGCGCCGAGCGCATCACGGGCCTGGCGCGCCACGTGATCACCCTGAGCCTGGACGCGGGTTTCACCGCAGCGACCCAGTGGCTCGAGCGTACGCTGGACGACTCGGCCAACCGTCGCCTGTCCATCCCCGAGGCGTACCTGACCACGGATGCCATCCTGCTGCTGGTGCACAACGTCGCCGGCGGGCTGGTGGTCCGCCCGGGGGTCATCCGCCGGCGCCTGGAGCAGGAGCTGCCCTTCCTCGCCACCGAGGCGGTGCTGATGCACGCCACTCGCCGCGGCGGTGACCGGCAGGATCTCCACGAGCGCATCCGCCGCCACGCCATGGCCGCCGCCGACCGTCTCAAGGAGGAGGGGGGCGAGAACGACATGCCCGAGCGGATCGCGGCGGACCGGTCGTTCGGCATGAGCGCGGACGAGGTCCGGGGCATCCTGGACCCGCACCGTCACGTCGGCCGCGCGGCCGAGCAGGTGGACGCGTTCCTGAAGGAGCTGGAGCCGGTGCTGGAGGAGGCGCGCTCGAGCGGGGAAGTTTCCGGGGCACCGGAGCTCCGGGCGTGAGGGCGACGATCCGGGAGTCCGCGCTCCCCTTCCCGCTCCACAGCCGGGGGAAGGTCCGTGACATGTACGACGTCGGGGAGGAGCGGCTCCTCATGCTGGCGAGCGACCGGCTCAGCGCCTTCGACGTGGTGATGGCCGAGCCGATCCCGCGGAAGGGGGCCGTGCTGACGGCGGTGACCGTCTGGTGGCTGGAGCGCGTCGGCGACCTGATCGAGAACCACCTCATCGCCTCCCGCCCCGGCGACATCGTCGACCGCGTGCCGGGGCTCGCGGACAGCCGCCAGGAGTGGGCGGGTCGCGCGCTCCTCGTCCGGAAGACCACCCCGCTACCGGTCGAATGCGTGGTCCGGGGCTACCTCGCCGGCTCCGCATGGAAGGAGTACAGGGACGGCGGGACGCTGGCGGGGGAGGCGCTCCCGGCGGGGCTACGGGAGAGCGACCGCCTCGACCCCCCGCTCTTCTCCCCGGCGACCAAGGCCGCCAGCGGCCACGACGAGAACATCGGCTTCGGCCGCCTCGCCGAGATGGTGGGCGCGCCGACGGCGGAGCGGCTCCGTGACGTGAGCCTTGCCCTGTACGCGCGAGGGCGGGAGCTGGCCGAGGAGGCGGGCATCATCCTGGCCGACACCAAGCTCGAGTTCGGCCGGCTCGGGGATCGCCTCGTCCTGATCGACGAGGTGATGACCCCGGATTCCTCGCGCTTCTGGCCGGAGGAGACCTACGCGCCCGGCCGGTCACAGCCGTCGCTGGACAAGCAGCCGGTGCGGGACTACCTGGAGGAGCTGACGCGGGACGGCCGCTGGAACAAGATGCCGCCCCCGCCCCCGCTGCCGCGGGAGGTGATCGAGGCCACCACCGCCCGCTACGTGGAGGTGCACCGGCGGCTCACGGGGCGGGAGCTCCCGGCGTGAACGGTCTCGCCATCGCGGCGGACGCGTTCCTCCCCATCGCGGTGCTCTGCTCCCTGTCCCTCGTCCTGCTGGTCCTCGCCAGCTGGCTCGGCCGCTGGTCGCTCTGGGTCGGCGGCTGGAGCCTCGCCGCGGCCGCGCTCGTGGTGGCATTCTTCTTCCGCGACCCGGAGCGGCCGGGCGAGCGGGGGAGCGCGCTGTACCTGTCCCCGGCGGACGGGCGGGTGCTCGCGGTGGAGCAGGTGGAGGAGGCCGTGTATCTTCGCGGCCCGGCCACCCGGGTGGCGATCTTCCTGAGCGTGTTCGACGTCCACGTCCAACGTTCACCGGTGGACGGTGTAGTGGAGGTCGTCGAGCACAGCCCGGGCCGGTTCGCCGCGGCATGGAGCGAGCGTGCGGCGCTGCAGAACGAGCGCACGCTCATCGGGATCGACACCGGGGAGGAGCGGGTCGTCGTGCGCCAGGTGGCCGGGCTCGTGGCCCGGCGCATCGTGACCTACGTTCGCGAGGGAGAGCGGGTGGAGCAGGGGCAGCGCATCGGTCTGATACGGTTCGGATCCCGGGTGGACGCGTACCTGCCGCCGGACGCCATTGTCGACGTCCTGCCCGGCGACCGGGTATGGGGCGGCACGACGATCCTCGGCTGGCGCCCCGGCACCGCCCGGGAGCTCGACGAGGTGTTGCGGTGAGGCCCGACCGGAGGGCCCGCGTCCGGCTCCAGGCGGGCGTCATCATCATCCCCAGCGCGCTTACGCTCGGGAACCTCTTCTTCGGCGTCTGGGCCATCGTCGCCGCCACGCGCGGAGACTTCATCACCGCGGCGTGGCTCATCGTGCTGGCCGGTGTGACGGACACGCTGGACGGGCGCGTCGCCCGCATCACGCAGACCGGCAGCCGCTTCGGGGCCGAGCTGGACTCCCTGGTCGACGCCATCAGCTTCGGCCTCGCCCCCGCCCTCGTCATCTACCACATCTTCCTCCAGGACGGGAGCTGGGGGTGGGTCGCCGCGTTCTTCTACACCACGGGCGCGGTGATCCGGCTCGCCCGGTTCAACGTCGAGCAGGCGGGGCATGCGAAGGTGGCCTTCCACGGGCTCCCCTCTCCCGCCGCCGGCATGACGCTGGCCACCTTCTACCCGTTCAGCCAGACGGATTTCTTCCTGGCGAACCTCACGACGCTCCCCTGGCCGAACATCATGATCGCCATGATGCTGGCGCTCTCGATGCTCATGATGAGCCACGTCCTCTACCCGGTCGTGCCCAAGTTCGGGTTCCGCAGCGTCAAGGGGCTCCTGGCCCTCGCGTTCTTCTTCGCCGTGATCCTCGCCACCTTCACCGTCCCGTCGCTGTTCTACTTCCCGGCCCTGGTCGCCTACGCCGCCTACGGCGTCCTGAAGGCGGTGACCCTCGGGTTCTTCGAGCGCCTCCCCGACCGCGACATGCTCCTGGACACCGAGGAGGAGGACGACGCGGATGCCGAGATCCGCCAGATCGACTACAATGAGCTGACCCCTCCACGGCGACTCTGGTGGCCGGGGACCGGCTCCGAAGAGCCGGCGGATCGGGAGGGGCACTGAGGGGCAGCGGGCAGCGGAACAACGGAACCACGGAACCGGGTCTGAAGAGAACGTGAAGGACTACAAGCTCGAAGTGCACATCACGCCCCGGGAGGGGCTCCTGGATCCCGAGGGCAAGGCGGTGGAGCACGCGCTCCAGGCGCTGGCGTTCGAGGGCGTCAGCAGCGTCCGGGTCGGCCGCCTGGTCACCCTGAACGTCAGCGCCGCCAGCGACGCGGCCGCCCGGGCCCGGGCGGAGGAGATGTGCCGGAAGCTCCTGGCGAACCCGGTCACGGAGGATTTCTCCATCGCTCTGGCGGAGGCCTGATGCGGGCGGCGATCATCACGTTCCCCGGCTCGAACTGCGACTACGACTGCTACAAGGCCATCAACGACGTGCTGGGCGAGGAGGCCTATTTCGTCTGGCACCGGGAGACGGACCTCGGCGACCCGGACGTCGTGATCCTCCCCGGCGGGTTCAGCTACGGCGACTACCTGCGTGCGGGCGCCATCGCCCGCTTCAGCCCCGCCATGGAGCCGATCATCAGCATGGCCCGCGCGGGGCGCCCGGTGCTGGGCGTGTGCAACGGCTTCCAGATCCTCTGCGAGGCCGGGGTCCTCCCGGGCGCGCTGGTCCGCAACCGCGACCTCCGCTTCCTCGGCCGGGACGTCCACGTCCGGGTCGAGCGCGCCGACACGATCTTCACCGCCGACTACGAGCAGGGCCAGGTCCTGCGCCTCCCCATCGCCCATGGCGAGGGGAACTACGTGGCGGACCGGGAGACGCTGGCGCGGCTGGAGGGGGAGGGCCGCGTCGTCTTCCGCTATACGACGCCCGCGGGCGAGGTAACCGGCGAGGCGAACCCGAACGGCTCGATGAACAGCATCGCCGGGATCATCAACGAGCGCGGGAACGTGCTGGGGTTGATGCCGCACCCGGAGCGCGTGGTGGAGGGGCTGCTGGGGGGGACGGACGGGCTGGGACTGTTCACCTCGCTGGCGAAGAACACCGTTGCAGCCGCGGGGGCGGCAGCAACTTCGTGATGACCACCACGTTCTGAATCGATGACCCACGCCGCCCGCCCACCGCTCGCCCCCCGCGCCGGCGACCCGGAGATCACGCCGGAGCTGGTGGCGGAGCACGGCCTGTCCGCCGGGGAGTACGCGCGGATCACCGAGATCCTGGGTCGGGACACGACCCACACGGAGCTGGGCCTCTTCAGCGCGCTTTGGTCGGAGCACTGCGGCTACAAGAACTCCAAGCCCCTCCTGAAGCGCCTCCCCACGGAGGCGCCATGGGTGCTCCAGGGCCCCGGGGAGAACGCCGGCGTCATCGACATCGGCGACGGCTGGGCGGTGGCGTTCAAGATCGAATCCCACAACCATCCCTCGGCCGTCGAGCCCTACCAGGGCGCCGCCACCGGCGTGGGCGGCATCCTGCGCGACGTCTTCACCATGGGGGCCCGCCCCGTGGCGGTCCTCGACGCGCTCCGGTTCGGACCCCTGACCAGCCCGCGCGTCCGCTACCTCTTCGCCGGTGTGGTGAAGGGGGTGGGCGATTACGGCAACTGCGTGGGCATCCCCAACATCGGCGGCGAGGTCTGGTTCGACGAGTCGTACGAGGGGAACCCGCTGGTGAACGCCATGGCCATCGGGCTGCTCCGGAAGGACGAGCTGATCCGGGCCACGGCGTCCGGTCCCGGCAACCCCATCCTGGCCGTGGGCGCCCGCACCGGCCGCGACGGGATCCACGGCGCCACCTTCGCCAGCGAGGAGCTGACGGAGGAGTCCGAATCGCGGCGGCCGCAGGTCCAGGTGGGTGACCCGTTCACGGAGAAGCTGCTGCTGGAGGCGTCGCTCGAGCTGATCCGATCCGGGCACATCGTCGGGATCCAGGACATGGGCGCTGCGGGGCTGGCGTCCGCGTCGTCGGAGATGGCGGCGCGGGCCGGGACGGGCGTGGACATCGACGTCGCGAAGGTCCCCGTCCGGGAGACGGGCATGACGCCGTACGAGATCCTGCTGAGCGAGTCGCAGGAGCGGATGCTGGTGGTGGCCAGGGCCGGTCACGAGCACGAGGTGGTGAGGATCCTCGAGAAGTGGGAGCTCGAGGCGGCGGTCATCGGGCAGGTGACGGATGACGGCCTGTACCGCGTCCGGGAGGGCGAGCAGGTGGTGGCGGAGATCCCGGGCATGGCCATCGTCGAGTGCCCCACCTACACCCGCGAGGGGCGGGAGTCGGAAGAGGTGCGGCGGCTCCGGGCGTGGGACCCCGTCGAGCTCGAGGTCGGCCCCGGCTCGGTCCGCCACGCGGACCACCTCGCGTGGCTCCTCGCCTCGCCGAACATCGCTTCCAGGGCCTGGGTCTACGAGCAGTACGACTCGACGGTCCGGACCAACACCGTCCAGGGGCCCGGCGGCGATGCCGGCGTGCTCCGGGTCCGGGGCACGAACCGCGGCATCGCGGCGACCGTCGACTGCAACCCCCGCTACGTCTATCTCAACCCTCGTCGCGGCGGGATGATCGCCGTGGCGGAGGCCGCCCGCAACCTGGTCTGCGTCGGCGCCCGCCCCCGTGCGGTGACCGACAACCTGAACTTCGGCAACCCGCACAAGCCGGATGTCTACTTCCAGATGCGGGAGTCGGTCCTGGGCATGGCGGAGGCCTGCCGGGCCCTCGATACACCGGTGGTGAGCGGGAACGTCTCCCTGTACAACGAGAACCCCCGGGGCGCCATCTACCCCACGCCCGTCGTGGGGATGGTGGGCGTCCTCGAGGACGTCTCGAAGACCATCGGCGCGGGGTTCCGCGCGCCGGGCGACGCGGTGATCCTCCTGGGGCGCAACACCGCGGAGCTGGGCGCTTCCGAGTACCTGAAGGTGGTCCACAACCGGGTGGCCGGAGACGCCCCCGCCGTGGACCTCGCCGGGGAGAAGGCGCTGCAGGAGGCGGTGCTGGCAATGATCGACCACCGCCTCCTCTCCAGCGCCCACGACTGCGCCGAGGGCGGCCTCGCCATCTGCCTGGCCGAGAGCTGCATCGGGGCGGCCGGCGGTCCGGTGGGGCTGGACGCCCGGCTCGAGGACGACCTTCCCGTCGACGCGCTCCTGTTCGGCGAGGCCCAGGGTCGGATCGTCGTCTCCTGCCCGGAGAGCGCGGCGGACCGCGTGCTGGCCGCCGCCGCGGAGCACGGGGTTGTTGCCGCCAGGGTCGGCACGGTGGGCAGCCGCGGGGGCGCGTTCCGGGTCGAGCTGAGGGCGTCCGGCGTCGTGGTGGAGGCGGAGATCGACGCGCTGGCGGAGGCGTACCATTCGGCGATTCCGGGGTACATGGAAGCCCCGGCGTCGTCGGCGTCGGAGGAGTGAAGGGACCCACGGGGGACCGGGAGAGGTAGCGCGCGATGTGCGGGATCGTTGGAGTGAGCGGAGTGGACCGGGCGGCCCGGCTCGCCTTCCTCGGGCTGTACGCGCTGCAGCACCGGGGCCAGGAGTCCGTCGGCATCGCGGCCGTGGACCCGGACGGGCGTGCGCGGCTCGCCAAGCGGGAGGGGCTGGTGGCGGAGGCGTTCGACGACCCGTCGCTGGACGCGCTCCCCGGCCGCGTCGCCCTGGGGCACACCCGCTACTCCACCGCGGGGGGTGCGGGGCTGGTGAACGCGCAGCCCATCGTCGTGAGCTACCGGCAGGGCGACCTGGGGCTGGTCCACAACGGCAACATCACCAACGCCCTGGTGCTGCGGGACGAGCTGGTGGAGGAGGGGGCGATCTTCCAGGGCACGATCGACACGGAGGTCATCGTCCACCTGATCTCCCGCTCCCGCTGCCCCACCATCGAGGAGCAGATCTCCGAGGCGCTGTCCCGGCTCACCGGCGCGTTCTCGCTCCTGATCACCGTCGGCGACACGCTCTACGCCGCCCGCGACCCGTGGGGCTACCGTCCGCTGGTCCTGGGACGGATCCCGGGCGGCGGCTGGATCGTCGCCAGCGAGAGCTGCGCGCTGGACCTGGTCGGCGCCGCGCTCATCCGCGACATCGAGCCGGGCGAGATGCTGCGCATCCGCAACGGCGACCTGAAATCCCTGAAGAACGTGGCCCCGGATCACCGAGTCGCGCCGTGCATCTTCGAGCTGGTCTACTTCGCGCGCCCGGATTCCACCCTCTGGGGGCAGAGCGTCGACCGGGCGCGCCGCGCGTTCGGCCGCCAGCTCGCCCGCGAGCACCCCGCGGACGCGGATATGGTCTTCAGCGTCCCCGACTCGTCGAACTCCGCCGCCCTCGGCTTTTCCGAGGAGAGCGGGATCCCGTACGAGCTGGGGCTGATCCGCAACCATTACGTGGGGCGTACGTTCATCCATCCGACCCAGTCCGGGCGCGACTTCCGGGTCCGGATCAAGTACAACCCGGTGCGGGAGGTCCTGGAGGGGAAGCGGGTCGTCGTCGTGGATGACTCGCTGGTCCGCGGCACCACCAGCATGGGGCTCGTCCGGCTGATCCGGGAAGCGGGCGCGAAGGAGGTCCATTTCCGCATCTCCAGCCCGCCCGTCCGCTTCCCCTGCTTCTACGGGATCGACATGCCCACGAAGGAGGAGCTGATCGGGTCCCGCAAGACCATCGACGAGATCCGCGAGCACCTGAACGTGGACTCGCTCGGGTACCTCAGCCTCGAGGGCATGACGGGCGCCGTGGCGGAGGCAGGGCCGTTCTGCCACGCCTGCTTCTCGGGGGACTACACGGCGCCCCTCGTCGATCTCGAGCGCGGGTACGAGGCCCTGACCACCTGCTAGCCGGACAGCCGCGAGCGGGTACCGCACACGCACCCGGGCCCGGGCCCGGGAGGGCTCATTCGACGAGCTCATCGAGGCTCGCGGCGCACTCCGTCGCGGAGCCGCGTGAGATGTGGTAGAAGTGCACCTTGTCCGGCACGGCCCACTTCCGTGGCGTGTGACGCCAGACGGACCCGCTCCGCAGGCTTTCCTCCCCCGCGGACCTTCGCTTGCATGCCCCAGCCCCGGCAACGGCGAACCGCCGCGCGCCGGCCATGGCCGTGGGCTCGTACCCGGCTTCATGACTGGGCCCGGCCCCGGCTGGCCCGTACATTGAAGCCGAGCGGACCACGGCGGCGGCCGCACTGGCCGGATCCAACAGAAAACCATCTGCGGGGGCTCCGACGAATGAGCGAACGCTGGGTCTACTTCTTCGGCAACGGCGAGGCGGAGGGCAGCCGTCACGACCAGGAGCTGCTGGGCGGCAAGGGCGCGAACCTGGCCGAAATGGTCCGCATCGGCGTCCCCGTCCCTCCCGGCTTCACCATCACGACCGCCGCCTGCCGGCGGTACATGGCCGAGCACGCACTGCCGGAGGGGCTGGAGGCCCAGTCGCGGAAGGCCCTCGGAGGGATCGAGAAGGCCGCCGACAAGACGTTCGGCGGCACCGAGCACCCGCTCCTCCTGTCGGTCCGGAGCGGCGCGTCCGTCTCCATGCCCGGCATGATGGACACCATCCTCAACCTGGGCCTGAACGACACCACGGTGGAGGCCCTGGCCCGCGCCGCCGACGACGACCGCTTCGCGTGGGACTCCTACCGCCGCTTCGTCCACATGTATGGCGACGTGGTCATGGGCGTCCCTCACGGCGCCTTCGAGGCGCTGCTGGACGCGAAGCGCCGGGCCCGTGGGGTGGAGGATGACACGATGCTCACCGCGGACGACCTCCGTGCGCTGGTCTCCGAGTACCAGGCCATGATCGCCGAGCGGACGGGGGAGCGGTTTCCGGAGGACCCCGAGGAGCAGCTCTGGGGCGCCGTCCGGGCGGTCTTCGACTCCTGGGACAACGAGCGCGCGCTGGCGTACCGGCGCCACGAGGGGATCCCGGGCGACCTGGGCACCGCGGTGACGGTCATGGCCATGGTCTACGGGAACATGGGAGAGGCGTCGGGGACGGGCGTCGCCTTCACCCGGGATCCCAGCAGCGGCGAGAAGCGCTTTTTCGGCGAGTTCCTGCTGAACGCGCAGGGGGAGGACGTGGTGGCGGGGATCCGGACGCCCCTCTCCATCGGTGCCATGGCCGGGCTGCTGCCGGAGGCCTACCAGGACCTCCTGGAGATCCAGGATCTGCTGGAGCACCATTATCGGGACATGCAGGACCTGGAGTTCACCGTCGAGCGGGGTCGGCTGTACCTCCTCCAGACCCGGAGCGGCAAGCGCACGGCGGCCGCCGCGTTGCGGGTGGCGGTGGACATGGTGGAGGAGGGACTGATCGACCGGCGCGCGGCCGTGCGGCGGATCGAGCCCGATCAGCTCGAGCAGCAGCTCCACCCGACGCTCGATCCGAACGCCGACACCCGCGTCCTGGCGACGGGGCTCCCGGCCTCACCGGGCGCCGCGTCCGGCACCGTCGTGTTCGATCCCGGCGAGGCGGTGCGGCTCGCCGAGGCGGGCGCGGCCGTGATCCTGATCCGCGAGGAGACGTCGCCGGACGATTTCGCCGGCATGGCCGCGGCCCGGGCGGTCGCAACCGCGCGGGGCGGGATGACGTCCCACGCCGCCGTCGTGGCCCGGGGGATGGGCAAGCCGTGCATCGTCGGCGCGCGGGATCTGGTGATCGACCGGGACGGCACCTCGTTCCGGGCGGGGGGAGAGACGGTGAAGGCCGGGGACTGGGTCACGCTCGACGGCGGGGGCGGGACGCTGCTCCTGGGCCGGGTCCCCACCGTGGAGCCGGAGCTCTCGGAGCACTACCACCGGCTCATGGGGTGGGCGGACGAGCTCCGCCGCCTGGGCGTGCGCGCCAACGCCGACACCCCGCGCGACGCCGAGCAGGCCCGGTCCTTCGGCGCCGAGGGGATCGGCCTGTGCCGGACGGAGCACATGTTCTACGGCGACGAGCGGGTGCGCGCCGTCCGCGACATGATCCTCTCCCACGACGCCGAGGCCCGCCGGACCGCCCTCGCGCGCATCCTCCCCATGCAGCGAGCGGACTTCGAGGGGATCTTCCGGGCCATGGACGGGTTCCCCGTGACGATCCGGCTCCTGGATCCGCCGCTCCACGAGTTCCTGCCCCACCACGGAGGCGAGGTGGAGGAACTGGCCGAAGCGACGGGGCGGCCGGTGGCGGAGATCCGGGCGGCCGTCGAGCGGCACCGGGAGTCCAACCCCATGCTCGGGCACCGGGGCGTGCGGCTGGGGATCACCGTCCCCGAGATCACGGAGATGCAGGCCCGGGCGATCTTCGAGGCCGCGACGACGGTGGCGGCCGAGGGGGTGAGCGTGCAGCCGGAGATCATGGTCCCCCTCGTCGCCACGGTGGAGGAGCTGCGGCTGCAGGAGCGGCTGATCCGGGAGGTCGCGCAGCGGGTCTTCCACGAGGCGGGCCGGGAGGTGGCGTACCTGGTGGGCACCATGATCGAGCTCCCGCGCGCCGCCCTCACGGCCGACCGGATCGCCGAGGTCGCAGAGTTCTTCTCCTTCGGGACCAACGACCTGACGCAGACCACGTTCGGCATCTCCCGCGATGATGCCGGGACGTTCCTCCCGCTCTATATCGAGAAGGGGATCATCCCCGCGGACCCGTTCCAGGTGCTGGACCGCGAGGGCGTGGGTCAGCTCGTGACGCTCGGGACCCGGAAGGGCCGTGCCGCGCGTTCGGACCTGAAGGTCGGGGTATGCGGCGAGCACGGCGGCGAGCCCTCCTCGGTGGCGTTCTTCCACCAGGCGGGACTCGATTACGTTTCCTGCTCACCCTACCGCGTCCCCGTGGCGCGCCTGGCCGCGGCGCAAGCCTTCCTCGCCGCCGACGAGGAACGGGAGGACGAGGCCGTGAAGGCGCGGAAGAAGGTCGCACTGGAACAGGTCGGCTGAAGGGGAAGTTCATTGGTGACGGTCACGAGAGAGCTGCTGCGGCGCCTGCCCAAGACGGACCTCCACGTCCACCTCGACGGGTCGATCCGCCCGGAGACGCTGATCGAGCTCGCCGCCGAGCAGGGTGTCGACCTCCCCAGCACGGACCCCGCGGCCCTCGCGGAGCGCATGCACGTGAGGGAGGCGCGCGATCTGGTCGACTACCTCACCCGCTTCGACATCACCCTGTCGGTGATGCAGCAGTCGGACGCCCTCGAGCGCATCGCCTTCGAGCTGGCCGAGGACGCCGCCGCGGAGAACGTCCGCTACATGGAGGTCCGCTTCTCCCCGGTCCTGAACATCCACCAGGGGCTGGCGTTGGACAAGGCCGTGGAAGCGCCGCTGCGGGGGCTCCGGCGAGCGGAGGCGAAGTACGACATCCGGACCGGGATCATCCTCTGCGGGATCCGCAACATGAGCCCGGAGACCTCCATGGACCTGGCGAACCTCACCGTGGACTTCAAGCACCGCGGCGTCGTCGCCTTCGATCTGGCGGGGGCGGAGTACAACAATCCCGCCAAGCACCACCGGGAATCCTTCTATCGCGTGGGGAACGCCAACGTCGCGGCGACCATCCACGCCGGGGAGGCGTTCGGGCCGGAGTCCATCCACCAGGCGCTGCACTACTGCAACGCGAACCGGATCGGCCACGGCACGCGGCTGTTCGAGGACCCGGAGCTCATGCAGTACGTGAACGATTTCCGGGTCCCACTGGAGATCTGCCTCACGTCCAACGTCCAGACCCGCGCCGCGCCCAGCTTCGAGGAGCACCCCCTGCGCCTCTATTTCGACCAGGGCCTCGTGGTGACGCTCAACACCGACAACCGCCTGATGAGCGCCACGACCGTGACGGAGGAGTACTGGCGGGCGCACCAGCACCTCGGCTTCACATGGGACGAGCTGTGCCGCATCGCGCTGTACGGCTTCGAGAGCGCCTTCCTCCCCTACCAGGAGAAGCGGGCCCTGGTCGAGGCCATGGAGCGCGAGATCCGGGCGCTCACGGAAGACGCCATCCGCGCGGCCTGAGCCCGGGAGCGCCTGCGGAACGCGAAGGGGGTGCGGCGAGATGCCGCACCCCCTTCCGTCCGTAGGTCCTGCCCGTTCAGTTGAAGGTGTAGCGCAACCCGATCTGAATACGGTATACGTCGCTGAATCCGGCGTTCGGCTCGAACGACTCGGAAATCAGGTCGCTGCCCGAGGTCGCCAGCCGATACCGCACCCTCCCCTGCGAGTCCGCGCCCGCCGCGATGAGCGGCCGGGTGGTCACGAACCGATCGCCCACGCCCCACCCGGAGCTCAGCAGGTTCGTGAAATTCTTGATGTCGAGCCGCACCTCCAGCGCGTTGCGCGTGCCGCGGATGTCGGTGAACAGCTCCTGCGCCAGGCTCAGGTCCGCCCTGAACACCATGGGCAGGAACGCCGCACCACGCTGCGCGTATTCGCCCCTGTGCTCGCGCAGGTAGGGGTCCTGCTCGATGAACGCGTCCCAGGCCGCGGCCTGTTCGGCCGCCGAGAACGTGTACGCGCCGCAGCTGGCATTGGGATCGATGGTGGGATCGCATTCCACGAAGTTCATCTCCGAAAGGTCCGCCGGGATGTAGATCAGGTCGTTGCTCGATCCGCCATCGCCGTTCAGGTCGCCGGAGAAGACGTAGCTCGCGTTGCCCTGCGTGTACGCCTCAGCGATCAGACCGACGGTGGTGGCGCCGAAGCCCAGCAGGTCGGCCCGGTAGGAGACCGCGCCCAGGGCGCGGTGCCCGGGCGAGTTGCTCGAATAGCCCGTGCCGGGGTTGTTCGGATCCCCGGAATGCTGATTGTTGTTCCAGGAGCCGAACGCGATCGAGCCGGGATCGACCGTGTTCTTCGCGACGCCGTAGCTGTACAGCGCCTTGGCGTACAGTCCGCGCATGAGCGGCCTCTCCACCGAAGCCGCGAGGTTCCAGGCGTGGCCATCGTTCTGATTGTCCAGGACGAACGCGCCGGTCACGTTGCAGTTCACACGCGCCTGTACGCCGGAGATCGTCGGGCAGTTGTCGGCCGTCCAGCGCGGCCGGTCATCGACACCGACGAAAGCCGTGTTGGGCTCGGTGAGGTTGGCGTTGTAGTAGCTGACGCCGTTCACGTCCTTGCTGTAGAGGAACTCGAGCGTGCCGCTCAGGTCGAACGGCAGCCGCTGGTCGGCGGCGACGTTCGTGCGCCACAGCTGCGGGAACCGGAAGTCCGGGGCCGTGAACGCGAGGCCGTAGCTCGCGGCCGGGTCGCCCGTCACGGTCGCGGGCTTGTAGTGGTTGGGATCCGGGTGGAACGGCCGCAGGTTCGTATCATTGAGCTGCTCGAACCCGGTCAACACGCCGTTCTCGCCGATCTGGTTCGAAATCCACACGTACGCCGGCCGTCCGGTGAAGATGCCGGTGCCGCCGCGCAGCTGCGTGCTGCGGTCGCCCGTCACGTCGAGGTTGAAGCCGAAGCGCGGCGAGAACAGGACGTTCGCGTCGGGCAGGTTGGAGGTCGAGAACGAGACGGCGTCGCCCGCGGGATCGCGGAACGTCATGGCATCGACTTCCGCGTTTTCGAAGCCGGTGTCCCCGAAGACCGGAACGTCGAGGCGCAGCCCGCCGGTGAGCCGCAGCCGCTGGTTCACCTGCCACTCGTCCTGGGCATAGACGCCGGCGAAGAAGACCTCGAGCGGCTGGATCGGCTTCTCCTGGCCCGGGATGTTCGACCAGCGGACCTGGAACCGGCGCACGGGGACGGGCGACGTTGCCCGGCTGCACGAGGCCCAGTTCGCGGAGTCGGTGCCGCACTGGGCGAGGAAGTCGTTCGCGTCGGCGTAGAAGTCATCCAGCGTGTTGTACGTGTAGACGCTCTGCGAGCCCGGGAAAAACACGTTCTCCGACTCGTAACGCTCCATGCTGGCGCCGAAGGTCAGCGAGTGGGCGACGCCGTAGATAGTGAAATTGTCCTGGAGCTGGAAGCTGCCGTAGCGCAGCTCGTTGCTGGGGGTGAAGGGCTCGAACCCCACCGTCGTGTAGGTACGGCTGTCACCGCCCAGGATGTCGACCAGGGGGAAGAAGTCACCCCGCGAGTCACGGCTCTCATCGTGGTACGTGAACCCCGCGATGAGGTTGTTGGCCATGTTCGCGCCGATCGTGGCGTTCCACTCGCCGACCAGCGACCGGATGTTCTCCAGGATGATGTAATTCGAGTTCTGGAAGTTCAGCGCGTTCGAGTTGGTGCGCCGGCTGCCGAACCCGAGCGACGACGAGTTGGACGCGAGCACGTCGGTGCGCGAGTCCAGGTGATTGTAGCGCAGGCTCAGCTTGTTCCGGGCGTTCACGTTGTAATCGAGCTTGCCCAGGAACCGCGTGGCCGGCGTCTCGTGGTTGTAGCCCTGATACGGGCCCGTGTCGTAGCCGAAGTTCGTCTGGAGGTAGTTGCTCAGTGCGTCCAGGTCGGAGCTCAGGACGCGCGTCACGTTCCCTTCCACCGTCTGGCCGCCGGTGTTGGCGAGGAACGTCGTGCCCGGCTCCGTCAATCCGTCGTTCTCGAAGTTCGCGAAGAAGAACAGCTTGTCGCGGATGATGGGGCCGCTGAGCCACCCGCCGATCTGCCGGTAGCTGAAGGTGCCCGGGTCGAACTCGTTGTCGCCCGCCTGCGTCCCGACCAGCCCCTCGTTGCGGAGGTCATAGCGCAGGGAGCCGCGGAAATTGTTGGTGCCGCTGCGGGTGACCATGTTGACGCCGGCGCCGACGAAGTTGCCCTGCCGCACGTCGTAGGGCGCGATATTGACCTGCACCTGCTCGATGGCGTCCAGCGAGATGGGAGACACGCCCGTGCGGTCGCCGGGCTGCCCGGCCAGGCCGAATGAGTTGTTGAAGTACGACCCATCGACCGTCATGTTGTTCAGCCGGTTGTCCTGCCCGGCGAACGAGAACCCGAACGGTCCCCCGCTGTACTGCGGCGTCAGCCGCACGAAGTCCTCGATCCGGCGGGTCACCGTGGGGAGCGAGCTGAGCGCATCACGGCTCACGGCCGTGGCCGCCCCGGTCCGATCCGGGCTGAAGACGGCGTTGGTTGTCACCACGATGGTGGACAGCTCGATGGCGCTCACCCGGAGCACGAAGTTGGCTTCGGCCGTGACGCCCAGGTTCAGGAATACACTCTCCGTGACCTGCGGCTCATAGCCGAGCGACGAGGCCGTCACCCGGTACGGGCCACCCACGCGCATTCCCGGGATCGCGTAGCGGCCGTCGGCGCGCGTCCAGCCTTGATAGGTCGTTCCCGACGGTGTGTGAACTGCGGCGATGGTCGCGGCGACAACGGGGTTGCCCTCCCCGTCGGTCACGGTACCGGTGAGCGCCGCCGTGGTCACGCCCTGCGCCCGCGCCTCGGCCGCGGACCCGAAGTTCGCCGCGGCGCACAGCAGGAGCGCAGCCATGGGCCAGAATCCAGGTTTCATGCTCCTCGTCCTCGTTCTTTCAAGTGAACAGTGCCGGCACGCTTGCCGGCTGGTGGGAAAGTTGACTCGCGGATGTGTCTCAGCCGACGCAACCGTGTACCGGCCTGGTCACGTCCCTTGCGCACCGTCCACGGCGATCCTGGCATGCGCGGTTTTCTGCTCGCGGTTCGCGCTCGTGATGCCGCGCCGGGAGGCGCGGCCCGAGAGTTTCGAAGGACGCCGTGCAGGATACGTCGGCGACGCGCCCGAGGGCAAGGCTGCCCATCGTTCCTGCGTCGGGGCGCCCTCGCGGCGGTCCCCTAACCCGCGGCGGCCACGGCGTCCTCGGCGACGAACCGCTCGGCCAGATCCACGAACTCCTTCGACCCGATGTAGAGCGGAGTCCGCTGGTGCAGCCTCACCGGCTCGATGTCGAGGATGTCCCTGCGTCCGTCGGTGGCCCTCCCGCCCGCGTGCTCCACGATCATGGCCATGGGGTTCGCCTCGTAGAGCAGGCGCAGCTTGCCGTCCGCGTTGTTCACATCGGCCGGGTACATGAACAGCCCCCCGTAGAGGAGCGTGCGGTGCAGGTCGGCCACCATGGAACCGACGTACCGGGCCGAGAAGGGCTTCTGGTCGTGCCCGTCCAGCCCCTTCAGGTGGTCCACCAGCCGGCGCTGCCCTTCGAACCACCTGCCGTAGTTCCCCTCGTTCACGCTGTAGATGCGCTTCGGCGGCGTCGGCAGCCGGATGTGCGGGTGGCTGAGCAGGAACTCGCCGATGGACGGGTCCAGCGTGAAGCCGTGCACGCCGTTCCCCGTGGTGTACACCAGCATGGTGGAGGAGCCGTAGACGATGTACCCGGCGGCGATCTGCTTCCGCCCCTTCTGGATGCAGTCCTCCTCGCAGCCGCGTGGATCGGCCGAGACCTTCTTGTGCACGCTGAAGATCGTTCCGACGCTGATGTTCGCGTCGATGTTCGACGAGCCATCGAGCGGGTCGAACAGGAGGGCATACTTCCCCGTGGGGAAATGGGGCGGGATCTCCAGGATCTCCTCGTTCTCCTCCGACGCCATGCAGCACAGCAGCCCCGTATGATCGAACGCCTTGAAGATCACCTCATCGGCGAACTCGTCCAGCTTCTTCACCACCTCGCCGTGCACGTTCTGGTGATCGGTCGCGCCGAGGATGTCCACGAGCCCGGCCTTGTTCACCTCGCGCGAGATCAGCTTCGCGGCCAGCGCCATGTCGTAGAGGATCCCGCTGAACGCACCCGTCGCCTCCGGATGCATCCGCTCCTGGTCGACGATGTGCCGCTCGATGGTCACGACCGATCCGGTCATTTCGTTCCTCCCGTCGTGGCGGGCCCGGCCTCAGCCGACCGCGCCTCCCGCTCGTACGGATTGTCCCTGTAGCCGTGGCGAATATGGGACCGGATGTAACGGATTGGAAAGGTGAACGGCTGGCGTTCCCACTGCGCGACGTGGGCGAGCTCGTGGCGGACCAGCCGCGCGCTCACCACGGCGCCCGGGTACACCAGGATCGTCCGGCCGAGGGTCACCGCGGCCGCCGGACGGCCCATGCCGGAGAGGAAGCCCCCGAGGACGGGGATGAGCCGCGAGGACCGGAGGGCCACGCGATCCGGCAGGGTCACGGGCGACGCCACAGCGCCGCGGCCGGCGAGACGTGCGACGCCATCGACGATGCCGATCACCGCTCCTCCCGCTCCGTGTGCACCCGGATCTGCCCTCCCGCGCTGCCCCGCACGACGATAGTCCCGTCCCGGTCCGTCCGCAGCACCCTGAGGCCCGCGGCGTCGAGCCTCGCCAGGACGGCGGGGTGCGGGTGCCCATAGCGATTCCCGCTCCCCGCGGAGATGAGCGCCAATGTGGCGCCCGTGGCCTCGAGCAGCTCCGGCGTGGTGGAGGTGCTGCTCCCATGGTGTCCGGCCTTGAGCACGTCCGCCTCCAGCCCGGGGCCGAGCCTCCGGATCAGCGCCGCCTCGACCGCGGCGGGCGCGTCCCCCGCGAGGAGCGCGGAGAACTCGCCGTAGACGACCCGCAGCACGACGCTCGCGTCGTTGGCATCCGCGACCGCAGCGCCGGGCGACCCCGGATGCAGGAATTCGACCGTCGCGCCGTCGAGCTCCAGCTCGACACCTTCCCGAACGGCCACCCAGGGGATCCCCGCGCCCGCGGCGGCTTCCAGTAGCTCGAGGTACCCGGGCTTCCCGGCATGGACCCCCGGGTCGCCCACCCACCGGGGCCGCAGCGCCCGGACGACCGCAGCCGCCCCGCCGATGTGGTCGGCGTCCGGGTGTGTGAGGATGAGCGCTTCCAGGCGGCGGACGCCACGGATCCCCAGGTACGGCACCACGCGCCGCTCGCCGGCATCGAACCCCGCGCCGGCCACGCCCGCGTCCACCAGGAGCCAGCGCCCGGCCGGGGACCGAACGGCGATGGCGTCCCCCTGCCCCACGTCGATGACGTGGATCTCGATGCGGTCGGAAGCGAGACGGACCGCCGAGAGCACCAGGACCGCCGCGGCGAGGGCGGAAGCCGCGGCGACCCGGACCAGCGGCCGGACCCGCCCCAGCCGGCGCGTGGCCAGGCACGCGACCACGACGGCCGTGGTCCAGAGCAGCGCGGTCCAGGGGGCCACGGCCATGCTGCCGCCCGGGACCGCCGCAGCCGTCGTGGCCACGGAATCGAGGGCGGCCAGGAGGAGCCCGCCGGCACCGGCGAGGAAAGCGCCCGCGGGCAGCCAGATCGCGGCGGCGGCCAGGGACAGCGCGAGGGCCGGCACCAGCATGGCGACCAGGGGGATGGCCGCGAGGTTCGCCACGATCCCGACGGGAGCGACCCTCCCGAAATGCCACGCCACGATCGGCGCGGTGGCCAGGGTGGCGGCCGCGCCCGAGGCCAGTCCGTCCGCCAGCCACTTCCCCGCCGCCACGCCCCCGACCCGCCAGCCCGCCAGGGGCCGGAGCCTGCGCAGGAGGGGCCGGCGGAGGGCCAGCAGCCCCGCGACTCCGGCGAAGGAAAGCTGAAAGCCCGGATCGAGGAGCGAAGCGGGGTCCGCCGCGAGGAGGACCACCGCCGCGGCGGACACCAGCGCTTCTGATCGGGCCGGGCGTTGCAGGGACGCGGCGAGGAGGAGCAGGACCACCTGGAGCGCCGCCCGGGCGGCGGCGGCCGGGGCGCCGAGGAACAGCACGTACGCCACGGTCCCGAGTGCGGCCAGCGCGGCGGGCCACCCGCCCGGGAGCCTGGCCACTTTCGCGAGCAGCATCAGCAGGCCGGCCACCAGGCCGACGTGCAGCCCGGAGATCGCCAGGAGGTGGCTCAGCCCGGCGCGGGCGAAGCGGTCCCGGACCTCGCGGTCGAGCCCGTCCCGCTGCGCGAGCAGGAGCGAGGCGGCGAGCGGGGCCCGGTCGCCATAAAGACCGTCCAGGCGCCGCGCCGCCGCGCCCCGGAGCCGCGCGAGGGGATCCCCCGTCCCCTGCCCCGCCCCGCGCCGACCGGCGACCGCCGCCACCGTGTCGAGCATGAGGACGCCGGCCATGCGGGGTCCGCCCCCCGCCGGGCGCCACCACCGGCCGATTCCCGCCACGCGCTCTCCCACCGGTGGAGCCGCGCCGTTCCAGCGCGCGAGCACCGTCTCCCCGCAGCGGAGGCGGCCCCCGGCCGCCGAGGCCGCCCGGAGCCGGATCCTCAGCCGACCCCCGGCCGCGGATTCCAGCACGCCCTCCACGGCCACGGTGGAGTCCGCGGGGATCGCCGCCGTGCACCGCCCCGCCGCGTCGGCCACGGCCGCGCTCCCGAGCGCGACACCGGCGGCCGCGAGCAGGACGGCGACGACCACCGCCCGGAACGGGACGCCCGCCATGGCGAGCAGCGCCACGATGATTGCCGCGGCGGCCACCGCGAACGCGAACGGCCCGCCCCCGATCGGGACGGGCCGTTGCAGCCCCAGCAGGATCGCCGCGACCAGCAGCGCCGCGGCCGGGAGGAGGGGGGCGCGGCTCATCGTGTGAGGCCCCCCGCGACCGCCACGGCGACCCGGTCGTCAGGCCGTGCGCAGCGCCTTCTCCACGGGGCGGCCGATGAACGTCGCTCCCGTGGTGTCGTCCAGGCGGACGCGGACGAAGCGCCCCACCAGCGACGCATCGCCGGGGAACGCCACCACCTTGTTGCCCTCCGTCCGGCCGAGCATGTCGCCCTCGCTGCGGGCGGGTTTCTCCACCAGCGCCTCCACGACGCGCCCCAGCTCCGCGCGGTTGATCTCGGCCTGGATCCCCCGGTGCAGCGCGATGAGCCGCTCCAGCCGTGCCTGCGCCACCGCCGCCGGGACCGCGTCGGCCGCGGGCAGCCGCGTCGCTGGCGTCCCGTCCCGGGGCGAGTACTTGTAGAGGTAGGCGTCATCGAAGCGCACCGTCCGCATCAGCTCCAGCGTGGCCTCGTACTCGGCGTCCGTCTCGCCCGCGAACCCCACGATGATGTCGGTCGACAGGGCGATGTCCGGCATGGCGGTCCGGACCGCCTCCACCACATCGAGGAACTTCGCCACCGTATAGCGACGCACCATCCGCTTCAGCGTCCGGTCGTGGCCCGACTGCGCCGGGAGGTGCAGCTGCCTGCACACCGTGGCCTCCTCCGCCATGGCGGCAATCAGCCCGGGCGTGACGTCGTTCGGGTGCGGCGACGTGAAGCGGACCCGCCGGATGCCGTCCACGCGCGCCACCGCGCGGAGCAGCCGGGCGAAGTCCCAGTCGCCGTGGGCGTACGAGTTCACGGTCTGGCCGAGCAGCACCACCTCCGGGATGCCCTGCGCGGCGATCTCCCGCACCTCGGCCAGCACCCGCGCCGGCTCACGGTTCTTCTCCGGGCCCCGGACGTACGGGACGATGCAGTACGTGCAGCGGTGATCGCAGCCGCGCTGCACGGGCACCCAGGCGCTCACGCGCCCCGTCCGCCGGACTTCCAGCCCCTCGTAATCCTCGTCGTGCACGAACTCCAGGACCGCCAGACGCCCGCCGCCCTCCTCGGCGCCGCCGCCGGTGGGCGGGTCCGCGTGCGCGTTCGAGCCCGGGCGCGTCCCGGAGCCCGTGACCGGCTCCGGGGTCGTCAGGATGGGCAGCTCCCGGCGCCGCCCCCGGCGCGCTCCGGGCAGGGTGAGCGCACCCGCGCCCGCACCCGGCATCGCCAGCCCCGGCCGCACCCGCGCGAGCGCTTCGGGGAGGCTCCGGTAGCCGTCCGGCCCCATCACCAGGTCGACGTAGGGGGCGCGCTCGAGAAGCGCCTCCCCCAGCCGCTGCGCCATGCACCCGGTCACCCCGATGACGAGGTCGGGATTGGCCCGCTTCAGGCGGTTGAGCTCGCCCACGCGGCCCAGCACCCGCTGCTCCGCGTGCTCCCGGATGGCGCACGTGTTCACCAGGATCACGTCCGCGTCTTCCGGCCGCTCGGCGACCGCGAACCCGCCGGCCGCCAGGATCCCTTCCATCAGCTCACCATCGCTGACGTTCATCTGGCAGCCGTACGTCTCCACGTACGCCTTGCGCCGACGATCGGGGTCGAGACGGGGCGCCGCCATGGCGGGTCGGGTCAGTTCCCGAACAGCGAGAGCGTCAGGGCGACGCGCCACACGCTCTCGCGGAAGTCACCGAGGGCGGCCGTGCCGGCCGCGGAGCGCGCCCCGCGCTGCACGGCCAGGTCCACCAGCGCGATGGGGTTTTCCGGGCTCGTTCCCATGCGCATCCCCACCCCCGCCCCCACGAGCCACTCCGTCGGCTGGTCCTCGAGGAAGGTGAAGGGCAGCTGCCGGTACTGGAACCCCACCCGGACCGGGAACGTCCGCGTCCGCCGGCTCTCGGGGCTGTCCAGCTCCAGCCCGGCGCCGACCTCCCACGTGTCCCGGGCATCGATCACGTCCCCGACCCCGACCACGCCGCCCGCCGCGCCTTCCGGCGAGGCCGCGCTCCACCCGCTCCAGCGCGTGGAGACCGCCGCGAGGAGCCGGGGGCCGAGGTACGCGCTCGCGCCACCCGCGACCTGGAGCGGGGCCTCGAACTCGCGACCGACCGCCCGCCCCTCCACCGAGTCGGCGGTGACCGTCCCGGACCAGGTGACGCTCGCCCCGAGCTGTGCCACGCGCCCCACCCGGGCGTTCGCCCCGGCGCTGGCCGTGAGCCCCGAGTAGCGCCAGCCGTACGCCTCGTCGAAGGGCTCGAAGCCGGCCACGGCCGTCGTGTCGAACCGGCGCACCAGTCGGACCCGCTGATTGCCGATCAGCCCGCCGACGGTGGCGCCCACGGCGAAGTCCTCCCCGAGGGGGAGCGCGGCGCCGACCTGGAACTGGCCGACGCCCCCGGTGGACTCCACCAGGTCGCTGTACGACACCGCGCCGCCGCTGCCCAGGGGCAGCGAGCCACTCGTGGACACCCCCCACGACTGGTCCAGGAACGCGCCGTACCCCACGGTGAGGACCACCTGCCGGAGGGGGAAGATCATGCGCAGGAGCGGGAACCGGGTCGCGCTCGAGACGTCGCCGGTCTCGCCCAGGTCCATCTGTCGGCTCGTGTTCTCCACCGCCAGCACGAACCCGCGCCGGATCACGCCCGCCGGCGCGGCGGGATCCGTCATCGGGATGCCGAAGCCCTGGAGCCCGATCCCGAGGCCGCCCATGATCTCGCTCCGCGCGTCCACGGGCAGGAGCGGGTAGCCGAGCCCGCGCACGGAGGTGAGCGACTGCGCCGCGGCCCCCGCGGCGGGCAGCGCCAGCGCCGCGACGGCCGCCGCGATCCGGATGGTCCCGCCGATGCGCCACGTCACTCGAACATCTCCCGGTTCGGAATCGTCAGGATGAGCCGCAGCCTGGGCGGCGCGGCGGACTCCATGGAGGAGAACGCGCCATACCCGAACGTCCCGCGCTCCAACTCCGCCACCAGGGCGACCCAGAGGGAGAGCGGCGCTTCCGGGTCCTCCGGCTGGAGCAGCTGTCGGACATACGAGGTCACCGGCACGGCGACGCGGGTCCCGGCCGGGGGCGTGGGCGTGAACAGCTCCACCGGAATGGAGTCTGCCATGCGCCCGAACGGACCCGACAGGGGCGCCCGGAACACCGGGACGTTCTCCGTGGGGAGGACGCGCCACGCTTCGATCCGGATGGGGACCTCGATCCGCCGCCCCCCGACCGGCAGCGGCTCCAGCAGGATCGCCGCCAGGTTCAGCGCCGCGTCACCCAGCGCGACGTCGCACGCCGGATCCCCGATGGGCGGGCCGCCGCCGCCGCACGCGTTCACGATGATGTCACCCATCCGCCTGAAGTGCAGCAGCGACCGCCACGCGGGCAGCCCACCGACCCGGAGCTCCGTCGGGGCGGGGGCCACGACGTCGGGCGAGACGATGTGCATGCTGCGGCTCGCGGACCCCGCGACGACCATCGTGTCGGGCTGCTCCCGCGGGACTACGTCGTATTCGAATCGGACCCCTGCCAGGCGCAGCCGCGCTCCGGACGTCGTGGTCCGGACCAGCGCGCCGCGCCGGGCGACCAGGGTGTCCTGCCAGACGGCGGCGGAAGCGGAGTCGATGGGGATCACCAGCGTGTCGCCAGTCGTCCAGGTCGCCGTGCCGACCGCGGGGCCCGTCGTCCCCCCCGGCGTGGTCCACGGCTCGGAGACCCCGGCGGTGTCGTGGCGGAGCGACCAGGTGACGGAGGCGGCGTCCCAGGTCTCGGTGACGGGCAGCACCTCGATGTCGACCGGTCCGGCGGTACTCGCCGCGCTGTCCACGATCAGCGTCACCCGCGCCCCCCGGATCGCCAGCAGCGAATCGGTCTGGACGCCAGCGCCATCGGACGGCTGGTACGTGACCGTGAAGGGCCGGAAGATCTGGAACAGCGTATGGGCGTCCAGCTCGCCCGCAAACTGGTTCGCCACCAGCCGGAACCCCGCGTCGCTCAGCTGCCCGAAGCTGTCGTAGGTGGTGTCCGCCTGCAGGAAGGCCTGCGGGTCCAGGATCACCTCGAACGTGGTCACGCCCGGCCCGATCAGCTCCGCGCCCACGCCGGTCGGGTCCTCGTCGCCGCAGGCCGCCAGCGCCCCTCCGAGCCCGGCCAGCCCCAGCGCGACGATCAGTGTCCGCCGCATCTATCGACCTCTCATCCTCATCTTCCGCCGTTGCGTTCGATCCGCGGCAGCCGCGATCCGAGCCCCGTCAGGATCTCGTACCCGATGGTGCCGGCCCGCGACGCCACCTCGTCCAGCGTGATCCACTCCTCGCCATCCCGCCCGATCAGCGTGGCCACGTCCCCGACCGCCGCGTCCGGCACGGCGCCGAGCTCCACGACCGTGAGGTCCATGCTCACCCGCCCGATCACGGGGACCCTCACCCCGCCCACCAGCGCGTCCGCCGCGTTGCCCAGCGACCGCGGCAGGCCGTCCCCGTAACCGATGGACAGCGTCCCCCAGCGCTCCCAGCTCCGGGCGACGTGGGTGGCCCCGTACCCCAGCGTGCTCCCGGGCGGCACCTCCCGGATCAGCCCGATCCGGGCCCGGAGCGTCGCGACGGCGGCGGGCGCCGGCACCCCTTCGACGGCCGGGGCCGGGTGGCCTCCGTAGAGGAAGATCCCGGGGCGCACCAGGTCCCCGGCGAACTCGGGGAACCGGAGCGCCGCGGCGCTGTTCGCCGCGTGGACCAGCAGGTCCTCCCGGGACACCGGGAGTTGTACGAGCGTGTCCCGGAAACGTTCCCACTGCGCGGCGCACAGGCGCGCGTCCGGGGCGTCGGCGCTGTGGAAGTGGGTGAACACCCCCGTCCACCGCGCCGCGGAGCCCAGCCGGCCGCGCAGGGCCTCCGTCCACTGCCCCGTATCCCGCCAATCGAAGCCGCACCGACCCATCCCGGTGTCCACCTCGACGTGGAACTCCAGCGGCGCGCCGCCCTGCCGCCGCCCGGCCGCCGTCCACCGCTCGAGCCCCTCCACCGAGGAGATCGACGCGGTCAGGCGGGCGGCCGCCGCGACATCCACGTCCCCCTCCGGGATCGGCGTCGCCACCAGGATCGGACGGACGATCCCCGCCGCCCGCAGCGCCGCGCCCTCCGCGGCGGTCGCCACGCCGTAACCGAGGGGATCGAACGGCTCCAGCGCCCGGACCACCCGCTCCGCGCCGAGCCCGTAAGCGTCCGCCTTGACCATCGGCAGCAGCGCTGTCCCCGCTTTCACGACCCGTCGGAGCGTGGCGTAGTTCGCGCGCAGGGAGTCGAGATCCACCTCGACCCATGCGCGCGCATCGGGCCTGATTGCCATAACCCCCAAAGAACGCGTAGTATAGGCCGCCCGTGGACCCGAAGCAATCGGACGCGCTCGACCGCGTCATGGACCTCGTCCGGCACCTCCGGACCCACTGCCCCTGGGATGCCGCCCAGACCCCGCGCTCCCTCGTCCCCTATCTCCTCGAAGAGGCCCACGAATCCGCGGACGCCATCACCGATGGCGACGACGCGGCCCTCCGCGCCGAGCTCGGCGACCTCCTCCTCAACGTCGCCTTCCAGATCGTCCTGGCCGGCGAGCGCGACGCGTTCTCCGCGGATCAGGTCGCCGACACGGTCATCGACAAGATGCGGCGGCGCCACCCTCACCTCTACGGCCTCGGCGAGAAGGAGGGCTGGGAAGCGCTCAAGGCCCGCGAGCGGGACGAGGACGCCAGCGTCCTCCACGGCGTCGCGCGCGGGCTCGACCCTCTCAGCAAGGCCCACCGCATCCAGGACCGCGTCTCGGCCGTCGGCTTCGACTGGGCCGACGCGCGGGGGGCATTCGAGAAGGTGCGGGAGGAGCTGGAGGAGGTGCGGGAACAGCTTCAACGCCCGGAAGGGGAGCCCAGCGGGGCGCTGGAGGAGGAGCTGGGGGACCTGCTGTTCGCCGTCGTCAACCTTTCGCGGCTCGCCGGCGTCCATTCCCTGACGGCCCTCCAGCGCGCGAACGCCAAGTTCACCCGCCGCTTCCGCGCCCTCGAGGCGCTGGCCGAGGACCGGGGGCTGATCCTCGACGAGATCGGCCTCGAAGCACTGGATGTCCTGTGGGACGAGGTGAAGCACTCCGAACAGGCGGACTCCTGACCCTGACCCCTGACCCCTCGAAATGCACTGGATCCGAGTCGTCTACCTCTACCTCTTCGCCCTCGTGGGCCTCGTCCTCGTCACCGTGGGCGGGGTCCAGATGGTGAGCCTCGGCCTCCGCACCTGGGTCCTCACCGAGGCGGACGCCGAGATGCGCATGCACTACTACCCGGACCCGCCCATGCGATTCGCCCCCGAGCGCGCCGCCGCCGTCGCGGAGGACACGGTGGTCGCGCTCACGCAGCAGGAGCGGGAGGCGTTCCGCCACTGGGCCGCCGATTACGAGCGCCAGCGGCAGATCCGCGCCGAGATCGACCCCGTGCGCTCCCGCCGGCAGCGGGAGGCCGCCCGGGCCATCGCACTGCTGCTCGTGGGGGCGCCCTTGTTCGGGTACCACTGGCGGGCGATCCGGAAGGAGCGCGCGGGGTACCTCGCCTAGCCGCCCCTCCGAGGCAGTGTTGAACGGCCCGAACGGGCTGCCGATATTGCCCCATGCGCGGCTCCTCCCTTCCCGCGGGCGCTCCGCTCGCCTCCATACTCGCTCTCCTCGCCGCCTGCGCCGGCGAGCCGTCTCCGCCGGAGGTCGTCATCCGGGACTCGGCCGGCATACGCATCGTCGAGAACTCGGACCCGCTATGGGAGGAGGGGGAGGCGTGGGTGGTCTCCGGACCCGAGCTGATCCTCGGTCAGGGCTCGACGCCAGAGCACCAGCTCTTCCGCGTCCGCGACGCCACCCGTCTCCCCGATGGAAGCATCGCCGTCGTCAATGCCGGGACCGCCGAGGTCCGGATCTATGATTCCCGCGGCTGGCCGGTTCGAACCCTCGGCCGCAAGGGCCGCGGCCCGGGCGAGTTCCCCCGCGAGCCCTCGTGGATCGAGGTCGTTCCCCCGGATACGATCCTCGTCGCGGACCGGGCGGGGATCCGGACCGTTCGCTTCGGACTCGACGGCCGGCACCTCGAAACCGAGCTCACGCCGGGACTGTTCTACGCTGCCCTGGCGCCGGAGGGACGGCTCCCGGACGGCCGCTGGCTCGAGTTCGTGGACGTACGGGAGGAGTCACCCGGGGAGGAGGGTCTGGTGCGCGCGACTGCCCTCGCGCTCGTCGGCACGCCGGACTACGCGCGGATCGACACGCTCCTCCGCGTGCCCGCCTACGAGGCATGGCGCACTCGCACGAGCATCCGCGGCCGCGACATCGTCGCCTACCTGCGTCGGCGATTCGGCCGGCCAGAAATACCGGTTTCGGCGACCGTTCGAACCGAAGCCGGTCACCGCCGCAGACATCGAGCGGTGGGTGGAAGCGACCGTGGGCTGGATTCCCGACCGCGAGGTCCGTCGCCAGCGCCGACGCGACTATGATGCCGTCCCGCCGGCGGAACGCCGCCCGGCGTTACTCCGCTCTCGTACTGGATACGCGCGCCAACCTTTGGGTGGAGCACTTCCGGTTACCGGACGCCGTCGAACCCGCCGAATGGAGCGTGTTCGACCAGACGGGTCGATGGCTCGGAGTGGTCGACCTGCCGCCCGATCTGGATGTCCTCGAAATAGGGGAGGATTACCTCATCGCGCGGACCACGAACCACCTCGACGTCGAGCTCGTCCACCTGTACCGGCTCACCCCTGACCCCTGACCGCTGACCCCTTCGAAACGGCGCGGTCCCCCTTGCGCGCTCCCGGCTGCGACAACATACAATGTGTGTGGAAACACTGGCAAACACAGGGATCCGCCCCCGCACCGGAGAGCCGCCATGGCCGAGAAAGTAGCGCTCGGCGAGTTCGAGCATCACGTCCTGCTCGCGACGCTCCGCCTCGGCGATGGGGCCTACACGACGTCGATCCTGCGGGAGCTGGAGGACCGGACGGGGCGCGAGATCTCCGCGTCGGCGGTCTACGTGGCGCTCCGGCGTCTGGAGGCGCACGGCCTGATGGAGTCGAAGCTCCGGGCGGGCGAGGAGCTGGGGGAGCGGCGGGAGCGGCGCTACTTCCGGGTGACGCCGGGAGGCGTGGAGCTGGTGCTGGAGGCGCGTCGCCGGCTGGAGCGGATGTGGGAAGGGCTGGAGGTCCGCCATGCGCGGGGGTGAGCGCGGGCTCCGCCTGGCGGTGCGGCTGTCGCGGCGTCTGATCTCGTGGTCGCTGCCGCCGGAGGACCGGGGGCTGCTGGAAGAGCTGGACGAGCTGTACCGCGAGCGCGTTCGCACGCGAAGCGGCCTTCGGGCGGCGCTGTGGTACGGGAGGCAGGCGGTCGGCTTCGTGGGCCGCGTGGCGGTCGCGCGTGCGCGAGCGGAGCTGCGTGCGACGTCGGCGGTCGCGGGCGTCCGGCACGCGCTGCGCTCCCTGCGACGCCGACCGGCGTGGGCTTTCGGGGCGGTCGCGACGCTGGCCGTGGGCGTGGGCGGCGTCGCGTCGGTGTACGCGGTGGCGGACTGGGTGGTCCTCCGGCCCGTTCCCGGCGTGTGGCGGGGCGAGGACGTGGTCGTGCTGCGCCTCGGCTCGGGCGACGCGCCGCCGCACGTGACGTGGACCATGTCGCAGCGGGACTACGAGACGCTCCGGCGAGAGCTGACCGACCTGCGGGACCTCGCGGCCGCTTCGTCGTACGACGTGCACGTGCGGAGCGATGGCGCCACGCGGCGGTTGGGCGCGGCCATGGTGTCGCGGAACTACTTCGAGGTCCTGGGCGTGGGGCTCGCCGCGGGGCGCGTATTCGACGACGCCGCCGCGCGCGACGAGGTGATCGTGTCGCACGCGCTCGCGTCGGCGCTCGCGGCTTCGTCGGCGGACGCGCTGGGGGCGAGCATCGTCGTGAACGGCCGGGCCGTGCGGGTGATCGGGGTCGCGCCGCCCGGCTTCGGCGGTGCGGAGCTACCCGGTGACGCGGGGCTCTGGTTCGATGTGGCGTCGCTGCCGCTCCTCGACCGGAGCGCCCCGCCCGACGCGGCCTCGCGCGGCGGGTACGGGCTATGGCGGCGCATGTACGGCCGCCTCGCGCCGGGCGGTTCGGAGGAGCGCGTCGAGCTCGCGGCGAACATGGTCAGGCAGCGGCTGAGCGGCAATCGCCAGCCGACGGCCTTCAGCGCCACGCATTTCCACCTCTTCGCCGACCGCGGGCTCGGCCCCGACCCGTCGGTCCGCGGATCGCTGCGGCAGACGCTCACGCTGCTCGGCGGGGCGGCGGCGTTCCTGCTGCTTCTCGCGGTCGCCAACGTGGCGAACCTCTCGGCGATGGATGCGACCTCGCGGCAGGGCGCGCTGGCGATTCGGTTCGCCCTCGGCGCCCGCCGGCGCACCCTCGCCGCGCAGTGGCTGACGGAGTCGCTGCTGCTCGGGGTGGCCGGTGCCGCGGCCGCGCTCGTCGTCGGGCTCGCCCTGAACGCCGCCTTCCGCTCCTTGCGCCTCGACGCCTACGGCGTTCCGCTGGCCGAGCTGGGAGTCCATACCGACGTGCTGCTCTTCACGCTCCTCGTGGGGGTGGTCGCGAGTCTGGTCGCGGCGCTGCCGGTCGCGTTCGGGACGGGCCGCCTGCAGGTGCTGTCGCTGCTCGGACGCGCGCGACAGGGCGGCCGCCGCGGCGGGGGCGTGCGCAGCGCGTTCGTCGTCGTGCAGGTCGCGCTTTCACTGGTGCTCGTCGCGGGGGCGGCGCTGATGGGCCGCACCGTCGCCAACCTGCGGGCTACGGACGTCGGCTTCGACGTGGACGACGTCGTCGTCTTCGCGTTCGACCCTTCGCTCGATGGGGCCGCTCCAGCCGAGCGCCTCGGGCAGCTCGCGCGTATCGAGGAAGCGCTCGCGTCACGCCCCGGGGTGATCGCCGCCGGGTTCATCACGCCCGAGCCGCTGCGCGGCGGCTGGACCACCGCGCACGTCTATCCCGAGGGCGGCTCGGAGGAGGACGACGTCATCCGCGGCGCCGCGGAGTTCAGCGTCACGCCCGGTTTCCTCCGGGCGCTCGGGATCGATGCGATTCCGCCGTTCCGGGCGGGGGAGGTGCTGATCACGGAGAACGTGGCCGCCCGCGCGTACCCGTCGCGGCCACCCCGCGCGACCGAGGGGCTGCGGTTGCGGCGCGCCCGGAGCGATGCGCCGCTCGTGATCGCCGGCGTCGTCGATGACGTGCGCCTGCACGGCCGCGACGACGTGTGGCCGTTCACGCTGCTGACGCCTCTGGACACGACCCGGCTGGACCGCGTCGTGACTGGGTGGGTCCGGACGGTCCCCGGCGCGGCGGTGGCCGGCGCGATCCGGGAGGTTCTCGCGACGCACGCCCCCGACCTCCCCGTATTCGACGTCGCGACCGGCCGGGCCGCGCTCGACCGCCTCTCCTCCCAGCAGGTCGTCCTCGCGCGCGTCGCCCTGTTGCTCGGGCTGCTCGGACTGAGCCTCGCCCTGGTCGGGCTGTACGCCGTGCTCGGCCGCAGCGTCGCCGAACGGCACCACGAGCTGGGCGTGCGCGCCGCCCTCGGGGCGACCCGCACGCGGCTGCTCCGCGAAGTCGCGCTTCTCGGGCTGCGGCTCGGCGCGATCGGCTGCGTCATGGGCCTCATCGCCGCCCTCATCGCGAGCCGCTCGCTGGGTTCGGTGCTCTACGAGGTGGACGCGCTGGATCCGCTCACCCACGGGTCCGCGGCGCTGCTCGTGCTCGTGGCCGCCGTGCTCGCGAGCCTGCTCCCCGGCGCCCGCGCCATGCGCGTGTCGCCGCTGAACGCCATCCGGGACGATCTCTAGGGGTAGAGCCGATTGATCATCCTCGGAAACGGAATGAACTCCCGGATGTGCCGCTTCCCCGCGATCCACGCCACGGTCCGCTCCAGCCCCAGCCCGAACCCGGAGTGCGGGAACGACCCGTACTTCCGCAGGTCCAGGTACCAGCCGTAGGCCTCTTCCGGCAGC
>DATKBW010000053.1:0-3982 GCA_035513575.1 Longimicrobiales bacterium | reverse complement strand
GCCGACGAAGGTGGGGGCCGCGCCGTCGCCAGGGCCGCGCTACCACGAGGCCCAGTTCGACGACATGGGCCTCCGCCCGCGCGGCTCCAACCAGTGGGCGCTCGCCCCGTCGCGGACCGCGAGCGGGCGCGCCATGCTGCTGATCAACCCGCACCAGTCATTCGTGGGCGTCCAGCGCTACGCCGAGATCCACCTGGACAGCCGCGAGGGGCTCCGCTTCTCCGGCCTCACCGTGTTCGGGTTCCTGCTCCCGTACATGGGCCACAACGAGGCGCTGGGCTGGGCGTACACGGACAATTACGCCGACCACAGCGACCTGTACGCCGTCGCTCCGGAGACCGCGACGACGTGGACCGACTCCATCCGCGTCCGCCGCGACGACGGCACGCTCGAGACCCGCCTGCTCCGGCACTGGAAGACGCGCCACGGCCCCATCGTGGGCATCCACGACGACGGGCGCCCGCTGGCCGTCCGCATGGCCCGCTACGTCGACGGCGGCTGGTACGACCAGTGGGATGCGATGATCCGGGCGAGGTCGATGGCGGAGTGGCGGGAGGCGATGGGGATGCTGCGCGTCGCCTACATGAACGTCATGTACGCCGACCGCGACGGCAACATCGGCTACGTGTACGGCTCCGCCGTCCCGCGCCGCGCCCCGGGCGTGGACCCGCGCGGGATCCTGGACGGCGCCGACCCCGCCACCGAATGGCGCGGCTTCCACGCGCTGGCCGAGCTGCCGCAGGTGTGGAACCCCGACACCGGCTGGCTCCTCAACGCCAACTCCACCCCGCTCACCGCCACCGACGGCCTCGACTGGAGCCGCGACGACTTCCCCGCGTACATAATCGGCCCCGAGACCGACAACGCCCGCGCCGTCAGCTCCCGCCGCATACTCCGCTCCCTCGACGACGTCACCCTCGACGACTTCGCCGCCCGCGTCTGGGACTCCCGCCTCAGCCTCGCCGACGACGACGTGATCCCCGCGCTGCTCGAGGAGTGGGCCGCGACGTCGTTCCCGGCCGACGACCCCGACGCCGCCCGCCTGGCCGACGCCATCGACCGGCTGGCGCGCTGGGACCGCGTCGCCCACGTGGAGTCCGTGGAGACGACCTGGTTCACGCTCATGGTCGAGCGCCGCGGCGCGAGGCGCTCCGCCGGCGACGGGTCGTCGTGGGTGGCCGCGCTGGCGGACGCGCTCGCGCTGCTGCGCGCCGAGTGGGGCACCGACGACGTCGCCTGGGGCCGCCTCAACCGCCACCAGCGCCCGCTCCCCGGCCAGGCCGCCGGGCCGCCCGGCCTCGACCCCGACCGCCCCAGCCTTCCTGTCGGCGGCGCCAATGGCGGCTTCGGCTCCGTCTTCAGCTACTACAGCCGCCCCGTGGACGGCCCCGCCGGCCCGCGGATCGGACTGGCCGGCAACTCGTTCGTGAAGGTGGTCGAGTTCGGCCCGACGCCGCGGGCGCTTTCGGTGCTCAACTACGGCCAGAGCGGGGACCCCGCGTCGCCTCACTTCTTCGACCAGGCGGAGATCTACGCGCGGCGGGGATTCAAGCCGGCGTGGTGGGGCCGGGCGGAGGTGGAGAGAGAGGCGGTGCGATCGTACGGGGTGGGGCTACCCTAGTGTAGTGAGGCGCGAGTCCGCCGTGACTTCGACTTCGCGCACGTCCGCGTCCCGTAGCAGATCGTCGCGAGTCGAGAGGTACTCGCGGATGGCTTCGCGGATGTCCGCCAGGGCCTCGAGCTCCGTTTCTCCCTGGGACCAGCAGCCCGGCAGCCCTGGAACCGACACGGCATACCCTTCCTCGGTCCGACGTAGTGCAATCTTGTACTTCATCCCGAGCGCGTCCTTTCGCCGCCAGGAAGTCATCTCTACTGAGTGAATGGTCCTTGCGCATGCGGATCACATGCACAAGCTTACGGCATGAGCAAGATGATCCAGGTCAGGAACGTACCGGACCGACTCCATGGCGAGCTGGTGCGGCGCGCGCGGGCGCGGGGGCTGACGTTGACCGACTACTTGCGGGGAGTGCTCGAACGCGAGGTGGCGCGGCCGCCGGCCGAGGAGGTGTTCGAGCGGGTGGCCGCGCGGACGCCGGTGGACCTGGGCGGGCCGGCGTCGGATCTGCTGGCGGAGGAGCGGAGGTCGCGGCGGGCGTCGTGAGGCCGCTCGTCGTGGATGCCTCCGCGCTTTCCGAGTACCTCCTGCGGACGCCCCGGGGCGAGGGGGTTGAAGGGATCCTGCGGGCGCCCGACGCGGACGCGTCTATCCCATCCTTGTGCGACGTCGAAGTGGCGTCCGTCCTCCGTCGTGCCGTCCTGACCCGACGGCTCGGGGCCGAGCGCGCGGCGGAGGCCCTCGCCGACTACCGCGACCTCCCGCTGACCCGCCACGGGCATCTCGCCCTGCTGGACCGCATTCTGGAGCTGCGCGCGAACTTCTCGGCCTACGACGCCGCGTACGTCGCCCTGGCGGAGCGGCTCGGCGCGCCGCTGGTGACCACGGACGCCGCGCTGGCACGGGCCGTCCGCCGTCACCTCGATCTGGAGCTCACGCCTTGACGTCCTCGACTCTCGGAGACCCGATCGACCGCTCTCGCGATCCCCGCCCTTGCCGCCCTCGGCGGCGCCCTCGTCGTGGGACAGGGCGCAGGAGCGTCCGCACATCCCGCCACGCGTAGGCGCCGGTGAACCGGCCGTGCTCGTCGCGCAGCCGCTCGCCGCCCATGCGGTCGTAGAAGCGGATGGTAGGGTTGGTGGGCTCCGCCATGAGCGTGATGGAGCGGATCCCGCGGTCCAGGAACCGGCGCGCGGTGTCCGCCATCATGCGTCGCCCGAGGCCGAGGCCATGGTACTCCCAGCGGAGATAGATCCTGCGCAGCTCGCCGTCGAACTCCCCCTCGTGCGGCTTGCCGTAGGTGAAGCCGATGAGCCGCCCGTCCCCGTCCTCCAGCACCAGCACGAACTCCCGGTCGTCCGCCCGCGCGAACACCTCCGCCCACTGCCGGGCGCGCGTGGCGACGCTCGGTCCCCGGCTCGTCCGATACGTCGCGTTCCAGGTCGTGACGTGCAGCTCGGCCAGCGCCGGGATGTCGGCGGCGACGGCCTCGCGGAAGACGCTCGAGTCCAGCGACTCCCCGCGCTCCCGCAGCCGGCGCGCGTTCCTCCTGCCCGAGGGCCGCCAGACGGCGTGGATCCGGCGCCGCAGCGCCGCGACCGGCCCGCGGAGTCGATCGGCGAGGGTAAGGGGCGGCGGCATCCAGCCATGTCCGTGCCCCGCCGACCATTTCACCATGGTGCCGGACCCCCACGCGGAGGAGCACGATGGAGATCAACGAGATCACGGACCGCGTCCTCGCCGCGGCCGTTGAGGTGCATCGGCGGCTGGGGCCGGGACTTCTGGAGTCGCCGTACGCCGAATGCCTCGCGTTCGAGATGCGCCGGCGTGGGCTCCGCTTCCGGCGGGAAGTTCGGCTGCCGCTGGTCTATGACGGCCACCGTATCGACTGCGCGTACCGGCTGGACTTCCTCGTCGGAGGACAGGTGGTCCTCGAGCTCAAGGCGGAGCGCTCCCTGCAACCGATCCATGGCGCCCAGCTCCTGACGTACCTGCGCCTCGGCGGGTTCCCGGTGGGACTGCTGTTGAACTTCAATACGAGATACCTCGGAGGCGGCTCCGTCCGGCGCGTGGTAAACGGGTACGCCGGGCCCAGGCCCTCGGGGGACGCCGCCCAGTGAGCCACCGGGATCGTGGCCATCCGGGCGAAGCTGTGGTCGCGGCCGGTTTCAACGCGGAAATCGCGGAAGAGGGCCGGAAAACTCGGAAAAAAAGAGACTTGGCTTGCCGGGCGAGTCCGTCTCCATCGGCCGAGCAGTGCCTTCCGCGTATTCCGCGAAGGATTCCGCGTCCTCCGCGTCGAAAGCCTTCGGCCAGCACCGCGCAATAGACGCCCGCCCTGGTTCACCGATCTCGCCCCTTGCAGGT
>DATKBW010000052.1:0-4394 GCA_035513575.1 Longimicrobiales bacterium | reverse complement strand
GAACGGGGAGGTCCGTCAGCACGGCCACGCGCGCGACATGGCGTTCCAGATCCCTTTCCTGATCGCCTACATCAGCGGCATCTTCACGCTGGAGCCGGGCGACGTGATCGCGACGGGGACACCGGCGGGGGTAGGGCCCCTCGAGGCAGGGGACGAGGTGGTGGTGGAGGTCCCCGGGTTGTCGAAGGTGCGAAACGACGTCCGGTGACCGGGTGCCACTGAATCCCTGACCCCCCGACACCGCACTCGTCCGGTGAGGTCGGTCGGTCGCGGCTCATACCCGAGTATGAGCGGGTGCGGCGCGCAGCTCGCGGCGCAGCTCCGGCCGCATGACCCATAGCCAGCCGGCCATGCTCGCGATGGCGATGACGTTGCCGATCACGACGGCCCACCCGCCGAGGGCGCCCAGTACCCATGACCCGAAAGCGAGGGCCCAGGCCAGGAAGACGCCCTCGAGGATCACGAGCGCAATCAACGCCATTAGCCAGAACTCCGGCGTCCGTTCGAGCTGATCGGCCAGCCATGTCAGCGCCAGGCCGGCCGCGGCGAAAGCGGTGAAATGCAGGGCCGTGTAGCCGGCGACGACGGCCGCCGACAGCTCCACTCCGGCCGGACCGTTCGCGCCGAGGAACACCAGGGACCCGAGCGCCGCCGGCGTATAAAGCGGCTGGCCGGCCATGACGTCGAGGATCAGGAACCAGATCGCCACCGCGAACCCGCCGACGAGGCCGGTCACGATTCCGTCCATCAGAAGTGGATGTCCGCGCAGCACGGCCGGTCCGAGGGGCGTCCCCTCTCCGATCACGCGATGAAGGTAGGTGGCCAGAGCCACACCGGCGGCGAGGTTCGCCAGCAGGACGTGCGGACCCGGCAGGAGGGTCACCAGGTCGGTGTCCACCGTGAGCAAAACGCCGTAGTAGATCGCGTCGAGGACGCCGACGCCAATGACGGCGCCCATCAGGAGCCCAGGACGCACGCCCAGGGCGGCGAGGAGCGCGGCGGTGGCAATGCCCAGGACGGCGAACACCGCAAAGTGCAGGGCCGTGTACGCCACGATGAGCATGGTGCTGGTCGCGCCGATGAGTTCGCCGGCCAGCAGCTCGGGGGTGGCGAACGGATCGCCGCGCGCGACATCGACGACGAGGAACCAGAGGGCCACGACGGCACCGGCGAGCAGCCCGGCGATGGCGCCGTGGAGAAGTGTAGAGGAGCGACGCTGCATGCCGACCTCCGGGTTGGCGGACCGACCCCAAGGTACAACCGCGGGCGCCGCGAGGCCAAGGTGACTGTCCGGCTCCGGAGGCGCGCGTCCCGGAATCGGACGGCGCCGGGTAGGGGGTGCATCGGATGCGCGCCCGTCTTGTCACGATCCGCCAACGGCTTGCGGGCGCTCCGTCGTGACGGCACGGGGCTTCCAGTGGGAGCTGCACGGCTCGACCCGAAAGGAACCCGCCGGAAAACGCTCAGAGAATGCTACGCTCGCTCAGGATCGCGCTCAGGACCCTGCTCCGCCGGCCCGGGTTCACGGTCGTTGCGGTCGGTACGCTGGCGGTGGGGATCGGTGCGACCACTGCGCTGTTCGCGGTCGTCCACTCCGTGCTGCTCGACCCTCTGCCGTACCCGGATGCCGACGCGCTGGTGCGGGTGCACCATCCGGTCCCGCTGGAGAACGAGGAGTGGCGCTGGAGCCTGTCGGAGGCCGGGTTCTTCGCGTTGCGCGAATCGAACGGGACGCTGGAGGATCTGGCGGTCTACTCGCGGAGCACGACGATCCTGGGGAGCGAAGGAGTCGCGGAGCGGGTGGGCGCCGCGCTGGTGAGCGCCAACCTGTTCGACGTGCTGGGCGCCCGACCCGCGCTGGGACGGCTGCTCCGCTGGGAGGATAACGACCCCGCCGCGCCGTCCGTCGCTGTACTGTCGCACCAATTCTGGACGAGGGCACTGGGCGCGGACCCGTCCGTGGTGGGGAGCGAGATCCTGCTGCAGGGGTTCCCGCGTCAGGTCGTGGGCGTGGTCGAGCCCGGATTCGGGCTGCCGGACGGTGAAACGGACCTGTGGCTTCCTGTCGAGATCAGTCCGGAGAACCAGCCGGTGAACTGGCATCGGTTCGCGAGCGTGGGCCGGCTGCGCCCGGGTGTGGACGGGGCGCAGGCGGAAAGCGACCTGAAGCGGGTGGTCGCCACGTTTGCGGAGCGGCTCCCATCGGCCTACGCTGGCGGATTCATAGAGCGCACCGGGTTCACGGTAGAGGTCGTGCCGCTGCACGAGCATGTCGTCGGCGATGTCTCGACCGCGCTCTGGGTCCTGCTCGGCGCCGTGGCGATCGTATTGCTAATCGGGTGCGCCAACGTGGCCAACCTGCTGCTCGTGCGGATGGAGGGTGGGCGCCGGGAGCGGGCGGTGCGGACCGCCCTGGGCGCCACGCGCCTGGACCTGGCGGCCGGATCGGTGACGGAGTGCCTCCTTCTCACGTCCGCGGCCGGTGTCCTGGCCCTGCTGTTGGCGATGTGGGGGTTGGAGCTCCTCCTGGCTTTCTCGCCTGACCTGCCCCGGCTGGAGAACGTGGGGATCAGCTCGGCCACCGTCCTCTTCACGATCGTCGTTGCCGTGTTCACCGGTGCGGTATTCGGGTTGCTCCCGGCCCTGACCGGGCGTCCGCGGCTGGAGTGGCTGCGCGAAGGGGCCGGTCTCACGACGTCGCGTGGCCGGAACCTGGTCCGTGGGGGACTCGTGGTCGGCGAGATGGCCCTCGCGCTGGTCCTGCTCATGGCGGCAGGGCTCATGATCAGGACGTTCGAGAACCTGCGGGACGTGGAGCCGGGGCTCGATCCCGCCGGCGTGCTGACCGTGCAGGTTTCGCTGCCCGTGGCGGAATATCGGGATTACGAGCCGATCGCCGGGTTCTATCGCGATCTGCTGGACCGCGTGCAGGGGTTGGCCGGCGTGAGCACCGCGGGGGCAACGACGCACCTGCCGCTCGCGAGCGGCGGCGGCTGCGCGATCATGTTCACCGACGACCCCGCGGCCGTGGAGCGGATGAGGAGCTGCTTCATTCTGCCCGTCCTGGCTACACCGGGCTACTTCGAGGCCATGGGGATCGACGTCGAAGGGCGGACGCCGGGGTGGGCGGAGATGGAGAACGGGCGTGCGGGCGTGGTGATCACGGGCGCCGTTGCGGAGCAGGTGTGGCCCGGTGAGGATCCGCTTGGCCGGGGGATCAGGGGCAACGGGAACGAGCCGCCGTTCTACACAGTCGTCGGCGTCAGCGACCACCTGCGGGCGGAGCGGCTGGACGGGCCATCTGCGCCGCAGGTGTATTTCCCGATGCTGCCGATGCCGGGCACGTCCCTGTGGTCCCCGCCCCGCTCAATGACGCTGGCCGTCCGGACAGCGACGGACGATCCGACGGTGCTTGCGGGGCCGGTGCGGCAGGCGATCCGCGACCTGGCTCCCGGTGCGGCGATCGGAGAGATCCGGCCGATGACCGCGGTTATCGCGGATTCCATGGGATCGACCAGCTTCGCGATGCTGCTGCTCGGGATCGCGGCGACAGTCGCCCTGGCGCTGGGCGTGATCGGGCTTTACGGCGTGATCAGCTACGTGGTCGAGCATCGGCGGACGGAGATCGGGATCCGGATGGCACTCGGCGCGCCCGCGGCGCTGGTGAAGCGGCGGGTGGTCGCGGAAGCCGCCCGCCTCGCCGGGATCGGCGTGCTCGTCGGCGGCGTGGCGTCGCTGATCGTCAGCCGCGCGCTCGCGAGCCAGCTCTACGGCGTGAGCGCAAACGATCCGTTGACACTGGCGGCCGTGGCGCTCCTCCTCCTGGGTGTGGCGGTGGCGGCCGCGTACGAGCCGGCGTCCCGTGCGGCCCGCGTCGAGCCGATGCAGGTGCTCCGCGGCGAGTAGCACGCCCCACCGGGAAGCCGCGCGGGTCACCCGCCCGTGAACAGGTCGAACACGTTGCCGATCATGCTCTGCTTGGTCTTGTAGAACGTTGCGTCCCTCGCAGGAGGGCGCCGCCGGCGCGCCCGTTCGTGAATGCCCTTGCCCCCGCTCCGGCCCCGCGTTCGATTCCCGGCCGTGTCCGAGCGCGAGGGGCGAGTGGACGATGCGGATGGACGGCCGACACAGGGCGCCCCGACGGGGCGCCCTTACGGCAATGAGCGATAGGAGCCCTGGAAGGCCGAGAGATGATAGAGGTCCACAGGAGATTTGAGGGTTTTCCGGCCTACCCGCTGGCGGACGTTCCGCGGATCCGCCGGGAGCTGAGGGCGCAGGGTGTGGACGTGATCGACCTCGGCGCGGGCGACGCCGACCTGGCCCCGCCGCCGGCGGCGGTCACCGCGCTGAAAGCGGCGGCGGACGAGGTCTCGATGAGCCGGTACGGGTTCCAG
>DATKBW010000051.1:0-10606 GCA_035513575.1 Longimicrobiales bacterium | reverse complement strand
GGAGCTCATCACGGCGGGGGAAGAAGAGCAGTCACTGTCGCTCCTGGCCGCTCTGCGGGCGTCCTGGACGGAAGTCCTGCCCTCGAACGAGGTGCGGGACCGGGCGGTGCGGCTCGTCCGGGTCCACTCGCTGCGTGCCGCAGATGCGCTCCAGCTCGCCGCCGCACAGCTCTGGGCGGGCACTTCCGCGTCCGCCGAGCTGGTGACGTTCCACGAGCGGCTCGCGCTGGCCGCACGGCTGGAGGGTCTCCGCGTCCTCGGCGCGGACCGGGACGGCATGGACTGAGGGGGGCGTGTCACGGCGCTGGATGGGCGCGTGACGCGGGAAACGGCCGCGCTCGATCGTCGCGTCACACATGCGGACCGGCGGATGACCACGGCGACAGCGTCGGGCCGAGCCAGGCCGTAGAGGAAGGGATCGAGATCCGTCTGGACGCGCCCGCGGAGGTAGTCTCGCCCCGCGGGAAATCGGGATGTCCGTTTTAGCCATGGATTCCTCGCCCACGGCGAGGCTATGTTGGGGCATGGACGCGGACACGAAGGCCTATCTCGACGAGATGTTCGGCGCCCTCCAGGGCCAGATCGCCGGTCTCGCCGCTCACGTCGACGAGCGGTTCCGCGCGGTCCACGAGCGCTTCGACCAGATCGATGAACGCTTCCGGGAGGCGGATACCCGATTCCTGTCCATCGACGAGCGCTTCATCGAGATCCGGGACCGCTTCGCCGCCCTCGAAGCCCGCATGGACCGGTTCGAGCGCCGGGTGGACGCCCACCTCGAGACCATGAACGCCCGCCTGGCGGCGATGGAGCAGCGGCTCGACGGCCTGGACGATCGGCTGGACCGGATGGACGAGCGGCTGGACCGGATGGACGAGCGGCTCGGAGCCGTCGAGAAGGGCCTCTCGGCCCTGGACAGTCGCCTTGGTGGCCTTTCCGAGGACATGCGTCAGCGCTTCCGACTCCTGGGCGAGCGGGTGGGCGGGATCGAGCGGCGGCTGGTGGCGTAGCGCCGTCGCCGCCATTGATCCCCACCCGCTCCGCGGCGATATTTCGGCACACCCCGGGTTGAGATCCCCGGCCCCGCATCGATCAACCGGATCCGTGGATGCTGCGATGAAGCAGATACGCGTATGGCTCCTCGCGCTCGCGCCACTCGTGGCGGGCGCGTGCGACCCGTCCGGCCCCGCGGGGTGCATCACGGTGGAAGGCTTCGTGGTGCTGGAGGCGCAGGCGGACGTGAACGCAATGGCCGGCGTGTGCGAGATCACGCGCGGTCTGGAGATCCGGCAGGCCGCCGAGACCACGGACCCGGTCACCACCCTCGCGCCGCTCTCGGACCTCCGGACGGTGGGGACGTCCTCGGGCAGCGCCCTGCGGGTGCTGTCCACCACGGCGCTGGAGGGGCTGGAGGGCCTGGAAAGGCTGACGCTGACTGACGACGCGGAGCTCCGGTTCGAGGGCAACGCCGCGCTCACGAGCCTGGCGGCGCTGGGGGCGGCCACCGTGGGCGCCGTGACGCGCGTGGCCTCGCTCCACGTCGGCGCGAACGACGCGCTGGTCGACCTGACCGGCGTGGGCAACGTTCTGTCCGAGGCGGGCGCGGAAGTGACGGGTGAGCTGGGCGTGTTCGACAACCCGTCGATGACCACGCTGGCCGGGCTCGAGCGGATCACCGGGCGAATCGCCGCGCTGCTGGTCTCCGGACTGCCCGCGCTAGGATCCCTCGGGACGCTGCCAAACGTCCCGTCCGCGGGGACGCTCGAGCTGAGCGACCTGCCGTTCACCAACATCACGGTGGGGCTCCCGAGCGTGGGCTACCTGCTGATCCAGGACAATCCCGCGTTGACCGCGCTCACGATCGACGTCCCATCCTTCGGCCCGTACCTGCGGGTCTGGGGCAACGGCGCGCTCGAGACGCTCGCCGTCACCACCGACCGCGCGCCCGACGTCCTGACCGTCAACCAGTCGCCCGTCCTCGCCGTGTTCGACCTGGCGGTGGCGGACGGCGCGCTCGGCGCGTTCTCGCTGACCGCCGTGCCCGCGCTGGCGTCGGTCGGCACCGCCGGCCTCCTGGTCCACGACCGTCTCACCCTCGACGACACAGGGCTCACCACCCTCGACGCCTTCACCACCGTCCCGGCCCTCTCCGACGGCCTCATCCTGGTCGGCAATCCGGGCCTCGCCGACATGGAGTCGTTCGCCGCGCTCGAGACCGCGGACCGGCTCCGGATCGAGAACAACACCGCGCTGTGCGTCCCGGCGTGGGTGAGCGGCGTGGTGGCCACGACCGTGAGCATCAGCGGGAACCTCTGCAACTGAAGCGGGACGAGGCCGGGCCCCGTCAGAGGTTGCGGCGCTTGAGCTCCTCGACGGCGTAGTCGGCGGCGCGGGCGGTGAGCGCCATGTAGGTGAGCGATGGGTTGTGGTGGGCGGAGCTGGCCATGCACGCGCCGTCCGTCACGAACAGGTTCGGCACGTCGTGCGCCTGGTTCTGGCCGTTGAGGACGGAGGTCGCGGGGTCCCGCCCCATCCGCGCGGTGCCCATCTCGTGGATGCAGAACCCGGGCGGGCTCGCGTTGTTGTAGGATCTGACGTTGACGCAGCCGGCGGCCTCGAGCATCTCGGCCGCCTGCTCGGCCGCGTCCTCGAGGAGGCGGCGCTCGTTGTCGCTCCAGTCGGCGCTGATGCGGAGCAGCGGGATCCCCCACCGATCCGTCCGCTCCGGGTCGAGCGAGACGTGGTTCTCGTAGCGCGGGAGCTGCTCGCCGAACCCCGTCATCCACATGGTCCACGGCCCCGGGTCCCGGAGCGAATTCTTGAGCTCGACGCCCAGCCCCTCCCGGCCCCTGCCCCGCCCCCAGCCGTCCCGGCTGGCGCCGCCCTGGTAGCCGTAGCCGCGCAGGAAGCCGAGGCCGTCCGAGTCCGGGCCATCGAGGTTCCGGAACCGCGGGATGTAGATGCCGTTGGGACGCCGGCCCGTGTAGTAGCGGTCTTCCAGCCCGGGGATCTCCGCGTTCGCGCCCGCCTGGAACGGGTGGTCCATCAGGTAGTGGCCGAGCGCCCCGCTGCTGTTGGCGATGCCGCCCGGGAACCGCTCGCTCTTCGAGTTGAGCATGATCTGGGCGGTGCCCAGCGTGGAGGCGCAGAGGAAGACGACGCGCGCGGTGTACTCCGTGTCCTCGCCGGAAACCGCGTCGATCACGCGCACGCCAGTCGCCCGGTTCGTGGCCGGGTCGTAGGTGACGGAATGGACGATCGCGTCCGTCACCACGGTCAGGTTGCCCGTCCGCTCCGCCGCGGGGAGCGTGGCGCTGAGGCTGCTGAAATAGGCGCCGTACGAGCAGCCGCGCTGACACTGGTTGCGGTACTGGCACGCGCCCCGGCCCTCGTGCGGGCGCGTCAGGTTCGCCACCCGCCCGATCGTCATCAGCCGGTCCGGGTACGCCGCCTCGATGCCCTCCTTCAGGAACTCCTCGGCGCAGTTCATCTCCATCGGCGGCAGGTACTCGCCGTCCGGGAAATGCGGCCAGTTCTCCGCCCGCCCGCTGATGCCGACGAACCGCTCCACGTAGCTGTACCACGGCGCGATGTCGGCGTAGCGGATCGGCCAGTCGACGCCGTGTCCGTCCTTCGCGTTCGCCTCGAAGTCCAGGTCGCTCCAGCGGTACACCTGCCGGCCCCACATGAGCGACCGCCCGCCCAGGTGGTAGCCCCGGATCCACCGGTACGGCTTGTCCTCCGGGTTCAGATACGGGTGCTCGTTGTCGTTCACGAACAGGTGCTGCGTCGCCTCGCCGAACGCGTAGCACAGCCGCTGGATCGGGTACTCCTCGTCGTAATGCGTACGGTCACCGCGGCCGCGATACTCGAACTCCCACGGCTGCTTGAACTCGTTCGGGTACTCCCCGTGCTCGAGCGCGTAGCCGCGCTCCAGCACCACCACCTTGAGACCCTTCTCGCACAGCTCCTTCGCCGCCCACCCGCCGGTGATCCCGGAGCCGACCACGATCGCGTCGTAGTCGTTCATACCGCCCACGTCCTGCCGACCCGCTCGTACGGGATGCAGCCCTCGTGACGCCCCGGTACCGCCTCGTGCCTCAGCTCCACGGTCGCGCCCACCTCGGACGTGTAGTAGCCCACGACGGTCAGCTCCTTCATCGTGCGGAAGAACGGGAGCTCCGCGCGGCGCGGCTCCCGGGGATCACCGTGAATCCACTGCACCGTGTCCGCCGCCATCTCGGGCGGCAACGGGGTCGCTCCGCCTTCGGTGCGCGCGCGGACGTCCACCGCGGGCTCCTCCTCGGCGGGCGCGTCTTCGGCCCCCTCCTCGCGGGGCGAGAAGGCCTCCTCGTCGAGCTGGACCAGCAGCGCGCGCTGCTGCTCGGCCGTGCAGTCCAGGAACGGGCTGCCGTGCGCCTCCTCCGCCCGCTCGTCCACCTCGTCCAGCCCGGCCAGGAACAGCTCGCGCTCGTCCTCGCGGTAGTACCCGGCCAGCATCTGGTCGATGAAGCGGTCCACGTGGACGGCGCTCGCGCCCGGCGTGTCGGTCTCGGGGATAATGTGATCCGCGATGGTGGCGACGAGCGAGTTCCGCCGGCCGGTCAGCACCCGCACCCGGTACCGGCCGTTCTGTCCCGCGTCCCCACCGCAGCCAGCCAGCACGCCCGCCAGCGTGGGCGCGGACACCGCCCCGCCGAGCAGCAGCGCGGTCCTGCGGAGCGCCTCGCGGCGCGTGATGATCCGGATGCCCAGGGCGTCCTCGGCCATGCACCACGCTACGATGTGAAAACCGACGGGACAAGAGGGGGCGTTCCCGGCCTAGCTTTCCTGGCGTCGGGTGACGTCGCCCTGGACGAGGACCTCGCCGAACGGGGTGCCCTGCGCGGCGAGGACCAGGACCACGGTGTGAAGCGGCTCGATCCAGTGCTGGATGCGGGCGTAATAGCGGGTGAAGGACTCCGGATCGGCCGGCTCGGCCATCCCCATGAGGACCAGGTCCGCGTCCGCCGAGGACTCGCGGAGGATCTCCGGGAAGGGACGCCCGTGGGCGACCAGCACCTCGGGGACGGCGTTGGTCCGGATCTGCTGGACGATGGACGTGAGGTTGCGGCGCGCGGCCGTCGCCGCATCGTCGTCCGCGACGACCATCTTCACCCGCACCTCGGCCTGCCGCCACGGGATGCTGCTGCCGAGCAGGTAGCCCATGATCATCATCAGCCCGCCGTTCCCCTTCAGCCCGCCCCACCAGATGTCGATCCGCTGCCGGTCCCCGAACGGACGCGCCTCGTCCCCCTTCACGATCAGGACGTTCCGCTCCCCGCGGTAGAAGGCGTCGACCATCGCGCAGTAGTCCTCGAACGTCTCCGTCCGCGCGCTGTTGCCGAGGAGGATCGTGTTCGGGACGAGCGAGCCCAGCCCGTACATCCGCACGAGCTCCCGCGAGCCCGTGAACGGGTCGTCCGCGCCGACCACCCGGACGAACGCCTGGACGCCCCACCGGACGAGGTATCGCTGGATCCGCCTCTCGAAGCCGGCCTGCCGCTCGGCCGACACCTGCGCGGCCGGCAGCACGGTCGCGACCGTCATGAGGCTGCCATGGTGGCCCAGCTCGGCCGCCAGCTCGACCAGGTGCCACCGTCGCATCGGGGCGCCCGAGAGCACCAGGACGTGCGGCCGCCAGCTCTTCGGGTCCGGCGCGCTGGTGAGCCGGAGCAGCCCGAACCGGGTGATGGCCATCCAGAGCCCGTGCCGCACGTCGCCCCACGTCCCCTCGAGGCTGCGGCGCTCGAGCCACGCGTAGATCCCCCCGACGATCACCGCCGCGGCCAGCGTGGCGGGCCCGTTGATGAGCAGCATCACGGACACGCACCCGGCCGCGCCGAGGGCCGACAGGCTCCAGTGCACCTTGAACCGCGGTCGGAACGAAGGGCTCTTCAGGAAGCCTTCCACGCCGGCCGCGATGTTGAGCACCGCGTACGTCGTCAGGAAGAACATCGTGAGGATCGGCGCGATCATGTTGAGGTCGCCGAGCCAGACGGCGACCAGCGCGAGCCCCAGCGTGAAGACCGTCCCCGCCCGCGGCAGGTCCTCGCTCCCGCTCCCCCGGCCGAGCCACTTGAGCGGGCGGGGCAGGACCCCGTCCCGGGCCAGCGCCTGGAGCACGCGCGGCGCGCCGAGGATGCTGCCCATGGCGCTCGAGAGCGTCGCCCCCCAGACGCCCAGGAGGATCGCATCGCCCCAGAACGCGATCCGGCGCATGATAAGCGGGTCCTCGATCAGCGTCAGCGCGTCCGCCCGCATCGCCAGGATCACCGGCAGCGTCATGTAGATCACGTAGCCGGTGCCCACCGCCCAGAACGTCCCGCGCGGGATCGACTTCGCCGGGTTCCGCAGGTCGCCCGACATGTTCACGCCGGCCATGATCCCGGTCACGGCCGGGAAGAACACGGCGAAGACCACCCAGAAACCCTCCGAGTGCCGGTCGGCCGCGCCCCACATCTCGATGTCCGTCGGCTCCACCGCCCGCCCGAAGAGGAACGAGAGGAGCGACACGGCGATGGCGGCGAGGATGACGTACTGCGACCGGATCGCGACCTTCGCGGACACCAGCGCGACCCCGGCGATCGCGACCGTCGTCACCATCCCCACCGCCCGCTCGTCCAGCATCGGGTACGTCCGCGCCACGCTCTCGGCGAACCCGACGGTGTACAGGGCCACGGACAGACCCTGCGCCAGGAACAACGGGATCCCCACCGCGCCGCCGGTCTCGATGCCGAGCGACCGGCTGATCATGTAGTACGCGCCCCCGATCCGGACGCGCTGGTCCGTGGCGATGGCCGCTACGGACAGCGCCGTCAGGAAGGTGATGCTCGTGGCCAGGGTTACCACGAGCAGCGTGCCGAGCAGCCCGACGTTCCCCACGACCCACCCGAACCGCAGGTACATGATCACGCCCAGGATCGTCAGGATCGAGGGCGTGAACACGCCGCCGAAGGTGCCCAGCCCACCGGGTTTGCCCGGGACCACTTCCGGCTCCGTCACGGGAGCGTCGACGTCGACCTCCTTCACTCCCGCCTCATCATTACGTTCGTCACAGGGTGGATCGGGGACAGATCAGCGCCCGGCGCGCGGTCAGGTGCAGCACTCATACCCCCTGCCGCCCGTTCCTGCAACACGCTCCGCATCACCTCGCGCGGCGACCGGGCGGCGACCCGCGAAGTCTCCGCCGATCTCGCAATGCGGCTGTCCCGGATCGCTATGGATCGGGGGCCGGGGCGAGGCTACCTTGGGGGCCATGGACGCGGAAACGAAGGCCTACCTCGACGAGATCGTCACCGCGCTGAACGCGCAGTTTGCGGGGCTCGCGGCGCACATGGATCGGGGCTTCGAGGCCATCGATCGGCGCTTCGAGGCCATCGATCGGCGCTTCGAGGCCATCGATCGGCGCTTCGAGGCCATCGATCGGCGCTTTGAGGCCGTGGACCAGCGGTTCGAGGCGATCGAGAAACGCCTCGAGGACGTCGACCGTCGCCTCGTATCGGTCGAGGAGCGCCTGATCGGCGTCGACGACCGGTTCCGCTCCCTGGCGCTGCGGATCGAGCAGTTCGAGGCGCGCGTCATGGACCGGCTCGAGATCCTCGAGGACCGGTCGGAGCGCATGGAAAAGCGCCTCGGGGACCTGGAGAAGCACGTCCTCGGCATCCACACCCGCGTGGATGCGCTCGCCGACGACATGCGCCAGCGCTTCCGGGTCCTGAACGAGCGCCTCGTCGCCTAGCCCGGCCGCGCGATCCGGCCGGCGCCGCTCGCCGCCGCTACTGCTCGGTGATCTGACCCCGGATCTCGCCCCCGGGGTTCACGGCCGTGTGTACGTTCACGTACGACTGGCCGTTGCGCATCAGGACCAGGAGCGAGTCCATGGACACCGCGCTCGCCGTGATGTCGGCCGCGGTGAACGTGCTCGCGACCAGCTGCCCGTCCACGTTGCCCGTGCCCCCGCTCGGGGCGGCGAACAGCGGGACGATGACACCGGCGTTGGCGCTTGCGCCGGCCGGGCCGTGGATGTGGGCCGCGGTGACGTCCGTGATGTCCGACACGGTGATCACGTACGAGACGATCCCGCCATCGAGCTCGAACGTGGCCGTGCCGGTCGCGGACGTCTGCACGGAGCCCTCCGGGCCGAGCGTGGCGGCAAACGTCTCATCCGTGCCCGTGGGATCGTCGTCATCGCACGCGCCGATTCCGAGCACCAGCGCGGTCGCGAGAATGGCTGTAGCCTTCTTCCACATGCGTCCTCCTCGTTGATGGGTTCAGGATTGGTCCACGATCACCACCGCCGCCATGGACGGATGCGGCACGCAGTGGTAGGGGAAAGCTCCCGTCTGGTCGAACTGCCGCTCGAACGTCTCGCCCGCGCTCATGAGCCCGGAATCCCACTCGCCCCCGTCCGCCGTCGTCGTGTGCGCATCGAGCGCCGGATCCTCGCAATTGACCCACGTCACGCGCGCGCCCGGGTCGACCCGCAGCGTGTCGGGGATGAACGTGAAGTTCCGGATCCCGACCGCCGGACCGGTGACCCCGGCAGCATCCAGGCAGTCGGCCAGGGGCTCCACCGGCCCGGCGTCTCCACAGGCGAGGAGACCGGCCCCCAGGAGGCCGGCCGCGGCGAGGATGGGCACCACATGCACCCTATGGCTTCCACCCAATTGGCCTCCCCTCCATGCCAGGCAATTATACCTGCCAACGCCCGGCTTGTCAGACGATTATTCGGTTTTCCCGTCATAAAACCGCTGTTCCTTCTATTACAATGGCAGCACAGGACAGAATCGTCAAATTCGTGCCGGGCCCCGGGGCGATTGCCCGCCCCCGCGCCCGCCCCCGCCCCCGCACGCTCCTTGCGTCCACCCGCCCAACCGGACCTACCGGGCCCACAACCCCTTCACGGAGGCTGCCATGCGGACCACACTGATCGCCCTGCTCGCCCTCGCGCTCCCGACCGTCCTCACCGCGCAGGAAGCTTCGGAGCTCGATGGCGACGCGCCCCGGGTCCAGATCGAGCAGACGACGGACGCGGCGGAGTCGCCCGCCCCCGCCCTCGACCGGGTGGAGCTCGACGCGGAGCGGACCGTCGATGCGGAGAACCGCACGAGCACGGCGGACGCGGCGGCCGTGCAGGAGCCGGGGAGTCGCCAGTTCTGGTACATTGTCCTGGCGGTGGTGGTCGGGGTCATCATCGTAGCCGTCTTGCTCTGACGCCTAGCTGAGCCGGCTGACCGCCTCGCGCACCAGCCCGGCCACCCACGCCGGCTCGACGACCCGTGCGTCCCGGCCGTACTTGAGGACCTCGGCCACGATCCAGGCGGGGTCGGCCACGCGGTGCCGGACGACCACGCCGCCGTCGTCCTGCGGCTCGCCCTCGCCGCGCTCGATCAGCCACGGCGCGACGCGGCCGCCGTAGCGGACCAGGACTTCGATCTCTTGGTCCGCGCGGTACACGCGCCCGTCGCTGATGTAGTCGGCGGGGTCGAAGTCGGCGGGGGACTCGAAGCGCTGGTCGCCGACGGTGGCCTCCAGGATCCGGTCCGTGCGGAACTGCCGGATGTCGTCCCGCTCCGGGCTGTACCCGATGACGTACCACCGCCCCTCGGCGTACGCGACCGTGTACGGGTCCACTTCACGGTCCTCGGGCGCGTCGGCATCGGACTTCAGGTAGCGGAGCCGGACGCGCAGGCGACGGCGGGCGGCCTCTATGATCAGCGCCCGGACGGCGTCGGGCGCGCCGGGGTCGCCGTCGGCGGCGAAGCGGTCGAGGACATCATCCGGGACCGCGCGGGCCAGCCGCTCGAGGAGCGCGCGCATCCCGTCGGCGAGGCCGGGCTCCTCGCGCTCGGCGGCGAGCATGCGGAGCCCGAGGTCGAGCGCGGCCGCCTCGCCCGCGGTGAGCCGGGTCGGGCGCTGGAGGTGGCCGGTCGTCCAGATGCGGACGCGGTCGTCGTCGAGCATGACCTGGAGGTCGTTGACGGTACCGCCGGGGAGGTAGAAGTCCCGGGCGGTGAGCGTCTCCAGGTCCCGATCGAGCTGGCGGCGGTCGATGCCGAGCGCGGCGGCCAGCTCGTCGTACGCGATGCCGCCCTCGCGGCCGGCGAGGGGGATGAGCTGGAGCAGCCGCTCGACCTGTGCCTTTGCCATGTCAGCCGCCATAGACCTCCAGCGTTTCGCGCGCCATGGCGGCCTGGGCCCGGCGCATTTCCGCCGGGGCCTCGACGATGGCGGCGCCGCCGAACGACTGGAGCCAGCGCAGGAACGGCTCCGTCTGACGGACCGTGAACCGGCGCACCACGGCCCCGCCCGTCCGCTCCTCGACCTTCTCCCCGTGCCCGTTCCGCTCGGCCCACAGCGCGAGCGGGAACTCGAAGCGGACATCGCAGGAGAGCGGCGCATCGTCGCCCAGCTCCCACGGCTCCCGGCGGGCGTAATCGGAGATGTGGAAGTCGGGGTCGTAGTCGTATTGGTTGTCGGGGCCGGGGGCCAGCGCCGGCCGCTCCATGCGGCCCATGCGGAAGACGCGGATGTCGTCGCGGGTGGCGTCGTGGCCGATGAGGTACCA
>DATKBW010000050.1:0-4981 GCA_035513575.1 Longimicrobiales bacterium | reverse complement strand
ACGCAACCGGGTGGCGGACAACACCATCACTGGGATCCGCCGGCGCGAGCCGTTCCCCGGCAATGTGCTCTGGGGAATCCACGAGGAGCAGTGGCGGCACGCCAACGGCTCCGCCATCTGGGTCTCGCCGGGAAGCGACGGGAACGAGATCGTCGGCAACACCTTCGAGGACGTCGCCGCCGCCGCAGTCGTGATCGAGGGCGACAGCAATCACGTGGAACTGCACAGCGCACTCGACGCGGTGCGCGACCTGGGGCGCGCGAACCGCGTACACGTCGCCACCGCCCCGCCGCAGGCCGCAGACGAGGTCCGCGCGCGGACCAACGACTTCCTTGCCGCCCTGAGCGACGACTCGCCAACGTTCGTCTTGCCGTTCTACGCCCCGGACGCCGTCCTCGTGTTGCCGGGCGGGGCCGTGCTGGAGGGGCGGGAAGCGATCGTGCGCGAATTTCTGCGCCCCCGGGTCCCCGCATTGCGCGGTGTACGGGCGCTATCGGAGGAGCTGGTCGGCGGCGGCGATACGGTCTCCTGGAAGGGCGCCATCGCCGCCCGTGTCGCCCCCGCGGCCGACACGGTACGCGGCGCCCTCTCCGCCACGTGGGCTCGCCAGCCGGACGGGGAGTGGCGCATTGCCGCGAGCACTGTGGATCTGCCGGATCCGGACGGCGGAGCGGAGAGTGGTCCCGTGCGCAGCGGGTTCTTCCAGTTCGCGGGCGCGCGGTTACACTACCTGGACTTCGGCGGCGTTGGCGTGCCCCTCGTGTTCATGCCCAACCGCGACCGCACAGCATACACGTTCATCGACTTCGCCCCGCGGTTCACTGACGCCAACCGGGTTCTCGCGGTCACCAGCCGCGGCACCGGCGAGTCGGGCGGCGAATGGGACAGCGCCCCCGATATTGCCGCGCTCGGCCGCGACGTGATCGCCCTCCTGGACTCGCTCGGGCTGGAGCGGGCGGTCGTGGCGCACGCGTGGGCCGAGGTGCTGGTCTACCTCGCCGAGCAGCACCCGGGGCGGGTGGCGGGGCTCGTGTTCCTCGGGGGCATGCCCCAGCCGCCGCTGCCCGCGCTCTGGGACGCGGACACCACGGGCATCCTCGAGATGGTGCCGCGACTCGCCGCCTCGTGGGACGGTGTGGACCCCGACGAGGCGATGCGCCTTCTGCGGGAGCGGTGGTACCCGGCGCAACACCTCCGGATCGACCGGGCCATCGACATCCCCGCCCTGGTGTTCCTGAACGAGAGCGAGGCATCGGGTGTGGAGGATCGCTGGGAAATGGATCTGGAGTACGCGCGGTGGGTGGCGGCCGGCGAACTTGTTGTTCCGGACTCGGCGACCCGCGCCTGGTTCCTCCGGCTAGCCCGGGACGAGGCCGCCCAGGCGGAGGTCCGCGCCGTCTACCGTGATCTCGTCGCGCCGGCCCACCATGCAGCCGACGAGCGGTTCAGGCTAGCGTTGGGCGAGCATCTGCGGGTGATCCCGCTCGGGGAGCGGGCGATCGGCTACGGTTACCGTGAGGAACCCGAACTGATCGAGCCGCACATCCGCCGCTTCCTTCGCGAGGTCAGCGAACGGGAGCAGCGGCGCTCCAGCTCTCGGAGCCGCCGGTGAGCTCATGAGACCTCCGGCGGCTGCAATCAAGGACGGAATTGAATCCCTGGAGCCTGAGAGGCTGCGCACCAGCCGGCGCCGACGCTGGGCTCACAGCCGAGGGAATGACCATCAGGAAGCAAGGTGCCATGATCGCTCCTTCTCCGAGTCGCGCTCGACGATCCGTCATGGGTCTCATGCTCTTTCTGGGTGTCTGCGCGGGCGGATGCGCACCGGACCCGCCCGAGTCCGGGACCTCTGCGTCTGCCGAACACGAGATTCACGTTCAGAGCGCGGATCTCACACGCATCATCAATGCGGCAATGCGTGCGACGGGCGCGCTGCCCCAGGACACCCCCCCGGTCCCCGCTCCCACCGCAGCGAATGCGATCGAGGCCCTCGACCATGCCGACGTGACCTACGGCCTGGCGCTGTCGGGCGCCTACTTCTGGGGGATCCCTTCCCTGCGCTCCGCCCCCCTACTGGACTCGCTCGGTGTGGATATCGGCAACGGGCGGGACAGGGTGCGCGCGGAGAATTTGTACCTGGCTGAGCAGATCGCCCGGTACCCGGACCGGCTCGTGGGAGCGTGCAGCGTGAACCCGCTCGCGCAGTACGCGCTGGAGGAACTCGAGCTGTGCGCTGCCGACCCCCGGATCACGGCATTCTCGCTCAATCTCGCCCCCGCTCCCGTGGATTTCAGAGACGAGAGCCACGTGGCCAGTCTCCGGACCTTCTTCGAGGCCCTGGCCAGGACCGACCTGGCCGTGATCGTCCACATGCGGAATCGCGGCGAGGGGTACGGCGCCGGCGATGCCGGCGTCTTCATCCGCGAGGTGCTCGCCACCGCACCCGGCGTACCCGTCCAGATCGCCCACATGGCCGGGTGGGGGCCCTATGACGAGGCGACTGATTCGGCGATGCAGGCCTTCGTGGATGCCTTCGAGGACGGCACCCTCGATCGCGACCGGTTCACCTTCGGCGTCGGGGTGGTGGTGGACGACCCGGAGGAGATGGATGGAGATACCGCGAGGGCTCGGGCAGCCGCCGAACGGAACGCACGCCTCGCCGAACGGATGCGCCAGGTCGGCATCGAGCGGGTCGTCTTCTCCACCGACTGGCCCTTCTTCCCGCCCGACGGTGACCCGCGCACCAGGATCGCACGGAACCGGGCGCGGATGCGTAACGTGCTGCCCCTGGAGCCGGCAGAGCTGGATCGGTTCTTCTCGAACGTCGGCCCGGTATTTCGCCATCTGGTCGAATCACACTCTTCCGAGCAGGGCTCCCGTGAGTGAACGTCGACCGAGCGGAGCGGAGTCTCCTTCAGAGGATGTCGCCAGCCGAGAGGAATCATGAGCAACGCAGTCCATTTCGCACGTGCCGCCGCCCCGCTTCGCCGACGGATTCCACGTTCTGGCTCCGGACCGCCGCGGGTTTGGAGAATCGGAGACCGTCGACCGGGGCCAGGGCACGGCTGCCCAGGCGGCGGACATCCTCGGTTTCATGGACGCGGTTGGCCTCGACCGCGCCGTCATGGTTGGCAACATCGCCGGCCCCACCACGTTGATGACGTATCTGGGCGAGCATCATCCGGATCGCGTGGCAGCGATAGTCTACCTGACACACATGGCTCCCGGGTCGGCGTCCCCTCGAGACGCCGCCGTCGCCGAGTTCTGGGACATGGCCTCCCGCACGGCCTGCGACTGGGATGAGGAGACGCGCCAGAGGCAAACGGAGGCGGACGACTATCGGCCACAATTCATCGACGACCCGGACTTCCGCATCGATGTGCCGGCGCTCTCCCGCGCGAACGAGGGAGGCACCCGGTACCCGGCGGACTTCGACTTCGTCGGCGTTCTCCTCCAGCAGGTTGAGAATGGGGAATGGTGCGATGCGATGGCTAAGGCGTACTTCGCCGCCCTCGCCGCCGACACGGCACGAGCGACCGAGCTGCGAAACCGATTGGGCGATCTCACCGGAGCGGCAATTCTGCCGGCGTTCGAAGGCGCGTTCGGGCCGCGCATGACAGTCGTCCGCCTGGGGGTGCCTGCGGTCTCGGGCTACGAGTACCTGTGGGCGCCCGACCTGATCTATCCGCACATCAGGACGTTCCTTGAGCGTGTGGCGAGAGGCGATCCATGAGCCGGCAACTGCTGGGCCTTGTGGCGCTCGTCGTATCCGGCACGGGAGCATATGAATCCGGGCCCTCGCCCGCGGGCTCTTCTGTTCTGACCGCAGCGACCGACACCGTCCATGTCGCACCACCCACGGGCGCGGCGGCCACGGACCGGGCGAGCATCCTCGCGGCGCTCGATGCCCTGGAACCGGGCGGCACGCTCCTCTTCGCCGCGGGGACGTACTGGATCGGGGGTGCGTTCATCAGAGTCCCGCTGCCCGGCGTGATCTTCCAGGGGCACCCCGACGGCACGACCCTCCGCGGGTGTGAGCCGGCCGATCTCGAGCAGATGGGAAGCGCGCTCTGGGTCGGCTGTTGCCTGGAGCCCGCCGCTTCCGAACACGAAGGCGGGCAGCCTCACGTCGGAGGGCACCTCATCGAGGGAAACACCTTCCGGGGCACGTGGAACGGCATCCGGGTGATCGGTGATTCGCCCGAGGCCGCGGTGATCCGCGACAGCGACTTCGTGAATACCTGGCATGCCGTCACCGTCAACGGCCGCACGGCCCACATCCTGGGCAACCGCGTCTCCGTGCCGGACCCCGAGCAGGTCCCCGTCAACGGCCATGCCGGTATCGCGACCGCCGTGACGGCCTTCGACACCCAGCTCGAGCGGGCCTTCACCTGCGCCGGGAACGTGAGGTGATGCGCCATTGGCTGGCCGAACTGCCGGAGGAGCGATGAGCCACGTCCCTTCCACCAGCCGCAGGCTCACATCGGAGACAGTGTTCATGAGCAAGCGATTCGCGGCTGGACTCGCCGGCTTGGCGCTGGTCGCAACCGCAGGATGCGCGGTCAGGGCGTCGCCGCCCGCAGCCGCTCCGGACGCCGGCACCGGCATCGTGCGCGTCCCGGTCGAGGCTGGGGGGCATCACGTGCCGGTCCGCCCGACGCTCGATGCGACGCCCGCCGACCTGTCACGGTTCGCGGAGGAGGTTCTCGTCGAGGCCGGAATTCGGGAATGGGCCCTGGCCGTCATCCACGAGGGGCGACCGGTCGAACGCCGGTTCTCCGCGGGAGTGGACGGCCCCGGGCAGACCGTGAGCGGCACGACCATGTTCAACCTAGAATCCGTTGCCAAGCCGGTCGTCGCCTGGGGGGTGATGAAGCTGGTGGAGGCGGGGCGGATGGATCTGGATCAGCCCATCGAGCGATACCTGTCCAGGTGGCGGCTGCCCCCCTCCGAATTCGATCACCGCGAAGTGACGGTGCGC
>DATKBW010000049.1:0-176212 GCA_035513575.1 Longimicrobiales bacterium | reverse complement strand
CCGCGGGGATCAGCGCCTCCTGCTTCCCACCTACGTCGACGTAGTCGCGGAAGTCGCCATAGTAGCGGGTCGTGCCATTCCGTTCGCGGGAGTAGATCCGGGAGCTGCGTGGCCGTGGCATGCGCTGATCTCCGGGTGTCCAGGAGGGCCGAAAACAGCCGAGTTGTTACCCTGAACGTTACCCGCCGCCATTCTTCCCCGCAACAGAAAAACCCGCCGTCCCCGTTTTGTCGCGGAACGACGGGCTTTTTTCGACCATGGTCGCGGTAGGACTCGAACCTACGACCTCACGGATGTGAACCGTGCGCTCTAACCAACTGAGCTACGCGACCTTCACGCTTCTGCCGTCGAACCCGGAAGCCTCTGCCTCACACCTGCCCGTCCAACCCGTAGCGAAGTCTCGTCACGCGAAGCGTGGCGAGAACTACCCTTCACCTGCAGCACCCTTCACGCGGGCACTCCGGGCCGGTCACGCGAAGGGACGGGTCCCCGGCCCGTGCCCGGCCTGCACCGCGAACCACGGACCCTTGAAATCCGGCTTCTGACGTCCGGGAAGTACCCCCACGGGGAATCGAACCCCGGTCTTCTGGCTGAGAACCAGATATCCTAGGCCACTAGACGATGGGGGCAGGGAGCCCGAAGTATAGCAAGACGGTTCACATGGTCAACCCCCGGAAGAAGTGTCTTGACCCGCCGTCGTGCGGGGGGAACATTTGATCATGGCAGCGGTGTTTCCCGTCTCCTGCCGGGCACTTCCTGCACAAGCTAACCAGCATGGTCGGTCCCGCGACGGCGCGGGTCGGCTCACGCCGGAGGGACTCCATCCTCGGACCTCCCATCCCGCGCGGCGCGCGGGGATTCGTGTCGTTCGTCCTTACCGCCCTGGTCCTGGGGCCGGCGCCGGAGGCGCGCGCGCAGAACGCGTCGGTGATGCCGGCGGCGAACGGCGAGGCGCTGCCCCCGGCGGTCATCGAAGGTCTGGAGCTGCGTCCGACCGCGCCGCTGGAGTTCAGCCGCGCGTGGCTCGCGAAGGCGGACGCGGTGCGGCGTCGTCGCGCGGAGCTGGAGGCGGCGGGTCTCCTGGACGGGGTGGGGCCGCCGGCGCTGGTGCGGCTGGGGGCGGCGCTGGGTGGCGAGCTGCGGATCCCGGTGATCGCGGTGCGCTACGCCGACGTGGAGGCGCCGTTCCCGGTGCTCGCGCTGGCGAACCGTCTGTTCGGGGCCAGCCGGGGCGATTCGGTGACGCTCTCCGACTACTGGCGGGAGGTCAGCGGGGGTCTCCTCGAGGTGGACGGGATCGTCACGTCCTGGGTTCCGGTGCGGAAGCCCGCGCGCCATTTCCTGGCGCGGAAGGAGTACGGGTGGGGGCGGTTCGGTCGCGTCGCGGAGCTCCTCCGCCAGGCGCTCGACTACGTGGACCCGTCGCTGGACTTCTCGCTGTTCGACAACGACGGTCCCGACGGCGTGCCGAATTCCGGCGACGACGACGGGTACGTCGACTTCGTCGCCTTCTTCTACGCCACGGACTGCTCCGCCGGCGGTCGGGAGGGCGGCATCTGGCCGCACCGCGGGACCATGTCGCCGTACGAGACCGATGACGTATCGGCCAACGGCGGGCGGATCCGGATCGCGGATTACGTGATCCTCCCGGCGCAGGACCCGCGCACGTGCGGGCCGGCCCACGTGGGTGTGCTGGCCCACGAGACCGCGCACGGGTTCGGGCTCCCGGACCTCTACGATTACGATGGCTCGTCGCGCGGGATCGGCTCCTGGGGGCTGATGGGCACGGGGAGCCACGCGAGTCCCCACTCGCCGGCCCATCTGAGCCCGTGGTCGAAGGAGCAGCTCGGCTGGGTCCGGGTCGATCGTCTGGGACCGTGGCAGCCGGCGGTGCTCCCGCCCGTCCAGCGCTCCGGTCGTGTGCTCCGTTACGACCTCGACGACGCCACCGGGCGGTACCTCCTGCTGGAGAACCGGTCCTTCCAGGGCTCGGACCGGGACCTGCCGGGACACGGGCTGCTCATCTGGCGGATCGATCCCGAGCGCGCGGAGCTCGGGGCGTGGAACGGCGATGAGCGCCGGCCCGCCGTGGGGCTCCTCGGTGCGGGCGCCACGGGCGTGCTGGTGGGCGTGGACGGGGACGACGAAAGCGGACCGTACCCGGGTAAGTCCCCCGTCGCGGGCCTCGGCGGTGAGCTCCCCCTCCGCGTATCCGCGTTCGAGCGCGATGGCGTTCTCCGGGTGGCCATGCTGCCGGCCCAGCCGGGCCCGTGGGCGGACCGGCGGGTGACCCTGGCGGGCGTCGCCGGTGGGCAGCCGCTGCGCCTGACCGTCGGCCTGGAGGAGGCGCCGGTGCAGCGGGTGGTGCATGGCGGCGCGACCTGGCTCAGGCTGGTCCGGAGGGAGGGCGGCGTGACGGTGGAGGCGGACCCCTTCGGGCTCGGGCCCGGGGTGTACGCCGATACGCTGTCGCTCCTGGACGGCGCCGGCGTCCGGGCGCCGGACCGCCTCCCCGTGGTCCTGGACGTTGCGGGCCCGGGCGCCCCCGCCGTGGTGGCCACGGAGCTCCCGTGGAGCTGGGGGATGGCCGTGGTCGGGTCCGATCTGGTGCAGGCGAGCTACGGCTGGGACATGCTGGGGGTCCGCCCGAGGCCGCGGCTGCTGCGTCTGCGGAGCGGCGACCCGTTCCCGACGACGCTGAGCCGCCTCCCCGTGGAGGCCCTCTACGCCCCGGTCGCCGGGCCCGACGGCTCCACGTATGTGTTGGGCCACGCCCGGGGCCGGAACCTCATCTACCGCGTCGGCCCGGAGGGCGGGGCGGACCTCGTCGCCGCCGATGTCGGGACGCAGCCGGCGTACGGCCTGGCCAGGCTCCCGGACGGCTCGCTGCTGGTCGCCGGGTTCTCGGGCCGGATCCTGCGCGTGCTGCCGGACGGGACCATGGCGCGGTGGGCGGAGCTCGGCCGGGCCGTCTACCAGATCGCCGCCGATGGGCGGGGCGTCGCCTACGCGGCGCTCCTCGGCGGCCAGGTGGCGCGGATGGAGCCCGGGGTGGGGGTCGTGCTGCTGGAGACCGGCTTCGAGCGGGGCGACCTCGTCGCCGTCACGGTCACGCCGGGAGGCCGGGTCTTCGCCGCCGAGCGCGGCGCCCGGGGCCGCATCGTCGAGCTGGGTCCGCGGGGGCCGCGTCTGGTGACCCGCGCGCCCGGCGCCTCGTTCTTCGGGCTCGCCGCGGACGACGCCTTCCTGTACGCCCTGGACCTGAACCGGCGGGAGCTGCTCCGGGTCCCCATCGCGGCGCCCGCGGGGCGGATCCTGGCGGTCAGCCCCGGAGGCGTTCCAGCACCGCCCAGGTGAGGAGCGGGACCATGAGCTCGTGGTGGCCGGTCAGCTGATAGCCCGTGCCGCCCCCCGTGCGCGTCGGCCGCTCCACCACGTTCACCCGCGGGCGATAGTGCCGGATCATGTCCAGGTCCACCGCCGTGAACGCCCGCGGCGCGCCGCCGTTCAGGTTGCGGCAGACGGTGAGCGCCTTGAGGAACACCTCCGGCATCATCACGGCCGAGCCCAGGTTCAGGACCACACCGCCCTCCAGCCCCTCGAGCGACGCGGCCAGCCTGCGGAAATCGCGGTGGCTCGTGGCGCCGATCGCCGCCCCGTCCGCCGCGGGGTGCTGATGGATGATCTCCGCCCCGAGCGCCGCGTGGACCGTGAACGGGACGCCGTGGCGGCGGGCGGCCACCAGCAGCGAGCGGTCGGCGTGGGAGAGGTCGTCGCGGGCCTCGAGGGCGCGGCCGAGGGCCTCGCCCATTCCCCGACCTTCCGCCGCACCCCGCACCACCGCCTCGTTCATCTCCCGGCCCGTCTCCTCGGCCATGCCGAAGCTGCCATCCGTCAGCCCGGCCTCCACGTCCTCGCTGGTGCCGCCCCAGCGCGCCAGCTCGTAGTCGTGGATCACGGTGGAGCCGTTGCTCGCCAGGTGGGTGATCACGCCCTCCCGCACCAGCTCGATCAGGAGCGGACCCACGCCCGTCTTGACGATGTGACCCCCCATCATGCAGAGCACCGCGCGGCGGTGCCGGGCGGCGTCCACGATGGCGTCCACGACGGCCACGAAGCTGCGGGCTTCCAGGATGTCGGGGAGGGAGTCGAGAAAGCCGCGGAAGGAGCGGTCGTCGGGGCCGGGCGCGCGGGCGAAATCCTCCGCGCGGACCCGGTTCGGCCGGGCCGAGACGGGGACCGTGCGCACGCGGGAGAGGTCCGCCTCCCCCTCGCCCGGCGCCGGGCCCGTCCGCCGTCCCTGGCTCACGGCCGGTCGTCCGCCGCCAGCCGCTGCCCGGGGGTGTAGCCCTTCAGTGTCAGCCCCAGCCGGCCGATCACGGGCACCTTGGAGGTCATCTTCACCAGGATCCTCCGCCAGTCATCCGTGAAGTAGACTTCCGCATCGCCGCCCTCGCCGAACAGGCCGCTGGTCTTGATGATCGGTTGCACCACGATCACCGGCACATCGCTCCCGCCCTCGCCCTTGATGGTCTCCTTGCGGAGCACCTTCAGCCGGACGGGGTTGCCGGACGCCTTGTAGTAGCGCTCGAAGGTGTACGTCCTGCCCACCTCGAGCGGCAGCGTCCGCACCCAGTACAGGAAGGCGACTTCGTCCAGCGGCTGCGCCGATGCCAGCGGCGCCGTGTTGCCGGTGGATCGGCGCCGGTAGATCATGCTGTCCGGGTACATGTCGTACCAGCGGTCCCGCCGATAGTTGATCTCGTGCTGGTTCTGGTGGATCCGCCGCGTGAACAGGCCGCGCACGTCCATCCACGACTCCAGCATGTCATCCACCCGCGCGAACAACACCTTCCCCTTCAGCGAGAAGCGGAGATGGTAGGTGGGATGGCCGTGGACGGTCTCGACCTTCACCACCTCCATGGAGCCGTTCCCCACGTCGCCGAACATGCCGAGCGTCACATCGTATTCGGCGCGCTCGCCGACCCCGAACGGCACGGCCCGGGCCCCCGCGGACTGGGCGGAGGCCGGCACGGCCAGGGCGGTCGCGCAGGCGAGCGGCAGAAAGCTACGCATCATGATCGTTCCCCCGGTTCAGGCGGACGGGGCCGGTCCCCTTGCATTTCCCCTGCCGCCACGGCGGCCGCGCCGGGGACGCCTGGGCCCTGGCCCCTCCGCCCCGCCGTCCAGCCCGGTCTCGGTGGCCGCTTCGGCGGGCGTCGCGGAGGCGGGAGCGGGGACCCCCACCCGCATCAGGCGGAGCAGGTCACGGGAGGCCTCCAGGGGACGGAGCCGGCTGTCCCGCTGACGCCGCTCCCAGCGCAGCTCGACGTCCACCGCCTCCGTGCGCCGGGAATGGGGCGCGACCCGGCCCAGCAGCTCGGCGTTGGCGGCCCAGCCATCGGTGGTCAGCAGCGGCGCATCGCCGGCGTCCCGGATGGCCTTCAGCAGGGCGACGACCCGGTACGCCCGGAAGCCGGAGAGCAGGTCGCCATCCACGCGGCCCCGCCCCGTGCGCCGGAGCAGCGCCTGCCAGGCCGAGCGCGACCACCTTACCGCGCGTGGGGTGTCCCCGGGCACCAGCCGGACCCGCCCCGTGACCACGTCCGCGCCGCCCTCGATGCGCTTCACCAGGGTGGCGACGTCGCCCGGCTCGTCGGTGAAGTCCGCCTGGAGTGTGACCACGACATCGCGCTTCGGGTACGCCGACCGGGACGCCACTTCCCTCAGCAGCGCCTCGAGCGACGCCGCGTAGCCCTCGCGCCGGTCATGACGACGCACGTAGACGGGCATGATGCGGGCATAGGGACCCATGACGTCGGCCGTTCCGTCCGTCGACGCGTCGTCGACGACGAGGACCTGGTAATCGCGCTGGAACTCCGCCATGACCTGACGGATCTTCCAGAGCACGACCCCGATGGTGCGCTCCTCGTTGTACGCGGGGATGCAGAGATAGACCACGACGTCGCCTTTGTCCGTGCAAATCGTTGTTGTGCGGCCAATTATACCACCGGGCCTCCACCCCGTTCCCCCCGGGAGGGCGGCCCGGGCGCGGTCTTCCACCGCCGGTGATGCCAGAAGTACTGTTCCGGCGCCGCGCGGATGACTTCCTCCAGCGCACCCACGTGGGCGGCCGTGAGCGCCGCCGCCCGCTCTTCCGGATCACCCGGCGGCGGCAGCGGTATGGGCCGGAGCCGGACCTCGTGGCGGCCGTCCGGCCCCCGCACCGCGGTGCCGATGAATACGGGCGCGCCGGACCGCAGCGCCAGTACCGCGGGTCCCCGGAACGTCGATGCGGGGGTGCCGAAGAACGGGACGAAGATGCCGGCCTCGCGCGCGTCCTGGTCGGCCACGAACGCCACCACCCGTCCCCGGCGCAGGGCCCGGAGCGCCTCCCGGGTGGCGCGGCCGCGGTAGATGACGCGCATTCCGAGCCGCGCCCGGGCGTCGTTGATGAGGCGGTCGAACAGCGGGTTCGCCTGGCGCTGCACGACGACATCCAGCGGGATCCCCCGGGCCGCGACGGCGGCGCCGCCGATCTCCCAGTTGCCGAAGTGACCGGTCACCACGACCGCCCCCCGGCCGGACGCCACGGCCTCCCGGATCGCATCGAGCCCTTCCACGACGCGGGTCTCGCCGAGGACGTCCGCGCGCCCCAGGCGGTAAAGCCGGAGCAGGCTCAGACCCTCCCGCCCGAGATGGGCGTACGACGCGGCGGCGGTGCGCCGGATCCATCGCTCCTCGCGGTCCGGGAAGGCCCTGCGGAGGTGGGATTCCACCACATCGCGCCGGATCCCCGCGGGCCGGTACGCGAGCCGCGCCGCGGCGGCCATGAGGCCCCCGGCCAGCGCCGATCCCAGCACGCGCTCGAGGCCCTGTACACCCCTGACCAGGAAGTATTCCAGCCGGTGGCGCACCGTGGGACGGCGCGTCATCGGCCGGCGAAGTCCGTGCGGATGAACGAGAGCACGCGGCGATCCGGCGACACGTGGAACACGCGGTAGCCGTGGGCCCGGAGCGCGGTGACGGCGGCCTCGACGCGGTCGCGGGACTCCGTGGTCCGGCTCGCCTCGAAGCCGACCAGGAGCTGGTGCACGTCCACGTCCATGCGCACGAGGTCCGCGATCACGTCCGCTTCCACACCCGGGACGTCCAGCCGGATCAGGTCGACGCGCCGGTGCGCCAGCATGCGCATGTGGGAGGGGAGGCGAAGGACCCGCGCCGACACGGCGCGCCCTCCCGGGAGCGGCACTTCCCGCCGCTCGTTCTTCCCGCCCACGCTCATCCGGAAGTGGCGCAGCGCCTCCGGTCGGCCCGTCGCCGCCGCCGGCTCGACGGACGGGGCCGGATCGAACGCGAACACCCGCGCGCCGTACACCTCCGCCAGCGCCCGCTCGAACGAGAGATCGCCGCCCAGGCCGAAGGAGTACGCCACGTCGCCCGGCCGGACCGCCTGGGGGCAGATCCACCACCCGCCGTGCTCGGCCCGCTCGCAGCGCACCTCCACCCGCGTCCGTGGCGCGACGCCACGCCACCGGCGACGCGCGCGCGCCACCGCCTCCGCCAGGCGCGTCCGGAGACCGCGCCCTCTACCCGCCATCGCCCCTCCGCAGCTCCGCCTCCCCGCGACGGTCGGTCGCGCGGGGCCCGGCGCGCCCCACACCGTAACCCGCCACGGCGCGGTCCACCCGGACCAGCACGGACTCCGGGGTGATCCGCGTCATCCGCCCGAGCTTCGGCGCCGCGTCGGAGGGGTCCGGAGGATCGCCGGGCTCGGTGTACGCGTCCACCCACAGGTCCTCGTACCGCCGCCACGGTCCCACGCGCCACGGGTTGGTGTGGCCGTAGAGCCCGATGACGGGGACGTCCATGGCGCGGGCCACGTGCACCGGCCCCGTGTCGGGCGCGATGACGAGGCTGCTCCCCCCCAGCAGCCAGAGGAGCCGCCGCACGCCCTCGCCCAGGGCGACGGTCGGGCGCGACGAGGCGGCGTCCAGGATGCGGTCCGTGAGCTGCCGCTCCCGCTCGGACGGGCCCCCGACGATCACGCTGTCCATCCCGAAGTCGCCGTGGAGAGCATCGATGACCACCGCGTACCGCTCGGGGATCCAGTCCTTCCTGGGGTTGGCGGAGGCGGGCACGATGGCCACGACCGGACGCTGGAAGCGCTCGAAGAACGCGTGCTGCTCCGCCCGCTCCTCCGCTGTCGGGGTGAGCCGCCAGGTGACCGGCCGCGGCTCGACCCCCACCACGTCCAGGAGCTCCAGGAACATGTCCTGGGTGTGGGCCCGGGGCCGCGGCGGCGTGCGGACATTGGCGAACAGCCAGACGCCGTCCGCGGACCGGCCGCGGTCCAGTCCGACGCGCACGGGGGCGCGGGAGAGGACCGTCGGGAACACGCTCTTGAAGTAGATGTTGAAGTTCAGGGTCAGGTCCCAGCGCCGCCCGGCCATGGACCGCGCGAGCTGCAGCACCCCTCGCGGCCCCTTCCTCTTCTCGAAGACGACCACCTCGTCCACGGCCGGGTGGTGCCGGAGGAGGGGTGCGGACAGCGGCTCGACCACCCAGGTGATCCGCCGTGTGGGGTCGTCGCGCTTCAGCGCGTTCACCACCGGCAGCCCGTGCACCACGTCACCCAGCCCCGACAGGAGGACCACGCAGACGTCCCGGACCGCTTCGTCCCCTCTCAGCACGGCGGCTCCCCGCGTGCGGTCCCGAGGAGCACCCGCTCCGTCCGCTCGATGGTCCGCTCCGGCGCGAACCAGTGCGCCACCCGCCAGCGCGTCTCTTCCCGGCGACGCTGGCCTTCCTCGCCCCCGGCCGCCGCGAGCGCCCGGTCCAGCGCGGACGCGAGCGCGGGCGCGTCCTCCGGCGGCACGATCCAGCCGGCCGCCGGGCGCCCTTCCCGTGCGCCCAGCGCTTCCCGCACGCCGCTGATGTCGGTGGCGACGACGAGGCAGTCCGCGGCCATGGCCTCCAGCATCACGTTGGCCATCCCCTCCCTGCGGCTGGGGAGGGCGAAGACGTCCGCGCCCAGGAGGACGTTGTCCAGGTCGCGACGGAAGCCCAGCCAGTGCACCCGTTCCGCCACCCCCAGCGACGCCGCGCGCGCACGGAGCCCGGCCTCATCGGCACCGTCCCCCGCCACCACCAGCCGGGCCCGCGGGTCGGCGGCCGCGGCGAAGGCGTCGAGGAGCAGATCGAACCCCTTCCGCCGCTCCAGCCGTCCCGCCGCCGCCACGACGAGGACCTCCGGCGCGAGTCCCAGCTCCTGTCGCAGCGAGCTCCGGTCGAGGGCGGGCCGGCGCACGCCGTTCAGCACCACGTGGACCTCGGCGGAGGGGAACCACGGCGCGGCCCGGAGCCACCGCTCCCGGATGACGGCCGAATTCACGATCAGCGCGTCGATGTAGTCGCGGAACGCCTTGCGGTACTTCCAGCGCGGGGGGAGGTCGTGCTCGATCCCGAGGCGCTCCACCACGCGCGGGACGCCGGCCCGCCTGCACGCCCACCCGCCCCAGAACGACCGCTTGAAGGCCGAGAGCAGGACGGCGTCCGGCCGCTCGCGGCGGAGCATGAGCGCGAAGCCGATGGCCCGCGGCAGGTCCGCGTCCCCGCCCGGCCGGCGGTGCGTCACCCGAAGGCCCGCGTCCCTGGCCCGCTGCGCCACGGGCCGGCCGGGCTTGCACGAGACCAGCACGTCGTGCCCCCGCTCCGCCAGCCCGCGGCCCACCAGCAGCAGCCACTTCTCGTTCCCGCCCCAGATGCGACTGTCGCTCTGGATGACCACCTTCATGCCCCCGCCGCCCCGCCTCCCGCACCGGGGCGCAGCGTGAACTGCTCTCCGAGCCACGGCTTCTCGATGGACTGCCGGGCCTCCAGCCGGAACCCGTGCTTCCCCAGCACGTCCAGCAGCGGTTCCGGTCCCGACCAGACCGTGGCCTCGTACGGACCCGCCGGGGCCGCGCCCTCCTCCGCGCTCACGTTGGCCTCCACGATGAACCCGCCCGCCGGCTTCAGCACCCGCCGCACCTCGCGGAGGATCCGGTCCAGGTCGAACGCGTGGTCCAGCGAGTTCGTGTACACGAAGTCGACGGACCCGTCCGCGAACTGGAGGTCGTGGAAATCGCCCACCACCACGTACCGGTTCCTCCGCCCGGGGTTGAGGTCGATCCCCACGGCGAACGCGCCCTGGTCGATGAACGCCCGCACCTCGCTCCCCTGCCGCGCGGCCAGGCACAGCACGTTGCGGCCCCGGAACTCCACCGGCATCCCCGCCAGCCGCTCCGTCAGCGCCGCGTGGAACCGGCGGTCGTGCCCCTCCACCGACTTCGCCCGCAGCGCGCCGAACTTCGTCTTCTGGTGCTCGAGGTACGTCTCGTAGTCGGGGTACTGTCGGCGCCCGAACCCCTCGCCTGCCTCCCATCTGTCGCCGATGCGCAGCCGCAGCACCACCTTCTTCAGCTGGTAGTACTGCCGCGCCACGTCCCAGCGGATCCGATCCCAGAGCTTCATCCATCGCCTCCCAGCAGCCGCTCCCAGTCGTCCAGCATCCGCTCCTCGCCGAATCGTGCCCGCGCCGCCCGGCGCGCCGCGTCACCCATCGCCGCCAGCCGCGCAGGGTCCGCCAGCAGCGCCCGGACGGCCGGGACGAGATCCTCCGGTGCGGCCAGGACCACGCCGGGTGTCCCCGCGTCCTCCACGGGCGCCAGCGCCTCTCGCGCGCCGCTCACATCCGTCGACACCACCGGCACCCCGGCCGCCAGCGCCTCCAGCATCGCATTGCTCATCCCTTCCCGGTCCGAGCACAGGACGAACACGTCCATGGCCCCGAGCCCCGGCCCCACGTCCTCGCGGTGACCCGGCAGGTGCAGCCGCTCCGCGACGCCCAGCTCGCGGGCCAGCGAGCGCAGCGCCTCCCGCTCCGGCCCCTCGCCCAAGATGAGCGCGTGGACACCGGGGAGCGAGGGGAGCGCGGCCACGAGCAGGTCGTATCGCTTCTGGCTGGCCAGCCGCCCCACCGACCCGATCACAGGCGCGTCCGGCGCCACGCCGATCTCGCGGCGAAGGGCGGCCGCGGCGCCCGGGGGGCCGGATGGCACCGGGACCCCGGTGTGGATGGTGACGAGGGCGCCGCGGAATGCCGGCAGCGCCCGGGCGAACCGGACCCGCATCACGTCCGCGTTGAAGGCCACCGCGTCCACCCAGCGGCCGAGAACGAACGCGTACTTGGCGTTGCGGGGCATGTCCGTTTCCAGCCCGATCCGCGCCACGACCCGGGGCACCCCCGCCAGGCGACCCGCGAGGGCGCCCAGCCAGACCTTCCGGAACGTGCCCAGCAGCAGCGCGTCCGGACGGCGGCGGCGGAGGGTGCGGGCGAAGCGGGCGGCGTGGTGCAGCGCGATGTCCCCGCCCAGGCGGCCACGGCGGGTAGGCGCGCCGAGCGCCGCGGCGTTCCGCTCCACTTCCGGGTCGTTGCAGTGGAGGAGGACGTCGTGCCCGCGCCGGGCGAGCCCGGCGACGATGCGGGCCAGGGCGATCTCCGCGCCGCCCCAAACGGGGGCGCCGTTGTGGGCGTCGACGCGCAGCGGTTTCACCGGATCAGGTGGGGAGCGGCCGGAGGGCGTCGTCTGAGAACTGGAGGCTGTAGAGCCGGCGGTACAGGCCGTCGCGCTCGAGGAGCGCGTCGTGGGTCCCCTGGTCGACGACGACGCCGCGATCCATGACGACGATGCGGTCCGCCTTCCGGACCGTGGAGAGCCGGTGGGCGATGACCAGCACCGTACGGCTCTCCATGAGGCGCTCGATGGCGTCCTGGACCAGCGCCTCGCTCTCCGTGTCCAGCGCCGACGTCGCCTCGTCCAGGATCAGGATGGGCGCGTCCCGGAGGAGCGCCCGGGCGATGGCGATGCGCTGGCGCTGGCCGCCGGACAGCCGGGTCCCGCGCTCGCCCAGCACGGTGTCGTAGCCATCGGGGAGCTCGCGGATGAAGCCGTGGGCGTGGGCGGCGCGGGCCGCCGTCTCGAGCTCCTCCTGCGCCACGTCCGGGATCCCGTACGCGATGTTCGCGCGCACCGTGTCGTGGAAGAGGATCGTCTCCTGCGTCACGATCGCCATGAGCGACCGCAGGTCCCTGATCCGCAGGCTCCGGAGGTCGGCGCCGTCCAGGAGGATCCGGCCGGCCGTCGGGTCGTAGAAGCGCGGGACCAGGTTCGCGATCGTGGTCTTTCCCGCGCCGCTCGGGCCCACCAGCGCGACGACCTCCCCGCGCCCGATCGTCAGGTCCACCCCCCGCAGCACCGGCTCGCCACCCTCGTAATCGAACGAGACATCATCGAGCCGGATCGCGTCCTCGAAGGCCGAAACCGGGCGGGCGTCCGGACTCTCCACCACTTCCGGGCTCGCGTCCAGCAGCTCGAACGCCCGCTCCGCCGCGGCCATCCCCGGCTGCACCACCGCCGGGAACTTGCCCAGTCATTTCACGGGCGAGAGGATGCGGGCGGCCAGCACCGTGAACGCGATGAAGGCGTCCGGTGCGAGCGTCCCCTCCACGAGGACGAGCCGGCTGCCGAACCAGAGCACCACCAGGAGCGCGGTCGCGATGATCATCTCGTTGGCGGACGGGAAGAACTGGCGCCACCGCTCATTCCGCACAACCGCCTTGTAATGGTCCCGCGTGAGCCGCCTGAACCGCTCGGTCTCGTAACCCTCCGCCGAGCTCGCCTTCACCAGCCGCACCCCCCCGATGGTCTCCTGGATGTGGGACGAGAGCTCGCCCACCGCGTTCCAGACCCGCAGGACACCCTTCCGGACCCGGTCCCGGAACCGGTTCCAGAGACCGACCATCAGGGGCAGCGCGATCAGCGCCGCGAGGGTCAGCTGCCACGAGATCAGGAGTAGCCACACGACGAACACCAGCGCCTGGATCAGGTTGCTCAGCCCCGTGGCCAGGTTCCGCGTCACCAGCGCCCGCAGCTGGTCCACGTCGTTGGTGATCCGCGAGATGATCTGACCGGACTTCGTCCGCTGGAAGAAGCCCAGGTCCATCCCCATCAGGTGGTCGTAGATCTGGTTCCGCAGGTCCCGCGTCACCCGCTGCTCGATCACCGACACCGTATAGTTCTGGACGTACAGCGCCACGTTCTTGAGCAGGAACACGCCGAAGAGGATCAGCAGCACGTTCCGCAGCCCCACCATCGGGGCGTCCACCGGGATCAGCCCGCCGACGATGCCCTCCAGGACTTCGTAGATCCGCCCCTCCCGCCCCGCGAACAGCGACGAGCCCGCCTCCGACGGGTCCCGGAAGAGCACGGAAAGGAACGGGATCAGCAGCGCCATGCTGAACGCATCCAGCGTGCTGAACACCACCATCGCCACCACGGACAGCGCGAAAAGCCCCGTGTAGGGGCCAAGGTAGGAGAGGATGCGGAGGTAGAGGGTCAAGATCTCAGAGGTCGGAGGTCGAGGCGAGCCCCGTGGCGGCGCTGCGGCCGCGGCCTCACCGCGGCCGCAGCGTCGCCACCGGCAGAATCATCTCCTCGGGGCTCGCGCCACCATGGAGGAACGACCCCCGGTAGCGGGCCTGGTATTCCCGCAGCTTGGTCGGATAGACGAAGAAATAGTCTTCCAGGGCGATCAGGTAGTTGGTGGCGAGCCGTCCCGGGGGAAAGCGGAGCGCGCGCTCGTCGTTGACCGCGAAGACCGCCGAAGGGCTCTCCGCCCGCAGGTCCTGCCCGAACTTGTAGCGGAGATTCGCGGTGGCATCCCGGCGGGCGAAGACGGTGACGGGGCGCTCGCAGAGGATGGAGCCGTGGTCGCTCGTGAGGACGACTTCGGCACCGTGGGCGGCGGCGTCGCGGAGGATCCGGAGTACTGCGGAGCGTTCGAACCACTGCCGCGTGAGGGCGCGCAGCCCCGATACGTCCCGGGCCACCTCCATGAGCAGGCTCGACTCGCTGCGCCCGTGGGTGAGGAGGTCGACGAAGTTGAACACGAGGCTGATCACGCCCTCCGCCTTCAGCGCGCCCCGGACCCTGGCGACCAGCTCGTCCGCTGCCCCGTCGGTGAACACCTTCTCGTAGTGGATCGGCACGTCGCGGCCGGTGAGCTCCTTCAGGTGGTCCCGGAACAGCGCGTCCTCGAACGCGTTCAGGCTCCCCTCGTCCGTCGCCCACCACTCCGGCCGCTCTTTCGCGATGGCGTCCGGGTACTGGCCGCTGAAGAGCGCGTTCCGGGAGTAGGGCGTCGCGGTGGGGAGGATGCTGGCGTACAGCTCCTCGTCGATGTCGAACAGGCCGGCGAGGAGCGGCCGCATGGCCCGCCACTGGTCCAGCCGGAGGCAGTCGATGATCACGAACAGGAGCGGCCCCTCCCCCATTCGAGGGCGGACCCAGCGCCTTACGACGTCGGTGCTGAGCGGCGGCCGGTCCTGTCCCGCCGTGCCCTCTCCACTGACCCACCCCGGGTATGCGCCGCGGACGTAGGCGCCGAACTCCCGGCGCAGGTCCACCAGCAGCGACCGGACGGAATCCACGAGCCCGGTCTCGCCCGCCTCCGCCAACCGGAGGTCCCAGTCCGTCAGCTCGGAATAGAGGGCGAAGTAGTCCTGCCAGGTCCTCGCCGCGTCCTTCTCCTGCGACAGCGCCAGGAACCGCGCGGCGAAGTCCTGCGCCGCCTGCTGTTGCCGGAGCTGGGATCCCTCCAGCAGCCGCGTCACCACCGAGAGCACCTGCCGGGGCGAGGCGGGCTTCACGAGGTAGTCGTCCACGCGGCGGCCGATCGCCTCCTCCAGCGTCCGGTCCTCCTCCGACTTCGTCACCATCACCACGCGGGCGTGCGGCTCCTCCTGCCGGATCAGGCCGAGGACCTCCAGGCCGCGACGCCCCGGCATCTGCTCGTCCAGCAGCACGAGGTCGTACGGCCGCCGCCGCATCAGCTCGAGGGCGTCGTCGCCGTTCGACGTGGTGTCGACCTCGTAGCCACGCTGCCGGAGGAACAGCAGGTGAGGCTCCAGCAGCTCCACCTCGTCATCGACCCAGAGGATGCGTTTGTCCATGGGCGCAAAGTACTTGCGCTCGGGGGGAAGCGGCAATCGAAGGGCCGGCTCGTGGGCGGCGGGAAGGCGTCACCCGGCGGAAAGCGCCCGCCCCACCGCCCCCAGCACCGCCTCCACGCTCACCCGCATCATCCCTTCCGGTCGGTACTCCATGCTCGGCGGGTAGTCCTCGCCCGGGTACTTCGCGTACCCGTCCACCACGAGGTCCTGGTACTTCCGGTAGGGTCCGTAGCGCTTCGGGTTCGTGTAGCCGTAGAGTCCCACGACCGGCGTGTCCAGGGCCCGGGCGAGGTGGAGGGGGCCTGTGTCGGGGCTGATCACCAGCCGCGCCCCGTCCAGCAGCCAGACCAGCCTCCGGAGATCGTCCCCGAGCGTATCGATCACGCGGGCGCGGGTGAGGGCAAGGACCTGGTCGGCCATCTCCCGCTCGACGTCCGATGGGCCGCCGACGAGGATGGGGCGGAGGTTGTACTCGGCTTCCAGGGCGTCCAGGGTGCGCGCGTAGCGCTCGGGCAGCCAGTTCTTTTCCGGCTTGCTGGTCCCCACCACCAGCGCGCACGCGGGGCGGTCGAGCTGGTGGAAGAACGCGCGCTGCGCGGCGCGCTCGGCGTCCGTGATGGGGATCCGCCACTCCACGGGCTCCGGGCTGACGCCGAGATGGGCGAGGAACTCGAAGTACTGGTCCTGCACGTGCTGGACGGAGTGAGGGCGGATCCTCTCGCTGGTGACCAGCCAGTTCAGGTCCCGGGCGCGGGCCCGGTCGAAGCCGAGCTTCCGGTCGGCCCGGGCCAGCGCGACCAGGAGCCCGGCCTTCGCGTAGACCTGCAGCGCCAGGAGCAGGTCGAAGCGGCCCTCACGCAGCTGCCGGGCGGAATCCCGGAACGACCGCCACGCTCCCGGACCCTTCCGCCTGCGGAACAGGACGACCCGGTCCACCGCCGGGTGGTCCTTCACCAGCAGGTACGGCACCGGCTGTACGACCCACGTGATCCGCGTCTCCGGCCACGTCCGCCTCAGCGCGTTCACCACGGGGAGGACGTGCACGGCGTCGCCCAGCGCGCTGAGCATGACAATGCAGATCTCGCGAGGGATCGGCTCTCTGGAGGACATGCGGCGGGAAGGTCCGCGACGGCGTCCCGGAAGTCAACGTCTCAAGGCCTCGGGGCCCGGGTCGCCGTAGCCGCCGAGGAAGGCCGCCCGCAGCGACGGCGGGATCGCGGTGCCGGTGCGCCGCTCCCATTTCCGGAGCGATCGCTCGAACCGCTCCAGCATGCGCCGCCGCGCGCGGCCGGAGAGCCGGCCCACCAGGCACGCGCGGTCCAGGTCGAGAACGAGGGCGCGCGGAAACCCGGGACCGGCCTCGACGAGGATGTTCTTGATGTTCAGGTCCGGGTGCCTCACCCCCGCCTCGTGCAGCACGGCGACGAGCCGCCCGGCCGCGCGCATCGCCAGTGCCGGGTCGCAGACCGGCGGCGCGGGCGCACCGGCCGCCGCGTCACCGAGCGCGGCGCGGCCGAACAGGATCCGGGCGAGATCCGCGGAACCCGGCACCCACTCGGTGACCAGCTCGCCGCGGTACCACGGTCCGCGGGGGTAGGTGGCGGCGCCCACCGCCGCGGGCGTCGGGATCCCGAGGGCCTCCAGCGCCCGCGCCAGGCGGAACTCCCGCACCGGCCGCGGCGTTCCGAGCCTGACGTACCGGTCCCCCATGAGGCCGGCGAGAGCCCCGCCGCGAACGTACTCCCGGACCACCCACCGCTCCGACCCGGCGGGCCGGTCCGGCCGCGGCACGACCAGCACCCGCCCCCGTCCGTGCAGCGCAGCGGCCTGCGGCTGAGCGGCCGCGGCCGCCAGGATGGTCCCGTGCTCCCGGACCCACGCCTCCAGGGCGTCCCGGCTGTCCGGACGCGCGATCAGCCGAATGCGCGCCTCCGCCTCACATCACGATCGTGTAGCGGAACCACTCCCCCACCGCCCTCCCTTCCTTCCGCGCCGCCTCGAAGACCCAGCCGGATGCGTGGTCCCGCAGCCGCCGGTCGAAGCCCCGGTCCCCCGTGGGCGGTCGCAATTGCGTCGAGTCGGGGATCACCCTGCCGGCGGAGCTGACGTACACCCACACCTCCACCTCCTTGCCGCGCACCGAGGCCGGCCGGTTCGCGGGGGGGAGGATGAGACCCCGCGGGCGTGGCGGCACCGCCCGGAATCGGCCCTCCGCCTCCGTACCGCCATCGCCTTCGCCCACCCCGCGCTCCAGCCCGGGGCCCGTGTCCGGGCCCGTCTCCCCGGGAACTCCCACCCCTTCGGCCAGCGCGATGGCGGGAACCTCCACGAGGACCTCCTCCGGCTGCGGCAGCTCCGGGACCAGCGCGGGCACCGGGACCGGCGGCGCCGGCGTGGGCGGCTCGATCGTGGGCGTGGCCAGCTCCAGGGCCTGCATCCCGCCACCGGGCGCGGCCCGCTCGGAGCCACGCCGCTCCCCCGCCGCGGCGAACGGTGAGGACGGAAGGGAGACGGCCCGGCCGAAGACAACGAGCAGAAGGACGTGGAGCACCACCGACACGCCGATCCCGCCCCGCAGCGCGCGGGTGTGGCGGCGTTCCTGATTCAGCCGGCGCTCGTGCTCGTTCATCGAACCGCTTCGGGGTGTGCTCCGCGGCCCCTCTACGGCGCCGCGGAGCGGAAAGGTTCACGGGTGATGTACGCCCCGGAACGCGCGCCGTTCCAGTGACCGGACACGCGGCCGCGCCTCGCACCCCCGGACCCTCACCCGTAGCGCTCGAGGAACCGCATGAGCGCGGCCTCTTCCGGATAATACGCGACCGGCTCCTCCGACTTCACCGCCCGCGGCACCTTCCGCATCAGCGGCTCGATCGTCCGGCCGTGCCTCTCGTACTGATCGAACACCGCCGGGTGAATGTACGCCTCCCGCGCGATCGCCGGCGTGTTCCCCAGCTCGCTCGCCACCAGCCGCGCTGTCATCACCGTGTTCTCGTGCGCCTCCCGCTCCGACTTCGCCGGGCCCAGGTCCGCCAGGATCGTCGCCGCCCGCACCGTCCCGCCGAACGTGCGCAGATCCTTCGAGCTGTACCCCGCGTGCAGGATCTCCTGCAGGTACTCGTTCACTCCCCGCGCCGTCACGTTCCGCACCGCACCCTCCGGCGTCCGGTACCGGAACAGTCGCGACCCCGGCAGCTCCAGGATCTCCCGCAGAACTCCCACCAGCGGCGTGTCCGCCACCACCCGCCGATGGTCCTTCTTCCGCTTCCCCACGTACGTGAACACCAGATCCGTCCCGCGGATCTCCAGGTGCTTCTTCTTCAGCGTCGCGATCCCGAACGTCTTGTTCTCCACCGCGTACCGCTCGTTCCCGATCCGGAAGAACGCCCGGCTCATCAGCCGCACCACCGTCGCCAGCACCTTCTCCCGCCGCGGACCCTCCAGCCTCAGATGCGCGTTCGTCGCCTCCCGCAGCGCGGGCACCACCCGGGCGTACGCCAGCACCCGCTCCCACTTCCGACGGTTCCGCGCTTCCACCGCCTCGTGGCTGTAAATGTACTGCTTCCGCCCCGCAGCATCCCGCCCCCACGCCTGGATCTTCCGCTTCGACGTCGGCGCAACGTGCACCTCCGTCCACCCCGGCGGGATCGCCAGCCGCTCGATCCGCGCCAGCGCCGCCTCCCACGTGAGCTCCGCTCCGTCCACCTTCACGTACCGGAACCCTTCGTCCCCCGCGCCCTCCCGGCGCCACCAGCCATGATCGTCGGTCGTCATTGCGCGCCCGCCCCATTCAGGAGTCGTGCCGACACCCCGTCCCCTTGACGCCCACCCCGGTCCCCGATACCGTAGGGGAGTATCCTATAAGGAGGACCGGCATGCACGAACAGGCCGCGCTCGCACAGAACCCGCAGACGAAGAAGCAGACGGCCGCCCGGCTGAAGCGGATCGAGGGCCAGATCCGGGGTTTGCAGCGGATGGTGGAGGAAGATCGGTACTGCCCGGACATCCTCACGCAGCTGGCATCGGTGCACGCGGCGCTGCGGGGGGTGGGGAAGCTGCTGATGCGGAACCACCTGCAGCACTGCGTGACGGGCGCGCTGCGCTCGGGAGACGCGGTGGAAGCGGAGCGGACATACGACGAGGTGACGGAGCTGATGTACCGGCACATGCGGGAATGACGAACCGATCACCGTGGAGCGCGGGCCTATGAAGGCGGTGAGTGAGGGGGCGGAACGGGTCGTGGAGGGCGGAAGGAAGCGTCTGGAGATCCCGGTGACGGGGATGACGTGCGCGGCGTGCGCGGCGCGCGTGCAGAAGGGGCTGTCGAAGGCGCCGGGTGTGGTGGACGCGGCGGTGAACTTCGCGACCGAGCGTGCGACGGTGGCCTACGACCCCGGATCGGCCACCGCCGCAACGCTGGTGGACGCGGTGCGGCAGTCCGGGTACGGCGCCCGTGTGGAGGAGACGGTGCTGGAGGTGGAGGGGCTGGAGTGGGCGGTGAGCGGGGAGCCGATCGAGCGCGAGCTGGTGGCGCTTGCGGGGGTGATCGAAGCGGTCGTGAACATCGCCGCCGGATCGGCGCGGGTCGTCTACGTCCCGGAGGCGGTGACGGCGGAGGACCTCGGCGGGGCGGTGGAGGCGGCGGGGTACAGGCTGGCGGCGCCGATCGAGGCGACGGACCCGGCGGAGCGGGAGCGGATCTCCCGGGAGCGGGAGTACCGGGGGCTGAGCCGGAAGTTCTGGTTCTCGGCGGTGGTGGCGGCGTTCGCGATGCTGGCGTCGATGCCGCTGATGGCGCGTGACTCCGCGGCCATGAGCAGCGATCTGTTCCACCGCGTGATGATGCCGGTGAACCGGGCCCTCGAGGGTGTGCTCCCCTGGCTGTACGCGGTCGAGCCGAGCGTGCTCGCGTGGACGCTGCTGGTTCTGACGACGCCGGTGGTCTTCTGGGCCGGTCGTCAGTTCTACCGCGGCGCGTGGAGCGGTGTGCTCCACGGGAGCGCGGACATGAACACGCTGATCGCGGTCGGCACCGGCTCGGCGTTCCTGTACAGCGTGGTGGCCACGGTGTCGCCCGGGATCTTCACCCGGGCGGGGCTGCCCGCCGACGTGTACTACGAGGCGGTGGTGATGATCATCGCCCTGATCCTCCTCGGGAAGATGCTGGAGGCGCGGGCGAAAGGCCGCACCGGGGAAGCGATCCGCAAGCTGGCGGGGCTCCAGCCCAGGACTGCCCGGGTGGTCCGGGACGGTGACGTGGCCGACGTGCCGGTGGAGGAAGTGGCCGTCGGGGATGTCCTGGTGGTGCGGCCGGGGGAGCGGATCCCGGTGGACGGGGTCGTCGTCGAGGGGCGGAGCGCGGTGGACGAGTCGCTCCTGACGGGCGAGCCGATCCCCGTGGAGAAGGGCGAGGGGGCCGAGGTGGTGGGCGGGACGATCAACGGCCAGGGCTCCTTCCGTTTCCGGGCCACGCGCGTCGGACGGGACACGGCCCTCGCCCAGATCGTGAAGCTGGTCCGGGAGGCGCAGGGCTCCAAGGCGCCGATCCAGCGCCTCGCCGACCGGATCGCCGGGGTCTTCGTCCCCGTGGTGATCGGGATCGCGCTGGTCGCCGGCGCCGCCTGGTGGATCCTGGGACCGGACCCGGCCTTCATCTTCGCGCTGGTGGCGTTCGTCACCGTCCTGATCATCGCGTGCCCGTGCGCCCTCGGGCTGGCCACGCCGACGGCGGTGATGGCCGGGACGGGCGCTGGCGCGGCGCGCGGTCTCCTCTTCCGCGGCGGTGCGGCGCTGGAGACGGCGGAGCGGCTGGACACGGTGGTGCTGGACAAGACGGGGACCATCACGGAGGGCCGCCCGCGGGTCGTGGCGGTCGCGCCGGCGCAGGGGATCTCGGACGACGAGCTGCTCACCCTCGCGGCCTCCCTGGAGACCGCGTCCGAGCACCCGCTGGCGGCGGCCATCGTCGAGGCCGCGCGCGAGCGTGGGCTCGAGCTGGCCGACCCGGCGGACTTCTTCGCCACCGGCGGGCGCGGTGCGGAGGCGGTGGTGGGGGGGCGGCTGGTGCTCGTGGGAAACGGCGCATTCATGGCCGAGCAGGGCGTGGAGGTCGGCGTGCTGGCGGAGACCGCGACGGCGCTGGCCGCGGAGGCACGGACGCCGGTCTTCGTCGCCGCGGAGGGGCGGGCGGTGGGGGTGATCGGGATCGCGGACCCCGTGAAGCCGACCAGCGCGGGGGCGGTCCGTCGCCTGAGGTCGCTCGGGCTCGAGGTGGTGATGCTGACGGGGGACCACCGGGCCACGGCGGAGGCGATCGCCCGGGAGGTGGGCGTGGACCGGGTCGTCGCGGAGGTGCTGCCGCAGGGGAAGGTGGAAGAGGTGCGGCGGCTCCAGGAGGGTGGGCGGCGCGTGGCCATGGTGGGCGACGGCCTGAACGATGCCCCCGCGCTGGCCGCCGCCGACATCGGCATCGCCATCGGCACGGGGACGGACGTGGCGCTGGAGGCCTCGGACGTGACCCTGGTCGGGGGAGACCTGAACGGCGTCCCGGAGGCGATCCGGCTGTCACGCCGGACGATGCGCGTGATCCGCCAGAACCTGTTCTGGGCGTTCATCTACAACATCATCGGGATCCCCATCGCGGCGGGCGTGCTGTACCCCCTCTTCGGGATCCTGCTGTCGCCCGTCTTCGCCAGCGCCGCGATGGCGTTCAGCTCGCTCAGCGTGGTGACGAACTCCCTCCGGCTGCGGCGGGCGTGAGGGGTACGGGGCGGCGGGCGCGGCACGCCCCTCGCAGGGACGCCGGGCGGCTTGCCTGGCCGCGCACAAACCGAGTACGAAACGACCACGACACGAAGCCCGGAGGGCTCATGCGCACGACGCTGAAGGTGACCGGCATGACCTGCGACCACTGCGTCCATTCCGTCCGCAGCGCGCTGGAGAACGTGACCGGCGTACGGTCGGCACGGGTGGACCTGGAGCAGGGCCGCGCCGTCGTCGATTACGAGGAGGGGAAGACCGATCCGCGCAAGCTGGCCGGCGCGGTGGCCGACGCGGGCTACCAGGCGGAGGAAGCCGCGTGACGCAGGGATCGCGCACGACCGAGTCCCGGAACCACGATTACGAGGCCATCCGGGACATCATGAACCAGATCAGGGACCGGCTCAGCGTCCCCGACCGCGCCACGCTCGCGGTCGGCCTCGTCGGCCACCTCGCCACCATGATGAACCGCCACCAGGGCGAGAAGCTCATGGCGGAGCTGGCGGAGGAGATGGAGCGGGTCCAGGACGTCCCGCCCAGCCGCAAGCTCTCCGACGCCCGGGAGACCGGGGAACCGGCCGATCCGGGCCACTGACCGGCGGGCTCCGGTCCGCGGCCGGGCGCGGGGCTGCGGGGTGGCGCCGCCGGGTCCCCGGCGCCAACGTTGCGGACCGGCCCCACGATCGGGGGCCGCCGCGCACACCATTCGCCCCGTCCGGGCAGCGCGCGCGACCAGGAGGTGAACCTGCACGATACGAACGGCTCGTCCGCCCGCGCCGCGGAAGCGGGGAGAATGCCAGCCATCCCACGGGTGCTGACGCTCGCCGCGCTGCTCGGGTTCGGAGTCATCCTGCGGGATGGACTGAGGCTGCTTCCCGGGAACGCGTCGACCGCCACCATCGCCCTCGGCTTCCTGCTCCTGTCCGCGGTGGTCGCGGGGCGCATCGCCGCGGGCGTCGGGCTCCCCCGCATCACCGGCTACATCATCCTGGGGCTTCTGGTGGGGCCGGATGTCCTGGGGATCGTCAGCGAAGAGAACGTCGCGGGGCTGAAGCTGATCGACGACATCGCCATCAGCCTCATCGCCCTCTCGGCCGGCGGCGAGCTGCGGGTCCGGGAGCTCAGGGCGCGCGGCCGGTCCATGGGCGGGATCATGTTGGCCGAGATGATCATGGTGTTCGCCGTGATCGCCGGAGGCGTCGTCCTGGTGGCCGACCTCCTCCCCATCACGCAGGGGCGGCCGTTGTCGAGCGTCCTCGTGATCGCGCTGGTCTTCGGCTCCATTGCCATCGCCAACTCGCCGTCGGTGGCCATCGCCGTGATCAACGACACCGGCTCCCGGGGGCCGGTGTCCTCCACGATCCTGGGCGTGACGGTGCTCAAGGACGTCTTCGTCATCCTCCTCTTCGCCATCGCGCTGGCGGTCGCCCGCACCGCGCTGACTCCGGGCTCCAGCTTCGAGACGGAGTTCTTCTTCGGCCTCGGGATGGAGATCGGCGGCTCCCTTCTGGCCGGCGTCATCAGCGGCGTCATCATCGCCGCGCTGCTCAAGACCGTCCGCGCCCACGTGGTGCTGTTCGCCCTGGCGATCGCGTTCGTCAACGCCTACATGGCGAACCTCCTCCACCTCGAGGTGCTGCTGCTCTCCCTCGTCGCCGGATTCTTCCTCGAGAACATCAGCCCCGTCCACGGCGACCCGTTCGTCCGCGCCCTGGAGCGCAACTCCCTCCCGGTCTACGCCCTCTTCTTCGCCCTCGCCGGGGCCGGGCTGCACCTATCGGAGCTGGCGGCGCTGTGGCCCTTCGTCGCCGCGTTCGTCCTCGCCCGCGCGGGCGCCGTATTCGCGGGCACGTGGATCGGCGCCCGGGTGACCGGCGCCGAGCCGGAGGTCCGGCGCTACGCCTGGCTCGGCTTCATCTCGCAGGCCGGCGTGACCCTGGGGATGGTCGTCATCGCCGCACGGACGTTCCCGGAATGGGGCGCCGAGCTCCAGACCCTGTTCGTGGCCATGGTGGCCATCCACGAGCTCATCGGTCCCGTCCTGCTGCAGAAGGGGTTGGAACGGGCCGGTGAGGTGGGGAAGCGGGAGGAAGCGGAGCGCGCCGCGGTGTCGCCCCGTGCGGGAGCGCCTCAGCCGGAAAGCGCGGCGGTGTAGCCCTCGCCCTCCACCCGGGCCAGGATGGTATCCACGCTGACCTGGTCATCCTCGATGTCCAGCTCGGCGCACCCCGCGGCGACGCTCACGACCACGCCGAACACGCCCGGAATCGCGCGCAGCGTCCGCTCGAGGGCGGGCGCGTCGTCTTCTCCGAGGCCGTCGATCCGGAGGAGGAGCGTGGGCACCGCTCAGCGGCTCCGGGCGAGGAACACGTAGACGTCCGCCGCATCCCGCAGCGTGTAGGAGTCCGGGCCGATGTCCACGCGAACGGTGGGAGAGGACGTCTCGAGCACGGGGTCCCGCGCGCCGGAAAACACGTCCGTTATCCGGACGGCCCGGTCGGTGTCGAGGTCCCGGCGGAGGCCGTGGTGGAAGATGGTGCCCTGGTACGCGGGGAGCCGCGGGAGGCCCGAGGCTCCGGCGGCGGCGTCCAGGAGGACGGTCCGCACCTGGCCGGGCGTGCGCTCCCGCAGCCGCTCGCCGAGCCAGTCCACCCGGACGCCGTCCCCGCCCGCGAACGTCGCCACCCCGTGGGTCCGCTGGAGGGTCATGTACCCGTCCATGAACACCAGCAGGCGGGCCTCCGGGATCCGGGAGAGCAGCTCCTCGTCCATCCGGGCGAGCATGTGCTCCGTCCGGGACGCGTAGAGCCGGGCCACGGCGTCGGGATTCGCGCCGGCGGGGGGCGGCCAGCCCGGCACGTCCACGGCGAGGATCCGGATCCGCCGCGCCGCTCCGAGCTCCTGGTTCACGCGGTAGACCGCGCTGTAGATGTCCAGGAACGCCCGCGGGACGCCGTCCGACTCCCGGACCGCCGCCGGGCGGTTCAGCAGCACGGTGGCGTCCTCGCCCGGCGCGTTGAGGAACGCGTCGATGTACGGCTGTTCGTCGCTGCTCACGGCCAGGACGACGGCATCGAGGCCCGGCCCCGCCGCGAGGGCGCGGATCGCGTCGGCGGCGACGCGCTTCGGGCCGGCGAGATCGCGGATGTCGGAGAGGAGCACGACCCGGGCGGCACGGCCCGCGTCCGCGATCGCCTCGGCCGGCGGGCGTCCCCGCGCTTCCATGTACTCCACCACCGGCCGCATGTCCGCGGCGGTCCCGGAGTCCAGGACGAGGGCCGCGATCAACAGCACGATCACCGCGACGAGGGCGATGGCCCCACCGCGCTGCCACGACAGCGGTTGTCTCATCCAACGCTTGCGGGGTGGCGCCATCGACGTCTCCGGTGCGGGTGGATCCCGGCCCGGTGCCGCTGCAACCTGCGGGCCGGGTCAGGGGTGGCAGGCCAGCAGCCGCGCGTCCGCGGCGTCCCGGGGAGCCGCTACGACGAGGGTCCAGTAGTGGCTCGGCCCGCCATCGAGGCGGTACACGTAGCCCACTCCGGCATGCACGGCGTCGGGCGACAGGATGGTCGCGCGGTGGGGCGGGCTGTCCATCCACCCGGCGACCACCGCCTCCGCCGACGGGATCCCGGCTGCCACGTTCTCCGCGACCAGGCGCCATGTGTACCCCGCGGCCGTGAGGCGATCGCCGGGAGCGGAGCCATCGGATCCGACGTGGCCCACGCCCGCGGCACCCCGCCCCGCCTGGTCGGCGGTGTGCGCCAGCGCCGCCCGGACCAGGCGCTCCTCGATGGCGAGTGGCCGGAGCCCGCGGTCGAGCCGGATGACGTTGATCCGGTCAACCACCAGCTGCCCGCGGGTGGCCGGACACGGCGGCGCCCCGGCCGGCATGCCGGCGGGGGCGACCGTCGAGCCGGGGAGCGCGCACGCCCCGAGCACCAGGGCGAGCGCCGCCGTCAGCGCCCGGACCACACGTTGTCGCGCCGGTCGGCGTCGGGGAAATACCGCTCCGGGTCGATCTCGACACGGGTCACCGGCGCCCCGGCCGGGAGGATGAGCGTGGCCGTGGCCGCTCCGCTCAGCCAGCCGTCCACGGCGATCCTCTCCTCGACCACCTGTCCGTCCTGGCGGGTGACGCGCAGGAGCACCGGCATGGGCACCCAGCCCTCGTCCCGGATCGTGATCCGCGTCTCCCCCGACGCGAGCCGCTCCACCCCGGCCACGGCCTGGTCCAGAACCCAGCGCCCGTCGTCGGTGCTCTCGTAGTACCAGGCCCGCCAGAACCAGTCGAGGTCCCGCCCCGCCACGTCCTCGAACGTGTTGAACATGTCCCACGGGTACGGGTGCCTGAACTCCCAGCGGTCGTAGAACTCCCGGTAGGCCCGCTCGAACGTCTCCTCGCCGATCACGCCCCGCAGCGCGTGCAGCACCGACGCCGGCTTCGCGTACGACGCCGTGCCGTAGGCCGGCCCGGGGTAATGGAAATCGGACCATCGCATGATCGGACCCTCCAGCCCCGCCCGCGCCACCTGCAGATAGCTCTCCTGGTCACCGCCGAAATGGTCCTGGCCGGGGTAGAACTCCATCCGCGCGTTGTTCTCGTTGAACGTGGTGGTCCCCTCGTCGAACCAGGCGTAGCGCCGCTCGTTGGTGCTCAGCATCATCGGCACCCACATGTGTGCCAGTTCATGTGCCACGACGTAGTAGAGCGCGCTGTCCCCCCGCTCGTTGTAGTCCCCGATCAGCGTCATCATGGGGAACTCCATCCCCCCGCCGATGATCCCGCCCCCCTCCACCACGCTCATGTGCGGCCAGGGGTACGGCAGCCCCGTGAAGCGGGAGAGGAAGTCGATGGAGTGCTGGGCGTACCGCGCGGCATCGTCCCAGTAGCGGGCGCTGCTGCGCCAGAACGCGTCCACCCGCGCGTAGTCGGTCGCCCCGTCACCATCGCGGTCACCCACCGGGGTGCGCGCCGCGTCCCACGCGTACTCCCGCATCACGGCGAAGGCCGCATCCCGCACCCGCTCCGCCCGGAACCGCCAGGTCAGCCGCCCGTTCGTACCCGCCGTCGTGGCGGCACCGGCCTGCGCGTGCGTCACCACATGGACGACCTGGTCGCTGGCCTCCGCGCGCCGGAGCCGCTCGAGCACCTCCGGCCGCAGCACCTGTTCGCCGTTCAGCAGCGTTCCCGTGCTCATCACCAGCCAGCCGGCCGGCGCATCGAGGGTGATGTCGTAATCGCCGAAGTCGGAATAGAACTCGGCGTTGCCCCGGAACGGCTCGACGTGCCAGCCGTACACGTCGTCGTAGACGGCCATCTGGGGGAACCAGTAGGCCAGGTAGAGGAGCTGGTTGCCGCTGTAGCCCATGCGACCGCTCGCGCCGGCCTGCGGCAGCGCGAACGACCAGTCGACGCCCAGCTCGATCGTCCGACCCGGAAGCAGCGGACGCGGCAGGACCACGTACATCAGGGTCCCTTCCACCGCCCACCCGGCCGTCCGGCCGGTCGTGGGGCCCAGCTCGGCGCCGTTCAACCTCACCCGCCCGATCTCGACCCCGCCGGTCACCTCCGCGAGCTCGAGGCGGATCGCGCCCTCCGCGTGGAAGTTCTGCGTGATGTTGAGCACGAGGGTGGACAGCGTGTCGGGAGAGTTGTTGTGGTACCGGATCGTCTCGCTCCCCGTCAGCGTCCTGGCGCCCGGGTCCACCCGGGCCGTGATCGCATAGTCGGCCTGCTGCTGCCAGTACCGCCGGCCCGGCGCCCCATCCCTCGCCCGCGTGCCGGCCGCCAGCGCATCCTCGTACTCGCGCGGATACAGGACCGGGTACGGCACCGGACGCTCGGACGCGCCGGCGACGGGAACCGCCGCCGGGGTGGGCGCGGCGCTCCGGGGCGCGCCCGACGCGCAGGCGGCGGACAGCAGGGCGAGGGTCAGGACGAGGGATCGACGCATGGCTCCACTCCGTGGCTGGGACTCCGGCGCGGCGACGCGCAAGCTCTGCGCCCGCCGCCTTCGTGAGCTTGGCTCACCGCCCGCCTCTCCGCAACCGATCGCCCGCGGGCGAAACGCCCCGTCCCCTCGCCGGGGGCGCCCGACGCGCCGCCGTGGACGTGCGGCGATTGATTTTGACCCGGTTTTCGGGTAAATTAGCTCGTTCGTTCCCATCTCATGACGCAGGAGGACCCCAGTGGATGAAGTGGCCAAGGATGCAAAGCGGCTGCTCCTCCGTTACGGCGCTCCGATCTCCATCGTGGACCAGCTCCCCGAAGACGACCGCATCAGCTACGCGCGCTCCGTGGTGCGCACGTCGCTGAGCGACCGGCCGGCCAAAGTGAAAGAACTGCTCGCCGAAGGTGGGTGGCTGGATCAGGGCTGATCGATACCACGGCAGGGAACCGTAACCTCACGACGAACCGCCCGGCTCCGGCCGGGCGGTTCGTTTTGTGACGGCCGAGGGCTCAGCGTCCCAGGGGGATGGCGAACCCGCCCGCGATGGTGAGCCCCTGGTTGCGGAGGTCCATGGCGTCATCTCCCGCCTGGATCGGGGTGAGGCCGAGGGCGTAGCGCAGGTCCACGAAGATGGTGGACTCTCCGATAGCCCAGTCCAGGCCGCCGCCCACGACGAGCCCGTACTCGGTCCCCCGGGGCGAGAACCAGGAGGCACGGGCCTCGTCGTCGCAGTCGCCCTCGGCGCCGTCGGGCTGGGTGAGGCGGCAGGAGAGGAGAAAGCCCACGTACGGGCCCAGGAACAGGCTGGCGAGCAGCCGTTCCCCGGGGTACCCGGCGCGGAGCAGGAGCGGCACCTCGACGTAGCTGAGCTGGACATCGGAGGGCGCGGCGGCGGGATCGAGCGCGTTGGCGCCGATGGTCAGCCCGGTCCCCCCGCGCACGGAGTAGAGCGCCTCGAGCTGCACCGCGAGGCGGTCGCCGATGCCGAAGCCGAGGTAGGCCCCCGCGGTCAGCCCGGTCAGCGATCCGGAGTCATCCGCCCCCGCCAGGGTCGCCAGGTTGGCCCCCGCCTTCACGCCCATGGCAGACTGGCCCGCGGCGTCGCCCGCTGCCGCCCCGACGGCCGTCAGCGCGGCCAGTACACCGAGCCTCATCGTCGCACGAACTCTCGTCATCCCCGTCTCCGTTCGGTCCCCGGACTCTCGTTCATCTCCATGACCACCTCGCGTGTGTGGTCGAGGACAACCTGCACCGGCACGACCAGCTTGTCACCCCGGGGGCGCGGGTCCAGCTCCGCGGAGACCCCATCCACCGTGGCGCCGAGGAGCTGCGAACCTGGCAGCGCCGGCTCCAGGATCACCCGGAGCGGGGCTGCGCCTCGCTCCTGCGTCATTCGGAACGCATGCCGCGCACCGCGCCTCCGGTACGCCACCGTCACCGCGGCCCCTCCGAGGGAGAGGCCGGCGACGGTGAACCGGCCCCACGCCGGAGGCGGCTCCGGCCGCAGCACGAGCCGCCCCCGGGGCGCATCGGGCTGCGCCCCCAGCACACGGTGCGCCAGGGTGACGACCGCGGGGCCCGGGCCCGTCTCCACGGCCCATGGCGCGCCTCCCATCCGCTCCGCCGCCCCCCGCAGCTCCAGCGATGTGTCGCGGTCGCCGATGGATTCGGCCGCTTCCGCGAGCTCGGCCACCGCGCCCGCCACGAGAGAGCACTGCGCCGGGTCGCCCCGGCTCGTCTGGCCTCGCACCGCGGCGTACGCCCGCAGCACGCGCGGCCATTCCCCGCGGAGGAAGGGGAGGTCGCCGGTCCAGGCGAGATACCGCGCGGCCGCGAGCAGGTAGAGCGGCAGCGCGTCCGGGTCGTCGTAGCGCGTCACGCCGCTGGTGCTGCACTCGTTGGGCACGCGCCCCGCCGGATCCTGGTGCCGGCCCAGGAAGGCGAGCACGTCCCGCGCGGCCCGGTCGTCCCCCGCGGCCAGGCAGGCCAGCGCGCCCCTCGCGCCCGCCGCGCCGGCGAACCGCACCGCGGCGTGGGGAGCGTCATCGGCCGGAGCGGCCGGGGAGCTTCCGTACGCGGTCAGGAGCGATCGCCCGGCCGGCGGCGACTCCGCCAGGAGCGCGTCCAGGCCGTGCTTGCACCATTCGATCTCCTGGACCGCCGCGGGATCCGGCGCGTCGAGCGAGAGCAGCCCCGTCCTCAGCCGCTCGGCGTGCCCCTTCCGGGCTCGCGCCAGCCCCCCCGTGCGGCCCGCAGCCGCCAGCGCCCGCTGCACCGCGGCGTCGCCCGATCCACCGGCCACGGCGAGTCTGAGGGGCGCGTCCGGAGCCAGGCGCACGCGGGCCCGCACGCGCACCAGCGGCCGACCCTCCCGGGAGGCGTCCTCCACGTCCAGCGATTCCGGCGACGCGCTGAACGCGAAAACCGCCCGGTCCTCGCCCGCCGCCGCGACCACCACGCCGCGGGCGTTCCGGCGCCAGCGCAGGGCGCCGAGCGCCCCGGCGGGGTAGGGGCCGGCGAGCCGCAGATCGCAGCTCCAGGCGACCTCCACCTCCACGGGACCGCTCGGCGACAGCCATTCCAGGACGCAGGCCGGGGCGTCCCGCGGCACCACCATTCGCTCCACCACGGACGCGGCGCCGACCCGCACCCGCCGCTCCACGCCGACCGGGGTCGTCGCGATCTCCTCTCCCGTGCCGCCGCGGAGGCGGAGCCCTGCGGCGAGCCGGATCGGGTGGGCCCACACCTCATCGAGCCCCCGGGCCGCCCCGCCCGCCGCGAACGCGCGGCGCCCGGCTACATGGAACGGCGCATCATCCGTTGCGGCGGTCGTGCGCCCGAGTCGGAATTCCAGCGGGCCCAGGGTGTCCTCGAGGAGCGGCAGCCCGGGGAAGGCGAGCGTGGGATCCTCGACTGCCGCCGCGTCCGCCAACCGCCATTCCCCGCCCGGGCCGGCCCGCCCCGGGTCGGGAGCGGCCGCCGCCCGGCCCAGGGCGTTCCGGGCCAGGATCCGGGTCGCCGCGCGAAGCGCCCCGTCCGCGCCGTGGAGGGGGAGGAACGCGCCGATGCAGAGCGTCCGGCCCTCCGCGCCGTCGTATTCCCAGATCGTGGCACGGCCGGCGTCGATGCGGGCGCGGGACCGCTCGACCGCGATCACGCGCCCCCGGGACGGCCAGGACGGCCGGACGTAGGCCACGCGCGTGTGCTCCTCCCCCGCGGCCGGGGCCCAGGTGGTCGCCGCCGCGCCCAGCCCGGCGAACAGCGGGTGGCCCCGGAAGGATGCGTGGCCACGGAGCGGGGGGAGCGCGTCGTCGTCGGGTGTGGAGGGCCACGCGACCCGGCCGGCCTCGTTCGGCGGTGACGGTTCCAGCCCCACCGCCGCCGGCAGCCCCGCCGCGCCCCCGGTGAGGAGCACGCCGCCGCGGAGCAGGAGGTCGGGACCGCCGCGGCCGAGGGTCTCTGCCGGGACGAGTCCGACGCCGTGGACCCAGACCACGTCGGCGACAGCCCCGGGAGCGTCCCGCAGGGGAAGCCCGATCGCCTCGATGCGGGGGGCCTCCGCCAGCCAGCGCCGGATCCCTTCCGCCTCCGCGTGGCCCGGCACGTCCGTGGCGAAGGCCACCCGCAGCGGCGCAGATTCCGCGGACCGGGTCACGGGCCCGGCGTGCCGCCCTCGTCCGCGGGGTCGAACTTCAGCGACGCCGAATTGATGCAGTAGCGCAGGCCGGTCGGCCGGGGCCCATCGGGGAAGACGTGACCGAGATGCGCATCACAGCGGCTGCACACCGCTTCCGTCCTGCGCATCCCGTGACTCGTGTCCTCGTCCGTCTCCACCGCTTCCTCCGCCACGGGGCTGTGGAAGCTCGGCCAGCCGGACCCCGAATCGAACTTGGTGTCCGACGAGAACAGCTCCTGGCCGCAACAGACGCAGCGGTAGAGCCCCGGCGCCTCGTGGTCCCAAAGATCTCCCGTGAACGCCCGCTCCGTACCCTTCCTCCGCGCGATCTCGTACTGCGCCGGCGTCAGCGCCCGGCGCCACTCCTCCTCCGACTTCCTCACCTTGTCCCGTTCCGCCATCGCCGCCTCCTCACCAGGTGTCGCCGCCGCCCGGCGGGGGCCATGCGCCCAGCACGCGCCGCAGCAGGACGATCTGCCCCAGATGATAGCTGTTGTGCTGCGCCAGGATCGAGAGCCCCTCGCCCCGCGCGATGCCGCGCCAGTCCCCAAGCCGGGCATCCAGGTCGTCCTCCCGCGCGCGCCCCTTCGCCGCCTCGAGGCCGCGGGTGAAGCGGCCCAGGGTGTCGCTCCACCGGTTCCGCTCCGGCGCCGGCCACCCCTCCGCCGCGCTGGAGGGCAGCGGCGCCGGCCTCTCCTCCAGCCGGGCCAGGAAGAGGTCCTGCCAGAAGACCATGTGGAGCAGGATCTCGTGGCACGAGTGCGGCCACCCCTCCAGCCGCGCGGCCGCCCGCTCCTCGTCCAGGTCCTCCAGCGATTCCACCGTCGAGGCGTGCGCCCCCGTCCCGTCCAGCAGTCGAACCAGTCCTTCCGCGTCCCTGCTCATGTCGCAGCGCCCTCCCTTTCGCTCCCCGATGGCCGCCTATTCTGCCGAGACGATCCGGGCGGTGCAACGACGTGTCGCCGCGGGTGTGCGGTCGCGCACCATGGGACCATACGCGAGCGCGATTCCGCTGCCGAACAGCAGCGCCCCGAAGACGGCGGGGGCGAGGTGGACCACGTCGGTGTATCCGACCACCAGGTGCACGCCGATCGCGTCCGGGTGGGTCCGGACCGCGGCGATCAGCGACGGGCTCGCGGGGAAGACCAGGAGCAGGAACGCGATGTCGGCCATGGACGAGGTCGGGATCGCGCCGCCGGCGCGGCGCCGCGGGGTGTGGAGCATGGGAGCCTCCCTGTGGAGAGTCGTTCCGGCCGTCTACTCGGTCACCGCGTCGAGGGATCCCCCGTCACGAGCTCCAGCACGAGCCCATGGGCCTCCGCGCCGAGGTTCGTCTTCCCCAGATTGTAATTGCGCAGGATGATCACGCCGACACCCGTCGCGGGGTCGAAGGTCAGATACGACGCGTAGCCGGCCACGGTCCCGCTGTGACCGGCCAGCAGGGTGTCCCCGATGCGCGTGAGCTGGAGCCCGAGCCCGTACCCGGCGCGCGGGTCTCCCCCCGGGCTGCGGTTGGTGAGCATCGCGGCCCGGCCGTCCTCGTCGAGCAGGGCGTCCCCGAGGGCGCCGGACAGGCCCATGACCAGGCGCGCGAGGTCTCCCACCGTCGAGTAGAGGCCTTCGTTCGGGACCTTGTAGCCGCGGCCGCGGTGCTCGGCCCGCGGGACCCGCGGGTCCACCGTCCCGTCCGCCAGATTGACGTATCCGGTAGCCAGGCGGTCCCGGTCGCGGCGGCGAATCGCGAACGACGAGCTCGTCATCCGGAGCGGCGCGAGCACCTCTTCCGTCACGAGCGCCTCGTACCGGCGGCGTCCCGCCCGCTCCAGCGCGAGACCCAGGATCGCGTAGCCGATGTTGGAATACAGGTACGCCTCCCCCGGTGACCCCCGCACCTGTGTCACCGGGATGGCCTCGAGGGTCTTTCGCTGCCACCCGCGCCCGCGGGCCGCGAGCGACGAGGACGGTTCCCGCTCCAGCCCCGCGGTGTGGCTGGCGAGGTCCGCGTAGGTGAGGGGCCGGTCCGTCGCCTCGAGACCCGCGAGGCCCGCGATCTCCGGCACGCGCACGGCGACGGGCTCGTCCAGTGACACCGCGCCACCCGCCACCAGCCGCATGAGCGCCGCGGCGGTGACCATCTTCGTCAGCGAGCCGACGCGGTAGAGGGTCTCCACCGTCGCCGGCGCTCCGGTGCCGCGGTCCGCCACGCCGAACGCGCCGCTCCACGCCACGCTGTCCCCGAGCACCACGGCGGCCGCGACCGAGCCCACCGCGTCTTCGGCCACCTCAGCGGCCAGCCGCGCGGCGAACGCGGCGATGGCAGGGTGGAGAAGGGAGTCGGCGGGCGCGGGGCTCGGCCCCGCCGGCGCCTCCTGGCCGCAGGCGGTGGCGGGGAGGAGGAGCAGCGAGGCCGCGAGGGCCGTGCGAAAGAGCGTCATGACCCGTTCATACGCCCGGCAGCCCCCGAAGGAGCCGCTCCGCCAGGTCCACGACCTGGAGGATGCCCGGGTAGTTGATCCGCTCCTCGCGGTCGCTCCGGCGATGGTAGTCGGGATGCGTGCCGGTGTAGAAGTGGATGGCGGGGATCCCGGCCTCGCGGAAGCTCACGTGGTCCGACGCTCCGCCGCCGTGCTCGAAATTCAGCTCGAGGGCGTCCGTGTTCGCTCGTGTCAGGGCTTCCCGCCACCACGTCGCGCTACCGACGTTCCGGACCGAGACGTACCCGGCCCGCATCCGGCCGACCATGTCGAAGTTCAGCATGGCCGTAATGCTGTCGATCGGGACGGGCGGCCGGGCGACGAAGTGGCGGGAGCCGAAGAGCCCCAGCTCCTCCGCGTCGAAGGCCACGAAGAGCACGCTCACCGCCGCGGGCCGCGCGGCCACCCGGCGGGCCAGCTCCAGGAGCGCGGCCGTCCCCGATGCGTTGTCGTCCGCCCCCGGCCGGATCCCCACTGCGGACGGATCGCGGGAATACTCCTCCAGCCGGCCGATGTGGTCGTAGTGCGCTCCGACGACGATGTACCGGCTCCGCTGCGCCGGTTCCCGCCCCTCCACCACGCCCGCCACGTTCACCCCCGTCCCGGGGCCCGCCCACATGGGGAGCTGGAAGGCGTCGCCCCAGAGCCCGGGCGGGCACGGGTCCCGCCGGCGGCACTCCGCGTCGTAGACCGGCCGCGCCCCGGCCTCCTCGAGCCGCCGGGCGATCCACGCCGCCGCGGAGTCACGGCCCAGCGTTCCGAGCTGCCGCCCCTCCCGCGCCGGGTCGGCCAGGTAGGCCAGGTCCCGCTGGATCTCCAGCGCCGACGGTGGCGGGGGCGGCGGCGGCAGCGTCGTGCAACCCGCCACGCCGACCTGCACGACGAGCGCCAGCCAGAGCTTCTTCATGGACGACAGTCTCGCCCTCCCCACCGTTTCGGGCCAGCGGCGCCAGCGACGGCCACCCCTCCCCCGCCCGCGCCCCTCTCCCCATATTCACGCTCGGAACGCCGCATTACCCACGAAAAGGACGACCTCCCATGCGTGCAGCCGCGCTCGCTCTGGCTCTCCTGGCTCTCGCCGCCCCGACCTCGCCCCAGGCCCCGCCGTTCACGGTAGACCACGCCATCGAGATGACCTCGGTCGGCTCGCCGCAGATCAGCCCGGACGGCCGGCACGTCCTCTTCACCCGCTCCGAGCTCGACTGGAAGGACAACGAGCGCGACTCCCACCTCTGGATCGCCGGCGTCGACGGCGGCGACGCCCGTCCCTTCACCGCCGAGGAGGGCGATGGCTCCGCCCGCTGGTCGCCGGACGGGCGCTGGATCGCGTTCACCCGCGCGGCCCGGGACCAGGAGGACGGCGGCCCCGGGGGCGAGGGTCGTCAGCTGTGGCTGATCCGGACGGATGGGGGAGAGGCGCGCCAGCTGACCCGCCACGCCACCGCGGTCCGGCGCTACGAGTGGGCGCCGGACTCCCGCCGGATCGTCTTGCTCGCCGACGATACCCTCTCCAAGGCCGACCGCGACGCGCGGAAGGAGGGCGATGATGCGGTCTTCGTGAACGAGGGGCCGAACGGCCAGACCCGGGGCAGCTACTCCAACCTGTGGTGGGTGCCGGTCACCTTCGACAGCGCCGAAGCCCGCCCCGTCACCACGGGCAACCGCCTCATCGGCGACTTCGCCGTCTCTCCCGACGGTGGGCGCGTCGCCTTCACCTTCCGGACCGAGAACCACAGGAACGACTCCCACCGCTCGGAGATCGCCATCGTGGGAATCGACGGGGGCGAGATCCGGACCCTCACGGCCAACGAGGCCCCCGAGTCGGGGCTCGCCTGGACGCCGGACGGCCGCGCGCTCCTCTTCACCGCCCCCTCCCTGGAGACGTGGGAGCTCGACCAGGGGAACAGGTACATCATGACCGTGGCCGACGGCTCCACCCGTCAGCTCATCCCCGAGTCCACGCTCGACATCCGCGACGAGGCCTTCACTCCCGACGGGCGATTCCTCGACTTCGTCGCCCTCGACCGCACGGTCTCCTCCTTCTACCGGCTCGACCTCCGCAACGGCCGGGTGCGGAAACTGAGCGACTGGGACGGGACCGTCGGATCCGCGACCTGGTCCCGCGATCACGCGGTCGTCGCCTTCACCCACGAGACTCCGACCTCCCCCGGGGAGGTGTACACGGCGCGCTTCGGCGACCGCATGACCCGCACGGCCATCACCGATGCGCACGCCGCCATCCGCACGCTCGCCCTCTCCTCGCCCGAAACCGTGACGTGGACGAGCCAGGATGGCACCGAGATCGAGGGGCTGCTCTACCGGCCGCCGGGCAACCCGCGCGCGGCCGGCTCCTTCGTCCTCGAGATCCACGGCGGCCCCGCGGGCGTCTTCACCCGGGGCTTCGACGCCGACGCGCAGCTGCTCACAGCCCAGGGCTACGCGGTGCTCCAGCCCAACGTCCGCGGCTCATCGGGCTATGGCGACGCCCTGCTGCGCGCCAACATGAACGACATCGGCGGCGGAGACTTCCACGACCTCATGACCGGCGTCGACGCCATGATCCGGCGCGGGGTCGCGCACCCCGACTCCCTGGCCGTGAAGGGGTGGAGCTACGGCGGGATCCTGGGCGGGTGGACCATCACGCGCACCGACCGCTTCCGGGCCGCGTCCCTCGGCGCCATGGTCGCCGACTGGGCCAGCGAGTTCGGCGTCGGCTTCAACTACGACGTGAGCCGCTGGTACCTCGGCGGCGACCCCTGGAGCAACGCCGAGCTCTGGCGGGAGCGGAGCGCCTACACCCACGCCGACCGCGTGAAGACGCCCACGATCCTGTTCCATGGGGACCAGGACGCCACCGACACCATGGGGCAGTCCATGAACTTCCACGTGGCGCTCCGCCACCACGGCGTCCCCACCCGCTTCATCCGCTTCCCCCGGGAGGGTCATGGCATCAGCGAGCCGCGCCACCACCGGACGCGCCTCGTCGAGGAGCTCCGCTGGTTCGAGCACTGGGTCCGCGGGAACGAACAGTGGGTGGCGCCGGAGCGGCCGGGTGGAGCGGAAAAGCCCGTGACCTGAACCGGGGGCCACTGGCCGGCGTTGCGCAGGCGCATGCGAGGCGCGGGGGAGCGGTTTCGCACGCTCCCCCATCCCCTGTCCCCGGACGCCCGAGTCGATCAGCCCTTCAACGCGTCCCGGTTCACGTGCGCCTCGGCGATCGTCGTCAGCTTCTTGTCCGTCGCCCCTTCCTCGTCCAGCGTCTGCTGGAGGAGCCGGACGGCGTTCTCGTCCCCGAGCACGCGCGCGTACGTGCGGGCGGTGCCGTACCCCGCGATCTCGTAGTGCTCCACCCGCTGCGCGGCCGCGATCATCCCGGCGTCCCGCACATCGTCATCGTCGGCCTCCATCGACTCCTCGCCTTCGCTGATGATCCCGCGGATCCCCTTGCACTTCACTCCACCCGCCTTCTCCCCCAGATCGTCCAGCACCCGCTCCAGCCGCCGCACGTGCTCTTCCGTCTGACGCTCGTGCTCCTCGAACGCGTTCTTCAGATCCGTGTGGCTCGCCTTCTCCGCCATCTTCGGCAGCGCCTTGAGGATCTGGTTCTCCGCGTCGTGCAGATCCTTGAGCTCATGGATGAAGAGCTCCTTCATGCTGTCGACATTCATTCGGCCCTCCTGCGGTGGGTGAAACACAAAACGCCGCGGGTGTGCCCCGCGGCGGGTAACATGGTCCGGTGCAATCGCCGTTCCTTCGTAGCGGGATGCAAAACACCGGCCCGTGCCCGGCGACGCGGAGCCGCCCCTCCACGCGCCGCTGCCCACCCCGGGCGGACGGCCCGGGCCTCGACTTTGTTGGGCAAAGTACTTGACAGACGACCGCGCCCCGCCTATCCTCCCCGCATGCGACTCGAGCTGAGCAGTCCCCCCGAGCGGCCGACCATCGAGCTCCACGAGCGTGCGGCGGAGAACCTGCGCTACATCCGGGAGACGATGGAGCGAGCGACATCGTTCACGGCCATCTCGGGGTCGGGCTATGTGCTGGTCGGACTGACGGCGATCGCGGCCACGGTGCTCGCGGTGGAGCAGGCGACGCGGGCGGGTTGGCTGGGCGTGTGGGTGACGGAGCTGCTGCTGGCGGGTGTGCTGTCCGTGGGGATGACGGTGCAGAAGGCGCGGGCGATGGGGGTGCCGCTGCGGTCGCACACGGGGCGGAAGCTGATCCTGGCGTTCTCGCCGCCGATGGCGGTGGGAGCGGTGCTGACGATGGCGATCGGGCTCGGGGGTGGCTACGACCTGCTGCCGGGCATCTGGCTGTCGCTGTACGGCGCGGGGGTGATGACGGGCGGAGCGTATTCGGTGCGTGCGATTCCGCTGATGGGTGCGGCGTTCATCCTTTTCGGGACGGTTGCGCTTCTGGTGCCGGGGTGGGGCGATCTCCTGCTCGGCCTCGGGCTGGGGGGACTTCACATCGTGTTCGGGATCCTGGTCTGGAGGCGGTACGGTGGGTGAGCCGAAGCCGAAGGAAGTGGACGCGGCGCCGGGGCTGACGGGCGTGCCGGGGCTGGCGGACGGGTCGCGGCGGCTCGACCGGCTGGTGCACGAGCGGGTGCGGCTCGGGATCGTCAGCGCGCTGGCGGTGAACGAGGCGCTCACGTTCAACGACCTCAAGTCCCTTCTGGGGGTGACGGACGGCAATCTCAGCGCGCACGCCCGGAAGCTCGAGGATGCGGGCTATCTCGGGTGCACCAAGGGGTACGAGGGGCGGGTTCCGCGGACGGAGTACCGCCTCACCGCGGCCGGCCGTGCCGCCCTCGGGGATTACCTCTCCCACATGGAAGCCCTGATCCGGGCCGTCCGCGACGAATGAACCTTCAGCCGAGACGGCGCCGCCGGGGTGTCCGCCGCCCTGCCGCCAGATGACGCAGCGCGCACGACAGGAGAACGGTGGAGCGGGGCTTCATGTCGCCATGATCATGGATGGCAACGGCCGCTGGGCCCGCCGCCGCGGCATGCCCCGCGGGTTCGGGCACGGGGAGGGAGCCAAGGCGGTGCGGCGGGTGGTGGAGGCGGCGGCGGATCCGGCCTCGGGGATCGACCTGCTGACGCTGTACGCGTTCTCGTCGGACAACTGGCAGCGTCCCCGGGACGAGGTGCGAGGGGTCATGGCGCTGTTCCTGGAGTACCTCCGTCGTGAGACGGCGCGGTGCGTGGAGAACGACGTTCGGCTGGTGGTGGTGGGGCGCCGGGACCGGCTGACGCCGCGTCTGGTGCGCGAGATCCAGATCGCCGAGTCGGCGACCGCGGGGCGCACCGGGCTCCTCCTGCGCCTGGCGGTGGATTACTCCGCGCGGGATGTGATCCTCCGGGCGGCCGCCATGGCCGCGGAGCAGGCCACGGAGTGCGTGGAGGCCGGCGGCGACGCGGGTCCGTTCTGCCGCGAGGCGTTCCGGGCGTGCATGGGAGCGGCGGAGGGCGGGGGCGGACCGGTGAGGGACGTGGACCTCCTGATCCGCACGGGCGGGGAGCAGCGCCTGAGCGACTTCCTCCTGTGGGAGTGCGCGTACGCAGAGCTGTACTTCACCCCCACGCTCTGGCCGGACTTCGAGGAGGCGGAGCTCCGCAGGGCGGTGGCGGATTTCCACCGTCGCGAGCGCCGCTTCGGAGGCGTGCTGGAGGAGGCGGTCTGACGGCTGGGCGGGGCGCCGCACGATGCCGGCGCTGCATCGACCGCGCCGGACGTTGCGTCCTTCCGGGGTGACCGGCAGCTTCCGCTGATGTCGCGCAGCCAGCGGTGGCGCCAGATCCGCAAGTCCGAGCGCACCTGGGGCGCCCCCGCCCTCCCCCTCGCCGGTGGGCTCATCGGCGGCGCCCTGCTCGCCCTGACCGCATCCGCCCTCGATGCCGGTGCTCCCCTCGCCGCGCTCTGGGCCGGCCTGTTCGGCTTCGTGGCCGTGGCCCTTCCCCTCGCGGCGGTCCAGCACGCCGCGGAGAATGCGGTCCGGCAGCTCCGCGCTTTCATCAACATCCGCCCGTTCACCGGGGACCGCCTCCTGGCCCATGATCCGTGGGCGATGGACGCGCTTCTGGCCGAGCAGATCCTGTCCCTCATCGACGAGGGGCGGGAAGCCGTCGTGGAGCTGGGGTCCGGCCATTCGACGGTGCTCATCGCGGGCCGGCTGGAGGCCCGGGGCCGAGGCCGGGTCGTCGCGGTGGATCACCTCGCCGGATACGCGGACCGGACGCGGCGGTGGCTCGCGGACGCGGGGCTGGAGGGGCGCGCCGTCGTGGTCCACGCGCCGCTGGCCGACCGCGAGGTGGACGGGCGCACGCTGTCCTGGTACCGGGCGGAAGCCCTCGACGCGGCGCTCCCCGCCCGCATCGACCTCCTCGTCGTGGACGGCCCGCCCGCCCTTCCCGGACCGGACGCCCGCTGGCCGGCCGTCCCCCTCCTCCAGGCCCGGCTCGCGCCCGGCGCGGCCATCCTGATGGACGACGGGGACCGACCCACCGAGCGCCGCGCCGCCTTCGACTGGCACCGCCGCCTGGGCGGCCGGATGCGCTACCTCCCCGGCGGGAAGGGCCGGTGGCTCCTGCGCCTCCCCACGTGAGCGGCTACGGGACCGTCATCTTCGACTGCGACTCCACCCTCTCCGCGCTCGAGGGGATCGATGTCCTCGCCGCGGGGCACCGCGACCAGGTCGCCGCCCTCACCGACGCCGCCATGCGCGGGGAGGTGCCCCTCGAGGAGGTCTACGGCCGTCGCCTCGCGCTCATCCGCCCCTCGCGTCAGGCCGTCGAGGCCCTGGTCCCCCTCTACATCCGTGACCTGGTCGACGACGCCATCACCACCGTCGCCGCGCTGCGGACCGCTGGCGTGGCCGTCCGCGTGGTCTCGGGCGGGCTCCTCCCCGCCGTCCTGGGACTCGCGCGGCACCTGGGCCTGACCGACGACGCCGTCGCCGCCGTCCCCATCCGCTTTTCGGACGACGGGACCTACGCGGCTTACGACACGGCGGCCCCGGCGGCGCGGGCCGGCGGGAAAGCGGAGATCGTGCGGGCGTGGAGGGCGGATGCGGAGCCGATCCCGGGTCCCGTGATGTTCGTCGGAGATGGCGCCACGGACCTGGAGGCGCGGGACGAGGTGGATCTCTTCGTGGCCTACGCGGGGGTGATCGCCAGGCCCGCCGTGATGGAAGCCGCGCCCGTGGTTCTTCGCTCGCGTTCGCTGGCGCCGCTCCTGCCGCTTGCGCTCGGAGAGACGGACCCCGACCATCCAGCGGTGCGCGACGTTTTTCGGAAGGGCACCGCCCTGATCGCCGGCGGCGCGCTGGAGTGGCGTTAACCGACATGAGACCATGAACAGATCTTTCGGCCGTTTCTTTCTCCCCGGCCCCACCGAGGTCCGGCGCGAGGTCCTCGAAGCCATGCTCGGCCCCATGATGGGGCACCGTACCCCCGAGCTGGAGGCGCTCATGGAGCGCATCCAGCCTGGACTCCGCCACGTCTTCCGCACGGAGCGGCCGGTCTACGTGGCCCCCGCGTCCGGCACCGGGATGATGGAGATGGGGGTCCGCAGCGTCGCCCGGCGAAGGGTGCTCGCCCTGGTGAACGGGGCGTTCAGCGACCGCTTCGCCCGCATCGCGGAGCAGGCGGGGTACGACACCGAGCGGGTCGAGTTGGGCTGGGGACAGGCGCACACGCCCGACCTTCTCGCCCGCGCGATGGAGGGCGGCGGCTTCGACACGGTGACGATCTGCCACTCCGAGACCTCCACCGGCGTGCTGAACCCGCTTCAGGAGCTGACCGAGGTCGCCCACGAGCACGGCGCGATGGTGTGCGTCGACACGGTCAGCTCGCTGGCGGGGGCGCCCGTCGAGACGGATGCGTGGGAGCTCGACTTCGTGGCCACCGGGTCGCAGAAGTCGTTCGCGCTGCCGCCGGGGCTCGCGTTCGGCGTGGCGCAGCCGGCCGTGCTCGAGCGCGCCGCGGCGAACGACCGGCGCGGGCTCTACTTCGACGTTCTGGAGTTCGAGCGGAACATCCAGAAGAGCCAGACGCCCAATACCCCCGCCGTATCCCTCCTGTACGCGGCGGCGGTGCAGATGGAGGCGATCCTGGAGGAGGGCGTGGAAGCCCGCTGGGCGCGCCACGCCGCCATGGCCGAGCGGACCTACGCCTGGGTCGCCGAGATGCGGGCCAGCGGTTACGACCTCGGCATCCTCGCCCCCGAGGGCTACCGCTCCCCCACCGTCACGTGCATCACCATGCCCGACGGGATCCGGGGCACGGACGTGTGCGCGGCCGTGCGGGCCCGCGACTTCGTCATCGCCTCCGGCTACGGAGAGGGCAAGGATGCCATGATCCGCATCGGCCACATGGGCGATCACACGGTGGCGGAGCTCGATGCCCTCCTCGACGTCCTCACCGACATCTTCGCGGAGGTCCTCGCGCCGCATGGCTGATCGCTTGCGCGTACTCCTCGCCGACAAGATCCCGGGCTCCGGCCTCGCACCCCTTCACGACGATCGGTTCGAGCTCATCGAGGCCACCGGCCTCGAGGGTGACGCGCTGGCCGACGCGCTGGCCGGCGTCGACGCCGTCATCATTCGCTCCAGCACCACCATCACCCGCGACGCCCTGGCCCGCACGCGGCGGCTCCGGGTCATCGGCCGGGCGGGTGTCGGCGTCGACAACATCGACATGGACGCCGCCACGGAGAAGGGCATCGCCGTCTTCAACGCGCCGTCGGGGAACACGATCTCGGCGGCCGAGCTCACGATGGCGCTCCTGCTGGCCGCGGTTCGCAAGGTGGTGGCGGCGGACCGATCGATGCGTCGGGGCGAGTGGGACCGGAAGTCGTTCAATGGTTCGGAGGTCCACGGCAAGACCCTCGGCCTGGTGGGGGCGGGGCGCATCGGGGGCGAGGTAGCGCGCCGGGCGAAGGCGTTCGGGATGCGCGTCGTCGCCTACGACCCGTTCCTGCAGGAGGAGCGCGCGAAGCAGCTCGGGATCGAGACCGGCTCCCTGGAGGATGTGCTCCGGAGCGCCGACGTGGTCTCGCTGCACGTCCCGCTCACCGAGTCCACGGCCAACCTCCTCGACGCCGCCCGGCTCGCGCTTCTCAAGCCCGGGGCGGTCATCGTGAACGCGGCCCGGGGCGGCGTGCTGGACGAGGACGCCCTCGTCGCCGCCCTCCGGGAAGGACGCCTGGCAGGGGCGGCGCTGGACGTCTTCGCGGATGAGCCCCTCCCCCCCGGCCACCCGCTGCGCTCCCTGGAGACGGTGGTGCTGACCCCCCACCTCGGGGCCGCCACGGAGGAGGCGCAGCACAACGTGGCCATCGAGGCCGCCGAGTCCGTTCGCGACGCGCTCCTGGAGGACGACTTCTCCCGGGCGGTCAACGCCCCCGCGGTCGGCAGCGAGCTCATGCGCCGCCTGCGCCCGCTCCTGGACCTGGCCACGCGCCTCGGACAGCTCGGCCGCGCCCTGGCGGGGGCCGTGCAGGCCGTCGAGGTCCGCTACGCCGGCGAGGTTGCCGAGGAGGCGCTCCGCCCGATCACGGCCGCGGTTCTCGTGGGCATGCTCACCGAGATCGTGGGGCGCGGGGGCGTGAACCTGGTGAACGCGCTGCACCTGGCGGAGTCCCGCGGCATCCACACGAGTCGCGTCCTCCTCCGTCCCGAATCGGACTACACGGAGCACCTGGAGCTGCGGCTCTCCAGCGGCGGCATGGAAACCCGGGTGGCCGGCGCGCTGCGGGGCAGCCACCCCCGGATCGTCCGGATCAACGCCTACCCCGTCGACATCCGCCCGGCCGGCGTGCTGGTGATCCTCCGCAACCGCGACGTGCCGGGCGTGATCGGGCGGGTCGGGAGCCTCCTCGGCGAGGCCGGCGTGAACATCGCCGAGTACCACCAGGGCCGGCTCGAGGCGGGCGGGGAGGCCATGGCCGCCATCGCGGTGGACGAGAAGCTGTCCCAGGTGCTCGTCGACGCCCTCGGCGCGCTCCCCGACATCCTGAGCGTCCGACAGGTCGAGCTGGGCTGACGGCCTACGGCACCTCCCACAGGTCCACACGGTTCAGCGCGATGTACGGCACCGCCACGACGCCCCTGCGGGCGTCGTAGCCGATGTCCGCGGGACGGCCCCGGGTGCGAACCACCCGCCGCGCACCGCCGGCCTCCACCAGCCAGAGGCTGGAGTCGCTCTGCGTCGCCACCAGGATACCCGCTGGCACGCGCTCGATCCCGTCGAACCGCAGCGCGGGCACCGTCGCCACCGAGTCCACCCGCCCCGCCGTCGTGAGGGACAGGATCACGCGCCCCTCCCCCCACGGCGCCAGCAGGAAGGCGTCCCGGGCGGCGTCCCAGGTGATCCCGTTCGGCGCCGCCGGGAGCGAATCGGCGACGATCTCCGGCTGCCCGCCCGCACCCGCCACCCGATAGACCCGGGCGCGGCCGGTGTCCGTGACGTAGAGCGCCCCGTCCGGCCCCGCCGCGATGTCGTTGAGGAACCCGGGCTCGTGCGCCCGGAAGTCGATGAACGCGAGGTGGCGCCCGTCGCGGCGGTCGAAGCCGTGCACGCCATCCACGTCCGCCACCCAGAGCGTGTCCCCCTTGATGACCATGCCCCTCGGCATGTGCAGCGGCGCCGCATCGGTCCCGGTCATGAACCGCGCGGAATCCACCACGCCCTCGGCGAGCATGCGGCTGACGTAGCCGTCCCCGTCTCGCGGCTCGCCCTCCCCGGGCCCGAAGCTGGCGACGAACCATACATCCTGGTCCGGGTCGAAGCGGACCGCCTCGGGCCCGTCGAATCCGAGCACGGTCGCCACCACGTCGGTCGTGTCCAGCGGCGCCGCGGCGGTGGCCGACGTTTCACCGCCGGCCACCTCCGCTTCCTCCCCCGGCCCGCCGCACGCCGCCGCGGCCACCAGCACGCCCAGCACAATTCGCCTCATGGCCACATCCCTGGTTGAGTGTGAATCCGCACCGCACAACGGAGCATCCGCGACCGGTCCGCACAAGCGTGACGATCTTCAGGAACCTGAGCCCGCCTGATGGGTTTCCATTCCGGGCAACCCTCCGACAGGAACCGGATGGCGAACACGACCGAGACGACCCGACCACCGGCGCCGCCCGCCGACGTGCTGGAGCGCCATGCTCGCGGCGCCCTCGCCGAGGACGTCGGGGCCGGCGATGTGACCTCCGACCTCGTCGTTCCCGCGGACGCACCCGCGCGCGCCACCCTCGTCGCCCGCGAACCGGGCATCGCGTGTGGCCTGGCCCTGGCACGGACGGTGTTCCTCCTCGCGGACCACGGTCTCGCCATCACATTGCTCGCCCGGGACGGCGACGCGGTCTCCGCCGGCGCACCGCTCCTCGCCGTGTCCGGCGCCGCCCGCCCGATCCTGTCCGCCGAGCGCGTGGCGCTGAACTTCGTCGGTCGGCTGAGCGGGATCGCGTCGCTGACGCGGCGGTACGTCGATGCAGTGGCGGGCACAGGCGCCCGCATCCTGGACACCCGCAAGACGACCCCCGGGCTGCGGGAGCTGGAGAAGTGGGCCGTGCGCTGCGGCGGTGGCCACAATCACCGCTCCGGCCTCTGGGATGGATTCATGCTGAAGGACAACCACCGTGCGGCGCTGGCGGCTGCCGGCGTGGACCTGGTGGAGGCAGTGCGGAAGGCCCGCGGGCGCCTCCCGGAAGGGACTCTCGTCACCATCGAGGTGGACGCCCTGGAGCAGATCGAGGAGGCCCTGGCCGCCGGCGCGGACAATATCCTGCTCGACAACATGACGCCCGACCAGCTGGCGACGGCCGCCGCCCGGATCGCGGGCGCGGCGCTGACGGAGGCGTCCGGGGGTATCAGGCTGGAGTCGGTCCGGCCGGTCGCGGCCTGCGGGGTCGACCGGATCTCGGTGGGTGCGCTCACCCACTCGGCGCCCGCGCTGGACGTCGCGCTGGATTTCGCATGGGAGCCCGCCACGAGCGCGGCGGGGCCCGCTGAACGGAGCTGATGCAACGGATGCCGAAGGCCGTCGACGCCGCGATGACCACGTCCCCCGAGGACATGTACCACGCCCTGGCGGCTCGACTGGGCGATGTCCTCCCCGACTTCGAGATCCGGCACAAGGCCGGGGTCGCCGCCGGGGTGAACCGGCTCAAGGCGGAGCGCGGGGCCGTCATCCTCGGCCACAACTACATGGAGCCGGCGCTCTTCCACTCCGTCTGCGACTTCAGGGGCGACTCCCTCGAGCTCAGCCGCCTCGCCGCCACGGTCTCCGGTGACCCCATCGTCTTTTGCGGCGTCCGCTTCATGGCCGAGACGGCCAAGATCCTGAATCCCGACAAGACCGTCCTGCTGCCCACCGCGAAGGGCGGCTGCTCCCTGGCCGAGTCCATCACGGCCGCGGACGTCCGGCGGCTCAGGAAGCGCTTCCCGGGCGTGCCCGTGGTCACCTACATCAACACGTACGCCGACGTGAAGGCCGAGACCGATATCTGCTGCACGTCCGGCAACGCCGTGAAGGTGGTGGAGAGCCTCGACGCCGACCGCGTCATCTTCCTCCCGGACGAGTTCCTGGCGAAGAACGTCGCCCGGGAGACCGGCAAGCGCATCATCTTCCCCACGGTCAACGGCGCGACGAGCGGCGGCCTGTCCGGCAACGGGAAGTCGGCGGGCGACTCCGGCGAGCTCCAGTACGAGATGATCGGCTGGCGCGGCCGCTGCGAGGTCCACGAGCAGTTCACCACCGCCGACATCGCCACGGTCCGCCGGCAGTTCCCGGACGTCCTGGTCCTCGCGCACCCCGAGTGCCCGCCCGACGTCGTCGAGGCCGCCGACTTCGCCGGCAGCACCAGCGCCATGATCCGCGCCGTCCAGGAGTCGGACGCCGCCCGCTACCTCCTCCTCACCGAGTGCAGCATGGCCGACAACATCATCGCCGAGAACCCGGCGAAGGAGATGGTCCGCCTCTGCTCGGTCCGGTGCCCCCACATGAACGAGATCACCCTCGAGAACGTCCGCGACGCCCTCCTCCACGATCACTGGCCCGTGGACGTCCCCGAGCCCACCCGCACGAAAGCCCGCGCTTCCATCGAGCGGATGCTGGAGATCGGGTAGCGCCGGCGAAGCCCCTATCTGCGGCGGCTCCGCCGCCGCTACTTCCTCCGCTTGTCGAACATCCAGCCGCGGTGGATCGCGCGCGGCTCCTCCACCGTCACGAACGCCCGCGGATCCCAGTGATCGACTTCCCGCAGGATCGGCCGGATCTGGGATCGCCGGGCCACCGTGTACACGACCTCCACCGGCCCCTCGCGCCCCTGTCCCGCGAACTCGGTGACGCCGAAGCCCTTGGCACGGAGCGCGTCCGCGAGCTCGACACCGCCGTGTGCCGAGATGATACGAACGGTCGCGAGCCCGAACGCCAGCTTCTCCTCCATCCAGAGTCCCACGACGTTCCCCGCCGCGAACCCCGCGGCGTACCCGATCACGTGCAGCGGGCTGTCCAGGAATCGGATCGCGGTCCCGGCGGCGTAGAGCCAGATGAGGACCTCGATGAAGCCGATCAGCGGCACCAGCAGCTTCTGGCTGCGCACCGCCAGCAGCATCCGCGTCGTCGCCAGGGACACGTCGACGATGCGCAGGCTGAAGATCACCAGGGGCCCCAGCGGGCCGGCGAAAAGGGTTTCGAGCATGGTCTCCGTTTGCGGGTGGTGCACTCTCGGATAGCGGTGGGCACGCCTCCGCGCAACCGTCGTTCCGCGCGCCTTCTCCCGTGAATGGCGCCGATGTCCTACTTTCCTTTCACCTGTGCCCCGCTCGGAAAGTCGCATGGAGTTCCTGGCCTACACCGTCTACGGCAATTCCGTCCAGTCCTGGGCTCTCGCTCTGGCCCTGACGCTCGTCATCGCGGGCGGGCTGGCGATGGCGACCTCGGTCGTCGTCCGGCACCTGACGCGGCTGTCCGAGCGCACCTCCAACGACCTGGACGACCTGGCCGCCGCGGTGCTCGGGCGTACGCGACTCTTCTTTCTGGTGGCGATCGCCATCGTCGCGGGCTCCCAGATCCTCCTGCTGCCCGACCGCGCCCGGAACATTTTCCAGGGCGTCGCCTTCGCCGCGCTGCTCCTCCAGCTGGCCATCTGGGGGAACGCCGCCATCGGCGTCTCGCTCCGTCGCTACACGACCCGGCGCATGGAGGAGGACGCGGAGAGCGCCACCATGGTGCGCTTCGTGGGCTTCCTCCTCCGGCTCGGCCTCTGGCTCCTGATCGGGCTGGTCGCCCTCGATACCGCGGGCGTGGACATTACCGCGCTCATCGCGGGGCTTGGCGTGGGTGGGATCGCGGTGGCGCTGGCGGTCCAGAACATCCTGGGTGACCTCTTCGCCTCGCTCTCCATTGTGCTGGACAAGCCTTTCGTGATCGGCGACTTCATCATCGTCGGGGACCTGATGGGAACGGTCGAGCACATCGGCCTCAAGACCACGCGGGTCCGCAGCCTCTCGGGCGAGCAGCTGGTGTTCAGCAACGCCGACCTGCTGTCCAGCCGGATCCGGAACTTCAAGCGGATGCAGGAGCGGCGCGTCGTGTTCTCGTTCGGCGTGCTGTACGAGACGCCCCGCGCCCTCCTGGAGCGGATCCCGGACCTGGTACGGGAGATCATCGAGGAGCGGGAGGACACCCGCTTCGACCGCGCCCACTTCGCCCGCTTCGGCGCGTCGTCTCTCGATTTCGAGGTGGTGTACTACATGCTCGTGCCCGACTACAACGCGTACATGGACGCGCAGCAGGCGATCAACCTCGAGCTTTTCCGCCGGCTCCAGGAGCTCGGCGCGGAGTTCGCCTACCCGACCCACACGGTGTATCTGGCCGGGTCCGCCACCGCAGCCGCGGAGCCCGTCCGCTGACGCCGGACGGAACGCCACGCCCTCGATCGATATGAAGCCGCGATCCCGCTTCCCCCGCATCACCCCCCAGGAGCTCGAGCGCCTGGGGCCCCTGGACACGTCGCCGGCCTCGTCCAGCGAGCTCGCCCTCGTGCTCACGGGCGGCGGCGCGCGCGGCGCGTACCAGGTCGGCCTGCTCCGCTGCCTGGCGCGGCGGTTCCCGGATCTGCGCGTGCCCATCATCACCGGCGTGTCGGCCGGGGCGGTGAACGCGGCGCACCTGGCGTCCCACCACGGCACGTTCCCCCAGGCGGTGGACGAGCTGACCGGCCTCTGGTGCGAGCTCACCCCGGAGCGCGTCTTCCGCGCGGACGTCGCATCGCTTTTCTGGAACGTGGCGCGCTGGGGGTTCCGCCTGGTCTCCGGCGGAGCCATCCCGGCGCCGGCGGCCCGGGGACTCGTGGACACCGCGCCGCTCCGCGAGTACCTCTACGAGGCCATGGCCTCCATCGAGGGGGAGATCACCGGGATCGACTACAACCTCCGTCGCGGTACCCTGAAGGCGGTGGCCATCAGCACCACGAGCTACACCACGGGTCAGAACGTGGTGTGGCTCCAGGGTCGTGACATCGAGCTGTGGGAGCGGCCCAACCGGAAGAGCATCAAGACGCGGATCGGCGTCCACCACGTCATGGCGTCCGCCGCCCTGCCGCTCATGTTCCCGGCCGTCCAGATCGGCGATCAGTGGTACGGCGACGGTGGGATCCGCCTGGCGGCGCCGCTCTCACCCGCGCTCCATCTGGGAGCGCGCAGGGTCCTCGCGATCTCCACCCGGTACGACCGCTCGCGGGCCCAGGCCGACGAGCACGAGGTGGCCGGCTACCCGCCACCGGCCCAGGTCCTGGGCGTGCTCCTGAACTCCATCTTCCTGGACCTGGTCGACCAGGACGTCATGCGCCTGGAGCGGCTGAACCGGCTCCTGGAGCGTCTCCCGGAGCACGAGCGGACCGGCCTCCAGCCCGTGCGGATCGTGGTCATGCGCCCGTCGCAGGACCTCTCGAAGCTCGCCGCCCAGTTCGAGCCGCGGCTCCCGAAGGCGTTCCGTTTCATGACCCGGGGCCTCGGGTCGCGGGAGACCGGCAGTCCGGACCTGCTCGCGATGATGATGTTCCAGCCCGACTACCTGCGGGCGCTCATCGAGCTGGGGGAGGCGGACGCCGAGCAGCGGCTCGACGAGATCGTCGAGCTCCTGGACATCGAGGACCACGCCCCCGCAGGGACCCTCCCCGAGGGGGAGGCGGACACCGAAGCCTCGCCCCGGGCGTCCTAGCGTCCTGAGTCAGAAGTGCGCCGGCATTGCGTCATCGGGCCTCTGCTCCGGGACCCTAGAAGCGGCGGCCGAGGCGGATGAAGAAGCGGGGCTCCTGGTCGACCCCGCCGTTCAGCGGGAGCGCCACGTAGATGCCCACGTCTCCGAACAGGAAGCCGACGCCGGCGTCGTAGAGGGTCCCCGTGTCCCGGTCGCCGCCGAAGGCCGGTTCGTCGTAAGCCCAGCCCCGCCCCGCATCCAGGAACACGACCCAGGTGGGGCTGAGGTCGACCCGGACCTCCTCCCACCATTCGTCGTCCTCATCCCAGTCGGGGTCCCCGATGCCGAAATCGAGGGAGAGCGAGCCGCGGTACTCCACCTGCCCGAGGGCCATGCGGTCGCACCCGTAGGCGGGGAAATAGCGGTCCCCGTCATGCGTGCCCGCCGCGCTCCGCGCTCCGCAATCGGCCAGGAACGTTTCGAAGCCGGGGAGTGTGCCGAGCCCGCCCAGCGCGTGCTGGAACTGGGGCGGCAGCGACCGGGCCGTCAGCGTCCCGCCCGCGACGAGGCGCAGGTTGAGCTGGGAACGGTATCCTACCGGCGTATAGCGCCGCAGATCCACCATCCCGGTGGTGAAGTCGAGGTCCACCGGCGTCGCGGCGAGGGCCGCGGGAACCGGCTGGTTGATGAAGCGCTGCGCGCCGTGCGGCAGCATCGTCGTCAGCGCGGGCCTCGTGAGACTCCCTGAGACCGGCCGCTCGACCGCGACGCGAGCGAACCACCCCTCGCCGGGGTCGTCCGCGTCGTCGCGCAGGTCCACCGTGAGCGTTCCGAGGATCGTCTGGACGTCCCCCTCGGCGATGAGCGGCTGCAGCCGCCACGGCTCCCCGCCATGGAACAGGGACCACGGATCACCCGCCGCGAGGGCCGTGTGGTCCTCGTTGCGGTACTCCAGCCGCGCTTCCGTGGACCGGCGCGGGGTTGCCCGGACGAACGCGCTCCACCCCGTCCGGTCGAAATAGTCCCGGTAGTCCTCGTGGAAGACCGCGGTCGCGAGCGACGCCTCGAGATCCGACAGCTGCCACCGGTCCAGCGGCTCCACCAGGGAGAACGCCGACGCGCCGACGCTCACGGTGCGGTGGCCGCCCAGGAACTGCCCGATCGTGGCCTGATAGCCCATGCGGTCCGTGTCGAGATCGGCGCCCGCTTCGGTGCGCCAGATGGCGAGGGCTTCCAGCCGCAGCGGGTTCGGGCCGGCCGTCTGGATGATGGGGCCGAACAGCACCGGCAGCCCCTCCACGCGGTTGTAGCTCGACCCGGCCCGGAGCGTGAGCCTGGAATAGCCCCGGTCTTCCCATCGGTCCCGGCGTCGGCGCCGGTCCCGCTCGTCGTCCCGGTCGTCGTACCGGTCCCGCGTCCGCGCGCCGGAGCCGCGGCTCGTCGACAGGGCATACGACGTGATCGTCCCGCCCACCCGGCCGCCATCGGCGAGCCGGACCTGTCCGCCCACGACCGTGACGCTGCCGGTGACCGAGCCGCCCTCCTCGATGACCACGTCGCCGCCCACCATGGCCACGTCACCCGCGACCTGCCCAGCGATCCGGAGCGGGCCGAGGTGCGCGGCGATGCCCCCGGTCACGACTTCCGTCCGGCCGATCGTGGCTTCGCCGTCGATGCGTCGGGCCTCGCCCTCGAACATGCGCAGGAGCTGCCATTCCAGCTCGCGGGGGAGGTTGGCGCTGCGGATCTCCTCCTCCTGCGCCACGGCCGGGACGGCCACGGCGACCAGGAGCAATGCGGTGAGGATTCTCATGTGACACCCATCCCATTCGATCGAATGAAGGCCTCGACGCCTCCTACGATGGACCCGCTCCGCCGGTTTCGGAAACGCCGGCGTGGCGGGCGGCCGCCCCACGCGTCGTCAGGGTGTGCTGAGCGCGCCCCGCGACCGCAGGAATTCGAGCGTCGGCCCGAGCGGCAGCGCCTCGACGGTTCCGCGGTGCCCCGTGACCGTGGTCGCCCGGAAGAGCGAGTTGTAGATCGCCTCCTCCGTCGCCTCAATGGCGCCCAGGAAGAGGGGGGAGAGGAGGTCGTCGGGCAGATCCTCGATGGTGCGCGGCCCCTCCGATTCCCGCCGGCGCACCGACGCGGCCGTCGAGAAGGCGATCACGTAATCCCCCGAGCCGTTGCTCATGATCGAGCCGGTCCGCGCCAGGCCGGCCAGCGCGCGCTCGCCGAGCCGTTCCAGGCTGCGTGCGGACAGCGGCGCATCCGTCGCCACCACGATCATGATGCTTCCATCGCCACCGTCCCGCTCGGGGATGTTCGCCTCCAGCGCCTGACGGAACGGGTAGCGGCCCAGCGCCACACCGACCGGGGCGCCCGCCACCGTGAGCACGCCGCCGTGGTTGGTCTGCACCAGGACGCCGACCGTCCAACCCCCCAGGGATGCGGGCAACCGGCGCGATGCGGTCCCGATCCCGCCCTTCCAGCCGAACGCCACGGTGCCGGTCCCCGCACCGACGCTCCCCTCCGTCACGGGACCGGCGGTCGCGCCCTCGAGGGCCGCCACCACGTGCTCGGGACGGACCGGCCTCGTGCGGATGTCGTTGAGGAACCCGTCGTTCGTCTCGCCCACGACGGGATTGATGGAGCGGACCTCGCCCATCCCGGGGCGGGCGAGCAGCCACTCGACCATGGCGTCCGCGGCGTGCCAGACGCAGAGCGTGCACGTCAGCAGGATGGGCGTTTCCAGCTCCCCGAGCTCGCGCACCTGCGTGGCGCCAAGCAGCTTCCCGAACCCGTTCCCCACCACGATCGCCGCCGGAACCCGCTCCCGGTAAGGGTTCCCGGGGTGCGCGAAGATCGCCGTGACACCCGTCCGGATCCCGTCCCCCTCCGCCACCGTCGTGTGGCCGACACGTACCCCCGCGACATCCGTGATCCCGTTCAGCGGCCCCGGAGGAAAGATCCCCACCATTACACCGGCCTCGCGCGCGCGTGGCCTATCCGAGGTCTGCTCCGGGGTCTGCGCCGGCGCCGGACCCGGAAGCTGCATGGCCAACAGGGCCACCAGCAGGGAGAGGTGGAACGGCTTCGGTGGCAAGCACATGCGCGCAGGATACGGCGCCCGCGGGCCCCCGGTCAACGCGCCAGCCCCACCAGCGATGGCGGAGGCGAGGGGTCGCTTGACCCCCGTATGGCGCTCCTGTAACCTTCCCGCCTGCGAAGCCCGGGCCCCAGGCCCGATCCGCTGTGAACCGGACGATCGATGCGACACGGAATTTCCAGAACCCTGCGCTGGATGGCGCCGGGCGCAGTCCTCTTTCTCGCGGCGTGTTCGGGGGAGTACCCCCAGACCATGCTCCGCCCCGTGACCGAGTACGGCCGGATCCAGAGTGACCTCTGGGCCACGGTGACGTGGTGGACCGTCGGGATCATGATGGTGGTCTTCGGCGCGCTGGCCTACATCCTCGTCCGCTTCCGCGCGCGGCCCGGGGACCCGCGGCCGAAGCCGGTCTACGGCAGCACCGGGCTGGAGCTCGCGTGGACCATCGGTCCCGCCGTGATCATCCTCTTCATCGCGATCCCCACGATCCAGGCGATCTTCGAGACGCAGGCGGAAGAGCCGGCGGACGCGCTGGTCATCGAGGCCATCGGGCACCAGTGGTGGTGGGAGTTCCGCTACCCCGCGGAGGGGATCACCACGGCCAACCAGTTCTACATGCCCGCCGGGCGGCCCGTGGCGCTCCGGCTGCGCTCCGCCGACGTGATCCACAGCTTCTGGATCCCGCGCCTGGGCGGGAAAAAGGACGTGAACCCGGTGGTGCGGACGCCCGAGGGCGTGCAGCCGCTCCACCTCAACACCATCGTCTTCCGCCCCGACTCCAGCGGTGAGTTCCTGGGACAGTGCGCCGAGTACTGCGGGACCTCCCACGCCATCATGCGCATGCTGGGGCGCGTCGTGGACGCGGAAGACTTCGGCCGGTGGGTCGACGACATCCGCACGCCGGTCGAGCCGGCGGGGGAGCTGGCGCAGCGGGGGCGCGATATCTTCATGCGCAGCACCTGCATCGCCTGCCACACGATCGAGGGGACCACGGCCCGGGGCCAGCTCGGCCCCAACCTGACCCACTTCGGCGACCGCTTCAGCATCGGGGCGGGGCTCATGGAGAACACCCAGGACAACCTCGCGGAGTGGATCCTGCGCGCGCCCGAGCTCAAGGACGGGGTCCTCATGCCGGGCGCGCGCTCGGGTGCCGGCGGGATGCCGCCCACGGGGCTCTCCCGGGAGGACGCCCGGGCCGTCGCCGCCTATCTCGTGGACCTGCGTCGACCCCTCGCCGGCGCGCGCCCGGCCGCGGCCCCGGCCGATACCCTGGACGCCGCGGCCCCGGCCGATACCCTGAACGCCCCGGCCCCCGCGGACACCCTGAACGCCCCCGCGGCAGCCCCGCGGTAACACAGCTCCCGGAAGCGGACGAGATCGATGGCCACAGCCGAAGCACGCGTCCCCGTCGCCCCGCAGAGGAGGAGCGGCCTGTGGGACTGGTTGACGACGATCGACCACAAGAAGATCGGCATCCTCTACGCGTCCAGCGCCCTGGTCTTCTTCGTCCTCGGGGGGCTGGAGGCGCTGGTCATCCGCTGGCAGCTGGCGACGCCCGGTGCGAGCGTCGTCTCGCCGGACCTCTACAACCAGCTGTTCACGATGCACGGCGTCACCATGGTGTTCCTGGTGGGGATGCCCATCGCCATCGCCTTCTTCAACTACGTCGTTCCGCTCCAGATCGGGGCCCGGGACGTCGCCTTCCCGCGCCTGAACGCCTTCTCCTACTGGGTGTTCCTGATCGGCGGGCTGTTCATGTACTCGAGCTTCTTCATCGGCGCGGCGCCGAACGGCGGGTGGTTCGGGTACGCGAACCTCAGCACGGAGCCATACTCCCCCGGCCCGAACATGGATTTCTACGCCCTCGGGCTGCAGATCCTGGGTGTGGCATCGATCGCCGGCGGGGTGAACTTCATCACCACCATCGTGAACCTGCGGGCCCCGGGCATGAAGCTCATGCGCATGCCCCTGTTCACATGGATGGCCTTCGTCACCAGCTTCATCATCGTGACGGCGCTTCCCGTCCTGGCGGTCGCGCTGTTCATGCTCACCTTCGACCGCTTCTGGGGCACCAACTTCTTCAACGTGGCGGCCGGCGGCGACCCGGTGCTCTGGCAGCACCTCTTCTGGCTCTTCGGCCATCCCGAGGTCTACATCCTGATCCTCCCCGCCTTCGGGATCGCCAGCGACGTCATACCCACGTTCTCGCGCAAGCCCCTCTTCGGCTACGCGATCATGGTGTTCAGCGGCGCGCTCATCGGGTTCATCAGCTGGGGCGTGTGGAGCCACCACATGTTCACCACCGGCCTCGGGCCCATCGCCGACTCGTTCTTCACCATCAGCACGATGATCATCGCGATCCCCACGGGCGTGAAGATCTTCAACTGGCTGGCGACCATGTGGGGCGGCTCGATCCAGTTCAACACCGCCATGCTCTTCTCCATCGCCATGGTGGCGCTGTTCACCATCGGCGGCATCAGCGGGATCATGCACGCGGCCTCCCCCGCCGACCTCCAGCAGCACGACACGTACTTCGTCGTGGCCCACTTCCACTACGTGCTCATCGGCGGGCTCCTGATGGGCGTGTTCTCGGGCTTCTACTACTGGTTCCCGAAAGTCACCGGCCGGCTGCTCGGCGAGACGCTGGGGAAGTGGCACTTCTGGCTGTTCGTCATCGGCTTCAACGGCACTTTCTTCCCCATGCACTGGGTCGGCATCCTCGGCATGCCGCGGCGCATCTACACGTACGCCGCGGAGCTGAACCTGGGCGGGCTGAACCTCTTCATGTCCCTGAGCGCCCTGCTCATGGCCTTCGGGACCCTCGCCTTCATCGGGAACCTGATCCGCAGCGCGCGGTCGGGGACCCGGGCGGGACCGAACCCGTGGAATGCACCGACCCTCGAGTGGGCCACCACGTCGCCGCCCCCGGAATACAACTTCGTGACCCTCCCGCACGTCCGTAGCCGCAACCCGCTGTGGGACGACCCGGCGGACTACGACGACCGGGTCTGGATCGAGCCGGCGGGGGGCGTGCACATGCCGAATCCGTCCTTCTGGCCGCTGCTGGCCGCCATCGGCACCAGCGCCACCATGATCCTGTTCATGACCGGGCTCTGGTGGGCGCCCCTGATCGGGCTGGCGTTCACCGCCATCACCGTCGTCAACTGGGCTTTCGAGCCCGCGGGGTGACTGCCGATGAACGCACACGCGCACGCCGCTCACCCGCCCACGGCCACGGGGCTGGACACCTGGAAGCTGGGCTTCTGGACCTTCATGGGGTCCGAGACCCTGTTCTTCGGCTCCTTCATCGCCACGTACATGATCTACGCGGGCCGGAGCGTGCAGGGCCCCTACCCTCACGACGTCCTGGACATCCCGCTGACCACGATCAGCACCTTCGTCCTGCTCATGTCGAGCCTGGCCATGGTGCTGGCGCTGGCCGCGGTCCAGCGAGGCAGCCGGAAGGGGGCGCTGACCTGGCTCATGGTCACGGCCGGGCTCGGCATGACCTTCCTCGGGTTCCAGGCGTACGAGTTCACGCATTTCTACCACGTGGGGCTGACGCTCTCGACGAACCTGTTCGGGTCCTCCTTCTTCATCCTCACGGGCTTCCACGGCGCCCACGTCACGGTGGGGGTGATCTGGCTCCTGATCCTCTGGCTCCAGACCCTGGCCGGCCGGATCGGTCCCGCGGATTCGCTCAAGGTCGAGATCGCCGGGCTGTACTGGCATTTCGTCGACATCATCTGGATCGCGATCTTCACCCTCATCTACCTGCTCCAGGATTAGGAGTCGGCGGGAGCGAGAACCATGGCGGACGCTGCAATGCAACCGGACGACCGGTCCGAGCGGGCCGGGCACGGGGAGCACGACCATCCCGGCCCCATGACCTACGTGGTCGTCGCGGCGGTGCTGACGGTACTGACCGCGCTCGAGGTCGCGGTCTTCTACATCCCGGCGCTCCGGCCCGCCATCGTACCGATCCTGCTGACCCTGACGTCCGGCAAGTTCGCCCTCGTCGTCATGTTCTACATGCACCTGAAGATGGACAGCAGGATCTTCACGTGGGTCTTCCTGGCTCCGCTGGCTCTTGCGATGTTCCTGGTGATCGGGTTGATCGTCCTGTTCCGCGTGCTGCCGACGTACTTCGGGTAGACCACGCGCGACAACCGGGATCCAGTCGAGAGGGTGGACGCCTTGCGCATCATGAGACGCTGCCTCGCTGCACCCGCGACCCTCGTGGTCCTGCTCGTGGTGACCGGATGCTCGGTGCCCCGGTGGCCCGTGGGCGGCGGCACCATGACCTCGCCGTTCGGGCTCCGGCGGGACGGGCTCGGGCTCACGATCCACCGCGGCGTCGACATCTCGCTTCCCCCCGGTACCGAGGTGCATGCCATGGCACCGGGCACGGTCGTTTTCGCCGGGACCATGAACGGCTACGGCCACGCGGTCGTCCTCGATCACGGGCACGGGGTCCGGACCCTCTACGCGCACCTCTCGGAGATCCACGTCGAAAGCGGGCAGGAGATCGCGACACGGACGGTGATCGCCCGGTCCGGCTCCAGCGGCCGGACCACGGGACCGCACCTCCATTTCGAGATCCTGCGCCGGGGTCGGGCCGAGGACCCCGTTCCGCTGCTGGGCGGGTTTCCACCTCCGGCCCGCTGAGCCGCCGGGAACGGCCGCGGGCCGTCGCGCGCGCCCGTCCCGTGCGGGGTCGGAGCCTTCGGATCATGCTGGCACAGCCACGACTCCGCCCCGATATTGGGCCGACCACCTCCTCCAGCCGATCGATGTCGACGATGCCACCCCATCGCAGCAGCGGAACGCGCCAGTGACGGACATGATCGAACGGCGCATCGGAGACCTGGTGGTGCGCGTGGACCGGCTGCTCTGCGTCGGCTTCGGGGACTGCATCGAGGAGGCCCCGGACCTCTGGGAGTTCGATGCCGACGGCGTGGTCAGCTTCCGGGAGCCCTGCCCCGTCATCGATCCCGCGCTCGTGATCCGCTCCTGCGAAGTCTGCCCGGTGGACGCCCTCACGGTGCTCCGCGCCGACGGCCAGGTGGTCGTGGGATGAGCCGCCCATGAGGCGCTTTCGGACCTACCACGAGGTGGAGGACACCGCCCGGGACATCCCGGCTCAGGTCGCCGCCCAGCAGGAGCGCCTGACCCGGCGCCTCGCGGATGTACGGGCGGTCTGGCTCGTGGGCAGCGGGAAGGGCGGCGTGGGAAAGAGCGCGGTCACCGCCAACCTCGCCGCCGCTCTCGCGGACCGGTCCTTCGCCGTCGGCGGCCTCGACGCCGACGTCAATGGCCCCTCCCTCGCACGGATGCTCGGCGCGGAGCGCGGCCCGCTGCGCAGCGACCCCGACGGCGTGACCCCCGCAGCCGGCGTGGCCGGCACACGGGTCATCGGCATGGACCTGCTCCTCGGCTCCCCCGATGCCCCCGTGCGCTGGCGAGAGCCCGATGCCGCCGCCGGGTTCGTCTGGCAGGGCAGCCTCGAGGCCGGAGCGGTACGGGAATTCCTGTCCGACGTCGCCTGGGGGTCGCTGGACGTCCTGCTCATCGACCTGCCGCCGGGTACCGACAAGCTGAGCCGCGCCCTCCAGCTGGTGCCGGACCCCGCGGGGGTCCTCCTCGTCACCACACCATCAGAGGCCGCCCGCGCCGTCGTCGCCCGGTCGGCCCGCCTGCTCCGCGACGCCGCGATCACCCGTGCCGGGCTCGTCGTCAACATGGCGGGCCACGCCTGCCCCGCCTGCGGCCACGTGGATCCTCTCTTCGCGGACGCCGCCGATGACCGCCTGGTCCGGGAGTCCGGGCTCGAGACGTGGGCACGGATCCCGTTCCATTCCGGATTCGCCACCGCCACCGACGCCGGACGCCCTCCCGTGCGCCACGACCCGGACAGCCCCGCCGCCGCGGCCCTCCTCGGCCTCGCCGACCGCATCATCCGCACGCTGAACACGGAGGTCCCGTGAAATTTCTCTGTCTGGCCTGCGACCGGGCCATGGAGTTCGCCGAGCGCCGCCTCCCGGGCGATGGCACCCTCGCCGCCGTCTTCGGCTGCCCCGCGTGCGGCCGCGAGATCGCCATGCTCACCAACCCCATGGAGACCCAGCTCGTGAGCAGCCTCGGCATCAAGGTGGGCGGCCGGGAAGTCCCCGAGCAGCCCCTCGAGTTGGTCCGCTCCTCCCTCGCCGGCGGGCGCCCGGACGCCTTCCTGGACGAGGCCACTCCCGCCGGCCCTCCCCCGGCCGGCCCCGTGACCTGGAGCGAGGAGGCGCTCCAGCGGCTCGGTCACGTACCCGCGTTCGTTCGCGGCATGGTCAAGAGAATCTATACGGATTACGCCAGGGAGCGTGGCATCGACCGGGTCACCCCCGAGACCATGGACCGCGCGCGCACGGACCTGGGGCTGGAGGGCATGTGACCGATCGTGACACCAAGTTCCGCCAGGCGGCCTGGGTGTACCTGCACGTCGGCATCCTGTACGAGGCGGCGGCGTACAGCATGATGCGGGAGGGCCTCCTGCCGACCGGCGGAATGGGGCCTCCATGGGTCTGGCTGGTCGCCGGTGCCGCGGTCGCCGTGGCGATCTTCGGGGCGCTCCTGCGCTGGAAGAACCGGTGGTTCGCCCGGGTGATCTGGGGCCTTCACGCGCTCCGCCTGCCGACCCTCATCAGCGGGGCTTTCTTTCGCGGCTCCGACGGTCAGATCGATCCATCGTTCTACCTGACCGCGCTCGTCGTGGTGGTGATCAATCTCGCCTTCCTCGCACGCGCGGGGTGGGATCTGTAGACGTCGCGATCCGGCGTTCTCCGGTGTCGCGGCGTGGCCGGTTGACTTCGCTTGCGACCCCGGATATACTCGCCACCGGGGTACACTCTGCCCCGCTCAGAATCCGCAAACTGTAGCGCAATTTTGCGCAAGCATCACCCGGGCGCGGCCCTGGTTCCGCGCCCATAAAGTCGCCAATACGAAAGCCTGGCTCGGTTCCGGCGGCGCCGGACGGGTCTCAACGCTTCACTGTAGCAGCACGACCTGCTCGACGGACCCGCCCGCTTCCCGCGGCGGGATGGACGCGACCGCGCGTACGTCCCGGTGCGGCGCGGCAGAGTCCGGTCCTACGGTCAAGGAGCGTCATGCCGACGAGCTACGCCGAGATCCTCGTTCCCGTCGACAACTCCCGGGAATCCGACCGGGCCATCGACCGGGCCATCGAGCTGTGCGCGGTGTCCGGCGGGCGTGTCACGGGCACGCACGTGTACGCCGCCCGGCTGCACGACGTGCGCTTCCGTCAGCTCGAGGTGGGCCTCCCGGCGCAGTTCCAGGAGCCGGCGGAGATCCGTCGTCAGCGGAAGATCCACGACAAGCTGATCGAGAAGGGGCTGCAGCTGATCTCGGACTCGTTCCTGGACCAGATGGACGAGCGGTGCCGGTCGTCCGGCGTGGCGCTCCGTCGCCAGCTCCTGGAGGGGATCAACTACGAGGAGATCGTGAAGGAGGCGAACGGGGGCGCGGGGCGGCTTCCGAGCCTGATCGGTTTCGATCCGAACATCGCGGACAAGTACGATGGCGGCGAGAAGGTGCGGAGCGACGTCGCCATCGGTGCGAACGGCCGGCTGGTGGCGGAGGAGGAAGAGCAGGACGAGAAGGTGGCCGGCTCGTCCGGACGGGACTACGACCTGGTGGTGATGGGCGCCCACGGCCTGGGGCGGCAGCCATACTCCCAGCTGGGCGGGGTGGTCTCGCGCGCGGTGCGGGGGATGCGCAAGGACGTGTTGATCGCGCGCGAGGGTGCGCCCCTGCGGCAGGGGCGCTTCATGGTCTGTATCGATGGCTCCGCCTACTCGTACAAGGCCATGCGCGTGGCGCTGGAGCTGGCCCGCGCGTACGGGGCGAAGCTGTACGTGTGCTCGTCGTTCGACGTGGAGTACCACCACGTCGTCTTCCACAACATCAAGGACGTGCTGTCGGTCCAGGCGTCGAAGGTGTTCAAGTTCGAGGAGCAGGAGGAGCTCCACAACAACATCATCGACAAGGGGCTGGCCCGGCTGGCCAGGGCGAACCTGAAGCGCGCCGCGGTGATGGCCTCCGAGTTCTCCGATGTCGAGGTGGAGATGCAGGTCCTGGTCGGCAAGCCCTTCCAGGTCGTGATGCAGTGGGCGGAGGAGGTCGAGCCCACGCTGCTGATCCTGGCCCGCCACGGCGCCCACCGCATCGAGGGCACGGAGATGGGCTCGCAGGCCGAGAACCTGGTCCGCCTGACCCGCTGCGACACGCTCCTGATCGGGACCACCGACGTCCGCCCGGACGAGATCCCGTGGATCGAGGAGGACGGCGAGAAAGGGCTGGAGTGGTCCCCCGAAGCCGAGGTCCGGATCCAGCGCGTCCCTCCGTTCGCTCTGGGGATCGCCCGGAAGGCCGTCGAGGAGTACGTGCTCGAGTACTACGGACCCGGCAGCCGCTACGCCGCCGCCTTCACGCCCGCCGATCGCCAGTCGCCCTACCGCGCCGGCGCGGCGTCGACCGGCAATGGATCGTCGGCCGCGAACGGCGCAGCGCCGGCGCACGGGACGGCGCCCGCGCAGGGAGGCCGGGCGGCGAGCTCCGGAGTCGAAGTCGAAGTCGAAGTCGAGGCCGAAGTCGAAGCCGAAGTCGAAGTCGAAGCCGAAGCCGGCATCGCGCCGCGCCCGGTCAGCGGGGTGTCGAAGGAAGAGCTCCCGGTGGTGACGAACGAGCGGCTCGACGAGGCCATCCAGAAGCTCCTCCCGACGCACATGCAGCTGATCATGGGGATCGGCACGGCAGAGGAGCTGGCGCAGGCGGAGGTGAAGGCCGCGGAAGCGATGAAGCGGACCGTCGTCGAGGGCCGGGATGCCGATGCCGTGGCCGGGCCGCCGCAGGTGGAGACGAAGTGTCCCATCACGGGCCGGGTGGGCACTCGCCCGCGGGACGAGCGCGATCCGATCGTATGGACGGAGGAGGCGTTCGCGCGGCTGCGCCTGGTCCCGCTGATCGCCCGGCCACTGGCGCGGAACACGGTGGAGAAGTTCGCCCGCACCCACCGGCACTGGCGGATCACCACCGGGATCATGGACGAGAACAAGCAGGCGATGATCGAGGCGGACGAGTTCGACCTCGATACGATGCTCGTGATGTTCAAGGAGCTCCAGACGAAGCAGCTGAAGGCGGCCGCGGAGGGCGTGGACGGGCTGACGCCCGAGATGCGGAAGTTCATCGAGGAGGCGAAGGCCTCCGGCGTCACCCGCTGCCCGATCCGCGACATCGAGAGCCAGGCGGAGAAGTGCCCGGTGGACTTCAAGATGACCTCACCGGAGGAGGCGCGGCGGGCCGTGCAGCGCTTCGTCTCGGAGCCGAGCCCGGAGAAGGACTGACGCGTGACGCCCCTCGATCCGCTCCTGGAGCTTCCGGTCCTCGCCGCCCCGGTCACCGTGGACACGGCGGCCGCGCCCGTGCCGATGGCGGAGGTCGGGGCGATGGCGCAGCGGGATGCCGCGGCGGGCCGGATCCCGCACGTCGTCGCCTGGAACTTGACCCAGCGGTGCAACCTCGCGTGCGCCCACTGCTACATCGCCGCCGGCGACTGGCACGGGAGCGCCCGGGATCTCACGACCGACGAGTGCCGGCGCATCGCCGACGAGATCCTGGCCATCAACCCCGCGCCGATGTTCGTGCTGAGCGGAGGCGAGCCGCTGCTGCGCCCGGACCTCGAGGCCATCGCGGAGCATGGCGCCGGGCGTGGCGCGACGGTGGTCGTGGGCACCAACGGGACGCTGCTGACGAAGGACCGGATCCGCTCGCTGGCCGATGCCGGCGTGCGGGGCTTCGCAGTGAGCATCGACTCGCTGGATCCGTCCTACCACGACCGGTTCCGCCATGGCGATGGCGCCCTCGAACAGACGCTCGAGGCGGTGGACCGGCTCGGCGCCGCCCGGCTCGACTTCATCGTGCAGACCACCGTGACGCGCGGGAACCGCCACGACCTCCCGGCGATCGCCGCCTGGGCGGCGGAGCGACGGGCGGTGGCCTTCAACGTCTACTTCCTCGTGGCCACCGGGCGGGGCGAGGGGATGCCGGGGTTGACGCCGGCGGAGAACGAGGAAGTGCTGGCGGAGCTCGTCGCCCTGGAGGTCGTGCACCGGGGGCGGATGATGGTGCGCTCGAAGTGCATGCCGCAGCTGATGCGGCACGTTGCGGAGCGCGCGCCCGGCTCGCCGCTGCTGAACTACGAGACCCGCTGCCCGTGTGGCCTCCACTATTGCCGGATCACGCCGGAGGGGAAGCTGACGCCCTGCCCCTACACGCCGGTGGTGGCCGGCGACCTCCGGACGCAGCGGTTCGAGGAGGTCTGGTGGGGCTCGCCGGTCTTCCGGACGCTCCGGGACGGCGAGCCCGGGGGGAAGTGCGGGCGGTGCGAATACCGCCAGCTGTGCGGCGGCTGCCGCGCACGGGCGCACGCGATGACCGGCGACCTCATGGCGGAGGACGCGTCGTGCGCGTACGAGCCTCCGGGTGGCGTGCCGCTGGTGCGGGGCGGGCGCGACGGGACGTACGGCCGCCCGGCCACGCAGGAGCTGGAGTGGGCGCCCGAGGCCCGGGCCCGCATGGACCGCATCCCGTCCTTCGTCCGTGGCGTGGTGGTCCGGAGGGTGGAGTCCTTCGCGCGCGAGCGCGGGTACGCGCGCGTGACTCCGGAAGTGATGGAAGAGGTCCGGCGCTCCGTTCCGGCGGACTTCTCGCGGCGGCGACCTTTCTTTCTCGAGGACGAATGAACGAGTGGCGGCGGGTCCGTCCGGAGTGGGGGCAGGGGCGCATCGCCCCCGCGTGCTGGCTGGGGGCGGCGGCGCTGGCCGGCGGCGCGCTCCTTCTGGCGCCGGACCCCGGGGCGGCGCAGGAGGCCGCGCGGCAGTACGGCGATTTCCCGGTGGTGGGCGGGCGCGTCGCGGTCTGGGTGGCCGCGCAGGTGCACCTGATGTTCGCGGCGTTCGTGCTGGGCGTGCCCATGTTCGCCGTCGTGGTGGAGGCGGTGGGGATCGTCGGCAAGGACGAGCGCTACGACCGGCTGGCGAAGGAGTTCACGCGCCTGCTCCTCATCGCGTACTCCGCCACGGCCATGTGGGGCGCAGTCCTGGTCTTCTTCCTGACGACCCTGTACCCGCGGTTCTGGGGCCACCTCTCGGAGATCTTCGAGGTCTCCATGTGGATCTACGTGGGCCTCTTCTTCATCGAGTCCTTCACGCTCTACCTGTACTACTACGGCTGGGAGCGGTGGAGCGAGGGTCGGGCCAAGCTCGGGCACTGGGGGCTCGGCATCCTGCTCAACGTGTGGGGCACGGCGGTCATGTTCATCGCCGACTCGTGGCTCTCGTACATGATGAGCCCGCCCGCCGGCGTGACCGCGGCCACGCCCGCGTCGGAGATCGACCTGTTCGTGGCCATCACCAACGCCACCTGGATGCCGATCAACATCCACCGCCTGATCGCTAATATCGTGTTCGGCGGCGCGGTGGTGGGTGGCTACGCGGCGTACAAGTTCCTGGCGGCGCGGACGGAAGAGGAGCGAGCCCATTACGACTGGATGGGCTATGTCGGCAACTTCATCGCCATCGGCGCGCTGATCGTGCTGCCCTTCGCGGGCTACTGGCTGGGGCGCGAGATCTACGAGTACAACCAGCAGATGGGCATCACGATGATGGGCGGGTTCATGAGCTGGCTCTGGATCATCCAGGCCTTCCTCATCGGCGTGCTCTTCCTCGCCGGGAACTACTACCTCTGGATCGGCATGGGTCGCATCCCCGGCGCCGAGCGGTTCACGCCCTACATCAAGTGGATGCTCCTCGTGCTGGTCCTGGGCGTGATCGTCTGGGCCACACCGCACACCATGATCGCGAACCGGCAGGAGCTCGCCGCCATGGGCGGCACCCATCACCCGTTCCTGGGCGTCCTCGGCGTCATGAGCGCGAAGAACACCGCGGTGAACCTCATGATCCTCACCACGTTCCTCTCCTTCCTCCTCTACCGCCGCGCGAACCGCCGCCCCACGGTGTCCTGGGCCCCGCGGGCGACGCTGCTCCAGGGCGTGATGTTCGCGCTGGCCGCGGCGGTCGTCCTCTTCTACGGCGTGTACGGCTACTATGTCTCGGCGATCGTGCGCATCGGCTTCTCGGTCTACCAGGTGGTCGCGGTGCTGGTCACGATCGTGGTCGTGCTGGGGCTCGATGTCGCCATGGCCCGGGGCGCGGAGTCCCGCGGCGAGATCCGCTGGGGCAGGATGCCCGACCGGTCGCAGTACGCGCTGTTCATCCTGCTGGTCACGTTCACGTGGCTCATGGGCCTCATGGGCTTCGCCCGCAGCGGGATCCGCCAGCACTGGCACGTGTTCGAGGTCATCCGCGACACCTCCCCGTGGGCCGTGACGCCCGCCCTCGGCGAAGCGGCCCGCGTCATCACCGCGTGCGTGCTGATCTTCCTGGGCATGCTGGCCTTCATCTTCTGGCTCGGCGGGCTCGTCGAGAAGCCCGCGCTGGTGCCGAAGCCGGACCGCGTCCCCGGTCGCGATCCGGTCCCCGCGGTCGGCGGGCTCGAGCCCGGGACGGGGAGGATCTGAGCATGTGGTGGACGAACCTCAAGGTCCTCCTGGTCGTGCTGGTGACCGTCACGCTCTACACGCTGGTCGCCGCCTGGATTCCCCAGGTGGAGTCGGAGGTCCCCGAGGAGCTGACGTTCAGCGGCGAGGTCACCACGGACGAGCTCGTGGAGGCGGGCGAGCGCCTCTACCAGGGAGCGGGCGGGTGCGTGGCCTGTCACGGGCTGGGAACCCGCGCGCCGAGCCTGCTAACGGACGAGGGCGGCTCCGGGCCGATCGGCGCTCGGTGCAGCGGGCGGGTTCCCGCCCAGGACTGCAAGGCGTATCTGCACACGTCCATGATCGACCCCGGCGCGTACGTGGTCGAGGGGTACCAGAACATCATGCCGGACATGCGGCGCACCCTGTCGGACGCGCAGATCTGGTCCATCGTGGCCTTCCTGCAGAGCGAGGGCGGGGAGGTCACCGTCGAGGCGTCCGACATCGATCTCGGCGAGCTGCCCGCGGCGACCACTCCTGGCTCGGCCGCGGGGGCCGGGACGAGCCCGGCGGCCGGGAACGGCGGCGGCAGCCTCGACCCGATGACGATCTTCCGCGAGCACGCCTGCCAGGCCTGCCACCGGCTCCGGGGGGAGGGCGGCCCCATCGGTCCTCCGCTGGACGGCCCCGGCGCGCGCCGTGACGCCGACTACATCCGGCGCGCGATCCTCGAGCCCAACGCGGACACGGCGGCGGGCTACGAGGCCGTGGCCGGCACGATGCCGGCGAACTTCGGCCAGCAGATGACCGCGGCGCAGCTGGAGGCGCTCGTCCGATTCCTCGCCGAGGAGGGGGGAGCATGATGCGCTACCTGAGGCACCCGCTGGGCCAGGCCGCGGCGGTCCTGCTCGCGGCCTACGCGCTGTTCGAGTTCGGCATCGCCTACATTCCGCCGCTCCTCGGCATCGCGTCGGCGCCGGTGCCGGGGTCCGTGCTCCTCCAGTACATGATCACGGTGCTCGTCGGCGTGCTGATCTACGTGAGCGGGAACGAGGAGCGCTGGCGCGAGTTCAGGCGCCCCATCGGGGCGGTGCTCGTGGAGCCGGAGAAGCGCGTCCTGCGGATGGCGTTGCTCGTGATCATCCCGATCCTGGTGGGGGTGGTGGCCTTCGGGCAGGTCCGGCAGACCGTGGCCGCGCCGGCCGGGCTCCGTTCCATTCACCCCGCGCCGCCCTCGACGATCACCTTCCGCGGCGCCGGCATGACGCTGGACGGGCTCGAGAACCCGCTCCGCTCCCGTGGCTCCCTGGCCGAGCACTACGAGGTGGGCAAGGCGGTCTACTACCGCAACTGCCTCCCCTGTCACGGCGACGCGCTGGCCGCCGACGGTCATTTCGCCCACGGTTTCAATCCCGCACCGATCGACCTCACGTCCACGCTCAAGGACCTGACCGAGTCCTATGTGTTCTGGCGGATCGCCAAGGGTGGCCGCGGCCTCCCGAGGGAAGGGACGCCGTGGAACTCGGCCATGCCGGTCTGGGAGGATTTCCTGACCCAGGACGAGATCTGGGCGACCATCATCTTCCTCTACGAGCAGACGGGACTCTCGCCCCGCACCTGGGAGCACGCGGGCGCCGGTGGAGGAGAGCACTGATGCGACCGTTTCTGCACCGCGGTGCGATCGGCCCCCTCTCCGCGTTCGCCGTCGCGGCCGCGCTCGCCTCTCCCGCGGCCCTCGGCGGCCAGCAGCCCGGGGGCGAGCACCCCGGACGGGCGCCGTACCAGAAATGGTGCGCCGGCTGCCACGGTGTCGAGGGCGACGGGGAAGGCCCGGCCGCGGACTGGATGCTGCCCCGCCCCCGTGACTTCCGCGACGCCCGGTATCAGATTCGCACCACGCCTTCCGGCGCCCTCCCGACCGACGCCGACATCCTGCGCGTCATCGACGAGGGGATGCCCGGCACCGCGATGCCCGGCTGGAAGGGGCGTCTCTCGCGCCGGGACCGGGCGAACCTGGTGGACTACCTCAAGACGTTCTCGCGCTTCTTCGCCATGGAGGACGCACCGGAGCGGCTCGATGTCGGCCGGGCGCCGGGCATGTCCCGGGATGCCGTCGAGGAGGGCCGCGAGATCTACCAGAGCGTGGAATGCTGGAAGTGCCACGGACAGGCCGGTCGCGGGGACGGGCCCTCGGCGCCGACCCAGACGGATGACCGGGGCTTCCCCATCCGCCCCGCAGACCTGACCGAGCCGTGGTTCTTCAACGGGGGCGGCTCCGTCGAGGCCGTCTACACCCGCCTCCTCACCGGGCTGGACGGCACGCCCATGCCGTCCTTCTCGGACCTGATCTCGGGTGGGATCATCACCGACGAGCAGCTCTGGCACGTCGCACTGTACGTGCGGAGCCTCGCGCCGGAGTCGAGCCCGGACGTGCGGGAGGTGGTGCGTGCGGGACTGGTCGGCGGAGCGCTCCCTTCCGGTCCGTCCGACGAGGCCTGGGACGACACGGATCGCTACTACATCCCGCTGGTCGGCCAGATCATCGTGGAGCCGCGCTGGTTCTCCCCCACCGTGGACGGCGTATGGGTCCAGGCCCTGCACGATGGCGAGGAGCTGGCCCTGAGGCTCACCTGGCACGACCCCTCCCGCAGCCCGGACCCGGCCTGGGAAGAGTGGCGGCGTCTGCTCACCGACATCATGGAGCCGCGCGAGGGCGAACCCCCGGCACCGTCCTCCCCGGACGTGTTCACGGTCCAGTTCCCGACGACCATGCCCGAAGGACGCGACCTGCCCTATTTCCTCGGCGGAGATCCGTCGAGGCCCGCCTACCTGTGGCGCTGGCAAAGCGACACGGAAGTGCTGCGGGAGGCCCTCGGCCGCGGTCTCGATGAGGTCGAGATCCTCCCGGCCGACGACGCCTCGCCCCGGGCCAGCGCCGAGTTCGAGGACGGGCAGTGGCGACTGGTGATTCGGCGACCACTCGAGACGGCCGATCCCGAGCGACGGCTGGCCATGCCCACCGGTGAGGCGATCCCCATCGCCTTCTTCGCGCAGGACGGATCGAGCGGCGAGGCCGGACATCGCGGGTCCATCTCTTCCTGGTACTTCCTGTATCTCGACCGGCCCGCATCGGCGTCGGTCTACATCGTCCCGGTCGCCGCCGCTCTCCTGACGGCGTTGCTCGGGCTGGGGGTCGTGGCGCGGGCACGGCAAACCGGAGGAGCGGCCCGCCGGGAAACTGAAACCCTTCTGGAAGGAGCGTAGGTCATGAAGCACGGAAGCACGCGTATCGGATTGTTCATCCTGCCGGCGGTGCTGCTCGCCCCGGCGTGCGGCGGCGACGGCGGCGACCAGGCGAGCGGGGGGGCGCCGGCCGCGGACGAGGTGCAGGTCGATGCCGCGACCGCCGGACGCATCGGCGGGGTGGTGTCCTTCGAGGGGCAGCCGCCCGCCGGCGAGCCGATCGACATGAGCGATGAGCCGACCTGCGCGGAGAAGCATGACGCCCAGCCGACGCGCCGCAAGGCCGTCGTCGGCGAGGGTGGCGGGCTGAGGAATGTTTTCGTTCGGGTCAGTGAAGGGCTGCCGGAGGGCTCGTGGCCCGCGCGCTCGGAGGCGGTCGAGCTGGATCAGGACGGGTGCGTCTACGATCCCCACGTGGTGGGCGTACAGACGGGGCAGACGCTCACGATCCGCAACTCCGACGGCCTGCTCCACAACATCAACGCGAGGCCCACGGAGCAGCGCGGGTTCAACGTGAGCCAGCCCACGAACATGACCACCGACCGGACGTTCTCCCGGGCAGAGGTGATGATCCCGGTCACGTGCGACGTGCACGGCTGGATGGAGGCGTACATCGGCGTCCAGGACCACCCGTACTTCGCGGTCACGGGCGATGATGGCCGCTTCGAGATCGAGAACCTGCCACCGGGCGACTACGTGATCGAGACCTGGCACGAGCTCTACGGGACGCAGACGCAGAACGTGGCCGTGGCGGCGTCGGGCGATGCGACGGCCGATTTCCGGTACACGGCCGACATGGCGGGCGCGGTCGTTCCGCTGGGCGAGCCGATCGATCTGCACGGCGCGCACGGCCCGCGGGTGGCCGCCGGCGGCCACTGAGGCTCACTCCCCAACCCCGGAGGCGGTATGCCGTGGCTGCCGATAGACGTGTCGACGTTCGGTGGGGAGATCGATGCCCTGTTCTACCTCATCCTGGTGATCACGGGGATCATCTTCCTGATCGTCGAGGCCGCGCTCGTGTGGTTCGCGTTCCGCTACCGCCACCGGGAGGGGAGGAAGGCCGAGCACATTCACGGGAACTGGAAGGTCGAAGCCGTCTGGACCACGATCCCGTTCATCCTCGTGATCGCCCTCGGCGCCATGAGCTTCGGGCCGTGGTCGCGGATCAAGAGCCCGGCGCGGTTCCCCGCGCCCGGCTTCGAGATCGCGGTGCATGCGTCGCAGTTCGAGTGGACGGTCACCTACCCCGGCGCCGATGGGCGGCTCGGCACGGGTGACGATTTTCAGCGCCGCAATCAGCTCCACGTGCCCGTGTCGCAGCCCGTTCTGGTGCACCTCTCGGCCGAGGACGTCATCCACTCCTTCTTCCTGCCGCACTTGCGGGTGAAGCAGGACGCGGTGCCCGGCATGGACCAGACGCTCTGGTTCGAGGCGACGGAGCCGGGCGAGTACGAGCTGGCCTGCGCGGAGCTGTGCGGCACGGGGCACACGCGGATGCGCGGTACCCTGGTGGTGCACAGCGCCGCGGATTTCGAGGCGTGGCAGCAGGACATGAACCCGACCGCGGACTAGATCCCGAACCGGAGCGCAGGAATGGCAACCACGGAAGCGCACGCGACCCCGGCTGTGCACCACGATGATCGGTCGTTCGTGAGGAAGTACATCTTCTCGACGGACCACAAGATCATCGGGATCCAGTTCATGTTCATGAGCCTGTTCTTCCTGCTGGTCGGGGGACTGCTCGCGGCGGTGATCCGGTGGCAGCTCGGCTGGCCCTCCAACCCGGAAATGCCCCTGCCCGGCGGAGGGCTTCTCCCCGAGACCATGGTGAACCAGGGGATCATCCTGCCGGAGTTCTACAACTCCGCGGTCACCATGCACGGCACCATCATGATCTTCTTCGCGATCATGCCGCTGCTGGTCGGGGTGTACGCCAACTACCTGATCCCGCTTCAGATCGGGGCGCCGGACATGGCGTTCCCGAAGCTCAACATGGCCTCCTTCTGGACCGCCTTCCCCGCCGGATTGCTCATGATCTCCGGCTTCTTCGTGGCCGGCGGCCACTCGGGCGCGGGGTGGACGCAGTATCCGCCGCTGTCGGCGAACCCGGAATTCTCCGGCGTCTACATGGGGCAGCAGCTCTGGCTGATCTCCATGATCGTGCTGGGGTTCTCATCCCTCATGGGCGCCGTCAACTACATCACCACCGTGATCAACATGCGGGCGCCGGGCATGACCTGGTTCCGCCTCCCCCTGGCGACGTGGGCCCTCTTCGTCACCGCGGTGCTCATCCTGCTCGCGATCCCGGTCCTCACGGGCGCGCTGATCCTGCTGCTCTTCGATCAGACCATCGGGACGACCTTCTTCTCGCCCGAGTACGGCGGTGAGCCGCTGCTCTGGCAGCACCTCTTCTGGTTCTTCGGACACCCCGAGGTCTACATCCTGATCCTCCCCGCCATGGGATTCGTCTCGGAGATCATCGCGGCCGGGTCGCGGAAGCCGATCTTCGGCTATCACGCCATGGTCCTGGCGATCATCGCCATCGCGTTCCTCGGCTGGGGCGTCTGGGGCCATCACATGTTCCAGAGCGGCATGAACCCGACGCTCGGCATGGGGTTCATGGCCACGACCATGGTCATTGCGGTCCCCTCCGCCATCAAGGTCTTCAACTGGCTGGCGACCATGTGGCGCGGCGACCTGCATTTCCACACGCCGATGCTGCACGCACTGGCGTTCGTCGGCATGTTCGTGATCGGCGGGCTGTCCGGCGTGTTCCTCGCCTCGACGCCCGTCGACATCTTCCTGCACGACACCTACTTCGTGGTGGGCCACATCCATTACGTGCTGTTCGGCGGCAGCCTGTTCGCCCTCTTCGCCGCCCTCACCTTCTGGTATCCGAAGATGTTCGGCCGGATGATGAACCCGTTCCTGGGGAAGCTGCACTTCTGGCTCACCGTGCTGTTCTTCAACCTGACCTTCTTCCCCATGCACAACCTCGGGATCGGCGGGATGATGCGCCGCATCTACGATCCCAACCAGTACGCGTTCCTGCGACCGATGCAGCAGCTGAACACGTTCATCTCCGTCGCGGCGCTGCTCCTGATCGCGGCGCAGTTCATCTTCGCATTCAACTTCCTGTGGAGCCTCTTCCGGGGCGCCCGGGCTCCGGCCAACCCGTGGCACGCGAACTCCCTCGAGTGGGCCGCGCCCTCCCCGCCGCCCCACGGGAATTTCGCGCGCACGCCGGTGGTGTACCGCGGCCCGTACGAGTATTCATCGCCGCTGAGCGCGGAGGATTACCTGCCCCAGGACGCGCCACCACCGGAGCGTCCGGAGCCGGTCCCGACGCCGTCCGCGTCCCGCTAGGCGAGGAGGAGAGACCATGGATCATAGCGCCGCCCTCGCCCTGGATCATGGCCCCGCCGAGCCGGGGATGGGCGTCCCCAACCTCAAGCTCGGAATGTGGGTGTTCCTGCTGAGCGAGGTGATGTTCTTCACCTCGCTCATCGGGTCCTACATCATCCTGCGCGCCGCCCGGCCGGAAGCGTTCGCCGCCCCCGGGGTCGTGCTGAACGTAGGGCTCACGGCGTTCAATACCTTCCTCCTGATCTGCTCGTCCGTGACCATGGTGAAGGCGTTCGCGGCCATCGAGCACGGTGACCAGCAAGGGCTTCGCCGGTGGCTGCTCGCCACGGTGGCCATGGGGATCGGCTTTCTGAGCGTCCAGGCGTACGAGTACGTCAAGCTCGTCTCCCACGGGTTCGTGCCGTATGCCGCCGGCTACGCGGCCGAGGGCGAGCCGCTCTACGGCGCCACGTTCTACACCATGACCGGCTTCCACGGGGCCCATGTCACTCTGGGCGTCCTTGCTCTCATCTGGATCACGGTCCGGGCCTTCATGGGGAAGTACACGCGCGAGAGCCATGGCGGGGTCGAGGTCATGGGGCTGTACTGGCATTTCGTCGACCTGGTCTGGATCATACTCTTCACCATCGTTTACCTGATATGACCATGAACCCAGCCAACGTCGTCAGCGAGTCGAGCCACAGGAAGCCGAACTACATGGCCGTGTTCTTCGGCCTGGCGGTGCTGACCGTGATAGAGGTCGGCATCGCCTTCGTGGGCCTCGGGCGCGTCACGACCATCATCGTCCTGGTGGGCCTGGCGATCTGGAAGGCGGTGCTGGTCGCGCTCTACTACATGCACCTGCGCTACGAGCCGCCGCGCCTCGTCCTGATGGTGATCGCCCCGCTCCCGCTCGCGCTGATCCTGGTCCTGGCGGTACTCACCGAGTTCTGAAGGAGGCCGGCATGAACGACCCCGCAGCCGCGAAGCCCGCCGGCACGGCTCACACGCCGATCCGGCGCGGCCTGATCGCGGGAGTCGCGGCGGCCACGGTCCTGGCCCTCTGGTTTTTCGTGATCGACGGACTGGCCGGGCGGGCCTTCCACACGCCGGCCTTCCTGGCGCGCGTCGTCCTGGGCGGCGATGAGCGGACCCTGGACGCCGCTCAGATCGCGATCTACACGATCCTGCATTACGCGGCGTTCATGGCGGTGGGCGCCGCCGTAGCCTGGCTCATGAACCGGTTCCGCGTGCTTCCGGGGCTGCTGCTGGGGCTGATACTCGGCTTCCTGCTCTTCGACCTGCTCTTTTACGGCAGCCTGTGGCTGACGGGAACGGACGTGGTCGGCTACCTCGGCTGGACCTCCGTCCTGGTGGGCAACGCCATCGCCGGTGTCACGCTGGTCGGGGTCATCCTCCTGCTCAGCCCGCACCCGTACGTGAGCTGGGCCGAGGTCCTGCGGCGCAACCAGGTGGTGCGCGAGGGCCTGGTCGTGGGGCTGATCGGCGCCGCGGTCGTGGCCGGGTGGTTCCTTCTCATCGACCTCATCGGCGGGCGGCTGTTCTTCACGCCCGCGGCGCTCGGGAGCGTCATCCTGGCCGGCGCGACCAACGCCGCCGCGGTGGAAGTGAACGGCGTGACCGTGCTCGGATACACGGCGCTGCACATCGCCGCGTTTCTCGTGACCGGCTTCGTGGCAGCGGGGATCGTGGCGTTCGCCGAGGACCGCCACGCCTACGTGCTTCTGGGCGCCGTGCTGCTGTTCGTGACGCTGGAGACGTTCTTCATCGGGCTGCTCACCGTGGTCGCCCAGTGGCTCCTGGAGCTGATCCCGTGGTGGAGCATCGCGGTGGGCAACCTGCTGGCGGCAGCGGCCATGGGCGGGTACCTGTGGCGACGGCACCCGGCGCTGGCGGCCGCGTTGCGTGATCCGGAGCTGGAGCGGAACGTCGAGCGTGACCGGTCCGACCGGGGCGAGGGCGCGCCCGGTCAGACGGCGGGCGGCGGCGCGGCGCCGGCCGGCGGCGTCGGCCCGATCGGCCAGGCCGGAGGGTACCGCGGCGGTCCCGGCGCCTAGTCGTCGAGCTTGAGGAAGGCGGCGAGCCGCGCCAGGTAGACGGATAGTCCGATGCCGAGCAGGCCGAAGACGGCGCTCAGCAGGAGCGCGCCGGAATCACCGGCGGTCCGGTACGCCTGCAGCTCCCACCCGGCGAAGCCGAGACAGAAGACGATCGCGGTGAGGATCAGGGCCCGGTGGAAGGAAACGAGTGACACGGTGCACCTCCGGGTGGAACGGTTCTTCCCCAGGATAGAGTAGCCATGAACACGCCAGTGAACAACGCGCCCGGTGCGGGTGCCGCGTGCGTCCGGTGCGGGAAGGTGGATTCGCCGATCAGGGTGGGGCCTGGGCCCGGCTGGCTCGCGTTGCTGCTGTGGGCCGCCGCCGCCGCGCTGTGGGCGATCGGCATGGTGGCCCAGGCGACCTGGCTCATCTACCCCACTGCCGCCGTCTTCCTCGCCGCCCTGATCTACACGCTCTGGTACTTCAACAAGCGTGAGGAGGCGTGCCGCCATTGCCGGGCGCCATGGACCGGCGCCGGGAGCGAATCTCCGGGCTGACCCATGGTTGCGGCGCTCACGTTCCTGGGCCTCATCGTCCTGCGCGTTGCGCTCCTCACCCTCGGGGGTCTCCTCCTGGTCCGACCGGTCCGCCGCTGTCCCGCGTGCTTCCGGCCCACCGATCCGGTGCTCATCCTCTGGCTCGAGCGGATGACCCGTTTCGAGTGGCGCTGGTGCACCGGGTGCGGCTGGCGCGGGCTCGCCCGGCGGGATCGGCAGGCGGGCCGGGCGTGAAGGCGAAGGTCGTGGCATTCCGCCGCCGACCCGCCCGGGCCCTCAGTCCAGCTCCAGCTTCGGGACGGCCTCTTCCATCTTCGCCGCCATCTCTTCGGGCGAGCGCATGCGGGCGGGGTCGAGCTCGAAATCGGGGACCGAACGCTCCTCGAGCTTCTCCGCGAGCTCGAGGACCTCTCGGCCGCTGAGCCCCGCCGCCTTCAGCGCCGCCGGATCCAGCGACGCGCCCGCCCGGGCGGACAGGGCGACGCCGTCCTCCCCGCGGCGGACCTCGACGAGCCGCCGCAGCGCCTCGACCTCGCCGCGGGACAGCGTGGCCCCGGCGAACTCGTAGTCGACCCACGCCTCGTACGAGAGGGGCGCCACGCGCTTCAGGATCCCGGCCATCACTTCGGCGAACGCACGGATCTCGTACTGGGCGTGGGGGTCGACCCGGAGGGCGAGGAAATGGATGAGGTTGTGCAGGTCGATCTTCCAGTACCACTGGGTGTAGGTCGAGAGCGGGAGGTCGATGCGGGCGAGCTCGCGGGCCACCTCGTTCTCCACCAGCCATCCGTACCCGTCCCCCGCCTCCTTCCGCAGCGCCTCCCAGCGCGAGACCGCCTCGGCGTACAGCCCCGGATCCGCCTCGTCCGTGCGACGCCCCTGCTTGTTGTCCTCGCTCTGGAGCGCGAAGTGCCATCGATCGGGGGTGTAGAAGAGGAGCGGCATCAGCGAATAGCGGCCGCTGTACTCGTTCACGTTGGCCGTCCTGTGCCGGATCCACTGCCGCGCCACGAAAATGGGCATGCAGACGTGGAACTTCAGCTCCACCATCTCGCTGGGCGTCGTGTGGCGGTGTCGTCTCAGGTACCGGATGAGCCCGCGGGTCTGGCTCACCTTGCGCGTACCGAACCCGTAGCTCACCCGGGCGGCGCGCTCGATGTCCTCATCGGATCCCATGTAGTCCACGAGGGCCACGAAGCCGTGGTCGAGGACGGGGAAGTAGCCGCCGAGGATCTCCTCGGCGGCGGCGACGGTCGGTCTGCGCGTCTCGGCCATCAGGGTCGTCGTCGGGGTGAGCGGGGATCGAGGCGCGGTGCGCGGGGCGGGTTCAGCAGCGCCTCGGCGGCGAGGGAGATCGGCAGGCCGAGGGCGAGGAAGCGGTCATGGAAATCCCTGAGGGAGAAAGCCTGGCCGTGCTCCTCCACCCTGGCCCTGAAGTCATCGCGCAGCTCCAGGATCTGGATCCGGCCCAGGGCGTAGTACAGGTACGTCGGGTCGTACGTCGCCCGGATCACCTCCCGGCGCGCGGGGAACTCGTCGAAGTAGGCGATCTCCATGTACCTCGGGATCACCTCCTCCACGGTCTCGCCGAACGCGTGCAGGTGGAGCGCGGCATACCAGCGGGCGTGACGCTGGAGAGCGCGGCGGAGCTGCCCGAGCCGCACCGCGGCGCTCCCGTCCCGGAACCCCTCGTCCAGGACGAGCTGCTCCGCGTAGTGCGCCCACCCCTCGGTCAGCGAGCGAGGCGCGAAGGTCTTCCGGATCCGGCTGTCCACGCGCCGCATGAAGGCGAGCTGAAGGAAGTGGCCGGGGAACGTCTCGTGGACCGTCACGCCCAGGAGCCCGGCGTAGTTGAAGTACGAGAGGTGCTGCCGCTTCTGCTCCGCCGTCCAGTCAGGATCGACGTTGGTGATACGGTAGAACGCCTCGAGGCCCGGTTCGGAGAACGGCCCGGGGGCGTCCATAGATGCGAAGCCGCCGCGGGCGTAGGGAGGGGTTTCCACCACCTCGGGCACCTCCGGGGTGGGCAGACTCACCACCCCCGTTTCCCGCACCCACTCCCGGGCCTCGAGCATCATCGCGCGGGCCGTCGGCAGGAGATCCTCCGGCGGCGGGTGGAGGCGGGTGATCGAGTCCATGATCGCCCGCGGGGACCGGGTCGGATCGATCTCCGCGGCGACCACGGCCACCCGCGCCTGGTAGTCCACGATCTTCTCGTCGTTCAGACGCTCCAACTCGTCCACCGTCATGTCGATATGCTCCTCGTAGAGGAGCTTCCGCTGGAGCTGGTACGGTCCCAGGCGGAAGTCCCCCGTGGCCCGGGGGAGCAGGTCGCCCTCGAGCCACTCCGCGTGGGACTCGAGAGCGGCGATCAGATCTGCGGTGGGCCGGGCCAGGGTGGCCGCCGCCCGCTTGCCGCCGCCCTGAACGGCCAGCGCCACGGGGAGGTCGTCGCGGAGATATCCCAGGAGCCCCCGCATGTCGGCGAGGGCCAGCTCGGTCCAGATCCGGGGCGGTGCGCGGAGGTTCACGCGCGCGGCCCGCAGAAGGGGGATCGCCTCCCCCATCCGGGAGGCAATGGCCGCGACCCGCGTCTCGATCGGCGCGTAGCCGCGAGCCGCCACCGACGCGATCCCGTCCGCGACGAGGCCGGTGTAGTGGCGCGGATCGTTCGCCCAGGGGCGGATCTCTTCGAGGGAGAGAAGCTCCGCGCGGATGGCGAATTCGAGCACGGCGTAGTCGTGGCGGTTCGAGTCCTCGAGCAGCGAGAGCGGCACCCTGTCGAGCTGCGCCAGCCAGTCCAGCAGGTCGTCGATCCGGCGCTGGATCGCCGCGCGGTCGTACGCGGGAAGTGTCCCGTCCCAGGCGTGGAGGCCGAGGTTCGTGGCGCGGACCGGGTACGCTTCGTGGTACCATGCCAGAAACGCGGTCGCGAGGGTCGCAAACTGCTCGGCCGCGCGGCTCACCTCCCCGGCGCTGGGTCGGAGCGCGTCGAGCGGCTCGTTCACGGGGGGGCGCGGCTCGGGCGGGGCGCCGCACGCCGCGGCGAGCAGCGCCCCGAGCGTCAGCAGCAGGCGAGCTCTCAAGCGTTCTCCAGCGAGAATGGGGATCGGAAGCCCAAGCTACGGGGCCGGCTGGCGGACGCGCCAGCACGAGCCAGGGTGGGTGCCGCTGGCCCTCCTTTTGCGCCCACGCAGCCCGATCGGGCTGCGCGTTTCCAGCCGCCGCCCCGGGAGAGGGCGAGTTCATGACAGGAGTGCTGATCCGGGTTCTGGCCTCGGTTCGCGATCCGGCCAGCCTGCGGAGTCTTCGCGCGGGCCTTCCGCGGGATGAGGGCTACACGCTGACGGAGGCGCCGAGCACACGGGAAGCGATGACCGCGCTGGACTCGGGCGCCTACGACCTCCTGATCCTCGAGCTCGACCTCGCCGAGAGCCGCGGCCTCGGGGCTGTGGCCGTCGCCCGCAGCCACGCGGAGGACGTCCCCGTGATCGCGCTGGCGGATCCGGCCGACGAGGCCACCGCCCTCAAGGCCGTCCGGGCCGGCTGCGCCGAGTACCTCCTGAAGGGCGAGCTCTACCACACCGCCGTCACGCGCGCCGTGCGGTATGCGGTGGAGCGGGCCCGCGCCGAGCGGCGCCGGGAGCGGACGGAGCACGCGCTGACGGAGAGCGAACAGCGCTACCGCAGCCTCTTCGAGCAGTCCCGTGACGCCATCTACATGACCGACCGGAACGGTGAGGTCACCGACCTGAACGGGGCGGCGCTGGACCTCCTGGGCCATGACGGGGACGAGCTGATCGGCCGTCCGGTCACCGCGATCTTCGTGGAAGCTGATGAGGGGCAGCGCTTCGCGCGCGAGCTCGAGGAGGGGGGTCACATACGCGACTTCGAAGCCAGGCTGCGGCGCCGCAGCGGCGAGGATCGCTGGTGTCTGATCAGCGCGTGGGTGCGCCACGAGACGGGCGGGGAGGTCGCCGGCTACCAGGGGATCATCCACGACATCACGGGGCGCAAGAAGGTGGAGGACAAGCTCGCCCACGACGCGTTCCATGACACCCTGACCCAGCTTCCGAACCGCGCTCTCTTCATGGACCGGCTCGGCCGGGCGGTGGCGCGCCGGCGGCGGGGCGAGGATCGGAGCCTGGCGGTGCTGTTCCTGGACCTGGACCGCTTCAAGGTGGTGAATGACAGCCTGGGGCACCTCGTCGGCGACGAGCTGCTCCGCCAGTTCGCCCGGCTGCTCCAGTCGGAAGTGCGGGAGGAGGACACCGTCGCGCGAATCGGAGGGGATGAATTCGCGATCCTGCTGGACGGCGTGGCCGACGCGGCCGACCCGACCCACGTGGCCGAGCGCATCCAGGAGCGGCTCCGGAAGCCGTTCCGGCTGAGGGGGCATGACGTCTTCACCTCCGCCAGCATCGGGATCACGTTCGGTGGCGGGGACGTGGAGGAGGCGGAGGACGTGCTGCGGGACGCGGACACGGCGATGTACCGCGCGAAGGAACTCGGTCCGGCGCGCTACCAGATCTTCGATGAGGCCATGCACGTCCACGCGGTCACGCTGCTACAGCTCGAAACGGACCTCCGTCTCTCGCTGGAGCGGCGGGAGTTCGTGGTTCATTATCAACCCGTGATGGACCTGCCCACCGGCCGCCTGGTGGGCTTCGAAGCGCTGGTCCGCTGGCAGCACCCCAGCCGCGGGCTGCTCGCGCCGCAGGCGTTCCTCCCCATCACGGAGGAGACGGGGCTGATCGTGCCCCTGGGGGAGTGGGTGCTCGGTGCCGCCGCCCGGCAGCTTCGCGTCTGGCAGGAGCGGGATCCGACGCGACGGGACCTGTTCGTCTCCGTGAACCTCTCGCCGCGACAGTTCACCCACGGCGACGTGGTGGCGACCGTGGCCGATGTCCTGGAGAACACGGGACTACCGGGCCGGTGCCTTCGTCTCGAGATCACCGAGAGCGTGGTGATGCACAACCCGGAGCTCGCCGTACGGATGCTCCGGCAGCTCCGGGAGCTGGGCGTCAGCCTGTGCATCGACGATTTCGGCACCGGCTACTCCGCCCTGAACTACCTCCACAACTTCCCCATCGACACGCTGAAGATCGATCGGAGCTTCATCGCGAGGATGTCGGAAGGCGGCGATCCCGACGTGGTGGAGACGATCGTCGCCCTGGCCCGCAACCTGGGAATGCAGGCGGTCGCGGAGGGCGTGGAGACCGAACAGCAGCTGGAGCGGCTGCGCAAGCTCGGGCCGAGCTCCGTCCAGGGGTTCCTCTTCTCGACCCCCCTCGACGAGAAGGCGGCCGGCGCCCTCCTGGACGAGGAGCTCCCCGTGGAGCGGAGCGGCAAGCCGAGCTGAAGCCGGGACGAGCTCCCCGACGGGCTACCCCCGCGCGTAGACCCGCACCGTGTCATGGCGCTTCAGCCGGACCTGCCCCGCCGGCGCCCCCCGCGGCTTGCTGACGTCGGCAGCACGGCAGACATGGACCGACACCTTGCCACCTGCCTCCCGGGCCTTCGAATACCACGCGGCCAGTCCCGCGGCGCGCTCCACCACGTGCTTCGGCACGTCCCCGGTGGGCCCTTCCAGGGCGCGGACCACCACGTGACTCCCCGCGTGACCGGCGGCGTGCAGCCACAGGTCCCGCGGCCGCGCGACGCGCAGGGAAAGGCGATCGTTCTCGCGGGCGGTACGACCAACGAGAATCTCGAAGCCGTCCAGCTCGAAGCGGTGGGCGTCGAGATCCTCGCTCAGAGGGCTACCGGCGCGCCGCGTTGGTCCGGATGGACGCCGCCGCGCGTCAGCGCGCCTCCATCTTCCAGAAGCCGATCCCGCCCGCCTGCTGCCCGACATCTACGGAGGCGACGAGGCGGAAGGAGCGAAGGTCGTAGATGTCGACCTTTCCTGGCTCGGCGCCGACGCCCTCGACGGAGACGAAGGCGTAGCGGGAATCGGGGGAGGCGACGACGCCGTGGGTGACGGTGGTGGTGGACGGGGTCGTGGCGAGGGCGCGGCCGGCATCGAGGTCGAAGAACTGGACGGCCGCGCCGGCCTTGAGCGTGGCGATGAGCAGGCGGCCGTCCGCGGTGGCCTCGAGGTTGTAGGGAGACCGGCCCGCGGGGAGCGTTCGCGTGACCTCCCACCGCTGGACGTCGATCTCGAGGATGTGGTCGGCCTTGTTGCAGGCGACGTAGACCTTCGTGCCATCGGCGGAGGGCTCGGCCCACGTGGGGGAGCAGGAGGGGGTCATGCCGTGGCCGGCATGCTCGTCAGCGGGTGTTGCGACAGGCCCCTCGGCGCCGACCGCGACGCCGAACTGGCGCGCGACCCCAAACGCCCTGGTATCGAGCTCGACGAGGCGGTCATCCATCATGCAGGCCGAGTAGTGCCGGGTCCCGGCGGGGTTGATCCGGCTGCCGTGTGGCATGGTGCAGGTGGGGGTCCGGGCGACCTCGACCATGTCGGGCGTGTAGACCACCGAGATGTCGGAGGGGACGTGGTCCCCGTGGAGGTTGAAATTGACGACGAACGCGAACAGGCCGTCGGGCGTGACGTCCAGCGTCGCGGGGAAGTTGCCGAGGGGGATCTCGCGGCCGACGAGCGTGTCGGGGCCGAGCTCGTACTTCCAGATCATCCCGCTGGGCACGCCGTGGCCCGTGGTCAGATAGAGGTGGCGCCCGTCCGGCGAGATGGCGATCCCGTGGGGTCCCTCGACCTCGGTCGGGTAGCGGCCGATGGGGATGGTCTTCTCGACCGATGCCCCATCCGGCCCGAAGCGGATCCGATGCATGAGGTCGGCCGATTCGGCTCCCACGTAGATCCAGTAGCTCGCCTCCGCGCTTCCCCGCGCCGCCGGTGCCTCTGCGGCCCGGGGGCCGGACATGAGCTCCCCGGCCCCCGCGCAGGCGCCGAGGAGGAGGGGGAAGAGGGCGGTCAGGGAAAGCGGGCCGCGCGTCGTCATCATGGTCGGTCTGGTCGGGGGTGCGTGGGCTGGAAAAGTACAAGCCGGAGGCAGACCGCAACAACAGACCCGCCCGCCGGGCCGGCCGCTTGCTCCCGGCCGGTGGCCGCGCCACCTTGGATCCCCTACCCGACAGGAGGAGAACCATGATGAAGCCGACGACGCGATTTTTCCCGGCCCCACCGGCCATGCTGCCGGCCATGCTGCCGGCCATGCTCCTGGCCATGCTGTTGGCCGGGCCCGCGGCGGGGCAGGCCACGGACGAGGAGCGGAAGCTGGCGAACGGCCCGCGCGTGGTGACGGTGCAATTCGTCCCGGAGCGGGTCGACGTGGTGGCCGGTGAGGAGGTGGCGTTCCCGCGGATCAGGCTGTTGGACGCCGCGGGCGGCGAAGTGGACGCCCTGGTCCGGTTCTTCGCCCGGGGCGACCTCCGGATCGCTGGCGAGACCCTCGAGGCGACCGCGGGGGGCGAGCACGAGGTCGTCGCCATCGTCATGATGCCCGCGGACTACACCGGCGAGCGGGTCGCGGGGTCGCTGCCGGTCCTCGCCTCATGGCCGGCGGTGAGGCAGATCGCCGTCTCCGCGCAGCCCGGCACGCTCTACGAGGGGACATCCCTGCGTCACACGGCCACGGCGCGGCACGCGGACGGGTCGGCGCGCCCGGACGCCCGCTTCGACTGGTCGAGCTCGGATGCGTCCGTGGCAACGGTGGATGAGTTCGGGACCGTCGTGGCGAAGCGGGCCGGGCGGGTTACGATCACCGCGGCGTTCGGGGGCGTGCGTGGCACGACCGAGCACCGCGTGCAGGCGTTCCCCGCGACCCGGCTGGACGTGGCGCTCCGCACCCGCGGCGGCGTGCGGGTGGGCGGTGACGACGAGGATGTGGTGCGGGCGGTGACGGGCGATGTGCTCACGTTCCACGCGACCGCCCGGAACGCCCGCGGGGCGGCGCTCGACGATGTGCCGGTGACCTGGAGCTACACGTACACGCCCGCGGCCGGCATCGAGGCACCGGGAGCCGTGGCGGAAGTGCAGGACGGGCGGTTCGTGGGGGAGGAGCCCGGGGTTTACACGGTGCTGGCATCCGCGGGCCCGCTCCTGAGCCGCCGGACGGTCGCGCTGGAGAAGCGCGACGTCATCCGGCCCGTCCAGCTGGTCGGGCACGGCTCGGTGGACCACGTTCACACTTCCGACATCTGGCCGTTCCAGGGGCTGGACGGCCGTGATTACGCCGTCACCGGAACCTGGGGCGGGGACGGCTGGGCCTATTTCTGGGACATCACGGACCCGGCGGCCCCGACGAAGGTCGACTCCATCCAGGTGGACGCCCGCACGGTCAACGACGTGAAGGTCTCACCGGACGGCCGCTACGCGGCCCTCAGCCGCGAGGGGGCCAGCGACCGGCGCAACGGAGTGGTCATCGTGGATCTCTCGAACCCCCGGGATCCCGTGATCGCCAGCAACTACGACGACGGCCTGACCGGTGGCGTCCACAACGTCTTCGCCACGAACGACCACCTCTTCGCGCTGTCGGGCGGGGACAAGTACGTGATCCTGGACGTCCGCGACATCCGCGCGCCACGGTACGTGAGCGAGTACAACCACCCGGACAGCCGGATCCACGACGTCTGGGTCGATGACGGCATCGCGTACTCGAGCGAGTGGGGGAACGGCGTCGTCGTGGTGGATGTGGGCAACGGGCGGTGGGGCGGAACGATCGAGAGGCCGAAGTTCGTCACCAGCTTCCCCGTGCCGACCGGCGCGACGCACGCGGCCCTGCCGTACCACCAGTCGGCGACGGGAAAGACCTATCTGATCCTCGGGGACGAGATCATGTCCCGTCCCGACATGGCGTGGGCGGGCACGGGGGTGCGCATCCCCGGCCCCGGCACCGCCCCCGCGGCGACGTACGGCTACGTCCACATCGTCGACTTCACCGACCCGGACAACCCCCGGTATGTGGCCCGCTACGAGGCGGACGAGTTCGGAACGCACAACATGTGGGTCGAGGACGATATCCTCTACCAGGCGTACTACGAGGGCGGGATGCGCATGGTGGACGTGAGCGGCGAGCTGCTGGGCGATCTGAAGGCGCAGGGTCGCGAGATCGCGGTGTTCAAGCCATTCGACCCCCAGGGCTATGTCGCGAACGCCCCCATGGTGTGGGGCGGCTTCACGCACAAGGGACACCTGTTCCTGTCCGACTTCAACAGCGGGATCTGGTCCGTGAAGCTGGAGCCGAGGCGGAAACCCGCCACCTGACCCCGTCGGCGCGGCGCCCGCGCGAATCCCGGCGCAGGGTCGGCAGGGAATTGCCATACTTGCACCCCCGGACCGCTCCCGAGCTGTCAAAGTGGCGCGATGCGCCGGCACGGCTGCTGCTCTTTCCCATCGCCGAAGCGGGCGCCAGGGAGCGTTCGCGGGACGACAGTGGAAACGCAGCAACGTAAGGAGGAAGCCATGGTGAGTGTTCCGATGGTGCGCCGGGCCCGGTTCCCCTGGACGGACATGCGGGACCTGCAGCGGGAGGTCGAGGGCCTGTTCGGGGGCACGGGGTGGTCGACGGGAGCGCATGACCTGTGGGCGCCGGCCGTGGACGTCGAGGAGACGCCGGACGAGCTGGTGTTCCGCGCGGAGCTGCCGGGGATGAACCGGGACGACGTGGAGGTGGAGCTCGAGGATGGGGTCCTGACGATCCAGGGTGAGAAGAAGTTCGCGAAGAAGGAGGAGAACGCCGAGGGGCTGCTGTACGAGCGGCGCTGGGGCACGTTCAACCGCCGGTTCACGCTGCCGCGGGCGGTGGCCGCGGACCGGATCACGGCGGACCTCGAGCACGGCATCCTCACGATCCGCGTCCCGAAGGCCGAGGAGGCCAAGGGGCGCAAGATCGAGGTCCGGGGCGGCGAGCAGCTGAACCCCGGCCGGGACGTCAGCGAGGGCTGACAACCGCCCGAGGAACGTGAAGGCCCGCCGCGGCAGGTCCGCGGCGGGCTCTTTCATGGCAGGCCGGGCCCCCGGCCGGCCCCGGGTGGGCGGCTGATTCCCGGTCAGCGCCAGCTTCTCCGGGGGGCTATCTTGCCGGATGCGCTGCGTCCACTGCGACCACCCGCTCGAGAGCGCCGCGGCCCGGCCGGCCTTCGACCCGTGGCTCGGGCGGCTCTGGCGCGTCTGCCCGCTGTGCGGACGGTGGAACGTCGTCCCGCTGGAGGAGCGGTGGGAAGCGCTGGAAGCGCTGGAGCGGGAAGTCCGCGACCGCGGCCGCTCCCTCCTCCGGACCGAGCACCTGGACCTCGTCCGCGTGGCCGGCGGAGAGATCATCCGCGTCGGCCGTGCGCCCCGTCCCGAGCTGGCGGACTGGCGGTACGGCGACGCGCTTCCACCCGCGGCGGCGCGCGGATTCGGCGCGTGGCTCCGGCGGTTGCTCGGCGGGCTCCCGAGCGCACCCCACGGCTACGACACCAGCGAGATCGGGACGCTGAGCTACCCCTTCGAGTCCACCCGCTGGTTCGCTTCACCGTTCATCGAGGATGCCCCGGCGCTCACGGCGCTCTTCGGCCACGTGCCGCTCGCCCCGGCGTGTCCGTCGTGCGGCCGCGCCCTCGCGCTGGCGCCCTGGGCGTTCCAGGGCGTCAGAGTGGTCCTCGACCGCGGCGACCCCGCGCTGGCCGCGACATGCGCCGGCTGCGGCGCCGCATCGATGGTCGCGCTGCACGATGCCCGGCCTGCCCTGCGGCTCGGCCTCTTCCTGGTGAATCGGCGCCTGCGCACGGCCGACGTCGTCCGCCCCGCCGCGGCGGCCGTCGGTCGCGCCGATGGCCCCGACGGGTTCCTCCGGCGCCTGGCGCGGGAGGACACGGCCCTCGGCGAGGCTGGTCCGCCGGACCGTCTCGCCCTCCAGATCGCCCTGGACGAGCTGGCGGAGGCCGAGCTCCTGGAGTCGGAGTGGAGCGAGGCCGAAGAGCTCGCCGCCATCGTGGACGGCCAGCTCACCCAGCCGGCGGGGTTCCGCGCGCTGAAGGCTCGCGCGCGGGAGAGTTGACGGTGGGTGCGCCCCCGGCCCCCCGGCCTCAGACGTCCAGGGACCCGGGGAACTGCGGTCCGCTCGCGGGGGGCTGCCGCCGCCTTCCCCGGGTGTAGCGGCCGGCATCGCTGCGGGTCAGGCGCTTTTCGGCCACCAGCGCCTCGAGCACGAGCTCGCAGGCCGCGGCCCGGGCCCCGGGCGAGGGCGTCTCCACGTCGAGGCCTTCCACCACGTCCATCAGCTCGGGTACGCTCGCGAACCCCTCGAGCAGCACGTCGGCGCGGACCATTTCGGCGAGCTGGAGGACGCCGCCGCGATCGAAGTAGTTGACGATCTCCTCCAGGGAGTCGTCCAGGGGGAGACGGCGCCGGCTCTCGAAGGTCTCCAGCGCGGCCTGCGCGATGAGATCCCGGGCGATCTTCTCGGCCCCCTGGAGCTCCCCCTCGTACTCCAGCTCCATCTTCCCCGTGATCGCGGGCAGGGCCGCGTAGATGTCGGAGAGCCGGGGGATCGCGACGTCCTCTCCGAGGAGCACCGCGCGCCGCTCGGCGCTGGAGAGCGCGTTCTCCAGGACGCTGATGGGCATCCGCTGGCTCACGCCGCTGCGCTGGTCCACCCGCTTGTATGCCCGTGCCAGGAAGGCGAGGCGCTCCACGATCTCGGTGACGAGATCCGGGACCTCCACCGTGCGGCCATCCCGCGCTACCCACGCCTCCTGGAGCGTGATGGCCATCCCGGCCTCCACATCCTCCGGGTAGTGGGTCATCACCTGGGCCCCGATCCGGTCCTTCAGCGGCGTGATGATCTTGCCCCGTGCCGTGTAGTCTTCCGGGTTCGCCGTGAAGACCAGCAGGACGTCGAGGGGCAGCCGCACGGGGTAGCCTTTGATCTGGACATCCCCCTCCTGCATGATGTTGAACAGCCCCACCTGGATGCGGCCGGCCAGGTCGGGCAGCTCGTTCACGGCGAAGATCCCGCGGTTCGCCCGGGGGAGAAGACCGAAGTGGATGGTGAGCTCATCGGCGAGCACGTGTCCGCCCCGCGCGGCCCGGATCGGGTCCAGGTCGCCGATGATGTCCGCGATCGTCACATCGGGCGTCGCGAGCTTCTCGATGTAGCGGGCGTCCCGGCCGACCCATTCGATGGGCGTCCGCTCGCCGTGCTCGCGCAGCAGCTCCCGGCCGTATTTCGAGATCGGCCGGAACGGATCGTCGTTCACCTCGCTTCCGGCGAGGATGGGGATCTCCTCGTCGAGCAGGGTCGCGAGCTGACGGACGATCCGGCTCTTCGCCTGGCCGCGGAGTCCCAGCAGGATGAAGTTCTGCCGGGCGAGGATCGCGTTGACGATCTGCGGGACCACCGTGTCTTCGTAGCCGAGGACGCCGGGGAACAGTGGCTCGCGGGATTCCAGCTTCCGGAGCAGGTTGGCCCGCAGCTCGTCCTTCACCGTCCGGCCGCGCCAGCCGGAGTCCCTCAGCGCGCCGAGCGTATCGGGTCGCGACATGTCCCTCTCTCTGCTATCCGGTCTGTTCATCCACGACGATCGCGACGCCCGCCTCCGTCCGGACCAGCCGGGGCAGGATGCTGGGGACCTCGCGGTGCCGGAGCGACGTCAGGACATGCTCGACGGAATCGTGGCCCCTCAACAGCTCCAGCGTCTTCAGGGTGGGGAACACCATGGGGAGCTCGCCCTGCTCGAACCGCGCCAGCGCGGCGGCGGGGGGGAGCCAGAGCGCTTCGGTCATCTCCCGCGGATCCGGCTTCACCACCCGCCCGTCGGGCAGGCGGCCGACGAAGAAATGTGTGTCGTAGCGCCGCGGCTCGACCACGGGAGTGACCCAGTGGGCGATGTGCACGATGTCCTCCGCCGCGAGGATCACGTCCAGCTCCTCCAGGACGTCCATCAGGGCGCCCCCCTCCATGAGCGCGCGACGGAGGCGCGCCACGCGGCGGTCGGAGACCGCGTCCGGCGCCCATTCTCCCCTCCGGTCCCGCGCCAGGAGCACGCCCGTCTCCTCGAACAGCTCCCGCAGCGCCGCGCTCCAGTAGGCCGATTCCGGCACCGGTCGGCTGCCCAGGCCGGTGATGCGCTCGTGCAGGGCCGGTCCGCTGTCCCCGGTGTCGACGCGGCCCCCGGGGAACACCCAGGCCCCGGGGACGAAGCCGCTGGACCCGTGGCGTCGCATCATGAGCACCTCCGGGCCGGCGCCGCCTTCGCGCAGCAGGACGATGGTGGCCGCCGGCCGCGGCCTCGCGGGGTTGGCGGGGGGCGTGCCCACCGTCTCGGCGAACCCCGGCGGCAGCCGGTCCTCCGGGATCTCGAACATCAGGGCTTGCCGGGCCGCAGGTCCGTCACGTCCCGGCCCGTCAGCTCCGGCGGGCCCGAAGGTGGCCCGGGCTGCGGCGCTACGGCCCACTCCCGGGCCGTTTCCTGGAGCCTGCCCAGGAGGTGCTGGCGGTAGCCCATGCGCGCGGCGTTCCGGATGAAGAGCGCGATCAGGACCAGCCACAGGCCGCCCATGAAGTTCCCGGTGAGGGCGTCCCATCCACCCCACAGCATGAGTCCATACGCCATCCATTCGCCGACGCGGGCGGCCCACCGCGTCGCCTGGGTGACGTTCCCGGTCGCCTTCCAGATCGCCGCGCGGAGGACCCGCCCGCCGTCCATGGGAAACCCGGGGAGCAGGTTGAACACGCCCAGGATGGCGTTCAGCACCGCCGTGTACGCCGCGGTGCCGGCGACAGGGCGCGGCCACCCCGCCCGCGTCGCGGTGAGCCAGAGCCAGAAGAAGAGGGCGGCCAGGAGGAAGCTGCAGAGCGGGCCCGCGATGGCGATCAGGAACTCCTCCCCGGGGCTCCGGCTGTCCTTCGTGGTCTCGGCCATCCCGCCGAACAGGAAGAAGGTGATGCTCCGCACGGGGATCCCGCGCACGACCGCCACCACGGAATGCGCGAGCTCGTGGGCGAGGAGGGACACGAAGAAGAGGAGCGTGATGACCGCGGCCATGCCCAGCCGGCCGGCCGGGGAGACGTCCGCGAAATCTGCCGGGAGCGCCGCGCTGCTGAGGCTCCACATCACGAGCGCGGCGATGACGATCCAGGAGGAGTGGACGCGCACGTCGATCCCCATGATGCTGCCCAGCCTCAACCCGCCCATTCATCCTCCTGGAGTGCCCGAGGTGCGGAACATAGGCCGCCTCTCGGAGGGGCGAAACTGTGTCCCGTTCTTGCATACACCACAGCCGATACCCCGCACCAAGGGAGCCCTCGATGGCCCTGTCCGTTCACCCGAAACACCTGAAGCGGTACGGCCGGATCGCGGCCCTGCTCGTACGGCATGGCCGCGGCGACCTCGTGCGCCGGGCCGGGCTCGACACCACGCTTCCGGATGACCTTCCGGCCACGGAGCCCGGATCCGCGGAGGAGGCGGGCGAGGACGAGCGGGCGGTGTCGCTGGCGGACGAGCTGGAAGCCATGGGTCCGACGTTCGTGAAGCTCGGACAGCTCCTCTCGACCCGCGTGGACCTCCTCCCGCCCGCCTACATCCGCGCGCTGGCGCGGCTGCAGGACCGCGTGGACCCGTTCCCGTTCGAGGAGGTGGAGCGGATCTTTTCCGACGAGCTGGGGGTCCGGCTCTCCAGGGCGTTCGAGTCCTTCGAGCGGGAGCCGGTGGCCGCCGCGTCCCTCGGCCAGGTGCACCGGGCGACGCTGCGGGACGGCCGGGCGGTGGCCGTAAAGATCCAGCGGCCCGGAATCCGGGCGCAGGTCCGGGAGGATCTGGAAGCCCTCGGGGAGCTGGCTGCCTTCCTCGACGATCACTCGGACACGGCCCACCGATATCGGCTCGCGGAGGTCGTGGAGCAGTTCCGCCGGTCGCTGATCCGGGAGCTGGACTACCGGAACGAGGCCCGCAACCTGGAGACCCTCGCGGCGAACCTGGCCGACATGGCGTCGATCTGTGTCCCGAAGCCCATCGAGAGCTACAGCACCGGTCGGGTCCTCACGATGGAGCTGGTCCAGGGACGCAAGATTACGGCGCTGAGCCCCCTCGCGCTCATGGAGCTGGATCGGGCCCGCCTCGCCGACGACCTGTTCAGGGCCTACCTCAAGCAGATCCTCGTGGATGGATTCTTCCACGCCGATCCCCACCCCGGCAACGTATTCATCACCGAGGACGGCAGGATCGCCCTGCTGGACCTCGGGATGACCGCGGCGCTGGGGCCGGCTCTCCGCGAGGAGCTGATGAAGCTCCTGCTCGCCGTCGCCGATGGGGATGCGGACGACGCGGCGGACATCCTGCTGGAGCTGAGCGAGCCGGACGAGGATGTGGACGTGCGCGGCTTCAGGAGAGAGGTCCAGGAGCTGGTGCTCCGCGCGGAAGGGCAGAGCGCGGCGGACGTCGCCGTGGGGGCCGTCGTCCTGGAGCTGGTGCGCCGCGCCGGGCAGCACCGGATCGCGCCCCCCTCCGAGCTCGCCATGCTGGGCAAGACGCTGCTCAACCTCGACGAGGTGGGGCGCACGCTCGACCCGGACCTGGAGCCGAACGCGGCCATCCGGCGGCACGCCGCGGAGCTGATGGAGCGCCGGATGATGAAGTCCCTGTCGCCATCAGCGCTGCTGAAGGCGGCCATGGAGGCCAACGAGCTGGTTCAGCAGATGCCCCGCAGGCTGAACCGCATCCTGGAGCTGGTCGCGGACAACCGGCTGACGCTGAACGTCGAGGCCATCGACGAGGTCCGCCTCATCTCCGGGCTGGAGAAGATCGCCAACCGGATCACGCTGGGCCTGATCATCGCCGCGCTGATCGTCGGTGCGGCCATGCTCGTCCAGGTGCAGGGCGGCCCCCAGATCCTCGGCTACCCCGCCCTCGCCCTCGTCTTCTTCCTCGTCGCGGCCATCGCGGGCATCGCCCTCGCGGTGCGTATCCTCCTGCGAGACCGGGGGTAGCCCCGGACCCCTGACTCGGGACACTAGGGGCGGAGCCCGACCCACCTCCGCACGACCGCCTCCACCGGCAGCCCCTGGAAGCCCATGTCCGGCAGCTCCAGGGTGCCCGTGAGCGCGCCGCTCTCCGTGCGCTCCACGAGGGTGGACGCGGCCGGGTTCCAGAGCACGACGCCCTGGATCGTGCCGCTCATCCGCTGCAGGATGCGCACGCCACCGGAAGTGCCTTCCACCTCGACCTGCATGGCCGATTCCGTCCCGATCAGCGCCACGGGCTGGCCCGCCACGACGGTGTCCCCCACCAGCGTGGAGGTGATGATGCTGCGTGCCCGGGTCACGGACTCGGGGCCTTCCTCCGTCAGGGAGACGGTGTCGACCCAGACGGCACCGGCCTCGGCGCGGGACCCGGGCAGGTGGGCGAACAGGGGCCGGACCAGCGACTCCGGGCCGGCGATCTGGCGGGCCGCGTCGGACAGGGATGGCGTGTCCAGCACCTCCAGGCGGCCCCGCCGATCGAGCCGGACCGTCCAGGCGCCGGTAATGCCTCCCTCGTCCGTTTCGATGGCTCCGTGGCTCGGGTTCTCGAAGCGGCCCGAGTAGCGTACCAACCGCACCACGGCTTCCAGCTCCTCGCCGGCGCCACGAAACGCGACCTCCGCCAGTCCGCTCTCCGCCGAGAGCACCCGCATCACCCCCATGGGGCCGGCCTGGATGGAGAACTCCGTGGTGTCCGCGAAGCCGTAGCGCGCCACCCGGGGCTCCGCGAGATCGTAGGCGAGCGGGACGGCTCCGGCCCCCACCACTCCCGGCGTCGGCGCAGGGGCGCACGCGGCGTCGCACAGGAGGACGAGCGGGAGGAGCGCGGCGCGCGACATGGATCTTCTCCGACGGAAGGGGTGCGTGACGCGGGAAGGTAGGCCCGACCGGGCCGGCGGGAAACGTCTGGACGCGAGAAGCCCCCGCCCCGCGCGTCGGGGCAGGGGCCCGCACCGGCTCGGCTACATGCGTCGGAGCCGGATGCTCCCGGAGCCGGTGTCCACGACGATCCGACCCCGGCCGTCACCGATCTGCCCCCGGAGCTCGTCCCGGGCGCGGCGGGTGATGGAGACGGGGAAATCCACTTCGATGCCGCCGCTGCCCGTCTCGATGGCCAGCGTGGCGCTCAGGTTCTCGGGGAGGCGCAGCGATACGCTTCCCGAGCCGGTGTCCACCTCGAGGTCGGCGATCTCTCCGGAGAGCTCCGCCTCCACCGATCCGCTGCCCGTGTCCAGGCGGACCTCGCGGGCGGAAGAGCGCAGCAGGTCGATCCGCCCGGAACCCGTGTCGATCTCGATCCGGGAGGCGAAGAGGCCGTCGGCCTCCACGCTTCCGGACCCGGTGTCCAGGGCGATCTCCTGGCCCCGCACGTCCCGCACGCGCACGCTGCCCGAGCCGGTGTCCACTTCGAGATCGCCCTGCATGCCGAGGACCTCGACACTCCCGGAGCCGGTGTCCACCCGCAGGAACCCGCTCATGGCGCGGGCGCTGACCCCCCCGGAATGGGTGTCGAGGAGGACGTGGCCGTCGACGTTCTCCGCCGTGATCCGGCCGACGGCCAGGTAGACCTCGATGCGCTGCCCGCGCGGCACGCCGATGGTGAGGTCCGCGTGCGCCTCCATCCCTGAGCCCCGGCTCGACACGCGTACCCGATCCCCGCGGCTGCGCCAGACCTCGCGGTTGTCCCAGGTACCATCCGGACGCACCCGCAGCTCGGTGTTGCCGCGCCAGCTGCCGGGGTCGTAAACGACGCGGTCGGATGGGTAGATCACGCGCAGCGCCTGCACGCCGCCGACTTCCCCTACCTCCACCCTGAGCCCGCTGGCGTCCCCGCCGCCGCGCCGGACGTCGACGGTGACCGCGCGACCGGACGCGGGCGTGACGGAGATGGCGCCCGCCAGGTTGTAGATGGCGACGCGATCGCCTCCGACGTCGTACCGCTCCTGCGCGCTGGCCGGCGAGAGCGCGAGCGCGGACAGCGCTGCCGCCCCCACCATCAGCCGCATCGGCTTCCCCATGGGTCTCCTTCCTGTGGATGCGTTCGATTGTTCGAATGAGTCTCCCCTGCGTTGGACGGAGGCCGGGGGCGTATGGTTGGACGGCGGCCCGGATTCCCACGGCCTTGACGGATGGGGGCGTGCCGGGCAGAGTCGGGGACACGGGTTCCCCCATCCATCATGAACGGACGGCGGTCGATGCGGCTGGTCGAGTGTGTTCCAAACTTCTCCGAAGGCCGGGACCCGGCGCTGCTGGACGCGATCGCCGAGAGCATCCGCGGCGCACCCGGAGTCAAGCTCCTGGACGTGGACCCGGGGAAATCCACGAACCGGACGGTGATGACCTTCGTGGGCGCGCCCGCCGATGTCGTGGAAGCGGCCTTCAGGGCGGCGGCAACGGCGTACCGGCTGATCGACATGACCCGGCACAGCGGCGAGCACCCGCGGCTCGGAGCGGTGGACGTGGTGCCCTTCATCCCCGTTTCCGGCGTGAGCATGGAGGAGTGCATCGACTGCGCCCGGCGGTTCGGCGCACGCGTCGGCGAGGAGCTCGGGGTCCCGATCTACCTGTACGAGGAGGCCCAGGCGCTGGAGCATCGGAAGGCGCTCCGGCAGATCCGGCAGGGCGAGTACGAGGGCCTCGCGGACCGGATCGGCCAGCCCGAGTGGGCGCCCGACTTCGGCCCGGCGACCTTCGTCGCCCGGTCCGGCGCGACCGTGACCGGCGTCCGCTTCTTCCTGATCGCCTACAACGTCAACATCCTGGGCACCCGTAACCAGGCGCACCGCCTGGCGCTGAACATCCGGGAGCAGGGCCGGACCGTGAAGGGCCCCGGGGGCGAGACCATCCGGGAGCCCGGGTATTTCGACGCGGTGAAGGGGATCGGCTGGGAGCTCGAGGAGTTCGGCCTCGCCCAGGTCTCCATGAACCTGGACAACTACCGCGTCACGCCCCTCCACGCCGTCTACGAGGCGATCCGGAAGGACGCGGCCGAGCTGGGCGTCGGCGTCGCGGGCAGCGAGGTCGTGGGGCTGATCCCCCTGGAGGCGGTCCTCCAGGCGGCCGATTTCTACATCGAGCGGGAGGGGCTGTTCATCCTCGACGAGCGGCAGAAGGTCCGGCTCGTCATCGATCGGCTGGGGCTCTCCTCCGTCCACGCCTTCCGCCCGGAGGAGAAGATCATCGAGTACATGATCGACCAGGACGCCGACGGGCCGCTCATCCGGAAGTCCGTCCGCGACTTCGTGGAGGCGGTCGGCGCACGGACCTCGACGCCGGGGGGCGGCTCGGTCGCCGCGCTCGTGGGCGCCCTGGGCGCCGGCCTCGGGGCCATGGTGGGATGGCTCACTTACGGCCGCCGGAAGTACGATCACCTCGACGCCACCGTGCGGGCGAACCTCCCGGCGCTGGTGGAGGTCCAGGAGGCGCTGCTGCGCGCGGTCGACGCCGACACCGACGCCTTCGCGGATTACGTGAAGGCCATCCGGATGCCGCGGGAGACGGAGGAGCAGAAGGTCGCCCGGCGGACGGCGATGGAGGAGGGCCTCAAGAAGGCGACGCTGGTCCCGCTCCGGGCCATGGAGACGGCTGACCGCGCCTGGGACCCCATGCTCGAGCTCGCGCGCGTGGGCCAGTACTCCTCTCGCTCAGACCTGGACGTGGGGGCGAAAGCGCTCGAGGCGTGCCTCTACGGCGCACACCGCAACGTCCTGATCAACCTGGCCGACATCGAGGACCATGCCTTCCGTGCCGAGGTCGAGGAACGGGCGACCACACTGATGGAGAGGGGTCGGCGAATGCTGGAGGAGGTGCAGCGCCAGGTCGCGGATCGGACCGGGGACGTCTAGCGGCAGGGCGGACAGGCCGGTGGCATCGCGCCAGGACGTGGGAAAAGCCCGGGACGGTCACACCTGCTCCGTCCCGGGCCTTCCTCGACTGCCCGGTGGCATTCGTCGCCTCCTTCGACGCTGTCGTCGTTTCGGCGCGGCTCCCGGTCCGGGGGCCCGCGTCGACCGCCTGTGACGCGCCGTTCCGACCTCGCGTGCCCTCTGAGAGAGGGCGGGACCCCCGGCGCTCGCCGGTGGGCCGGGTGGGCGTGGGCTTTCTCGCGGCCCGCGTCACCGCTGGTATGGGAACGCTAGCAATCCCGCTGGCCGGTTGGCAAGGGTCCCGCGCTACTTCACCTCGTGGACGTGTTGGATGATCTTGCCGACGAGGCCGTCCTCCACCCCGGAAAAATCCCCGGTCCGGACCTCGGCGTCCCACATGCCCGACGGAGAGCCGGGGGCATGCCGCCGAGATGAGCATGACGCTGATGAGGTTAACGAGTGTTCTGAGGGGCGTGCAGCGGGTCCATCGTTCTCCTTGGAGTGGTCACAGACACAGATCTGGATCGGGCCGGAACGCGCAGCGGGACGCCCAGGAAGGGGGAGGTGCAGAATGTTAGTCGCCCGACAAACGGGACACGTCTGAAGGTTCAGCCTCGCTTTGTCCAGATCATGATGACCCCGCAGGGCGCCCCCAGACCGCCAAACTGCGGAGGAGCGCCATTCCCGCTTGGGTAGAGCTCGATGGCAGCGACATTTTCCGGGTGGACAAGGTTGACGTCCCCGGCCGTGGCGAGTCGGGTGCCGTCAAGCACCACGACTGGGAGGCAGGCGTCATGGCCCATGGCCAGGTACATCGTGTGTGCGCCGCGAAACGCAATGACGTGACCCGCACCGTCGGGAGTATTCAGGACCCGGACGGATGGCTCGCCGCGAAGGACGTCCGTAAGGATGAGCGGGCGGCGCGCCTCAATGTCCTCTGCGGTAATGAACCGACCGATGCCCATCCGCTCCCGCTGGTAGAAGCCCACGCGCTCCAGGTGTGCGAGCCGGCGCTCCACACGAACGGTGAGCGGTTCGAGTGGAATGGGGAGCCGGGGCAGCCGCAGCTCCAGCTCTAGTACTTCGCCAACTCGCACGTGGAGCGAGCGCGCCACCGCCCACCCGTACCCGAGCCGTTCCGCGGACAACGCATACGATCCCGCATTCGGCAGCCGAACATGAAATCGCCCGTCGGATCCCGTTTGGCTTGCGGAAACGCGGGCACCCGCCTGGTCGAACACCTGCACCAGCGATCCAGTGATGGGCCGCGATGACTCGTCGTCCACGACCGCACCCCGGATCGACTGCGCGGCGACTGGTGCGTAGATCACCTGCAGTCCGAGAAGGACGGAGAGCGCAGGGCGCCTGTGACGGAGCGGGAGCGCTGGAAGCGTCTTCAGAATCCCAGACCTCCCGCTCCTTCGCATTGGTTCAACCGCACCCGCAGCAGTTTTCGAACTGACACTCCTTTGTAATGTCACATTCATAGTAGCAGTGCTCGGTACAATTGGGATCCAGGACCTGCTGGCACCAATCAGCCGGGTCCATATCCCCGAACAAGGCCCCAGGGGTGACGACTGCTCCGGCGAAGCCAAGTCCCGCGAGAGCCAGCACGCCAATGAGCAACTTGCGCAGTCGAGACATTTTAATAACCTCCTCCTTGAAGTGAAACATGCGTCTTGGTGACCTCGCTCAGTAATCCTCGTTCATTACCACCTTGGCGACGTGCTCGAGCGCCGCCATACCGCGCCGGGAGGCGCCTGCGGACACCACCACTGAGTCACGGTAGAGCAGGTGGAAGCGGGAAGACCTGTCGCGGTATCGGGCGGGCTGTCCAGCAATGCGCACGTTTCCCAACCGCTCTGTGCGGAGGAACGCGCGGACTGCGGCAGAATCTCTTTCGCCCACAACCGCGACGATCTCCAGCTCATCCCCATGATGCCAAAGCAATCTCCTCATCAGGGGCTGCCAGTTCTGGCACCCGAGCGCGCTGGTGCTTCCGACGGTCCAAACGAGCCGGAGCAGGCGTTCACTGCTTCCCCTGCTCGAATCGATCGACATGTATTCCTCAATCGGAGTACCCGGCTGATCGGAGACCATACGACCAAAGGCGCCACCGGAAATCCCTGCGACTACAGCGACGACTAGCACTCCTACCGGATGGAGGCGGCGATCCATCGATTCGGCTCCGAGGTCTCACGTGCTTGGAAGTAGGCCGTTATGGGGGGGTAAGGCGTGACGACAAGCAAATGTTCGAACACGCGCGCGCCAGCGGTGGTCATCCCCAACAGCGAAACTTGGGGATTCCTGCCGTAGCGACCATACTGGATGAGCAGGAGGTCCTCCAATGCAGCAATGGAGGAAATCAGGTGGAATGATCCGATCCATTCGTCGAACGATCCGAAGCGGATCCCGAAAACACGACGTGGTGGACGCGCGATGTCAAAGCGCTCGAATGGGATCCGGACGGCCATGAGGCGAACACCCTCGGTAGAAAACGCGTAAACGGAGTCCACGGCCGAAAAGAAACTCCAGATCGTATCGTTCTGAATGCTCGCGAACGCCCATCCGCCGATAATCGACGCCGCCCGGATTTGAGAATTCTGCGGAGGAATGAAGAAATGTCGCTCTAATTCCCCCTTGTTGATATTCCAGATGTGCAGCAGCGGGCGCGATGCGGATGCGCGGACTGAAAAAAGGATCCGAGAATCATCGATCACGTCAGCGTCCACGATATTCGTGAGCGGGAGCTGCCACTGACGCGTTACCCGATTACCAGAGGGATCGAGGGTTACAATCTTGCTGGTGCGATCGACTACTAGGATGGACTGATCGGGTAGGCGTACGCTGACGACAGCGCCGACGAACTCTTCAGGTCCTTGGCCGGGACTACCAAAAGCGAAGTCGAGGCTCCCATCGAGGTGGTAGCGTCTGACCTGGCTTTCGCGCTTATCGGCCACGAGGAACCCTCCGTGCGGATCGGCCCGCACCGAAGGCTGCACGTTAATGACGTTCGGGCGTTCTTCCAGGATGACCTCGCCCACGACATGAAGGTGATCCGGGAACGTGGCGCTTCCGCCCCCCCGTTCCGAAGCTGAACCCGGAGACGTTCCACAATTTGCCGTGACGAGTGTCACGGCAAGCAATTGCCTGAACCCGTTCGATCTGGAGGAGGAGAGCACGGGATACCGTCCTAACGCCGCTAAAACCTGATTGCGCTTGCTCTGCTGGTAATGTGCGATCATTCATCCCGAGGCGAATAATTGTAGAACGGCCGAAGCGGCGTTGACGACATGAAACTTGAGCAGCTTCTCCGCGCCCGCTCGGCGTCTCCGGCGGCGAGCATCGTTCCGGTGTGGTCACGAACCGCCCCCTCTGACGCGCTTCACCTCTGGAGGCTTGCCTCGTGGCGGGGCTTGGGATTCCCCGGTTATGACGCGCCCCACGAATATTTCCTGTAAGCTTTTCGGTCCGAGCGGCATCTGTTCAGCGAGGCGTTCCAGCACAGGGAGACTCTTCCCCCGGTTTGATGCGGAATGCGCCAGTTGCCGATTTACACGCTCGATCTCGACGTGAAGGACGCCGATCCGGACGCATACGGGCGGTTCACCGGTCCGGTGGATCTTGGTGGCCTGCCCCCCTACCTGACGCGAGGCAACGTCGTCGCGCTCCGCCCTCCTCGTGGTTGTTCTGCGGCGGAGGTCGCGGAAGTTGTCGATCAAGTGGCTCGACGCGTGGTGAACGCGCCCGTCGCGCTCTGGGTGGATTGTGTGGGCCGGAGGGCCGGCACCCTTCTAGCCTCGGCCGCCCGTCCACTGGGGGTGCGAACCGTCGTCTGGGCTTGCGAACCAGGCGCGGAAGTGCTGAGGCGACAGCTCACTGACGCCAGCGACTGGCCAGAAGCCGCGGTGCTGTGGGCGCACCGGCGTGGGTTCGATGTGACGCCCGATGCTGCTGCGGCGCTCAAATGTTTCGCCCGAAATGCTGCCGTGTTCCGGAGCATGGCAGCGCTAGCCCGAGCCCGACGAATTTCCTTCGCGCGTTGGCAACGGGCATTCATTGGCGCCGGGCTCGGGCCCCAAAAACGTGGTACCAGGCGCTGCGCGTGGTCGGAGTGGCACTTGAAATCCAGCGGCATCCCAAAAGCCCGCTCGCTGAGCTCGCCTTTACCCTCGGGTTCTCCGGCCTTCCCTCCATGAGCGATCGCCTGAATGAGATCATCGGAGCACGGCCCAGCTACATCCGCTCCCGACTCGGCTGGCAATGGATGTTGGCCGATGCATTACGCCGGTCCGGGATCCTATAGCTCTGGCGCCCTACTTCACCTCGTCGGCATGCTGGATGATCTTGCCGACCAGACCGTACTCCACCGCCTCGTTCGCGCCCAGCCAGAAGTTGCGGTGGGTGTCCTCCACGATCCGCTCCAGCGGCTGCCCCGTCTGCTCGGAGAACACGCGGTTCAACCGCTCCCTCATCTTCAGGATCTCGCGCGCTTCGATCTCCACGTCCGATGCGGTACCGCGGGTCCCGCCGGCCGGCTGGTGGAGGAGGAATCGCGTGTTGGGCAGCGAAAAACGCCGCTCCCGCGGGACGGCCACGTAGATCAGCGCCCCCGCGCTGGCGACCCAGCCCGTGCCCACCATGTGCACGGGCGAGCGGATGAAGCGGATGATGTCGTGGATGGTGTCTCCGGATTCGACGTGCCCGCCCTGGGAGTTGATGAAGATCGTGATGGGCTCGTCCGACTCCGCCGACATCGCCAGCACCTGCCCCATCACCTCCGAAGCCAGCTTCTGGTTCACCTCGCCGCTGATGATCAGGGTCCGGGCGCGGAACAGGCGGTTGCGAATGCTGTCCGTCCATCGGCTCGCCGTCGGCCGCGGGCTCTCTTCTTCTTCCGCCGGCTCGATGTCCGGGTCCGTCGGGAAGGGGTGGGACTCGGGCGCGTCGTATTCGTATCCGTCGGTCGTCATTCCGGTTCCTGGTCGGCGTTTCACAGGTCTGCGCGGGGGCCGGCGTCCGTGCAGGGTACCGGCGACAACGTCGCCCGGGATGTCGGGCGGCGTCAACCGGAACGGGACGGGGCGGGCTCCGCGGCGCGGGTCCGGCCACGCCGGTCAGTGCTCCCGCATGGGCAGGCGCACGCCCTCGCGCCGCGCGGTCTCCAGCGCGGCGTCGTAGCCCGCGTCGGCGTGCCGGGCGACGCCGATCCCCGGATCGTTGGTCAGCACGCGCTCGAGCCGCTCACGCATCTCGGGCGTCCCGTCGGCGACGATGACCTGGCCGGCGTGCAGGGAGTTGCCGATCCCGACGCCCCCCCCGTGATGGAAGCTCACCCAGCTGGCCCCGCTGGCCGTATTCAGGAGGGCGTTCAGGATGGGCCAGTCGGCGACGGCGTCGCTCCCGTCCTTCATCGCCTCGGTTTCGCGGAAGGGCGACGCGACGGACCCCGTGTCCAGGTGATCGCGGCCGATCACGATGGGGGCCCTGATCTCGCCGCTCGCCACCAGGTCGTTGAGGGCGATCCCGAACCGGGCGCGGGCGCCGAGGCCGAGCCAGCAGATGCGACTGGGGAGCCCCTGGAACCGCACCCTGTCCCGGGCCCGGGTGATCCACCGGCGCAGGTGGTCGTCCTCGGGGAACAGCTCCAGGACCAGGTCGTCCGTGCGGTGGATGTCCGCCGGGTCACCGGACAGCGCGGCCCAGCGGAAGGGCCCCTTCCCTTCGCAGAAGAGCGGCCGGACATAGGCCGGGACGAAGCCGGGGAAAGCAAACGCCTCGTCATAGCCGGCATCGAGCGCCTGGCCGCGGAGATTGTTTCCGTAATCGAACGTCACGGCGCCGCGGCGCATCAGCTCGACCATGGCGCGGCAGTGCGTGGCCATGCTCTCCATCGATCGCCGCTGGTACTCCGCCGGGTCGCGCTGCCGCAGCGCGTCGGCCTCCTCGAGGGACAGCCCCGCCGGGACGTAGCCATGGAGCGCGTCGTGGGCGGACGTCTGGTCCGTCAGCACGTCGGGGACCAGGCCGCGACGCACGATCTCCGGGAGCACTTCGGCGCAGTTCCCCGCCAGCCCGACGCTCAGCGCCTCTCCCGCGCGGGAGGCCCCGGTCACCCAGCGCAGCGCCTCGTCCAGGTCACGGGTCATGCGGTCACAGTACCCGGTGCGGAGCCGCCGCTCGATCCGATCGGGGTCGACCTCCACGCACAGGATCGCCCCGTCGTTCATGGTGGCGGCGAGGGGCTGCGCGCCGCCCATCCCGCCCATGCCGCCGGTGAGGACCCAGCGGCCCTTCAGCGATCCGCCGAACTCCTGGCGGGCGACCGCTCCGAACGTCTCGTAGGTCCCCTGGAGGATCCCCTGGGTCCCGATGTAGATCCAGGAGCCGGCCGTCATCTGGCCGTACATCATGAGCCCCTGGCGCTCGAGCTCACGGAAATGCTCCCAGGTCGCCCAGCGCCCCACCAGGTTGCTGTTCGCGATCAGCACACGGGGAGCGTACGCGTGCGTCCGGAACACCCCCACCGGCTTCCCCGACTGCACCAGGAGCGTCTCGTCGTTCTCCAGGTCCCGCAGCGTACGGACGATCGCATCGAACGCTTCCCAGCTCCGCGCCGCGCGCCCCGTACCGCCATAGACGACGAGGTCCTCCGGCCGCTCGGCCACCTCCGGATCGAGGTTGTTCATCAGCATCCGCAGCGCCGCCTCCTGCTGCCACCCCTTGCAGGAGATCCCGGTGCCCCGCGGAGCGCGGATGCTGCGGAAGAGATCGGTCGCCATGGTCGTCGCTTACACGTCACTCGTCATGATGAACACCGGCTGCCGATTGAACGTATGGTAGATCGGGCGGAGCCGCTCCGTGTTGTAGTGCCGGTGGACATCCACCACCTTCTTCCGCCCCACGATCACGTCGATGGGGACGTTGTCGTAGGCCCCGTTGCGGACGCTCACGAGACGGCCCGACTTCCCCGCCAGGACCAGGTCGAGGGCGAGGTTCCCGAAGGCCATGGGAACGATGGAGTCCATGGCGTCCGGATCGCCGCTCCGTACCAGGTATCCGAGGCGCTGGTTCACCACGTTGACCCGATGGCCCTTGTTGAACTGCGCGGATCGGTTCTTCAGCTCCTCGGACACCACGTCCCCGATCCCGCCGAGCTTGCGGTGTCCGAACATGTCGGCCTCCTCGCCCTCGAAGCTCATGGAGCCGCCCCGGATCGTGGCGCCCTCGGAGACCAGGACGACCGAGTAGCGGGACGGATGCCGGTTGCGGTCGTAGACCATGAGCTCCGTCAGGTGGTCCAGGTCGACCGGGTGCTCCGGGATGAGGCACCGGTCGGCCGCACCGGCCATGGTGGGGAGCAGCGCGGTGAACCCGGCGTAGCGGCCGAAGACTTCGATGACCAGGAAGCGCTCGTGCGAGCCGGCCGAGGTCCGGAGCCCGTGCGTGAGCGAGATGGTGCGGGTCACGCACGTGCTGAAGCCGATGCAGTAGTCCGTCCCCGGCACGTCGTTGTCCATGGTCTTCGGGATCGCGACGACCTTCACCCCTTCCGTGTGCAGCCGGGCCGCATAGCTGAGCGTGTCATCGCCACCGATGGCGATCACCGTGTCCATGCCGAGCTGCTCCAGGTTCTGGAGGACGGACGGGGTGGCGTCGTTGATCTCTTCCGTGTACCGGTCGCGCAGGTGGTCCGGGACCGCCGCACGCGGCAGGTGGCTCGGACGCGTCCGGGAGGTGTGCAGGAACGTGCCGCCGGTACGCCCCGCCCGATTCACGATCTCCTCGGTCAGCTCCTGGACGTTGTTGCGGTTGTCCGCCCCGCTGTCCGGGAGCAGGTCCACGAGCCCCGCCCACCCCCTCCGGATCCCCAGGACGCGGTACCCCTCCCTCAGCGCCCGGATCGTGATCGCCCGGATCGCCGGGTTGAGTCCCGGCACATCGCCACCGCCCGTCAGGATCCCGATCGTCCCTCTGGTCGCCACCGGCTCACTCCTCTCGCGTATGCGTTCGAATCAAGGGCGGTGCCGCAAGGCGCGCGAAATCGCGCGCCGGACACCCCCGGCAGGGCGACCGCTCGGTCGTGCCGCCGGTGAAGGTCGCGGACACCGGTGAGTCAATCATCCGCCCTCCGCTTCGGGGACGAAGCGACGTGCGCCGCGGTAGAGGAGGAAGAGCACCAGGGCCAGGGCGACGGTCATGGCCATCCCCGCCAGCCAGCGGCGATGGACCCAGTCCATGCGGGAGAGCTGGAGCGGGGTGGTCATGATGAACCACGTCACGAGGGCCAGCGCGGCGGCGAGGAGCCGGGTGGCGTAGAAGTCCTCCCGCCAGGGCCAGAGGATGGCCAGGACCACGGCCAGCTCGAGGCCGGCGAACGCGGCGGCGGCGAAGAACGTGCGCGGTGTGGGGATCGCGACGAGGCGGGAGGTCTCGAGCCGCTCGGCGCCGGGCACCGTCGTGAGCGCCTCCCACATCATCCAGACCGCGACCACCCACCCCAGGATCAGCAGCACCCAGAGGCCGAGGCGAAATCTCTGCTCCAGGCGGGGGCTCACACGGCGCGCCCGATCATCGCCCGGACCACTTCCGGATGACATCGTGGTGGGGGGACCAGGCCTCCCATACGGACCGGGCCCAGCGGTGCACGCGGCCGGTATGCTCCTTCACGTCACGGGCGCCGCGGACGTCCGCGATGGTCTGCCAGGTGGGGTCGACGGGCGGCTCCAGCCAGCGGAACTCGGAAGGATCGGCCACCGCACGGCCGATCTCCCGCGGGACCCGCCCCGCTTCGATCCCGCGCTCCACCATGAAATGGAGCGCGACGAGGTGGACGGCCACCGACAGCACCGCCTTGTCGGTCCGCTCGCCCGGATGCTGGGCCGCGTAGGTGGCGGCCGTCAGGCGGTGGACCGGCGGGTTGGCCCACTCGCTGTATTCCCGCCCGACGACATCGCCATACGCTGCCCAGCAGCCTGCGGATGCCGCGATGGGGGGGCTCATCGCCACCCGGGGGTCCCGGAGGACCGCCCCGCAACCCGGGCACGCCGTGCCGCGGACCCGCGCGAGGCCGCCCCGCTCCTTCAGCTCACCGGTCATCCGACGAGGTTGCCGCGCCGCCCCCGGCGCCGCAAGGGGAAGGCGGTCGCGAACCGCTCACCGTCGCACCTCCGGGAGCTCACCCGCATCCGCGAACCGGCCGGTCCCGAGGAAGGCGGCGACCTGCTCGATCACTTCCTCCCGGCGCATGAGGAAGCCGTGCGTGTAGGGAACGACCAGGAACCCGGCCGCGCCGTCCACGCGAGCGGACTCGACCGTGACCTTGCCATCATCGCGGCCGGGGAGCCACCACGAGAACAGCGGGTTCAGCGAAGCCTCGCCCGTGATCACACCGACCTCGAATTCCGGCGGGCCGAGGACGCGGGGGACAGCGGTGCTGTCCGTCCCCAGCTGCATGAATGCGGGGCCCAGGAGCCACGCCAGACCGGGGGTATCGTCCAGCCGATCCACGACCTCGCTCCCCGCGTTCGGCGGGCTGAGCATCACCACGCGGCCGATCCGCGCGACGCCGTGCCGCGCCGCGTAGGCCCGGACCAGGATGCCGCCCAGGGAGTGGGTCACGAAGTGGACGGGCACGCCCCCGGCACAGCAAACCTCCAGGGCCCGATCCAGCGTATCCACCAGCTCGGCGATCGAGTGCGTCCGGGACGGATAGCCGAGGTTCACCACCCGGTAGCCCCGGCCCTCCAGCGCCCGCTCCATGGGCAGCATGGACTGGGTCGTGCGCCCGAGGCCGTGCAGCAGGATCACGGTCGCGGTGTCCGTCCCCGCGGCAGCCTGCGGACAGGGCGCGGGCGGGGCCGTCGCCGACAGGCTCACCAGCGCCACGGACAGCAGCCAGCGGGCGGACTCGAGGATCACGGGCATCGCTCTCACGGGGGAAACGCTCCCGGAATATGCCTCCTCTCACGCGCCGGCTCAACCGAGGGCCGGAGTTCTGCCAGCACGGCAGGGAAACGCCCCGGGCGGCCATTCCGGCGGGGGACGGCGGCGGGAGCGGGCGGGGGCGTCGGGTGTATCAACGGTGCGTCCGGGGCGTCCAGCCGCGGAAATCGCGGGTCTGTGGACGGCGTGGCAAGCAGCATGCTGCTCTCAGGCTGGGTGGAGCGAGCCCGCCCCCGAAAACGGCAGGGGTCGGGCTGGCGAGGAAGTTCGAGGACGAGACCGCTCCGGGGGAGTGGTCGCTGGGGAAAGGGCTGGCGGATGGGTGATCGAGTGAGACTTCCGGTGCTGCCGCTGCGGGAGACGGTCGTTTTCCCGGGCGTGGCCGTGCCGATCAGCGCGGGTCGCCCGGGCACCGTCGCGGCGATCCAGAAGGCGCTCAACGGAGACCGCCGGATGTTCGCGGCGTGCCAGAAGGAGAACGTGGACGATGCGACGCCCGAAGTCCTCTACGATTTCGGGGTGGTCGTGCGCGTGGTTCAGGCGCAGCGGGTCCGGGGCGGCCTCCAGCTGCTGATCCAGGGTGATCAGCGCGCGCGCGCGCTGGAATACGAGGGAGGCTCCGAAGGGGGTCTCGAGGCGGTGGTCCGGATGGTGGAGGAGGAGCCGGTGCCGGACCCGGAGGACCCGGCGTACAAGGCGCTGGACCGCGAGCTCCGGGAGCGGTCGGTGGAGCTGGGTCGGCGGCGCGGGATCCCGGACGAGGCGCTCCAGCAACTGGTGGAGGGGATCGAAGACCCCGGCAAGTTTGCCGACATGGTGGGCTTCTATCTCGAGCTCAGCGCACCGGACAAGCAGGAGCTCCTGGAGATGCTGCCGGTGGAGAGCCGGATGCGGCAGGTGCTGCTGTCGGTGGAGCGGGACCTGGTGAGGATCGAGGCACAGCAGGAGATCCAGCAGCGGGTGCAGGAGGAGCTCGGGGAGAAGCAGCGGGAGATGGTGCTGCGCGAGCAGCTCAAGGCCATCCAGAAGGAGCTGGGGGACGAGGACGCAGAGAACGAGGCGGAGGAGCTGCGCCAGAAGATCGACGCCCTTGGCCTCCCGCCCGAGGCGCAGGAGGAAGCGGATCGGGAGCTGAACCGGCTGCGCCGGACGCACCCCCAATCGGCAGAATACCAGGTGATCCGAACCTATCTCGACTGGGTCACGGAGCTGCCGTGGAACAGCCGGACCGAGGACAAGATCATCCTGGACACCGCGACCACGATCCTCGACGAGGACCACTACGGGCTCGAGGACGTGAAGGACCGGGTGGTCGAGTTCCTGGCCGTCCGCAAGCTGCAGATGGAGCGGGCCGAAGAGGACGCGGAGTCGGCTTCGCCGTCGACTCCGGGTCCCGACGAGGCGGGCGGTACGGCATCGGCGCCGCCCGTCGACGAGATCCTCGGCATGGGGCAGGACCGTTTCGACCTCGAGGGCGGGGAGGCGGAGGACGGCACGGCGGGTGGCCCGGCCGAGCCGGTGGCGGATCAGGAGGACGATGCGCGGAAGGCGAAGGCGCGGGCGGTGGGCCGCGGCCCGATCCTGCTGTTCGTCGGTCCCCCCGGCGTGGGGAAGACATCCATCGCGAAGAGCATCGCCCGGGCGCTGGGCCGGAAGTACGTCCGCATTGCCCTGGGCGGCGCGCGTGACGAGGCGGACATCCGGGGCCACCGGCGCACGTACGTCGGCGCAATGCCGGGGCGGATCATCCAGGGGTTGAAGCAGGCCGGGACCAAGAACCCGGTGTTCCTGCTGGACGAGGTGGACAAGCTGGGCACGTCCCTCCAGGGCGACCCGTCCGCCGCACTGCTCGAGGTGCTGGACCCGGCGCAGAACAACACGTTCACGGACCACTATCTCGGGATGCCTTTCGACCTGTCGGAGGTGCTGTTCATCGCCACGGCCAACTACCGCGACCGCATCCCGGCGCCGCTCCTGGACCGGATGGAGATGGTGGAGTTCTCGGGGTACACCGAGCAGGAGAAGCTGGAGATCGCGCGCCGGTACCTCATCCCGCGGCAGCGGGAGGAGAGCGGGCTGCGCGAGAGTGACGTGGAGGTCACGGAGTCGGCGATCCAGCGGGTGATCAGCGAGTACACCCGGGAATCGGGCGTCCGGCAGCTGGAGCGGGAGCTGGGGAAGCTCACGCGGAAGGCGGCACGGCGGATCGCGGGCGGGGCGGCGGAGCACCTGCGGATCGACGGGTCCGACGTCCACCCGCTCCTCGGTCGGCCGCGGGTCCACCCGGAGGTCAAGGCCAAGGAGGATGTGGTTGGCGTTGCGACGGGGATGTACTACACGCCCATGGGCGGGGACATCATGTTCGTCGAGGCCAGCGCGTCGAAAGGGAAGGACCGCCTGATCCTGACCGGGCAGCTGGGCGACGTGATGAAGGAGTCGGCGCGGGCGGCGCTGACGTACACCAAGACCCACGCGGGGCGCCTCGGGGTCGCCGCCGACCGCCTCGAGGACCTGGAGCTTCATATCCACGTCCCGGCGGGAGCGGTCCCGAAGGATGGCCCGTCGGCGGGTGTGGCCATGGCCACGTCCGTGGTCTCCGCCCTGTCCGGGCGCGCGGTGCGGCACGACATCGCCATGACGGGCGAGATCACCCTGACGGGGCGGGTCCTGCCCATCGGCGGTGTGAAGGAGAAGGTGCTGGGCGCCTTCCGCGCCGGGATCCGGGAAGTGGTGCTGCCCCGGGACAACGAGGCCGACCTGGAAGACCTGCCCGTGGAGATCCGGGACGAGGTGAAGGTTCACCTGGCGGAGGACCTCGGCGAGGTGCTCGCGCACGCGCTCCGTGGCGCCCGCCTCGAGGACGGCACGCTGACCTTCCCGGAAGGCGCCCTGCTCCCGCCGGAGCGACGCGGGCCCGAGCTCCATCACTGAGGCGCTGGCCGAGCCGCAAGGGGAGAGCCGCTCGCGGGGCAACCCTGCGGCGGCCTCGCCGCATCGCACCCCGCGGTCGGTGGACTCACGGGACACGGAGCGACGGATCATGCGTATGCGCAGGGTGACCGGGGTTCTCGTCCTTGCCGCCCTGGGGGCGTGCGACGACGGCTCCGCCTCGGCCTCCCGGACGGCCGCGGCGGTGGACACGGTGGGCGGCGTCGAACGGTGGAGCTACCCCGAAACGGCGGCGTCGTCGCTTGGCTGGTCCGTGGACACGGTGGGCGTTCTCGGCGACGCGTTCGCGGACGACGAGTATCAGTTCGCGGAGGTGAGCTGGGAGCGACTCGCCGGCGATGCCGACGGCAACCTCTTCGTCCTCGATCGCCAGGGGTCGCGGGTGCTGAAGTACGGACCGGACGGCCGCCACCTGGCCACGTACGGCCGGAAGGGCGAAGGGCCCGGCGAGCTCAGCCAGCCCCTGGGGCTGGCGGTCGGTCCCGGAGACACCTTGTGGGTCACCGACTTCTCCAACAGCCGCCTGACGGGCTATCCACAGCCCGGCGGCGACCCACGGACGGTGCCCTACGGGGACAACTCGGGCGTGCCCTCGCCCTCCCTCACCGTGCTGGATGGCGGCTTCCTCCAGAGCTTCCGGCCGCTGTTCAACATCGGCGGCCCGCCCGGAAGCGGCAGGCGGGCGGCCGTCAGCGGCGGCGAGGGCGGGTCTTCCCGGCTGCCGCTCCTCCGGCTCGGCCCGACCGCCGAGGTGCTGGATACCGTCTGGACGATCCCGGAGCCCCCGACGGATATGGTCCGGCTCGAGATCGGGAGCGGCGTGATCGTGATGATGATGGCCCGGCAGTTCGCACCGGCGTTCCGGTGGCAGGGGTTCTCGGACGGCGGCGTCGTGGTCTCGGACACGGCCGCCTACCTGATCCGGCTGATCGGCCCCGACGGCGCCGTTCGGCGGACCATCGAGCGGGCGCCCGCGCCGCGGCCGGTCACGGAAGAGGACCGAGAGGCCGCGCGTCAGCGACTCCGGGACGCCGAGGAGGCCGGCGGCACCAGGGTCAGGATCGGGGGCAGCGGTCCCGACGAGGAGACGCGGCGGCGCATGCTGGAGCAGCGGCTGGAGAAGATGACGTTCGCGTCGCTGATCCCCCGCGTCGTCTCGCTGCGGGTGGATCCTCGCGGCCGGATCTGGGTTGGGGTGGCCGAGAGCGTTCCGGACTCCGTTGGCCGGATCGACATCTACGACAGGGACGGGACGCTGGTCGGGGAGCTGCGGGGTGTTCCCATGCCGGACGTGTTCGTGGGCTCCGACCGTTTGGGCGTCCTGCGGAAGGACGAGATGGAGGTCCAGCAGGTGGTGCTGATGCGGCTCCGGGAAGACGCGGCGGCCGGCGACGGAGCGTAGCGCCGCCGCTCAGTCGTCCGCCGCTACGGTCTTGATGTTGACGAACTCGAGCATGCCGTGGCGGGCGAGCTCCCGGCCGTATCCGCTCCTCTTGATCCCGCCGAACGGGAGCCGCGGGTCGCTCGCCACCATGCGGTTGATGAAGACGCCACCCGCGTCCAGCCGCTCCGCGAACGCGTCCCGCTCGCGCGCGTTCCGGGTCCAGGCGCTGGCGCCGAGCCCGAAGCGGGTGTCGTTCGCCTTCTCGATCGCCCGGTCCAGGTCCGGTACCACGAAGATCGCGGCCAGGGGACCGAAGGTCTCCTCGCGGGCGGCGGCTGCGCCCTCGGGCACGTCCCGCAGCACGGTGGCTTCATAGAACCATCCCGGCCGAACGGGGGCGTTGCCGCCGGTCAGGAGGCGGGCCCCGGCGTCGACGCTCCGCTCGACCTGCCCCGCCAGCTCGTCGCGGATCGCCTCGGTCGCCAGCGGCCCCAGCTCGGTCCTCTCGTCCATGGGGTCGCCGAGAACCAGGGCTTTCGTCCGGTCGACGAACCGGCCGATGAACGCCTCGGCTACCGCCTCGTGCACGATGAACCGCTTGGCCGCAATGCAGCTCTGGCCGTTGTTGATGTGCCGCGCCTGCACCGCGGTCTCCACCGCCGCGTCCAGGTCCGCGCTGGGCATCACGATGAACGGGTCGCTGCCGCCGAGCTCCAGGACCGTCTTCTTGATCTCCCGCCCCGCCGTCGCCGCCACCGACGCGCCGGCGGCCTCGCTGCCGGTGAGCGTGACCGCCCGGATGCGCGCGTCCTCGATGATGGAGCCGACCCGGTCGGACTCCACCAGCAGGGACTGGAACGCGCCCGGCGGGAAGCCGGCCCGCCGGAAGATCTCCTCGATGGCAAGGGCGCAGCCGGGGACGTTGGACGCGTGCTTCAGCAGGGCGACGTTCCCGGCCATGAGGGCGGGCGCGGCGAAGCGAAAGAGCTGCCAGAAAGGGAAGTTCCACGGCATGACGGCGAGGACCGGGCCGAGCGGCTGGTGCGCGATCCAGCTCCGGTCGGCGGCCGCGTCCACGGGCTCATCGGCGAGGAAGGCGGGTCCGTTGTCGGCGTAGTAGCGGCAAGCCCACGCGCATTTCTCGGCCTCGGCCGCCGCGGCGCGCACGGGCTTTCCCATTTCCCGGGTCATCAGCTCGGCCCACTGGCGGGACTCGGCCTCGAGAATCTCGGCGGCGCGGGTCAGCCAGCGGGCGCGTTGGTCGATGGAAGTGCGGCGATAGCCCTCAAAGGCGTCGCCGGCGCGGCCGAGCCGCTGATCGAGCTCGGCGTCCGAGAGGGTCTCGTACTCCTCGATCCGCTTCCCGGTCGCGGGATCGACGCTGCGCATCACGCCCATGCTCTCCTCCTGTCGGTTCTGCCCCGGCCTCCGCGGGGGAGGCGGGCCGAACCGAAGTGTAGGAGATCAGGGCCGCAGGAGGTACTGGACCTTGAGGAAATACTGCCGGCTCGTGCGCTCCAGATCGTACTGCGGGTCGTCGAACTCGCGGTAGCCGCCCGTTGCCCCGAGGTACGCGACGCTGAGGGGATTGATCCGGTAGACCAGGAGCGGCTCGACGGAAAGCTGGCGCCGGAAATCGTTCCACTCCGTCACCACGCGGGCGCTGAAGCGGCGCGTGACCTGGTAGTCGAGCCGATTCCGGGCGATGTACCCCTCGAACAGCATGATGCCGTCCTCGCCCTCCATCCGGGCCCACCGGAGGGACGGGCCGATGATGAGATTGCGCACCGGCTTGAACGTCACCGACGCGCGGGCGTTCCGGTTCCGGCCAGGGCTCGCGGTGGGTCGGTGGATGCTCTCCCCCATCCCGTAGGACAGGTTGAAGCCGAACATCTCGCTGAAATCCGAGCCGAGGCCGATGCCGAAGCCGACCATGTCCTCGAAGAGGATCCCGGCGTAGCGCTCCTCCTCCCACACGAGCTCGGCGCCGATGCGCGTCTGCCCCTTGAGGCGGGTCTCGGCGAACACCGCCGCGAAGCGGTTCTTGGACTCACCGTCGAAGTTCCATGTCTGACCGTTCCGGTTGCCGACGAACACCTGGTCCACCAGCCCCTTGTCCGGGTGGATGCCGTACCCGTTGAACAGGATGACGCGGCGGAAGTCGTTCTGCCCCTGGAACCCGTTGTCGGCCCGGTACGTGGGCGTGGCATCCCAGTAGTCCGCGTCGAAGTTCCAGCCGCGGGCGTTGCGCTCGAGGCTGACATAGGAGGCGCGACCGGCGAAGGACTCGCCGTCGAACGTGGCCGTGTGGGCGGCGTCACCGAAAGTCGCGCCGTCGAGACCGGCGGTCGGACCGGCCTCCGACGGCTCGCGGGTGTAGCTCCCCACGACCTGGGCCTCGAGCTGCCACAGCTCGCTCAGGCGCAGCAGCAGGTCGGCGCCGACGGTGCTCCCCGATCCGCCGCCCGTGAAGCGGCGATCGGTGATGAGCCCGCCTACCGACGACCCGGAGCCGAACATCTGGCGCGCGCGGAGGATGTTGGAGACGGAGCGCCCGTTCTGGAGCACCACGCTCGCTTCCTCGAGGGGGATGATGAGCGGGGAGTGCTCGTCCACGGCCCCGATGTACCCCAGGGCCAGGTTGCCCTGGCGCCCGATGAGCTTCCCCGCGGCCACCGGGTCGTTGATGGAGCGCGTGTGTACCGCGTTCACCCACGTATTGAAGAGGTCGCCGCCCTCCTGGAAGAAGGGGCGCCGCTCGGGGAAGAAGAGGGCGAACGTGCTGTTGACGTCGATCTGGGACGCGTCGGACTCGATCTGGCTGAAGTCCGGATTGTACGTGGCCTCGGCCGTCCAGCCGGACTTGAACGGGTAGCGGATCCCCAGGGAGAACTCGGCCGACGGGTCGGCCGACCGGTACGACCCCGGGTCGGCGCCATCGGTCAGGGCCCCCCGCTGCCCCGCGACCACGGCCGGGAGCAACTCGAGCTGTCCGCCCGGCTCGACACCCCGGATGCCGAGCAGGGATCCGCTCTGGCACAGCACGCAGTTGTTGTTCTGCGAGAGCGCCGCCCAGGAGTACAGGTGGCGGCTCGCGCGGGGGTGGCTGCGGACGAACTGCAGCTTCCAGTCCTGCTGCGGTGCGTCGGGGAAGCGGAGGCTGGCGAACGGGATCGCCAGCTCGACCTGGTACCCGTCCTCCGTCACGCGGCCCGCGCTGCGATAGATGACGTCGAACGAGGCGTCGTCCCCGCTGGCGTTGCTGAAGCGCGCGTCCAGCTGCACGCCGATGGGGTTCGCGCCGATCATGTACGCCCAGGAGTTGTCGCCGTACGTGTCGAGGACGACCATGACCCAGTCGTCGTCCCACACGGCGTCACGGTCCTGGAGCGTGACCCGGAGCGCCCGGGGGTCGTCGCGGACCCTGAAGGCGACGTAGAGGTTGTCGGCGTCGTAGGTCACGAGAGCCTCGGTGGGCGACCGTGCGGGGACGCCCTCCCGGGGCTGGAACTCGCTGAAGCCGTCCGCCACCGCGGCGCCGGCCCAGCCGGCATCGCCCAGGTCGCCGTCGATCCGGATCGCGCCGGCCGTGCGCGCCACCTCCAGCGTGGGGCGGACCTGCGCGGCGCGGGCGTGTGGAGCCGGCTCCGGCCCGATCTGCGCGAGCTGCTGCGCGGACAGGCCGCCCGCCGAGAGGACCAGGACGGCGAAGACGACAGGGGTGGTGCGATCGAGCATCGTGTGCCTTTCAGGGGCCTGATGACGGGGGCGATTGCCTTCCTTCTTCCGGCTGGCCATACGCGTCCCCGGCGGCGGCGGTTTCAGCCGGCTCCTTGCGAAGATCCGGCGGCCGTCGCGCGTACCGACGGGGTTCCCGAAGTGATCGCCGGGATGCACCTTACGGCCGATGCGTGCCCTGGAGCTGACCCGGTCCGGCATCGCCGGCACGATCGGCGTGTTCGTCATCGCGGCGGTGTGCGTACGGTTGGGCTTCTGGCAGCTCGACCGCCGCGAGCAGCGCCTCGAGCGGAACGCCGCCCTCGCGGAGCGGCTGGCGCAGCCGCCGCATTCGCTCGACGGTCCGCCGCTGGACACCGTGGGCCTCACGCACCGCCGTGTCATCGCGCGCGGCCGCTACGACAACGCCCGCGTCCTGGTCCTCGCGGGACGCAGCATGGCGGGCGCGCCGGGGGTAAACGTCCTGGCCCCGCTCCGCGCCGGCGCGGGCGCGATCCTGGTCAATCGCGGCTGGCTGCCGTCCCGCGACGCCGCCACGGTGGACCTGTCGGCGGTGGCGGTGGACTCCGTGGTGACGGTCACGGGCGTGCTCCTGCCGCTACCGGCGACCGGGACGGCCCGGCCGGACGAGAGCTTTCAAACGACCTGGTTCCGGCTGGACGCGGACCCGATCCGGGCCCAGTATCCCTACCCCGTGTCACCGCTCTACCTCCAGGCGGAGGGACCGGACCCCGGTTTACGGGCCGGCAGGGGAGGGCCCGTTCCGCTGCCGTCCCCCGCTCTCGGGGAGGGGCCGCACCTCTCCTACGCGTTCCAGTGGTTCGCCTTCGCCGTGATCTTCGTCGTGGGCTGGGCGGCGCTGGTCATGCGGCGCGGAGGGGAGGAATCGGGAGCGGCGGGAACAACGCCGGCGGACTAGCGTTATCAGAACCGGGTCGCGAAACCGTCGCCGGAGCGGAATCTCATGTCGATACGCCGAGTCCTCGTCCTCACCACCGCGGGAATCCTCACCGGAGCCGCGGGCGCAGGCGCCCAGGCGTGTCTGGGCTTCCCCACCCGCGATGGGTCCATCGCCATCGCCGCGTCGTACGGCGACATGGACGGCTGGACGGAGATCGGGGGCGACTTCCACGCGGACGTGTCGGGTCCCGGGGCGTTCGGCTTCGCCTACCGCACGGGCACGGGCGAGGGTGAGCCCTCGACGTACGAGCTCCGGGGCGCGTACGACTTCTACCTGCTGGAGCCGGCGATCTGCGTGGTGGGTGGCGTCCGCTTCATGGACGTGGGCTCGGCGGCGGTGAGCGAGCGGCTGGGGGTGCCCGTGGGGCTCGGGATCGGCAAGACGCTGGACACCGGGCGCTTCGCCACCACCGTCTACGCCATCCCGCAGTACATGTGGGTCCGCGAGGTCCGGACGGGGGCGCTCGGAGACGAAGTGGTGGAGACCTCCAACGAGTTCACCGGAGAGGCCGGCCTCACCGTGGGTATCCTCCCGCTGTTCCTGAACGGCGCCATCACCCTGGACACCCTCGACGACGAGCCGACGTTCCGCTTCCGCGTCGGACTGGTGTTCTGATCGCCGCCGGGAAAGGAAACGGGCGAATGCGACCTCGCTGGATGGCGGCGGCGGGGCTGGCCGCGCTGGCGGCCACAGCCTGCTCCGGCGATCCATCGGACGTGACGGCGGAAGAGCTGGTGGGACTCTGGGGGGTGATCTCGCTGGTGTACACGAGCCAGGCCGATCCCTCGGTGCGCGCCGACCTCGTGGCGGCCGGGGCGATCTACAGCCTGCGGCTGGTCTCCGGTGGCACCTACGAGTCGCGCCTGTCGGGGCCTTCCGTGGCCATGGATGTGGAATCCGGCGAATACGACGTCCGCGGCCGCATGCTGCTGTTGACGCCCGCGGGTCGGGCGCAGCGGTCGCTGACGCTGCGGTTCAACGAGTCGCTGCTGACGCTGCACGAGGCGGACACGGCCTGGGACTTCGACGGGGACGGTTCCGCCGAAGCGGCCGCGCTGGACATGGTCCTCGACCGTTTCTGAAGGGATCTCGCTTCGGAACGCCGCCCGTCTCGACGGGAGGCGGAGCGGATGGTACCGTGGGGACATGCGACGTGCCCTGATCCTCCTCGCCGCCACCGCCGTGCTGCTGCTGGCCGGCATCCTCGTGGTTCTGCGCCTGGAGCCCCCCGCCTTCACCGAGAGCCAGGTGCGGGACGCACTGTTCACGACGATCCAGCGGGAGGCCCCGGAGGCGTTCCTCGTGACAGGTCGCCTCGATGTGACGGCCACGACGGAAGTGGAGAACACGAAGGTGTTCCTGCCGGGGATCGTGGGGCTGGACCTGGGCACGACGCGGGCGCGGGTGCGGGTGCCGGGGAAGGTCTCCTACGGGTTCGAGGTGGACTCGCTGCGCCCGGAGATGTTCCGGCTGCTCGAGGACGGCTCGATCGAGCTGCGGCTGCCCGCGCTGGCGGTCTACAGCGTGGAGCCGGACCTGAGGCGGCTGGAAGTGGAGACGCGACGCGGCTGGGCCCGGATGGGGACGAGTGAGGAGCAGGTGGAGCGCCGCGCCCTGGCCATCGTGCAGGGGGCGATGCGGCGCCAGGCGGTGTCGCACCTGCGCACGTCCTACCAGTCCCGGATCAACACCGCCCGGGCCCTGGAGCGGCTGCTCACGCCCGCTCTGAAGGGTCTCGGAATGGAGGATCCGAAGTTCCGGTTCCGGCTCGGCGATGACATTGTTGTGGAGCCGCGGGGATAGCGTCGTCCCGGCAGCGGCATTGCGCGCCGGGCGGCGGCGCGTAGCTTGGAGGCGGGAAGGGACCCCCTGATACACACGACACGGAGGTTTGGGATGGCCAAGGCACGCGGTGGTCTGGCGCAGAAGGTCCAGCCGGATGCGCAGCTGGGAAAGATCACGGGCAACAGCCCGCTGACCCGCAGCGAGATTACGAAGAAGGTGTGGGATTACGTCAAGAAGAATAACCTCCAGGACTCGAAGAACCGGCGCATGATCAACGCCGATGACTCGCTCCGCCCGATCTTCAACGGGCAGAGCCAGGTGTCCATGTTCGAGATGACCAAGCTCGTGAACCAGCACGTCAGGAAGACCTGACCGGCCCGAACCCGTGAACGAAAACCGGAGCCCCGCCGGCGAGAGCCCGGCGGGGCTCCGCGTCTTTCACCACCGCTCGAGATCGGCCGGGGCCGCGCGGGCCGTGTAGAACAGGACGCGCTCCTTCACCCGCCCCCCGGCGAGATCCGGCCAGACGAGGGCGTACAGGTCCACCTGGCGGCGATACCTGCGGCGGCGACCGTCGAACCCCGCGTCGGTCCCGACATCCGTCTTGTAGTCCACGAGCACCCAGCCGTCGGCCTCGAGAAAGGCCAGGTCCACGACCCCCTCGAGGAGTCGCGGCGCGTTCGCCGCCGCGGCCGCGTCCGGGTCCGGCAGCCGCCCGGCGGGCGCATGGAAGGCGAACGGCACTTCCGTGAGGACACGTTCCGCCGCGCGGGCGCGCGCCCAGATCGCCGAGCCGAGCACCCGCTCGACGAGCCGGGTGAGCTCCTCCAGCTCCACGGGCTCGCCCCGCTCGTCGGGCCGCCCGGTCTCCAGCAGAAGGCTCCGGCAGACCGCCCGGAGGGCGTCCCCGGATGCGCCACGGGCCCCGGCATCCAGCGCGCCGTGGACAGCGCTGCCCCAGGAGAGGCCCCGGAACGCCGGGTCGGGTCCGTCGCCGGGGTCGGCCGGCCTCCCCCCGTCCGCCTCACGGCTCGATAGATCCTCACCGGATGGTTCCGCCGTGGCCGCCCTGGCCAGGGCGGTGACGCTCCGGACCACGTACCTGGGGGAAGCCGCCCGGCGCCGTCGGTCCGCGAGAAGGGCGGCGTCGTCGGTCAGCTCCCGGGCGCTCCGCTCCACCTGCTCCCGCTCCGGGGTGGGTGCCGGCTCGAGCTGAACCAGCTCGCCGTTGCCGTCCATCCAGTCGTAGAGCCCCCGCCACGGCGAGCGGGCCTCGTCCCGCGCCTTGCGGGAGACCAGGAGCGAGTCCCGGGCCCGCGTCGCCGCCACGTACAGCAGCCGCTCCTCCTCCGCGCGCTCGTAGCGCCGCTCCTCCTCTTCCTTTTCCTCCCACCCTTTCGGCCGGGCGAGAGTCCGGACGCGATGGAAGCCCGCGCGCTCCTGGACGACGAGGTGGCCGACGGCCGACCCGTCCTCGCGCCGCTCGATGTGGCTCGTGATGTCGTGCTCGCGCTGGCCGACGGGATGGGCGAGGATCACCACCGGTGCCTCGAGCCCTTTCGCCTGGTGCAGGGTCATGACGCGCGCGGCGCCGCGGCGAATCGGCTCCAGCGGCGCTTCGGCCTCGTCGGACTCCAGGGCGGCGCGCAGCGCGTCCACGGCGGCGGGGATGGAGGTGTCGCCATGGAGTGCCGCGACGCGGAGGGAGTCGAGAGCGAAAAGGAGGGACCCCGCCCGTAGCTCGCCGAGGTCCCGTGACGCGGCGAGCGGGACGAGCCCCACCTCGTCCATGACGCGACCGACCAGCACGTCGGCCGGGGTGGTCCGCGACTCGCTCCACCAGCGGTGCAGGGTCGCGAGCGCCCGCCCCACGGGGGTCGGATCCCCGGCATGAGGACGGGTCATGTCGAACCAGCGACCGGGCGCGGCCTCTCCCGCGGGCAGGTCCTCGCCGCGGGACCACGCGAGCAGCGCATCGAGATCGAGGCCGAAGAAGAGCCCCGCGAGGGCGGCCACGACCTTCACGGGATCGGTCGGGTCGGCCAGCGCCTCGAGGAGCACCAGGAGCTCCGTCAGCTCCTCGGCCTGTTCGACGCCGGCCCCCGTGACCTGGACCGGCACGCGCCAGCCCTCCAGGGCCCGGGCGTACGTCGCCAGCCCGGCCTTCTGCCGCGCGAGGATCAGGAAGTCCTCGGGGCGGCGTCGCCCCGCCGCGATCTCCCCGGCGATCCAGGGAGCGAGACGCGCGGCGTCATCGGCGGCCACGGCGACGTGGGAACGGCCTTCCGGGTCGATGTAGTACTGCCCGATGCGCTGCCGCGCGGGATCCGCGGCCCGGCGGGTGCGCAGGGGCGCGAACGCCGCCTGGTGGCGCGTGGCCCGGCCGGCGAAGCGATCCGGCCTCGCGAAGACGTCCTGCACCAGCGCGCCAAAGGGGGGGAGGGACCGGAAGTTGGCGACCAGCCCGAGCACGTCGCCAAAATCCTGGAACCGCTCGCGGACGAGGTTGTAGACGGCGATGTCGGCGCGTCGGAAGCGATAGATGGACTGCTTGGGGTCCCCCACGACGAAGAGGGCACCCGGCCGCGGCGTCGCGTCCTGCCACCTCCTGCCGTCCGGCGGGGCCGCGAGGAGCGTGAGGACCTCGGCCTGGACCGGGTCCGTGTCCTGGAACTCGTCCACCAGCAGGCGACGATAGCGTTCTCCCAGCTCATCCCGGGCCGCGTCGTGCTCGCGGAGCAGCCGGGCGGCGCGCATCAGGAGGTCCTGGAAATTCAGCCGTCCGCCGCGGATCCTCTCCGCCTCGAACGCCTCGGCCGCCTCGCGGGCAAAGCGGACGGCGATGGGGTAGCGGTGCGCCCACCACCGGTCGACGACGGCGGCGGCGCCACCATCGCGCAGGTCCCCCCATTCCTCCCCGAGCGCCTTCGCCGCGGCACCGTCCGGCCAGCGCTTCTGGACCACCCTGTAGCTCCGTCCGACCACTTCCTCCCCGAGGATATCGAGAAAATCCGCGCGGTCGGACCAGCGGACCACGCGTCGGAGGAAGGCGAGGAGCCGGATGCGGCTCTGCAGCTCGTCCCACCCCCTGGGGTCGGGCTCGGCGGGGAGCATGGCGAGGCCGCGATCGATGAGGGCGTCGAGACGACCGCGGACGGCGGCCACCTCGTCGGCCGCGGGGGCGGCGACCGGCTCGGAGGGGAAGTCCACGTCGGGATTGGCGACGAGGGCGTCGAAGAGGCCCTGGAGGCGGGAGGGGGCGAGCCCGATGTCCGCCAGCTCGGCGAGGAGGGGGTGGTCGGCGCCCGCGAGACGCTCCAGGTGCGCGTGCCAGAACGCGCGGCGCATCCGTGTCTCCTCCACCCCGAGCAGCTCCTCGAAGCCGGGGTCCAACCCGGCCTCGACGGGCCGCTCCCGGAGCAGGCGGGCGCAGAACGAGTGGATCGTGCCGATGAACGCGCGGTGGATGTCGCGAAGGGCGCGATCGAGGCGGGCGGCCTCCTCGCTGGCGCCCGCGTGGCGGGCATCCCGGATGGCGTCTTCGAGGCGGGCCTGGAAGCGCTGCTGGAGCTCTGCCGCGGCCTTGCGCGTGAAGGTGACGGCGGCGATCCGGTCGACCGGTGCGGTGTCGGAGAGGACGAGGGCGACCATGCGGTCGACCAGCGCGGTGGTCTTCCCGGAACCGGCGCCGGCTTCCACCAGGAGGTTCGTGCCGAGGTCCTCCCGGATGCGCGCGCGGGCGGCCTCATCCGGCAGCGGCGCGTCGACGAGCCCGGGGGATGGTGGTGGTGTGGCCGGGGGCGGGCCGGCATCGAAGAGGGGGAGCTGGTCCCGGTCGTCGGATCGCCTACGCATCGGCATCCAGCTCCCCGAGCAGGAGGTCTTCCCAGGCGCGGACATCCCTCAGGTCGGCGTAGTCCTCCAGCTCCCCGAGCCGGGCAGCGGCCCAGTCCGCCAGCGGTGTATGGGAGGTAAAGCCCTCGGAACGGTGGCGGCAGATCGCCTGGAAATCGCAGAACGTGCAGTCGTCGCCCTGCGGTGTCGGCAGGAATCGGCCGGCGCGGACCATGTCGAGAAGCCGGGAGAGGAGCCCGAGGCCGCGGCGCGTCTCCGCCCGGCTGTAGCCGATGACCTCGTTGCGGCCGGCGCGAGTCGGGAAGTGGTATTCCATGCGCTCGACCCGGTCCTGGAGGATGGCTTCGGCGGCCGCCGTGTAGACCACGTTCTGGAGCCGACGCCCGCCGTGGAACAGACCCTGCCCCTTGCTCCGCTCGTGGCGCGTCGTCGACCCGGTCTTGTAGTCGACGACGACCAGCCCCCCGTCCGGACTCCGGTCCACCCGGTCGATGGCGCCGCGGAGCCGGACCGTTCCCCCCTTCAGCCGGAGCTCCGCGGGCGGGTCGTCCGCGAGCCCGAACCGTAGCTCAAGCGCTTCCCACCGCTCGTCCACCCCCTCCACCATGGCGACGAACGACCGCACGTCCTCCCGCAGGACGACCATCTCTCGCGCGAGGACCGCCTCCCCCGGCACCGGGACTTCCCGGCGCAGCATGGCGGCCTCCGCCGCCAGGACGCCCAGCGCGTGCTCCTCGAACTCCGTCGCTCCCGCGCGCACCCCGCGTTCCCGCGCCTCCCGCAGCGTGCGCTCGAACACCGCGTGGAGGAGGCTCCCCCGGCGAAGCGGATCGAGCCAGCGGTCGGGGTCCGGCTCGGGGTCGTCCGGCGGGCGCACGCGGAGGACGTACTTGAAGAAGTACCGGAGAGCGCAGGTGCCGAGGTCTTCCAGGCCGCTGGCGGAAAGGATCAGGTCCGGGCTGTCGCGCGGGTCCAGCCCGGGGCGGGGGCGGAGCTTCCCGTGGTGCGGCGTGGCCTGGTCACCGGCGAGCGCCGCCATGGCGTCGGTGCCCGCGGCGAGGGCGGGGAAGGCCTGTCGAACCGCGGCGGTCCCGTCCCGGAGGATGCCGTCGCGATGGAGCGCGGAAAACCAGACGTCGGCGTCGTCGAGGTTGCCGGCCCGGGGGATGGCGGAGGCGGGCTGCCCGAGCGCGGCGGCCATGTCCTCGAAGGACGCGGCGGGGTCGGCGGCGGCCGCCCGGAAGGCGTGGAGCATGACGGGCGAGGGCGCGACGTGCCGCGCCTCGACGGGGTCCCACGCGCTGTAGGAGAGGGTGACCCGGCCGCGGAGGCGGGCGAGGGCGGCGGCCAGGGCGAAGCGCCTGGCGGCGATGCGGTCGGCGGACGTGGGCAGCGCGACCGGGTCCAGATCCCGGCGCTGCGAGTCCAGGAGCAGCGGGTCCTGGAGCCCGGCGCCCGGGAAGCGCTCGGCATCGAGGCCCACGACGAAGGTCACCCTCCGGCCGGTGAGCCCGCCGTGCTCCACATCGCTGAGGTGGATGTGTCCCCCGGACGAGACCCAGGGCGCCGCACCCTCGCGGTCCGGTGCGGGAACGCGGATCCGGAGGTGCCGCCGGACCGCAGCCAGCGCCGCCGCCGGTGACATCTCCCGGGTGAGTCGCGCGGCGATCCGATCGGCGATGCCGATGAAGCGATCCCGGGCCGTGGCGGACGGCGCATCCGCCGTGGGGACGAGCTCGAGGAACCGGCGGAGACCGGCCGCGATGGCCGCCGGCGACACCCGGGCGGCCGGGTCGTCCAGGTCCACGGCCGGCGTGCTGGCGATCAGCGGCTCGAGCAGGGACCGGAGCGCCCTCAGCTCCTCGCGGTCCCGGGCGACGCGTTCCGCCCACTCGGCCTCCGATTCGTTCCGCCGGGGCCGGTTGCGCGCCGCGTCGGCGCGGTCCAGGGCGGGGAGATACCGGCCGTGGCCCCACCCGACCCCCAGCCCCCGCAGCCGGCGCGCCAGACCCGTCAGGGAACGGGTGTACCCCGGCGGCCGGAGGTCCTCGGCCTCCAGGAGGCGCCGGATCTCCGAGGCCGGGTAGCCCTCCCGGATCCACCGGAAGTACGCGGCCGCGGCACGCCCGGTCCGCGTGCGCTCCACCGGCAGCCCGACCGCGAAGCTGATGGGCACCTCGAGGCGCTGCCCCAGCGCGTGCAGCGCGCCCCCGTACACGACCGGGTCCGTCGCGATGATCTCCACCTCGTCCCACGACAGACCGGCCGCCAGCACCCGGCGCAGCACCTCGCGGACTTCCTCTGCCGGGCCGGACGCGGCGAAGAGCTCGAGCGGCTCCGAGCCGGCCGCGCGGGCCGGCTCGTCCCCGAGCAGACCCGTCAGCGGCGCGGGCTCCGCGACGGCCTCCCAGAGCACGCCGGCGGGCACCGGCACGGCCACCGGGTCCGTCTCCAGCACGCGGGCTCCGGCGCGCCGGAGCGCCCCCACGAGGCGGCCCGTGGCGCCGGCGGTGGAAAGCCCCGGCAGGAGATGGAGAAGGTCGGCCCGGGCCGTAGCCGCCCCGTCCCTGTCCACCCGCGCCGCCGCCCGCTCGAGGACGTCGGCGACCGCCACGAGACCGGCTTCGGCGAGCCACCGCCGCTGGCCTTCGAGGACCTCGGCGAGCAGGTCGCGGAGCGCCGGGTTCGATGCGGCGGACCGCCGCAGCCGCGCACCCTCGACCCCCGCCAGGCCGAGCTCGCGGACCGCACCCGCGACGGCCTCCCGGAACCCGGGCATCTCGGCGAGGCGGGCAAGGGGCGACGAGGGCGCGTCGAGGAGGGCCTCGTGGAGGGCCCACTCCACGGCGGCCTCCTGGTCGAAGTCGTCAGCGAGGGCGAGGTCTTCGGCCGCCAGGTCGGGGCCCACGAGCTCGAGAGCCAGCCGGCGCGGCGTGCTGATGTCCCACGCGAGCCAGGACTCGCCACCGGAGACCAGGGCCCGCAGGAGCTCGCGCCCCTCGCCGATGGTCCTGCACAGGAGGAGCTTGCGGTCCAGCGGGTGCTGCGCCGTGGCGGTCCGGAGGGACCGGAGCACCGCCGGGGCGGGTGTTTCTGCCATTGCCCGCAAGCTAAAGGAACCCCCCGACAACGGCGACCCCGGCGACGCTTGCCGGCAGCGGCGCCAATTTTTCTGTAAGCTTTTCGCTCCGAGCGGCATCGAATAAGTGCAGGGGTCCGTTCTTTTCCGCCGGCCGGGGCTAATGAAGCTTGAGGGGAATGCGCACCTATAGCGCGGGGCATGGCCCCTGATGCGCCTCTCGCAGCGCGTCCTGACGCCTCAGACCGCGCTCCTGCTGCTCATCGCCCTGTGCAACCTGTTCCTGGTCCACGCCGTCCTGGTGTTTCTCCTGGTGGACGCACCGTACAGCGCCGCCGAAGGGGTGCTCCTCTGGGCGACCGGCTTCGTGGGGCTCGTGCTGCTGGTTTACGGCGCGGCCGTCGCATGGGACGCGCTGGGCTGCCTCCGTGAGGCCGAAGCGAAGCTGGTGGAGACGCGAGGCCGTCTGCACGCGCTGATCGACGCCTCGCCCCTGCCGATCATCGCGGGAGACCAGGAGGGCCGGATCACGCTCTGGAACCAGGCCGCGGAGCGGGTATTCGGGTGGAGCGCGGGGGAAGTGCTCGGCGGCGTGTACCCGAGCGTTCCGGTCTCGGGCGCGGAAGCGTTCTCGGCGATGCGGCGGCGCGTGCTCGATGGAGAGTCTCTCACGGGCGTGGAATCGAGGCGGCTCACGAAGGACGGGCGGGTGCTGGACGTCAGTGTGTCCGCGGCGCCGGTGCGGGACCGCGCGGGACTGATCGAAGGCATTATGGCGGTGATCGGGGACGTGACGCAGAAGAAGGAAGCGGAGCGGGAGCGTGAGCGGCTGGAGGAGCAGCTGCGGCAGGCGCAGAAGATGGAGGCGGTGGGGCGGCTCGCGGGCGGTGTGGCGCACGACTTCAACAACCTGCTGACGGCGATCAAGGGGCACACGGAGCTCCTCCTGGCGGACCCCGCCTGCGGGGAGGAGCTGCGAGAGGACCTGGGGGAGATCGCCCGATCCTCGGATCGCGCCGCCGCGCTGACCCGCCAGCTGCTGGCCTTCAGCCGGCAGAGCATTGTCCAGCCGCGCCCGCTGGACCTGAACGCGCTGGTGCAGGAGATGGAGAGGCTGCTCCGTCGGATGATCGGGGAGACGATCGAGCTCGAAACCGTCCTCGCGCCCCGGCTCGGCACCGTGCTCGCGGATCCCGGCCAGGTCGAGCAGGTGCTGATGAACCTGGTGGTGAACGCACGGGACGCGATCCCCGGGGTCGGCCGCATCGTGATCCGGACCAGCGACGAAACCATCTCGGAGGCCCAGGCCGCCGCCTACCCGTACCGCGTGATACCGGGCCCCTACACCCTCCTGATGGTCTCGGACACCGGCAGCGGCATGGAGCCGTCGGTCGCGCGCCACATCTTCGAGCCGTTCTTCACGACGAAGCCGCCCGGCGTCGGCACCGGCCTGGGCCTCTCCACGGCGTACGGCATCGTGAAGCAGGCCCGGGGCTACATCTGGGTGGAAACCGACCCGGGGCTCGGGACGACCTTCATGGTCTACCTCCCGCGCTCCCAGCAGGAAGTCGAAGCGGTGGAGAAGGCCGCGGTCGTGGTCGCGTCGGGCGCGAGCGGGACCGGGACGGTCCTGGTGGCGGAGGACGAGGAAGCGGTGCTGTCGCTCGCCCGGAAGGTCCTGGAGCGCCGCGGCTACAGCGTGCTCACGGCGAGCCGGGGCCGGGAGGCCGTGCGCATCGCGCGCGAACATCCCACGGACATCCACCTGCTGTTCTGTGATGCGGTCATGCCGGACCTAACGGGGGATGAAGTCGTGGAGCGCGTGAAAAGGATACGGCCGGGCATCCGGGTCCTTCTCACATCCGGCTACGCGGAGCAGATGCTCGCCCTCGACGGGGTCCCGGAGAACGGACGGAACTTCCTCCCCAAACCCTACACGCCGGACCAGTTGTCCGCCCGCGTGCGGGACGCCCTCGGCCAGTGATTGGACGGCGCGCGGCGGTGCCGAGTGCCGACGCCGAGTTCGCCGTCGTGAGCGATAGAGAGTGAACCGACGAGGCCCTCACGGGCGTGATGCGTCCCAGATCTTGTTCACGATCTGCCAGTTCCCTTCTCCGTCCTTCAGGAGCGACAGGTAGTCCACGTACTTCACCGTCGGCCACGTGAGGACCGTCTTCACCATGGCGGCGTTTCCGGAGATGTCGACGGCCGCGATCTCGTTCCGATACGCCTTCGGATTCTCCATGGCCCGGCTCATCCCCGCGCACCAGCGCTCGAAGGGGATGCGGGTGATCTGGCCGGTCCGGCCCTGCCCGATCAGATAGGCTTCGGGATGGAAGGCCCCACGGAGCTTCTCGGGGCTGCCCTCCATCATCCCGTCGAAATACCCCTGCACCACCGCGCGCACGGCGATCTCGTCGGTGGAAGGGGGACCGGCTTCGGCGCCCCAGGCGTCGAAGATGAAGAGGGGGATGGCGAGCATTGAGGCAGCGGCGCGGCGTCGCATGTCGGGGCTCTCCGGTGTGGCGGGTCACGAAAATCCACGTACGCTGAACGAACGGAGCGTGCCACGCGTGACGAGGAGTGTCGACGTCCGCGCATCCCAGGCACTTGCGGGGAATTGGCGCGGTCGACGGCGGGGCACGGGAAGGTGCGGAGCCGGGATGCGCCGTTCCGGATGCGGACAGCGAGGCGGTTGCCCGGTGCGGAGCGGGGGATCAGCTTGGGGGGAAACCCCCGACCGGAGGCACGCATGAGATCGTCCTGGCCGTTCCTTCTCGCACTGGCCGTCACCTGGACTCCCGGAGGCGTGGCGGGACAGGAGCCGGTGACGGCGGTTGGTGCCCCGGAGGGGACGGGCGCGGTTGCGGTGATCGGGGGGACGCTCGTCGACGGGACGGGAGGTGCCCCGGTGCCCGGCTCGGTGATCGTGATCCGCGACGGCCGGATCGAGTGCGTCGGACCGGTGGCGGGCTGCGCCGTTCCGGGTGACGCGGCGGTGGTGGATGCCCGGGGGAAGTGGGTGATCCCGGGGCTGATCGATGCGCACGTGCACTATTCCCAGACGGGGTTCGCGGATGGGCGGCCGGACGCCCTGGACCTGCGGGAGCGGTTCCCGTACGACTCCACCGTCGCGGCGAACCGGCTGGACCCGTGGCGGTACCACCGCGCCTACCTCTGTTCCGGGGTTACGGCGGTCTTCGATGTGGGGGGCTTCCCCTGGACGTGGTCGATGCGGGAGGACGCGGCGTGGACGGACGAGGCCCCGCACGTGGCGGCGGCCGGGCCGCTCCTGTCCACGGCGGACCACTGGCTGAACCTCCCGGGTGAGCGGCAGTTCATCCACATCGCGACCGACTCGGCCGTGGAAGCGGGGGCGCGGTACGTGGCGCTGAACGGGAGCGACGCGCTGAAAGTGTGGTTCCTGCACGGCGAGTCGTCGGCTGATGCGGCCGGGTGGGAGCACCGCGTGATGCTGGCGGGGCGGCTCGCGGACGAATGGGGGCTTCCGTTCCTGGTTCACGCGACCGGGCTCTGGCAGGCGAAGGTGGCGGTGCGGGCGGGGGCGGACGTGCTGGTCCACAGCGTCTACGAGGAGGCGGTCGACCAGGAGTTCCTCGACCTGGCCAGGGCGGCGGGGACGATCTACACGCCGACGCTGATCGTCCACGAGGGCTACGCCCAGCTGGCGGCGCGGGATTTCGACGAAGGGGCGTACGGCGACGAGCTCGCGTGCGTGGATCCGGAGACGCGGGCCAAAGCCTTCCTCACCGACTCCCTCCCGGGTGGCCCGGCGGCGGACCGCCAGCGGATGCGCGCCGCGGGAGAGCGTCGAAGCGTCATCATGGCCGAGAACCTGCTGCGTGTCCGGGCCGCCGGGATCCCGGTGGCCATGGGGACGGATGCGGGCAACCCTCTCACGCTGGCCGGGCCCTCCGTCTACCTGGAGATGGAGGCGATGCAGGCGGCGGGGATGACGCCCATGGAGGTGCTGGTGGCGTCCACGCGGACCGCCGCGGCCGCCATGGGACGCGGGGATGCCATCGGGACGGTGGAGCGCGGGAAGGTGGGGGATCTCGTCGTCCTGGACGCGGATCCGCTGGCCGACATCCGGAACGTCCGGCAAGTGGACCTGGTGGTGCGCGGCGGCCGCGTGCTGCGTCGGGCGAACCTCCGGCAGCCGTGAGATGGGGGATCTCCCGACTGGCCGCGGTAGCTCGCCCGGCATAGGGTGACGAGGTCCGGTCGCAACGGTCGAGGCCGGACGAGGGGAGGAGGTGGGAATGAGGCGGTGGCTGGTCCCCGTCACGGCGGTCCTGATCGGGATCGTCATCGGGCTGGGCGGTTTCACGTTCGTGTACGCGAAGGGGTACTCGTACCTGGGCCACGACCCCGCGGCGTGCGCGAACTGCCACATCATGGACGAGCACTACGCGGCGTGGGTGAAGTCGAGCCATCACACCGTGGCGGCGTGCAACGACTGTCACACTCCGCACGAGAGCCTCCCGAAGTACTACGTGAAGGCGAAGAACGGGTTCTGGCACTCGTTCTATTTCACCACCGGGAATTTCCCCGATCCCATCCGGATCACGCGGCCGAACGAGAACGTGGTGCAGGAGGCCTGTCGGTACTGCCACGGCCGGATCACGGAGAGCATCGATCACGTCACCCCGTCCGGGCAGGGCGGCGGAACCGAGCCCCTGGACTGCACCCACTGTCATCGCCACGTGGGTCACTGGCTGCGATAGGAGAACGTCATGGCAACTCCCCCGAACGCCCCGAATCCCACACCCGAGCCGGTGAAACCCCCCGGGCGGCGCCGGCAGTACACGGGCGGCTGGCTGGTGGGCGCGGCCGTGGTCGCCGCCCTGCTCACGCTGGGGATCGCGGCCCTGCTGACGAACATCTTCGCGCGGCAGCAGGAGGCGCGGCACCCGTTCTACCGCGTGGTGGAGCTGAACGACAGCATCGTGGACCCGGCGGTCTGGGGGAGGAACTTCCCGATCCAGTACGACCTCTACGGTCGCACGGTGGACATGGTCCGCACCCGCTATGGCGGGAGCGAGGCGATCCCGAAGCAGCCGACGGAGCTGGACCCCCGGGAGGAGGTCGCCGCGAGCCGGCTGGTGGAGGATCCCCGGCTGCGGGAGTTCTGGGCGGGATACGCCTTCGCGGAGGATTTCCGGGAGGAGCGGGGGCACGCGTACATGTTCATCGACCAGATCTTCACGGAGCGGCAGCAGGTCGTGCAGCAACCGGGGGCCTGCCTGCACTGCCACGCGTCCGTCTACACGGTCTATCGGGACGCGGGGGACGGGGATCTGATGGCCGGGTTCGAGCGGGTCAACCAGATGCCCTACCAGGAGGCGGCGGCGCTGGCGGAGCACCCGGTGTCGTGTATCGACTGTCACGACCCGGAGACCATGGCGCTGCGGATCACGCGTCCCGGCTTCATCGAGGGGATGCGCGCGCTGAAGGCCAGCCAGGGGATCGAGGGCTACGCCGTGAACGAGGAAGCCACGCGGGCCGAGATGCGCACGTTCGTGTGCGGGCAGTGCCACGTCGAGTACTACTTCCGGGGCGCGGAAAAGCGGCTGACGTACCCCTGGGCCAAGGGGTTGAACGTCGACAGCATCATGGCCTATTACGACGAGGTCGGCTTCCAGGACTGGACGCACGCCATCAGCGGCGCCCCGGTCCTCAAGGCGCAGCACCCGGAATTCGAGCTATACAACCAGGGGATCCACGCCCGCAGCGGCGTCGCCTGCGCGGACTGCCACATGCCGTACCTGAGGGTCGGGGCGATGAAGGTGAGCGACCACTGGGTCCGCAGCCCCGTCCTGAACGTCGCCAACGCGTGCCAGACCTGCCACCGCTGGTCCGAGGAGGAGCTGCGGGACCGGGTCCACGCCATCCAGGACCGCACGTACGAGATGCGGAACATCGCCATCGACGCCACGCTCCAGCTCACCAGGGCCATCCGCGACCAGGTGCAGCGGGACAGCACCGGGGAGGACGTCCGCCTCGCCCGGCAGTACCAGCGGCGGGCCCAGTTCTACACGGACTTCATCGAGGCCGAAAACTCCATGGGGTTCCACGCGGACCAGGAGGCGCTCCGCATCCTCGGCAAGGCCATCGACTTCGCACGGCTGGGGCTGGCCGCCCTGTACGGCCGGCCGCTGCCCGAGACGCGGACGGCGCCCCGGACCGGCCCCGCGCAGACGGTGTCGCCGGGCGCGACGGACGCGCGGTTCGGGAGGCGTGGCGAGCCCGATCTGCGCCGGCCGGGCGGACGCTGAGGCGGGTCACGACCCGCCCGCCCTCCGGGGGAAGTGATGGCTGGAATGGTCCTGAAGGGGGGAGGCCGCGCTTCGAGTTCCGGTCCATGGACTGGTTCGATACCGACGCCTCCGTGGCGTCCACGACGATGCGGACCCGCCTGTGGCTGCGCGCCGCCCTGCCGCAGGCCGTGACCGCGTTCGTGCAGATCCAGGACGTGCGGACGTGGACGTCCTGAGCTGGGTCTTCCTGATGGCGGCTGTCGTATTCTAGCGATCCAGGCCCAGCACGGGCCGGAGGTCTCCGGGGGTTTCCACCACCTCGGCGCCCTCAGCCGCGGCCCTCGCCGCGTAACCTTCCCGCTGGTCCGGGCTCCGCGCCCACAGCGCGGCGACGGGTCGCAGCCCGGCCGCTCTGGCGGCCCGGACATCGGTCACGGTGTCGCCGATGTAGACGCAGTCCGCGGCCTCGAGCCCCAGCCTGTCGATCGCCAGCTCCAGCCCGTGGGGATCGGGCTTCGGGGCGCGGACGTCGTCATCGAACACCAGGACCTGGAAGGGTCCCAGTCGGCAGAGCGCGCTCGTGGTCTCCCACGACCGGCGGCTCTTGCCGGTGACGATCCCGGTCGCGAGCCCGGCCGCGCGGATCTCGTCGAGTAGCTCGAGGATCCCATCGTAGGGTCCTTCGAAGAGCTCGGCGTGCAGCGCGGCGTAGGCCGCGTGGAAATCCCGCACGCAGGCTTCCAGGGTGATCCCGGGCACGACCGCACGCAGGAAGCCGAGCTCGGAGGTGGGGCGGAGGGCCATGATGTCCCCATCGGAAAGGTCCCTGCAGATGTAGGGCCGGATGGCCGTCCGGTACGCCTCCAGGTAGAGGGCCCTGGTGCCGATCAGCGTGCCATCGAGGTCGAACAGAACCGCGCGGGCAGGTTTCATGGCGGAAAGCTAACGGCCGCCGCCGGGCCCGGCGATGCCGGTCAGCTCCCGGCTTCGACCTCGATCTGCTCGGACCTCGTTTTCGATCGAGGCTCGGCGAAGGTCATTCGCTCGTTGAACCCCAGACCGCGGTGAACCAGCACCGGGCGGTAGGTCGCGCGGATCACCTTGTCCGCCACGCTGCCCAGAACCATCCGTCGCAGGCCGCCACGCCCGTGCGTGCCGAGGACGATCAGGTCGGCATCCGCCTTCCGCGCGAGCTCCAGGATCGCGTGGGCGGCGTGGTAGTCGACGCGCATGTCCTTCATGACCTTGCGGCCCTGCAGCCATGGCTCTTCCAGCAGGCCATCGAGGTAGCGGCTCATGGACTCGCGCCGCGCCGCCACCTCGTCCTGCGTGATCTGGACGGCGTGGGGGATGTAGGGCGAGTAGGCCGTGATGGGAGGCTGGAGGACGTGCGCCAGCGTGATGGCCGCATCCCCCGCGACGCCGAGCTCGATGGCATCGCGCAGTGCCTGCTCCGCGGTCCCGCTCCCGTCCAGCGCCGCGAGCACGCGGCTGAACTCCAGCGCGCTACCGGGTCCGATCTCCCGGGTCTCCTCGGCGGGGCGGACCAGCAGCAGGGGGATCATCAGGCGACGCAGGAGGCTGTCCGCGGTGCTGCCGAGCCACGCCCGCTGGAGGCCGCCCCGCCCGTGGGTCGTCATCACCACGAGGTCGATCCGCTCGTCCTCCACGTACCGGCCGATGGCCGAGGCGATGTGCCCTCGCAGCAGCGCGGTCCGGTACTCGACCTCCGGTGTGGCCAGACGGCGGACCAGCTGCTCGATGTACGCCTCGTCGCGGTCCCGTTGCTCCAACTCCCGCTCCGCCATTTCTTCGGCGAGCGGATAGCTGGGACTCACGATTTCGAAGGGGACGTGGACGAGGGCGAAGTGGATCCGGGCGCCGGTCCTGCGGGCTACCCCGAGGGCGTACGGCAGGGCGTGCTCGGCGAAGTTGGACCCGTCGACGGGGACGAGAATCGAGCGGGGCATGTTCACCTCCCGACCGCTCAGGACACTTCACCGGAAGTGAAGTGGAATCGGGGCCCGGCGGCGACTCTCCGGCGAAGCCCCTACCCGCGCGCCGCGGACCCCGACCCGCGTTCAATATCCACTTCCGGAGGGTGCGGGACAGTCGGAGTTATTGAGGAAAATGGCGTGGTGGATTTCCCCACGCCCGCCGGCCCGTCAGCTGGCGGGAACGGTGCGGCCGGCCGCCCAGCGGCGGAGGGCCTGGATGCGCTCGGCCGCGACCACGGAGAGGGGGCGGGTAGCGGCGACTTCCGCGAGCAGGGCGTCGTCGGTGAGGTCGGCGGAAGCGGCGAAGACGGTGTAGAGGGCGGCGATGACGACCTGCTCGATCTCTGCGCCGCTGAAGCCTTCGGTGGCCGCGGCGAGGGCGGCGAGGTCGAACCGCTCGGGCAGCTGGTTCCGGCGCGCTAGGTGAATGCGGAAGATGGCGCGGCGGGTCTCGTCGTCGGGGAGGTCGACGAAGAAGACCTCGTCGAAACGGCCCTTGCGGAGGAACTCGGGAGGGAGGCGCTCCACGGCGTTGGCGGTGGCCACCACGAACACGTCACCGCGCCGCTCCTGCATCCAGGAGAGGAAAGTCCCGAGGACGCGGGTGGATACCCCCCCATCCTCGGAGCCGCCGGACTCGGCGAAGGCCTTCTCGATGCGGAGCTCCAGCGGGTCGCCGTCGACACGTTCCACGCCCTGGGCCTGCGCGATTACGCGCGGATCGACGTGCGGGTGGATGCGGACGGGGACGTCCACGTCGTCGAGGCGAATCCCAACTGCTACCTCGAGCGGGGAGCCGAATTTTCGCGGGCGGCCCTGGCGGCCGGGCTCGCGCACGAAGCCCTGATCGACCGGATCATCGAGCTCGCCAGCGCCCGCTACGCGCGCTGACGTTGACCGCCGAGGGGCCGCACCGCACCTTTGCCGCACCCCCGTTCCCAGAATCGCCATGGCCACGACCGCCGAGACAGCACCGCATTCCCGTCCGCTCTCGCTGGCCGAGATCGCGCGCATCCAGTTCGCGGACGCCGTCGCGTCCCTCGGGCTCACGGAGCCCATGCGCATGCGGCTCAGCGTACCGTTCCGGGAGATCACGGTTCGCGTCCCGGTGCTGATGGATGACGGCTCCGAGCGGGTGTTCATCGGTCACCGCGTACAGCACAACGGCGCCCGCGGCCCGACCAAGGGCGGGATCCGCTACCACCCCGAGGTGGACCTGGATGAGGTCCGGGGCCTCGCGGCGCTCATGACCTGGAAGACGGCGCTGCTGGACCTGCCGTTCGGAGGCGCCAAGGGCGGCGTCACGGTGGACGCCCGGACCCTCTCGCAGAACGAGAAGGAGCGGCTCACGCGCACGTTCACCCGCCGGATCGCCATCGGTCTGGGCCCCTATCGGGACATCCCGGCGCCCGACATGTACACGGACGCCCAGACGATGGCCTGGCTGATGGACGAGTACAGCAGCCGGGCGGGATACTCGCCGGCGTGCGTGACGGGCAAGCCCATCGAGCTGGGCGGCTCCGTCGGGCGCAGCGAGGCGACCGGCCGGGGCGTGCTCATCATCATGCGCGAGGCCGCGAAGGTCCACGGGATCCCGTGGCGGGGGAGCCGGGTGGCCATCCAGGGCTTCGGCAACGTGGGCAGCCACCTGGCGGTCGCGGCGCACGAGGAGGGGCTGCGGGTCGTCGCGGTCACGGACGTGGAGGGGGGCGTGCACAACGACGCGGGGCTCGACCTCCCGGCGCTCCAGGCGCACGTCGCCCGGGGCGGGACGGCCGCGGGCTTCGCTGGTGGCGACGCCCTCACCGGCGAGAGCCTCTGGCAGGTTCCCTGCGAGTTCATGGTCCCCGCGGCGCTGGGGGGCGTCATCAACCGGGAAGAGAACGCCCGCGCGCTGGACTGCCGCATGGTCGTGGAGGCCGCGAACGGGCCCACCACGCCCATCGCCGACAAGATCCTGATGAACGAGCGCGGCATCCCCGTGATCCCCGACATCCTGGCCAACGCCGGCGGCGTGGTGGTCAGCTACTTCGAATGGACGCAGAACCTCCAGCAGTTCCGCTGGGAGCTGGACAAAGTGCGCCGGCAGCTGGAGAAGAAGCTCGTCGCCGCGTTCCACGAGGTGCGCGGCCGTGCGGAGGCCGACGGCGTCAGCTACCGGGACGCGGCCTACCGGATCGCGGTCCGGCGGGTGGCGGACGCCGAGAAGATCCGCGGCCACTGAAGGCGCCGTTGCGGAGCGGGGGGCGGGCTCGTACTCGGACCAGGAGGCCTGGAACTCGATGAGCGTCCTCGCGGGGGTCCGGCCGACGTTCAGGGCGCTGGCCGCGTCCATCGTGCCGGAAGCCGCCGCCCTCGGTCCCGAGGGGTGGGCCGAGCTGGAGAGGATCGTCGATGCGGCGCTGGCCAGGCGGCCGGCGGCGGTGCGGCGGCAGCTCCTGGTGTTCATCCGCGCCCTCGACATCCTGCCCCTGTTCCGCTGGGGCCGCACCTTCCGCCGGCTCGACCCGGACCGCCGGCGGCGCTTCCTCCAGGGCGTCCAGGACGCCCCCGTCCTGCTGGCCCGCCGCGGATTCTGGGGCCTCAGGACGCTCGTCTTCATGGGCTACTACGCGCGGCCGGAGGCGTACGACGCGGTCGGCTACCAGGCGAGGCTGCGCGGCTGGGTGGAGCACCCGGACGCACCCGCCGCCGCCCGGGCGGCCGCCGCCGCGGAGGCGAGCCAGGGCTCCGGCCGCGCCCCGGGCGGGGACGCGGAGCCCGGCGGCGGCGGTCTCGCCGGACACGCTCCGGCGCCGCTGGAGTAGCCGATGCGCGAGCGCTGCGACGTGGTGGTCATCGGCTCCGGCGCGGGCGGGGGCACGGTCGCGCAGGCGCTGGCGCCGCTGGTCGCGGACGGCCGCAGGGTTCTGGTGCTCGAGAAGGGTCCCAGGGTGGATCCCCACGAGATGACCGGCCGCGAGCTGGAGATGGCCTCGGCCCTGTACGAGGAGGACGGCGGCTTCCTGACGGCCGACGGCACCATGACGCTGGCCTTCGGGCGCGGGTACGGCGGGAGCACGGTCGTCTATACGGGGACGAGCCTGCTTCCTCCCGAGCGGGTGATCGGGAAGTGGGGGGTGCCGGGCCTCGAGCACGCGGACCTGGAGCGGCGCGCCCGGCGCTACATGGGCGAGAACAACGTCCACCTCCTCGAGCCGGCGCGGATCAACGACAACAACCGGCTCTTCCTCGAGGGGTGTCGGGCGCTGGGCTGGTCGGCCGAGCAGTTCCCCGTCAACGTGAAGGGGTGCCTTGGCGCGTCGCTGTGCAACCTCGGCTGCCCCAACGGCGCGAAGCAGGGCACGCACCAGGTGCAGCTGCCGGCCGCGGAGCGGCTGGGCGTCGAGGTGGTCACACGCGCGGAGGTCCTGCGGGTCGACCCTGGTGACCGCGCGCTCACCGTGCGCGTGACGGAGAGGGGGCCCGGGGACAAAGGGCGGGCCGGCGAGTGGGCGGCTGGGGAGTACACGATCGATGCGGGGATGGTCGTCGTCTGCGGCGGGTCCATTGGCTCGACCGCGCTGCTGCTCCGCTCCGGCCTCGCCGAGACGCTCCCCCGTCTGGGCGCGGGCTTCACCTGCCACCCCGCGCACATCCTGGTGGCCGAGCACGATCGCCCGATCACGAACGACGTGGGACACCCCAAGAGCTACTACGTGGACCGGTGGGAGGAGGGGTACGTGCTGGAGACCTGCATGTACTTCCCGTTCATCACGGCCAAGAACCTGACGGGCTTCGGCGCCGAGCACAGCCGGCTCATGAACGCGTTCCCGCGGCTCCAGATGATCCTGGTGCTGGCGCTGGACCGGGCCGTCGCCGAGAACCGGATCGCGGTGGATGACGAGGGAGGCCCGGTGGTCCATTACGCCTTCACGGACGCCGTCGTGGACGCGCTGGTCGCGGCGACGCGGGCCTCCGCCCGGATCTTCTTCGCCGCGGGCGCCGCGCGGGTGCACGCGCCGGAGGCGGACCCGCCCCTCATCGAGCGCCGGGACGCGGAGCGTGTGGACGAGCTGATCAGCCGTGAGCACTTCCTGCCGGGGAAGATCAGCGTATCCGCGGCGCACCTGATGGGCGGGTGCGGCATGGGGCGGGACGCGGCCGACAGCGTCACCGACGGGTGGGGACGGGTGCACGGTCTGCCGTGGCTCCGCGTGGCCGACTCGGCGCTGTTCCCCGACAGCCTGGAGATCAACCCCTACCTGACCATCATGGCCCTGGCGGACCGCGTCGCGGAGGGGGTGGTGGCGGACCTGCGGAAGGGGTGGGGCCCATGAGCGTGCCGGGCGGCCGCATCGTCGTTCGGGCGCTCGAGGACGAAGGTGTACCGTTCACCTTCGGGATCCCGGGCACGCACAACATCGAGCTCTACGACGCGCTGGCCGAGAGCGAGACCGTCCGGCCCATCCTGGTCACCGACGAACAGTCCGCGTCCTTCGCCGCGGACGCCGTGTGGCGGACCACCGGGCGGCTCGGGTGCGTCAACGTCGTCCCGGGAGCCGGTCTCACCCACGCCATGTCGGGGATCGCCGAAGCGTGGATGGACACCATCCCCATGCTCGTGCTCGGGTGCGGGATCCGTACGGACACGCCCCACGGCTACCAGCTCCACGACGTGGACCAGGCGGCCATGGTGGCGCCGGTCACCAAGGCCCAGCTGCGCCCCGTGGCCGGGGGGGATCTCTACGCCACCGTGCGCAGGGCCTGCCGCCTCGCCCGGGAGGGCGTACCGGGCCCCGTGTTCGTGGAAGTGCCCGCCAACCTCTACCTCTTCACGCACGACGTCGATCTCGACGCGCTACGGGCGGAGCACGGCGGCAGGCCGGCCCGGGCGTTCGCTGCCGAGCACGCCGCCATCGAGCGGGCCGCCGAGGTGCTGAACGGCGCGGGCCGGCCCCTGCTCTACCTGGGCCTGGGTGCCCTCCCCGCCCACGATCACCTGGTCGCGCTGGCGGAGCGGCTGGACGCGCCCGTCGCGACCACGTTCCAGGGGAAGGGCGTGTTCCCCGAGACGCACCCGCTCTTCGTGTGGCCCGGTTTCGGCGAGGCCGCTCCGCCGTTCGCCCGGAAGGTCGCCGCCGACTGCGCCGCGGTCCTGGCCATCGGCTGCCGGTTCGGCGAGGTGGGAACGGGGAGCTACGGGCTGGAGCTGCCCGGGCCGCTGGTCCACGTGGACATCGACCCCGCCGTGATCGGTCGCAACTACCCCGCGGAAGTGGCCGTCGCCGGGGACTCCGCCCTCGTCGTGCCGGCGCTGCTCGAGCGCCTCCACCCGCGGCCGGCGGACCCCCGGCTACGGGACCGGATCGCCGCCGGCCACGCGGAGGTGGAATCGGCGTGGCGGGGGGACCGGTCCGCGGGCGGCGTGTCCCCGCACGCCCTGATCCGGGCGATCCACGACCGGCTCGGCCCGCGCACCGTCTTCACCAGCGACAGCGGCAACGGGACCTTCCTGGCCATGGAGATCCTGCGCCTGGACGCGCCCCGGAGCTTCCTGGCGCCCGTGGACTATTCGTGCATGGGCTACTCGGTGCCCGCCGCGGTAGGGGCGAAGCTGGCGGCGCCGGACCGGCCGGTCGCGGCACTGGCGGGGGACGGCGCCTTCCTGATGACCGGCCTCGAGCTCATGACGGCGGCGAGCTACGGCATCCCGATCGCCGTCTTCGTCCTCCGGGACCGCGAGCTGGCCCAGATCGCCCAGTTCCAGGAAACCGCGCTCAACCGGAAGACCGCCAGCGACGTCCACGACTACGACCTCGCCGGACTCGCCTCCGGCCTCGGCGTCGACTGCCTCGCGCTCAACACCGACGACGCCATCCCCTCCACCCTCGACCGCGTCCTCGACGTCCTCGCCGCCGCCCGCCCGGTCGTCGTCGATGTGGCGATCGATTACTCGTCCAGGACGTTCTTCACGCGGGGCGTGGTCCGGACCAACCTGCGCCGGCTGCCGTGGAAGGACCGCCTCCGCTTCGTCGGCCGGGCGGTCGGACGGCGGCTGTTCAGCCGGGGCGGCGGCTAGCCGGGGCGGCGTCTGTTCAGCCGGGGCGGCGCGCCACCAGCTTGTTGAGGGCATGGGTGTGCGTGATCCCGCCCGGGTGGCGGTCCTCCAGCTCGTACGACTCGAAGGACTCGATTTCCCAGCCACCGTACCGGAGCACCAGCTCCCCTTCCTCGAAAAGGCCGCGGCAGAACGCGGCCAGGTCCGGCGGTGGAGGGATCGTGTCCGTGAACACGGCGATGACGTGCCAGCCGCCGGGGCGCGTGTGGCGCCTGACGCGCTCGAGGAGGCCGGTGCATTCCGTAGGGCTCAACAGGTGGAGCACTCCGTGGGCGATCACGAGATCGTAGTCGTCGAGAGGACAGAAAGTGGCGAGATCGGCCTCGACGATCTCCATCCCGAGCGGCTGGTCGGTCCGGGTCGCGCAGCCTGCCCGGATCGCGGCGCGGCGGAGAGCCGCGAGGGCCCAGCGCGAACGGTCCACGGCCGTGACGCGGTGGCCGGCGCGGGCGAGCGGGATGGCGTTGCGCCCATCCCCGGCGCCCAGATCGAGCACGCGCGCGCCCCGGGGGAGCCGGTCCAGCAGCTCCAGGATCTCCACCGAGAGAGGTCCGAACGGGCGGGCATCCGCGCGATACGCGGCCTCCCAGAACGGCTCGGTGGCGGGCGGCATATACTCCGTTCCGGCAGGGCGCGAAGACTGTGGGTGGACGGCGGTCAAGATAAACGCGCCGGGCCGGCGCGGCCACGGCCACCAGCGGTCGCCCGGTTCGTGTGTTCCGCGCGCCGCTCCGCGCGCCCCGCCCCCTCCCCCAGGGCCCGGAGCGCCGCCCGCACGATCTTCTGCTGCGCCACCGACATGGCGTATTCGCCGAGCCGGTCCCGGGCGACCCACGCGGTGACGTCCGGGCCGTCGAGACCGTCCGGGCCGGGGCCGACCGCGTGGTGGAGCCGCGGGTGATACGTGACGCGCTTGTGGGTGAACGTGTGCACCACCGGCTCGAGCGCGGGACCGGGGTCGGCCGCTTCGATCAGGGCCTGCACGCCCGACGGGCGGTGATCACCGGGCGGCTCCCACAGGCCGGCGAGCAGCCCCCGGTCGGGGCGACGGACGAGGAGGAGCGCTCCGTCGCCCCGCACCACGACGTCGGTCTCCACCGCCTCCTCCGGCACCCGCCGGGGCGGCCTGCGCCGGGGTCGCTCGTCCTGCACGCCCAACGCGCGGGCACGGCACCAGGCGGACACGGGGCAGTCGCCGCACCGGGGTGAGCGGGGCGTGCAGAGGGTGGCGCCCAGCTCCATCAGCGCCTGGTTGAAGTCTCCCGGGCGCCCGGCCGGGACCAGCGCGTCGGCGAGGCGGCGGAGCTCGGCGGCCCGCGGATGCTCGAGGTCGTAGAGCCGGGACAGCACGCGACGGACGTTCCCGTCCACCGCGGGGACCCGGCGCCCGAAGGCGATGCTCGCCACCGCGCCGGCCGTATACTCTCCCACGCCCGGCAGACGACGCAGCTCGTCCCGGTCCCCGGGCACCCGGCCGGCGTGGCGCTCCCGGACCTCCCGGGCGGCACGGTGGAGGTTGCGGGCACGGGTGTAGTAGCCCAGCCCCTGCCAGTGACGGAGTACGTCGTCGAGGTCCGCCTCCGCCAGCTCCTCGACCGACGGGTACCGGGCCATCCACCGCTCCCAGTAGGGGATGACCGCTTCCACCCGCGTCTGCTGGAGCATCACCTCGCTCACCCAGATGGCGTACGGGTCCGACGTCCGCCGCCACGGCATGTCCCGGCGGGTGCGGTCGAAATGGTGGAGCAGCGCGTCGGCGAACGTCATGGGCGTGGAAATAGCCGGGTACGTGGCCCACGCACAACCGGCGGCCGGGTACGGGCAGCCCATCGGCCCCGGAACCCGCGGACGGCGCGAAAGCGACCGCGGGCAAGGGTCCCGCACGGGCGCCCGAGGGGCGGCAGGGAAGCACGAAAGCGACCGCGGGCAGGCGTCCCGCACGGGCGCCCGGGTGGCGGCAGGGCTGATGTAGGGCCGAAATGGCGCTCGGGTGCAGCCGCGACGCCAGGACGCGGCGGCAAGTCTGATGTCCGATCGGATCGCAACCGTGGGGTGCAGCCCTGACGCCACTATACGGCGGCAGGACGGATGCCTGCGCCGAAACGAGGAGCGAGTGCACCCCTGACGCCACTCGACCCGCATCCCGCGCCTGAACCCGCGCAGCGACGGTCTCCTCTGCCGACCGACTCCGGGACATTCGCGTTCGGCCAGGGGATTGCGTCCCGTGCCGCCCGGGGTGAGGGTTCAGGTTCTGACGAGCACTCCGCCTTCGAACGCCGGTCCGGGCGGCGGCCGCTGACCGCTCGCCGCTGGCCGCCGACCGCTGACCGCTGACCACTGAAAGCATGCGCTTCACGACGTACAGCAAGTACCGGGGCTCCTGGCTCGATGCCCTGAACCTCGAATCGCTCCTCGAGCGGCTCGGCGATTTCCTGCTGCAGGCTGGCTTTGCCGGCGGCCCGGGGGACCAGCCGTGGTGGTCGTGGGAGGAGGCGCCGTCAGGAGACCGGTCGCTCGATGCCCTGAAGGAGGCGCTGCTCCGGGCGCTCATCGAGAGCGGCCAGCTCACGCCGGAGATGCTGGAGGAGCTTCGCGGCGAGGGAGCGGGGTCGGAGGAGGTGCGTCAGCAGATCGCGGAGCTGCTGGACGGACTCGTGGAGCGGCTGGTCGAGGAAGGCTACCTGAGCCTGGACGAGGGACCGGCCATGCCGTCGTCGTTCCAGGAGGTGCCGGGGCAGGGGAAGATCGACGATGCCGCGGAAGCGGCGCGGCAGGTCGAGTTCAACCTGACGGGGAAGGGGCTGGACTTCCTGGGCTACCGGACCCTCCGGGACCTGCTGGGCGGGCTCGGCAAGTCGAGCCTCGGGAGCCATGAAACGGCACAGCTGGCCACCGGCGTGGAGGCCGAAGCCGCGAGCCGGCCCTACCAGTTCGGGGACACGATGAACCTGGACATCCCCGCCACGCTCAAGAACGCCATGGCGCGGGAGGGCTTCGACCTCCCCCTCGATCTCCGGCACGGGGACCTGATGGTGCATCAGTCGGAGTACCGGAGCTCGTGCGCCACCGTGCTGCTGCTGGACATCAGCCACTCCATGATCCTCTACGGCGAGGACCGCTTCGGGCCGGCGAAGAAGGTGGCGCTCGCCTTGAGCCACCTGATCCGGACGCAGTACCCGGGGGACACGCTTCGGGTGGTGACCTTCGGCGACCGGGCCGAGGAGGTGCCGCTCAAGAGCGTGGCCCGCACCCGGGTCGGTCCGTATCACACGAACACCGCCGAGGGACTGAAGCTGGCCCGCCGCATCCTGGAGGGGCAGAAGAAGGACATGCGGCAGATCGTGATGATCACGGACGGGAAGCCGAGCGCCGTGACGATGCCCGACGGCCGGGTCTACAAGAACCCGGCGGGGCTGGACCCGTTCGTCCTCAAGGAGACGTTCCGTGAGGTGACCGCCTGCCGCAAGAGCGGTATCGTCATCAACACGTTCATGCTGGCCCGGGACGCGGCCCTGGTGCAGTTCGTCGCGAAGATGAGCGAGATGGCGCGCGGCCGGGCCTACTTCACGAGCACCATGACCCTCGGCCAGTACGTGATGCGCGACTTCCTCAAGCGGCGGACGAAGCGGCTCGGCTGAGCTCGTCGCTCGCGCTCGTCCTGCCACGGATCATTTCCGCCGCGCGCGTGGTATTGCCTGACCCGGACACGACCAGACACGCGAACGCCCGTTCGATGACGATACAGCTCCGCGCCGCGGCGGCCCTGGCGGCCGTCGCGGCGGCCACCGTCCTGCCCGCCCCCGGCGGCGCCCAGGCCCCGGATACGCTCCGCCAGGACACCGTCTACGCGGTCGAGGCGATCGCCGTTCGCGCGGTCCGGCCATCCACGACGACCGGCGGGGTCAGCGCCCTGGTGCTCCGGCTCGACTCCGTGCGGATGCGGCCGGCCCCCCTCCTGGAGGACATTCTCCGGGACATCCCGCTGGTCCAGGTGCGCACGAATTCCCGGGGCGAGGCCCAGATCGCCATGCGAGGTGCCGAGGAGCGGCAGGTGGCGATCCTCCTGGATGGCGTCCCGCTCACCCTCGGGTGGGACCACCGCAGCGACCTGTCCGTGATCCCCCTGACGGCGGCACGGAGCATCACGGTGGTCCGGGGTCTCGCGAGCATCCTCCACGGCCCGAACGTCCTCGGTGGCGCCGTGGAGATCGGGCTGGGGAGCGCGGCCACCGCGCGCCCGGATCCCTGGCGGATCGCCGCGGGGATGGACCAGAACGGCGGCTATTCCGTGGCCGCCGAGACCGGTGCCGCGGGGACCCTGCGTGGCGAGCCGCTCGTGGTGCGGGCGGGCGCCGGACACCGGGACCGGCCCGGGTTCGCCGCCCCGCCCGCCGTCGAGGCGGTCTACCCGGCGCTGGCGAGAGACGACCTGCGGGTGAACAGTCAGTCGCGCCTCAGCGACGCGTTCGTCACCGCCCGCTATGGCGGCGCGGGTGCCTGGGTCGCCGCCACCGGCACCGGGTACTCGGGGGAGCGGGGCGTGCCGCCCGAGCTCACGGAGGATGGCCCGCGCCTGTGGCGCTACCCGTCGGTCTCGCGGGCGGTGGGGATCCTCACGGGGGGGAGCGGATCCGTGGACACGCCGGCCGGCCCCGCCGAGCTGACGTTCAGCCTGGGCGCCGATGGAGGACGGACGCGGATCCACGACTTCGCCCTGCCCGCGCAGCCCGCGAGCGAGAGCGACCCCGAGGCGTTCTTCCGCGATCTGAACGAGACGGAGCATTCCGAGGACCTCACGCTGACCGCCCGGGTCCTCGGCAGCCATGCGCTCACGTCGTCCGCCCGGGTCCGCGCGGCTCTCACCTACGCGGACATCTCGCACGACGAGGTGGTCACCACCGGGCTCGCGGGCGGGTCGCCCGCCGAGAGCCGCGGCTCCTACCGTCAGCGGCTGTGGAGCGCCGGCGCGGAGCTGGACATCCCCTTCTCCCTCGGGAGCCGGCGGCCCATCCCGGGTGGCCGCATCGGCGGCGGGCTGGCCTGGGATGGCGCCGATACGCCGGAGACCGGCGGGGCCGGCGCGGGGCGGAGCATCGCCGAATGGGGCGGACGGCTGGGCGTGAGCGGGACCAGCGGCAGCGGGGCGCTGATGCTGCACGCCGCGGCGAGCCGTCGCGGCCGCTTTCCGGCACTGCGGGAGATGTATTCCACCGCGCTCGGCCGGTTCGAGCCCAATCCGGGGCTGCGACCCGAGATCCTCACCGCGATGGAAGCCGGCTTCACCACGAGGCGCGGGGCCTTCGATCTCCAGCTCGTCGGCTTCCACCAGGAGCTCCGCGACGCCATCGTACGCGGCCCGGCGCCGGTCGGCTCCCCGGCGCGCTTCCAGCGCATCAACCGGGACGAGATCCGCAGCACCGGGATCGAGCTGCTGGCCGGGTACGCGGCGGGACGGCTGACCCTCGAGACCGAGCTGACGCTGCAGGACGTCGAGGCGCGGGTCGGGGAGCCGGGCGCCGCCGCGTCCGTGCGGGCGGAATACGAGCCGGAGATCGTCGGCGGCATCGGCGGGAGCGTTCCCCTCCCTCTGGGCGTCGAGGCCGGCGCGGAGGTCGAGTACGTGGGACGCCAGTACTGCGCGACGCCGGTGAGCGCGACGGAGCGCTACGCCCAGCTCGACCCGAGCACCCGGGCCGATGTCCAGCTCGCCCGCTCCTTCCGGGTGGGATCCCGGGGCTCGTGGTTCGGCCGACTGGCCCTCGAGGCCGCGGTCGACAACCTCACCGACTCGGCCATCTACGACCAGTGCGGACTGCCCCAGCCGGGGCGGACGCTGCGGCTCCAGATGAGCCTGCGCTGAGCCGAGCCGGCGGCCGGGCCGCACACGCCGCCGAGCCGCGAGCGGGCGTCAGCGGGCCCCGGTGATCCGCCGGACCAGCGCCGGGTCGTCGGGGAGCTGCCCGGCCTCCACCAGGCGCGGGATCAGCTCCCGCCAGTTCGGGTCCTGGGCGAAGGCCCTGCGGAACAGGGGGAGCGCCTCCTCCACCCGGTCGAGGCTCGCCAGCGTGACCGCGTGCCAGAAGGCCATTTCGCCATTGCTCGCCGCGTCCGGGACCATGGCATTGGCGGCCGAATACTCCCGCAGCGCCGCGTCGACGTCGCCGGTGGTCAGCGCCTCGTCGCCGGCGTTCATGCGGGCGTAGGCGCGAGCCAGCGTGACCAGGCGACGGAGCTCGGCCACCGGCTCCGGGTGGTCCTCGACCCGCAGGTCGAAGAGCCGACCCTGCCAGGGCTGGGGCATCCGCTCGCCCGAGACGACGAGGATCGCGGCCGACTGCTTCCCCCGGATGTCGCCGCCCTCCGCCTGCGCCGCCTCCAGCGCGGCCAGCAGCCGCTCGGTCAGATCGCCCCGCGCCCCCTCGAAGGCCCGGGCCATGGCGTCGGGGACGGTCTCCGTCAGCATCAGGTTGGCCTGCACCGAGTAGTTCGCGCCGGTCCGGTGTCCGGCGCCGCGGATCGCCCCCTCGCCGGTGTGCGCCGCCACGTTCCCGGCCGCATCGACGATGGCGACCTGCCGGACCTCCGGGTGCTCGTCCGCGTGGACCAGGGCGGCCAGCGCCTGCTGCGCCGTCTTCCCGGCCTTCAACAGCTCCAGCCCGAGCGGGCCGTAGCTCACGTCGACGAAGGACTGCGTGGCCACCGCGCCCACGCCCGGCTCCGCCCACGGCACCAGGGGGCCCACGCTGAACCAGTGGGACTGCACCGCCACGCCCATCTGCCCGGTCCCGGGGTCGCGGGCCACGATGGAGTAGGTGTGGACCGGTCGCCCCGCGCCGACCCGGCTCCCGGCGCCCGTGCCACCCCCGGCATCGTCCACCGGCCGGAAGATCCAGGTGTAGGTGAACGGTTCCTTCAGCCTCTCGCTCAGGACCTCCACCTCCAGCGCGAGCAGCCCATCGGGGCGGGTGCGGTACACCATCCGCTTGTCGCCGTCGTCCGAGGCGAAGTACTGCTCGACGACGCCGGTCGACAGCTCCGTCCTCACCTTCAGCAACTCGCCGTCGGCGCGCCGGTACTCGGCGAAGGAGCCATCGCGGGGGGAGACGATCGGCGGGTCGCCGGCCCGCAGGGAGATCCAGACGCTGTCGCCGGGATAGCGGATCTCGATCCGGTCGATCGGCTCGTTCGCCCCGCGCAGCCGCCTTCGCGCGATGCCACGGATCAGGAAGTTCATGTGGGAGACCGCGCGGTCGATGGCCTCCTCGATCCGGTCGCTCTCGCCCGGGACGAACTCGTAGGAGCCCGCGGGGGGGCCCTCCTGCGGCCCCTGAGCCGCGGCCGGGGCCGCGAGAGCGCACGCCGCTGCGGCGGCGCCGGCGCCGATGATCCGTTTGAGTGCCTGCACAGCCGACCTCACTTGTGCGTTCGGGTTCGAGTTCGGACGGGAAAGGAAGATAGGCGCCATGCGGGGTCGGTTCCAGTCAGTCGGAGCGCTCCTCTCCGAACGCCCGCCGGGTCTCCCGGGCCACGACGCCGGACAGCAGCAGGAGCCCGATGAGGTTGGGGAACGCCATCGCGCCATTGAAGATGTCGCTGAAGCTCCAGACCAGCTCGAATCCCGTCGTCGTGCCGAGCTGGAGCACCGCCGCGCCGGTGAACGCGGCCAGGATGAAGAGCAGGCGGTACGGCCTCGTGGCGCGGACCCCGAACAGGTACTCCACGGCGCGCTCGCCGTAATAGGCCCAGCCGAGGATCGTGGAGAACGCGAAGAACGCGAGCCCCACCGAGACGATGTACCCGCCCAGCTGGCCGGGCAGCCCCGTCCGGAACGCCGCCACCGTCAGCGGCGCCCCGGTCAGCGCGAGCCCCGTGGCCGGGTCGACGCGGGTGTAGGCGCCGGTGGCGATGATGGTGAACCCCGTGATGGTGCAGACGACCACGGTGTCGATGAACGTCTGGGTCATGGACACGAGCGCCTGCGCCGGGGCCGTTCGGGTCTGGGCGGCGGCGGCGGCGATCCCGCCCGTGCCGAGCCCCGACTCGTTGGAGAAGATGCCCCGTGCGAAGCCCCACCGGATCGCCTCCCGCACCGAGGCGCCGAGGAAGCCGCCCACTGCGGCGGTCTCGGTGAAGGCCTCCCGGAAGACATGGACGGCGATGTCGTCGAGGCCCCGCCAGTTGATCGCGAGGACGATCAGCCCGCCGGCCATGTAGAACGCGATCATGATGGGCACGAACGTGCCGGCCACGCGGCCGATGGAGCGGATCCCGCCCAGGATCACGAGGCCGGCGAGGGTGGCGATGACGACGCCGGTGGCCAGGGGGGGGATCGCGAAGGAGCTCCGCAGGGCGTCGGCCACCGAGTTGCTCTGGACCATGCACCCGATCCCGAAGGCCGCGATGGCGGTGAACAGCGCGAAAGCCCCACCGAGGAAACGACCGACACGTCCACCCACCCCCCGGGAGAGATAGTACATGGGGCCACCCGCCATGTCCCCCCGCTCGTCCACCTCGCGGTAGTGGACCCCGAGCAGCGCCTCCGCGTATTTCGTCGCCATCCCGAACAGCGCCGTGATCCACATCCAGAACAGCGCCCCCGGGCCACCCGAGGCGATGGCCGTGGCCACACCCGCGATGTTGCCGACGCCCACCGTCGCGGCGAGCGCGGTCATGAGCGCCTGGAAGTGGGTGATGTCGCCCTCGGCTCCCTCCTCCTTCCGCTCGATCAGCGCCAGCCGGAGCGCCGGACCGAGCTTGCGGAACTGCACGCCACGCAGGACGATGGTGAGGTACAGTCCGGTGCCGAGCAGCAGCACGATGGTCGGCACCCCCCAGACCACGTCGCTCGCCCGCCCGAGCAGATCATGCAGCGCCGCCATGGCGCGATCCTACCGGACCCGGCACCGCTCCTGCAACCCTGCTATATTCACCGCCCCCCGGCAGGGGATGGCGGACGACACGCGCGTTGACAACAGGGGTGAGGCGGCATGGCGGCGACGTTCGAAGATCTCGGGATAGCGCCCGAGCTGTGCGCGGGCGCGCACGACATGGGCTGGGAGACGCCCGCGGGGCTCCAGCGGGACGCCGTACCCGTCCTCCGGCGCGGCAACAACGGCATCCTGCACGCGTCCACCGGCGCGGGCGTAACCGGGGCATGGGGGCTCGCCGTCCTCGACCGGCTCGCGTCCCTCGAGGACGACGCCACTCCGGCCGTCCTGGTCCTCGCCCCTTCCACCGACGAGGTCTCCCGCACCGCCGCCACCCTCGCCCGCCTGGCCGCGCCGGCCGGCCTGACCGTCCGCGCCCTCGCCGCCGGGTGGACGGACCGGCCCGCCCAGCTCCTCGTCGCCACGCCCGCTGCCGCCCTCGGCGCGGTCCGCGACTCCGCCCTGAAGCTCGATTCCGTCGCCATCCTCGTGGTCGGCGGCGCCGACCGCATCCACGAGCTCGGCGGTTGGGGCGCCGTTCGGACGTTGACCGACTCCGTCACCGGGGTGGGGCAGAAGATCATCATCACCGGCGAGCTCGGGCGGCCGGTGCCGGAGTATGTCGAGGGCCACGTCCGGAAGGCGCTCACCATCCCGCCCCGCCCGGCGGAGGAGCCGGAGACCACGGGCGAGGTCGGCTACGCGGTCGCTAGCGAGTCGGAGAAGCCGGCCGCCCTCGTCGCCCTCGCTTCGGGCGCCCCGGGCGGCGAGGTGGCCGTGATCTGCCGCACGCGAGGGCGGGCGACCCGGCTCGGCGAGGAGCTGGCGGGGCGCGGCGTCGCCCTGGAAGGCGCGGCCGCAGCCGGCGGGGAGCAGGAGGGCGCGGGCGAACGGCGACTCCTGGTCCTCTCCGCCGCCGAGGCAGACCGGCGGTCGACGCGCGCGACCGTGATCTCCGCCGACGTGCCGTTCGACGCGGAGATGCTGGCGGACCTGCACCGGAGCGGCGGCAGCGTGCTGGTGACGCCCGCGGAGCTCCCGCACCTCCGCCGCATCGCCGCCCGCGCCCGTTTCCGCCTGCGATCGCAGGTGCTGCCCCGCCCGGGCGCCGACGACGCCGCCGAAACGGCCCGCAACGCGCTTCGGGTCGCGCTCCGGGAGGCGGACCTCGCGGCCTACCTCTCCCTGATCGAGCCCCTCCTCGAGGAGCACCCGGCCCCCGAGGTCGCCGCCGCCGCCCTCTACCTCGCGCGCACAGCCGGGGGCCTGGGGCCGCGGGCCGCGGGAACGGCCGCTGCGGCCGGGGGCGCAGCCGCAGCGGGGTCCGGGGGCGCCGTCGCCTCGGCGGCCGGGGCACCGGCCCGGGGCGCTGCGTTCGTGCGCCTCTTCATCAGCGTGGGCCAGCGCGATGACGTGAACCCGGGGGACCTGGTCGGCGCCATCACGGGCGAAGCCGACGTGACCGGCGAGACGGTGGGGCGGATCGATATCCGGGAGAGCCACAGCACGGTGGAGGTGGTGAGCACCGACGCCGACCGCATCATCCAGGCGCTGAACGGCCGCACACTCAAGGGCCGCAGCCTGCGGGTGGACTACGACCGCAAGGACCGCGCGGCAGGAGCGACCGGCGGCGGCCCTCGCGCAGGGTCCGGGGGAGCGCGCGGCCCGAAGGGTGGCTCGGGCGGTCGTCCGCGGCCCGGCGGGTCCCGGCCCGGCGGGTCCCGGTCAGGGGGGTCACGACCGGGCGGGTCCAGGCCGGGCGGGCGTCGGCCGGACGGGTCCGGACGCGGCGGATCCTGATGCACGGAGGGCCGCGTCGCGAGGAGATGCGGCGTGGCCCCTTCCGTCGCGCGCTGTCGAAACCGCGACGGCTACTTCTTGATCGCGTCCTTGAGGGCCTTGCCGGGGCGGAAGGACGGGCTCCTGGTGGGTCCGATCTTGATCTCCTTGCCGGTCCGCGGGTTGCGCCCCGTGCGGGCCTTCCGCTGCCGGGTCTCGAAGGTCCCGAAGCCCGTGATCTGGATGCGCTCGCCCTTCTTCAGGGCCCGCGTCACGATGCCGTCCTTGGGATTGAACAGTGCGTCGATGGCGCGCTGCGCATCCGCCTTCGTCATGTCGGTCTTGCTCGCCAGGGACTGCACCAGCTCGGACTTGTTCATTGAGCCACTCCTGAAGTGTGAACGAGGGGCCGGAACTTGCCGGATCTGCTCGTAGATCCCACGTTTTTCCGCAACCGGCCTGGCCAGAAGGCTCCGATACAGTAGGGCGGCTCCCGGAGTGCGTCAAGGGAAAATCGCCGTGTGCGAAGGAGGCAATCGGAGGCGTTGCGGGTTCCACTTTTCCTCAGCCCGAAGTGCCCGTGAGCGATCGACGCGACCGTGGTGGAGGAGATCGCGGCCCGGGCTCGGCCCGGCTGCGAGAGCGCGAGCTGGAGGTCGCCCGCGACATCGCCGACGCGTTCCTCACGGCGTCCACGCCCCTCGAGGTGTACCGTCGCGCGCTCGCCCGCGTCACGCCGCAGCTCGGCGCCTCGTTCGCGTCCGTATTTCTGAGGGACCGGGATGATCCGCGGCTGCTGCGGCTGGTGTGTGCGCACAACTGGCCGCAGTCGGCCGCGCGCTGGCTGGGCGAGATCCGGATCATGGTGGGGCGCGGCCCGACAGGAAAGGCCGTCGGGCGGAACCACGCGGTCGAGGTCTCGGACGTGTTCGCGGACCCGTCCCTCGCGGAATGGTGGGAGCCCGCCCGGGAGCTCGGGTTCGCGTCGATGGTCGCCCTTCCACTCGCGGTGGAGTCCCGGGCGTTCGGCGCGCTCAGCTTCTATTTCACCGGGGAGCGCCGGTTCGCGCCGGAGGACCGGGAGCTGCTGGAGGTCGTGGCCCACCAGCTGGCCGCCACAGCGGAGCGGGCACGGCTCATGGCCGACCTGGAGTCGAGGAGCCTGGCTCTCGAGCGGGAGAACGAGGCGCTGCGCCTGCGTCTCACCGACACCGAGGCCACGCTCGAGCAGGTGCGGCGACCGGACCGGGAGCGTGGGGGCGAAAACGGAGGTCTCAGCGGCGGCCGTTCCGGGCCAGCGGGGGGATCTCGCTGAAGGAGGAGTTCAGGCGACGCTGCCGCCGCAGCCGGATGCCGTCCTCCTCCTCCTCCTCTTCGCTGTCGAAGTAAGTGGAGCGGGGGGCGCGGCGGAGGAGGTGGCTGCGATCCTCCGGCCGGACCCGAATGGCGGAGCGCGGCTCGACAGGGGGCACCGGAACGGCCGGCCGCCCGCACGCTTGCGGGACGTTCTCCGGAACCAGGCTCGCCTGCGAAACGCCCACTCGCGCTCCCTGCTGTGTGGCATGAAAAGGCCGACGGCACAGCGGCGACTCCACCGTCTCCATCGGCTGTAGCGGACACGGGGCGGCCCCACGCGATTCCCCCCGAGGACCCGGTCGGTCCCGGGGGTCCGGATGCGCCGGGGTCCGACCCCGGCCGAACCCCGAAGGTAGTCCGGCGGGACAGGGGGTGCAAATCCCGGGCAACCGGGCTCAGGTGCCTTTGCGCCGACGATCCGCGCGCCGTCGCTCGGGGTGCAGGCCGCGGGGCCTGGTCATGGCGTCCGGCGAGAGCACATCGTCCAGCTCGTCGCGGGTCATCCACTCCTTTTCGAGCACCAGCTCGTAGACGCCGCGGTGGGACTCCAGCGCTTCCCGCGCCACCGCGGTCGCGCGCTCGTAGCCGAGGTAGGGCACGAGGGCCGTGACCACGCCGATGCTGTGCTCGAGCAGCTCGCGGATCCGCTCGCGGTCCGCCTCGATGCCCACCACGCAACGCTCCCGCAGCACGATGCACGCCTGGACCAGCATGTCCACGGACTGGAAGATGTTGAAAGCGATGACCGGCTCGAACACGTTGAGCTGGAGCTGGCCCGCTTCCGCCGCCATGGTCACCGTCAGGTCGTTGCCGACGACCTGGAAGCAGACCTGGTTGACCATCTCCGGGATGACCGGGTTCACCTTCCCCGGCATGATGCTGGACCCCGGCTGCATGGCCGGGAGCCGGATCTCGGCCAGCCCCGCCCGGGGGCCGCTGGCCAGCAGCCGGAGGTCGTTGCAGATCTTCGACAGCTTGACGGCCACGCGCTTCAGCGTGCCGGACAGATGGACGAAGGCGCCGGTGTCCTGTGTCGCTTCCACCAGGTCCGGACTCGTGATCAGGTCCAGCCCCGTCACCCGCGACAGCTCCGCCCTCACCGCCTCCGCGTAGCCCGGGTCCGTGTTGATCCCCGTCCCGATGGCCGTCGCACCCATGTTGATCTCGCGGATCAGCGCTGCCGCCGTCCTCAGCCGCTCGATCTCCTCGCCCAGCGTCACACCGAACGCGTGGAACTCCTGCCCGAGGGTCATGGGGACGGCGTCCTGGAGCTGTGTCCGCCCCATCTTCACGATGTCGGCGAACTCATCGGCCTTGGCCAGGAAGGCGTCCCGGAGCGCGGCTACGGCCTGCTCGACGTCCCGGAGCGACCAGATGGCGGCGATCTTCAGCGCCGTCGGGTAGGCGTCGTTCGTGGATTGCGAGAGATTGACGTGGTTGTTGGGATGGACGACGTCGTATTCGCCGCGCCCCCGGCCCATCAGCTCCAGCGCCCGGTTCGCGATCACCTCGTTGGCGTTCATGTTCGTGGACGTCCCCGCGCCGCCCTGGATCACGTCCACCACGAACTCGTTGTGCAGGCTGCCGCCGCGGATCTCGCGGCACGCCGCGATGATGGCATCGGCGACGTCGTCCTCGAGGAGCCCCAGGGCGCGGTTCGCCTCTGCTGCCGCCTCCTTCACCGCGGCCAGCGCATTGATCAGCTGCGGGTACTGCGCGATGGCGATCCCCGTGATGGGGAAGTTTTCCACGGCCCGCAGCGTCTGGATGCCGTAATAGTTGCGGTCCGGCACCTCGCGGTCCCCCAGGAGATCGTGCTCCCGCCGGATCGCCCCGGAGAGGTAGACCGATTCGCGACCCGCGAAGCGGCCGCTCGCGGACCGGACCTGCCCCACGATCAGCTGGACGGCTCCCGCGACCAGCCGGGAATGGAGGTCCGGCCGCTCCGCCGCGATACGGTCGATGACCTCCCGCGGGATCTCGAGAACCTCGGCCGGCTCCCGGACGAGCGCGGAGGAGGAGTGGGGGTAGTCGTCGAGGAGGCTCCCCTCGCCGAAGGAGTCCCCGGCGCCGAGGACGGACAGCACGGTCGGCCGGCCGCGCTGTCCGGTCTGGAGCTCCACCCGCCCCTTCAGCAGGATCCCGAACGCACGGCGCGGCTGGCTCTCGTGGAAGATATAGGCCCCGGGCAGGTAGCCGATCACCCGGCCGAGCGAGACCAGATAGTTCCGCTCGTCCGCGGAGAGGGTCCGCGTCAGCGGATGGCGGCGGAGGATCCTGAGGATCGAGGTGTCCATGTTCTCCATGGCGCGGCAGGAGCCGTGCGGCGGGGAATACCCCGCGGGTGCGAGAACGGCCCGCCCCCGCGCGGGCGTGTCCTTCGCCCGGCCTGCCCGCCTACTGGATCCCGCCCGTCAGGCGCTTCACCCACGGGCTCACGAAGAGGGCCACGAGGCCGGCGGCGCCGGCGAACATGGCGACGCTCCGGAACAGGTCGGAGGGAGGCAACACTTCCAGGTTCCCGGCGACCAGCCCCGCGAACAGGTTCCCCAGCGCGGCGGCGATGAACCAGACGCCCATCATCTGCCCCACGCGGTCGGGCGGGGCGAGCTTGGTCATCGACGAGAGCCCGACGGGGGAGAGCGCGAGCTCGCCGCAGGTGTGGAAGAAGTATGTGACGACGAGCCAGACCACCGACACGCGCGTGGCATCGGTCGCGTAAGAAGCGCCCCACGACAGCACGAAGAAGCCGGCGGCGAGACCCAGGAGCCCCAGGCCGAACTTCACCGGGATCGACGGGTTGCGGTCCCGCCGGGCCAGCCACTGCCACATGGCGCCGAACACCGGCGCCAGGATGATGATGAAGAAGGGGTTCACGTTCTGGAGCCACGTGGTCGGCATCTGCCAGCCGAAGAAGACGCGGTCGGTCAGGTCTTCCGCGAACAGGTTCATCGAGGAGCCGGCCTGCTCGAAGCCCGACCAGAACACGGCGGCCAGGAGGAAGAGCCAGAAGATCACCATGAGACGCTTCCGCTCGATGGTGTTCCTCTCTCCGCCCCGGAGCACCGACGCCAGCATGACGACGAGGAAGACGCCCAGGGTGGAGACCGTCGCCCACTGGGCCGCCACGGTGGCGTCCCCGGTCGCCCCCAGCAGCGGGATCAGGATCGCCCACAGGAGCAGGAGCCCCGCCGCGAGGCCGAGTCCGAAGATGAGCCAGGCGAAGAAGGTGATCGTGAGAAGCAGGATGCCGTAGCCGAGCCAGGTCGCGAAGCCCTGCAGCGTCACGGGCAGGATGCCGCTGACGGAGAGCCAGATGAACAGCGCGGCGGCGCCCGCAACGCCGCCGGCGGTCAGATAGAACCGCCGCGTGCGGTCGCGCACCTCCTGCGACGCGGGGTCGCCACGGAGGGCGCCCGCGTTGCCCAGGTGGCGGTCGCCCATGCGGTACTGGATCAGCCCCAGGATCATCCCGAAGCCCGCCGCTGAGAAGCCCCAGTGCCAGTTCACCTCCTCGCCCAGCGTGCCGCAGATGAACGGGCCCAGCACCGCCCCGATGTTGATGCCCATGTAGAACAGGGAGAACGCGGCGTCCCGCCGCGCGCCCCACTCGTCCCGCTCGTGCTCCGTCCGGGCATCCTGCGGGTTGGCGTAGAGGTCGCCGACCATGGTGCTGACGTTCGGCTTCAGCAGCCCCGTGCCGATGACGATGAAGAAGAGCCCCAGGAAGAAGGACGGGATGTCGGGGACCCCGACCAGGGGCGCGGCCAGGGTGAAGTGTCCCATGGCGATGATGACCCCGCCGACGAACACCGCCTTCCGCTGGCCCCACAGGTTGTCCGCGACCCAGCCGCCCGGGAGCGCCAGCAGGTACACCATGGAGGTGTAGAGCCCGTAGATGGCCGCGGCCCTCCCCACGCCGAACCCCAGCCCCGGGTTCGCCTCCACGATCGCCGCCGTCATGAAGAGGATCAGGAGGGCCCGCATCCCGTAGTAGGAGAAGCGCTCCCACATCTCCGTGAAGAACAGCACCATCAGGCCGCGGGGATGACCGAAGAAGCTCCGGTCGTCGGCGGCCACGCCGGCGAAGGCGAGGGGTCGGCCGCCGAGGCGCGCGGAATCCGGATCGGCGAATTCGCTCTTGGGGTCCTTCGTCATTTTGGCTCCGCTGTGACGGAAGGGGGACGGTCGGGCCAGGCCCTCGGAAGATCGCCTATCTTCTGCCCTCGCCCCGCGGACGGCAAGGCTGGCGGTGCGCGCCATGGGCGCGGGCGAGGCCGCCAGGGAACGGGGCGGCTACCGGCCCATGCGGCGTTTCAGCTCCTCGAGACGCTCCGCGGCCGCGCGCTCGCGGGTCGCGTCCTCCAGGTTCCGGAACTCCGCTTCCGCGGGGTCGCGCTCGAGGTCCTCGAGGACGCTCCGGCCCGGGGCGACGCGCCCGTCCTGGACGGCGCGCTCCATCTCGTCCAGGTCGCGGCGGCACAGGGCGCGCTCCGCCTCCAGGGCATCCGCCTTCCGCTCCAGCACCGCCGCCCGCTCCCGGTGGCGGGCGGCGTACTCCCCCGCGACACGGGCGGTCTCGACGTCGCCGATCTGCCGGGCCATCCGCTGGCGTCGATCGCACACGGCCGCCTGCTCCCGCTCCGTCGCCAGGCGGCGGCGCGTGTCGGCGAGCTCCGCGTCGAGCCGCTCCAGCTGCGTCCGGGCGCGCCCCATCTCCCGGTAGGCGGCCCGGGCATCCGCGTCCTCTTCGGCGCGCAGCTCGCGCCAGAAGTTCGCGACCGCCTCCCGCCACGCCGCCCGGAAGTCCTCGAACATCGGACGGTCAGAGCCCCAGCCAGTAGTTGAGCTTCAGGATGAAGATGTTGTCGGGGTGCACGTCGAGGAGGTCGGCGCGATCCCGGGCGAAATCGAAGTCGCCGAAGGGGCGCCGGTCCGAGCGGCGCTGCTGCCAGACCAGGAAGAGCGTCGAGCCCGGGCGGTACTCCCAGCGCACGACGGCGTTGCCGCGAAGCGAGACCAGGTTGAAGTCGCGGTCGCCGAAGGAGCCGTCGATGGCGCCATCGCCGTCCAGATCGACGTACTGCGTTCCGTCGACCTCGCAGAGTGCGCCGCCCGCGCACGTGGCGGGAGCGCCGTCGCCGTCCAGGTCCGCCGGGGCGCCGGTCTCCAGGGTCGTGAACGCGAAGGAGGCCGCGCGGTCCAGCCGCTTGTAGGACGTGTACTCGCCCGCATCCAGCAGCGGCCGGGCGAACAGCTGGAGGGTCAGGTCCCGCGTGAACGTGACGTTCAGCCGCGTCTCCAGGGAGACGGAGCGGCGCTCCAGCTCGCCGAACAGGTAGTGGCTGCCGAACGTGGGAGCGTACGGAAGCGTGTCGAGCGTGGCCACGTACTGGTCACGGACGGTGGCCACCTCGAACCCGGGCTCCAGCTCCAGCTCCAGCCTCGCCACCGGCCGCCAGGTCACACCCACCTCGAAGTCCAGCGCCCGCACCGCCTCCCCGGTCTCGTAGCCGCCGCCGGCCCCGAAGCTCAACCGCTTGCGCTCGTCCGTGTTCCCCCGGAGCTCGATCTTCTGATTGGCGGGGTCCACCATCAGCGGCCCGCCCCGGGTCGCGACGTCGCTCAGGACCTCGGGTCGGTACGCGTACTCGAAGCGGCCGCCCCAGAAGTTGTTCAGCGTCCACTGGCCCCGCGTCCAGACGGAGCCATTCTTGTGCTCCCGCTTCCACGCCGCGCCATCGAGGGGTGATTCCAGGACCGCCCCCCGCCAGTTCTGGAACGTCGTCAGCTCCACCTCGTAGCTGCGGAAGAGACGCCCGGGCTGGACCTCGCGGTAGCGCACGCGGGCGTTCACGCCCATGGACTCGCTGGACCCGGAAAATCCGAGGTCGTTCACCTCGAAACCGCCCGTGGCGCGGCCGACGGACACACCGCCGGTCCAGTGCTCGCCGCTGCGCCGCTCCACCCCCACCTCCCAGCTCGCCCCCGCCAGCGACGTCCGTCCGCTGTCCACCGTGAACCCGCCATCGGGGCGCTGGAAATAGTGGTTGCTCGACCGCTGGATCTCGACCAGGGCCACGCTGTCCCCCCGCACCATGCTCCCGGCCAAATACCCCTCCACCGCCCACTCGCGGTCTCCCCACATGTGCTCGAAGTCCACGCCCGCGGTGTAGGCGGATGACGGCAGGAACGCGAAGGAGCGGTCACCCGGGAGCTCCCGGCCCACGGCCGTCAGGATCCCCCCCACGGTGGTCGCCCCTGCCCGCAGGTCCTGCCGGGCCCGAGCCACGCCGTGCCAGCTCCTCGGTTGCGCCACGAAGGCCCTCTGGCTGGAGGCCCCCGGCTCGTCACCCGCGAACGCGGCGACGCCCTCCTCCTCCGCGGTGACCGCCGCGAGGGCGCCCAGCGACAGCCCGCCCGTCGTGCGGCCGGTCAGCTTCGCGGCCCCGAGGATCGTGCTCTGGTCCGGAATGTCGGCGTGGGTCGCGTCCTCGGGCGCGGAGCCCTGGGGCTCCCGGCCGATCCGCCGGCTGTAGAAGAGCTGGTCGCGGAAGCCGCCCAGGGAGAAATCGAAGATGCGAGCGTCCTCGACGAAGAACGGCCGCTTCTCGTCGAAGAAGGTCTCGAATGCGGAGAGGTTGATGACCGCCGGGTCCAGCTCGACCTGGCCGAAGTCCGGATTAAGCGTGGCGTCCAGCGTGAACGCGCTGCCGAGCCCGTAGCGCAGGTCCACCCCCGCCTGAATGTCGGTTTCCCGCCCGCCGAAGAACGGATCGCCGGGCTCGGCCGGGCCGGAGTGGGTTCGGCCGAGGGCGTAGGGCCTCAGCTCGAGTCGCCGTGCGCCGTCCGGGACGCGAACGTCCTCCATCGCCCGGAAGAAGCTGACGCGTCCGTGCTGATTCCGCGGGACCAGTGCCCAGTAGGTGCGTTCCCCGGCGGCAACGCGCCAGCGGACGAAGTTGACGCCCCATGTCTGGGGCCGGGACCCCGGCTCGTAGCGGACCTGCGACCAGGGGATCCGCATCTCCACTGACCACCCGTCCCGCCCGACGGCGACCTCCGCCTCCCACACGGCGTTCCAGGAATCGTCCTGCCGGTCGTCGTCGAACAGGTACGCGTCACGCTGGACGCCGGCCGCGGACACCCGGAACTGGTAGCCCGTCCGCCGGTCCCGGTTCGGATCGAAGGAAACCTCGAAATAATCCGCCTGCCCCGTCTCGTCCCGGCGGACCAGCTGGCGCGCGATGCGGCCCCCCGGCTCCGCCAACCGCGCGCCCACGTAGATCGCCTCGTCGTCGAACAGCAGGCGAACCTCCGTGGGCTGTTCCGCCGCCGCCCCTTCCACCGGCTCGCCCTGCACGAAATCGGTCACGACCGGCGCGCCCTCCCACGCGGGCTCGTCCAGAAGCCCGTCGATCCGGATCTCGCTCCGCCGCTCGGCCAGACACAGCGTGCCGTTTCCGCCGCTCGGACCTCCGGCGGCCTCGGCCCGCTGCCCCAGCGCATCCGTCGCGGACCCCGACCAGAGCCCCAGGGCGAGGAGCCCCGCGAACCCTCCGTATCGCTTCATCTCCTGTGCGACCGCTACCAGCGGACGTTCCCTTCCTGGCTCGTGTCGATCTGCTCGGTCTCGCCGCTCCGGAACAGGAACGCATCCATGTTCTGAGTCAGGAATCCCCGCGCTTCCCGGTCGCGGACATCCAGCCCATAATGGTTGATCAGCGCGGTCTGGTACCGCAGCCATTCGTCCCAGCAGGCCCGGCAGATCGAGGCGTGGACCCGCTCCCCGAGCTCGTTGCGCAGCGGCGGCTTCTCCAGCGACTCGCCCGGGTTTCCGCACCGGCTGCACTCGATCTCGGCCATCCTCGCAACCTCCAAGCACTTGTCGCGGCGGGCGGGCCGCCGCATAATTCGGTCATCGTTCCATCCCGCGGGTGGACACGGCAAAGCTACGCCGCCTGATGGCGGTGTCCACCCCTCCCCCCGGGCAGCCTCCGCGGCACACCCTCGATGGATGCAGCGCAGAAGAAACGCATCAAGGTGCGCGGCGTCGCCCTGGCTTCCGGCGGGCTGGTCGTCGCACTCGTACTGATCCTCGGCGGCCGGGGTCTCGGCCTCACCGAGATCTCTCCCCGTGAATGGGGCACCGCGGCCCTCCTCACGGGCATCATCCAGGCCGTCCTGCTCGTCATCGCCCTCCGCGGCTGGGACCGGCATCTCGCCTGGGACCCGCATTTTCTGTACGTTCCGCTCATCGGCGCGATGCTCCTCCTCGGCCTGTACATGCTGCTCGCCCCGGAGCTCCGTTTCGCCATCCTCCCGGGCTGGTTCGTGGCCCTTCTGTTCACCGCAGGGCTCGCCGGGTTCCATGCCGTGGTCGTCCTCAGCAGCGCCATGACCCTCGGTTACTTCGGCGTGGCGGTCCTGTTGTACCGCCAGGGCTACCCCCTCTCGCTCACGTTCGAGGCCAGCGTGGCGGGCTCGGTCTTCGTCATCAGCATGTACGCCGGCCTCGTCTTCGAGCGGCTCCGCTCCGACCGTCGCGAGATGCTCGACCTCCGGCGCAGGCTCGCGGACATGGCGCTGACGGACTCCCTCACCGGCCTGCCCAACCGCCGGCACTTCGAGGAGGTCCTCCGGGCCGAGCTGGACCGCGTCCAGCGTTACGGCGGCGTGTGCGCCGTCGCCATGGTCGATGTCGACTTCTTCAAGCACTACAACGACAGCGTGGGTCACCTGGCCGGCGACATCGCGCTCCGGGAGCTCGCCGACGTGATGCGCCGCGAGCTCCGCCTCCACGACATGGTGGCCCGCTACGGCGGGGAGGAGTTCGCGCTGATCATGATCAACGCCTCCAGGGACGAGGCGCTCCCCATCATCGAGCGGCTCCGCCTCGATGTGCAGGAGCACCCGTTCCGCCACCGGGACATCCAGCCGGCCGGGCGCCTGACCGTCAGCGCCGGGCTGGCCGGCTTCCCGGAGGACGGCACGACCTACGAGCAGCTCCTCAAGCGCGCCGATGACGCGCTTTACCGGGCCAAAGACGCCGGCCGCAACCGCGTGGCCCTCGCCCAACGCGATATCGCGGAGCAGCCGGCGTGACCCAGCCGGATCCCTCCCACGCCGTCGGGGAGGAGCCGTCCGCCGATGCGACGCCGGTGGGGGCGGCGGAAGAGGTCCGGGGACTCGATCGGCTCGATCCCCGGGCGGTCACGCTGTGGCGCATCGACTACCTCCTCCGGGGGGGCGGGTTCGCCGGCCTCCTCCTCGCCGCCGAGCTGCTCCTCGGTACCCCGTTCCCGGAGGGGCTGCTGGCGTTCCTCGCCGGCGCGGCCGCCATCGTCCTCGCCATCCTCGTTCCCCCGGCCCGCCACCGCGCGTGGGGCTACCGCCTGCGGGAGACGGATCTCTACCTCCGCTACGGGATCCTGATCCGGACCACGTCGATCGTCCCGCACGCCCGGATCCAGCACGTGGACACCCGCCACGGCCCCATCGACCGGTCACTCGGGCTGGCGGCCGTCGTCGTGTACACCGCCGGGACGAGGGGAGCCATCATCGCCATTCCCGCTCTCGAGGCCACGACGGCCGATGGGCTGCGGGACCGCCTGGTCGCACTCAGCGGAGCCGGGGATGCCGTCTGAGGGGAGGCGCCTCCACGGCTTCACCATCATCTCCCGGGCCCTGCGCCTCGCCCGTCAGCTCCTCCTCCCCGCCATCGTCGGCGGGGCTTCGGCCGGCGGCGACCTGGCAGGCACCCTCCAGTGGGTGCTCCTGATCCTCTCCGTCCCTTCCCTCCTGATCGCGGTGAGCCAGTGGCTCGCGTTCCGCTTCCGCCTCGAGGGCGACGAGCTCATCCTCGACAGCGGCGTCCTCGCCCGGCGGCGCCGGGTCATCCCCCTCCCGCGCGTCCAGAACATCGATCTCGAGCAGTCGTTCCTCGAGCGACTCGCCGGCGTGGCGTCCCTCCGCCTCGAGACCGCATCCGGCGGCTCGGAGACGGAAGCCAGCCTTGCGGTCCTCGCCCTCGGTGAGGCGCAGGATCTCCAGGCCGAGCTCATGCGACGGCGGCACCGCGCCCAGGAGAGCGAGCCCCACGCCACGGCCGCGGCCGCCGCAACGGAGGGGGACGCCGCCGGTTCCCCGTCGGCCGCGGGTACGCCCGGGCCGCGCGGAGAGGCGCGGCCGCTGCTTCGCCTCGGCGTGACCGACCTCGCCATCGCGGGAGCCACATCCAACGAGGCCGGCCTGATCGCCGCGGGGCTCGCCACCCTTCTCGAGCTGGGCGACGGCCTCGGCGGCATCGAGTGGCTCGGCCGGACGGCCGAAGAGCTGTTCGGGCGCGGGGCGGAGATCGGCGTGGCCGGCGCCATCCTTGCCGGGGCGCTTCTCGCCATCGCGTTCTTCATCATGGGATGGGTCGTGTCCATCGGGGCGACCATCGTGCGCTTCCACGGCTTTACCCTGACGCGCGTCGGCGCTGACCTCCGGCGGGAGTACGGCCTGCTTTCGCGGCACCGGTCGACCGTGCCCCTGGAGCGGGTGCAGGCGGTGCGCATCGAGGAATCGCTGCTTCGCCGGCCCCTCGGCCTCTCGGCCCTCAAGATCGAGACGGCGGGTGCCGCGCCGGGCCGGAACGATCGGCCGGGCGGCCGCGCCGAGGCCTTCGTTCCGCTGGCCCGCCGTCGTGACGTCGGCCGGCTTCTCCGCGCGGTCTTCGAGGACGCCAGGCTGGATGGCGTCACGCTCAACCCCGTCGCCCCGGTGTCCCGGCGTCGGGGGTTCAGACGCCTGGCGGTCCCCATCGTGTTCGGCGCCGGCGTGCTGGCGCTCTGGCTGGACCGCAACGCCATCGCCTTGCTCCTGCTCCTCGGCCCCGCGTGGGTGTACGCGCGTGCGCAATACCGGGCCCGGGCGTGGGCCCGCGCCGGAGGCTACGCCCTGGCCCGCGGCGGCGTCTTCACGAGGGTCACGTGGGTGGTTCCCGACCGGAAGATCCAGACGCTGCACTTCCGGGAGAGCCCCTTCCAGCGCCGGCGCGGGATCGGCACCGTCCTGATCGACACCGCGGCCGGCGGTCGGGTCGCCCGGATCGTCGATGTCCGGAGAGAGACCGGGCTGGGGCTGCTGCTGGAGCTGGCGCGGCGGCCGGAGTCGGAGGCCGTCGCGTCACCCGGCCTGCCGGCGGGCGGGCGGCGAGGACCGGACGGTGCGGGGGAGGCCCCGTCGCTTACGGGACCGGCCGCTCCAGGTCGCTGAGGACCGCCTCCACGTCTTCCCACCGGCTCCGGTGGTTCAGGATGCAGAGCCGCATCACGTATTCGCCTCTGATGCGCGTCGATGAGACCATTCCCGTGCCGCTCTCGAGCAGGCGACGGATCCGGGCCGCGTCCTCCGCCTCCCCCCGGCCGCTACGGAAGCAGACCACGCCCAGCCGTGCGGGCGTGACCAGCTCGAGGTCCCCGGAGGCACGGATCCGCACCTCCGCCCGCTCGGCCAGCGCCATGGCCGCCTCGATGGCCTTCCGGATCCGGTCCAGGCCATGGAAACGGACGGACAACCAGATCTTCAGGGCCCGTGCCGAGCGGGTGAGCTGGGGCCCCCGGTCGCCGAAATTGACCTCGCCGTCATCGGGCGCTGCCGACTCGGCCAGCGCGGTGTCCTGCAGGTACGTGCCCGCGACCCGGAACGCGTCCACCAGCTCCCGCCCGCGCCGGACCAGCAGGCACCCCGCTTCGAAGGGCTGGTAGAGCCACTTGTGCGGGTCGAGCGTGACGGAGTCCGCGCGCTCGATGCCGGCCATGACCGCGCGGCCGGCGGCGCTCAGGACCGCGAAGCCGCCGTACGCCGCATCCACGTGCAGCCAGAGCCCTTCGCCCTCGCACACCGCCGCGAGCTCTTCCAGCGGATCCACCGCGCCCGTGCTGGTGGAGCCCGCCGCGGCCGCGACGAAAAACGGGCGCAGTCCCCGGGCGCGGTCCTCCGCGATCGCCGCGGCCAGCGCAGGCGGTGCCAGGCGGTCGTCGGCATCGGGCTCGAGGACCCGGATGTGCACGTCGGGGAAACCCAGGATGCGGGCGGCCCGGATGACCGACGAGTGCGCCTCGGCCGAGGCGTAGATGACCCCCGCGCCGGGCTCACGGCCCAGCCGCGCCTCCCGGGCGGCCACCAGCGCCGCCAGGTTGGCCATGGAGCCGCCACTCATGAGCAGCCCCGCCGCCTCCCGCGGGTAGCCGATCCAGTCCTTGAACCAGGCCAGGACCTCGAGCTCGAGCGCGCTGTACCCGGCCGATCCGAGCCACGTCCCCGGGTAGATCCCGCTCCCCGCCGCGACCAGGTCCCCGAGGATCCCCGGCCACGTGGGACAGCTCGGGATGAAGGCGAAGAACCGCGGATGATCGGTGCTGACGCCGAACGGGAGCACCTGCTGGAACAGCTCCTCGAGCAGCGCATCGAACGCGGCCGGCGTGTCCAGGTCGGCCGGGGACAGCCTGCGTCGCATCTCCTCCCGCGTCGCGCCGCGCCAGGGCGGCCCGCTGTCCAGGCGCGCGATGCGCTCGACCAGATGGTCGACCACGCGGTATCCCATCGCGCGCATCCGTTCCGGCGGCAGATCCAGCTCGCTCATGCGGCCGAAGCTAGACCACGCCCCCGGCCGACGCTATCCTCCACCGCACCACCGCCACCATCATCGCCGCCAGACAGGGTTCGCCATGAGCGACTACCGTTTTCGCGTCTCCGACTCCTACTTCGTCCCCCTCCGCGGGTGGATGCTCAGGCTCAAGCTCGTGGACGGCGACTTCGAGCCTTCCATGCTGAAGCCCGGCCATTCCCTCCGCCTCACGGCCCCGGACGGGCAGGAGCGAACCGTCACCGTGAAGGGCCTCTCCGTCACCGGTGGGTTCCAGAAAAAGGCGCGGGTCGACGCCTACCGGGAGTTCGACATCGTGATCCCGGAAGGCGACGCAACGCGGGACGACCGCGGCGTCGGCATCGGCTGGGAGGCCACCGCCGCCGACTAGTGTTCCGAGAGGTTTCGGAGCCTGTTCGGGGGTGGCCGACACGTTCCGCGGCCTCTCCTCCCCGCGCGCCGCCGTGCGCCCCGCCGGACTTGACACCGGCCACGGCCATGGCGGTATTACCCATCTTCACAATCCAGCGCGGAGGCGGGAATGCGGATGTCGGCCGCAGAGCTCGGTGACAACCTGGCCCAGCTGGTCTGGGAGAGCTTCTCCGACTTCATCGAACGGCGCGGACTCGGCTCGGAAGAGGGAGGCGAGGACGGCGGCACGGCGGTGCTCGTGCTCCCCACGGTGGAGCCGGAGGAGGCGCTGATCTTCTTCATGTGGCTCCACACCCGGGCGTGCCAGCAGGCCTGCGCGGATCCGGAGTGCGTGAAGCGCGTCCTCGACGCGATGCACCGTGCGATCTACGAGGATCTCGAAGCCCGCACCTTCACGCGGGTGCAGCTCCCGTTGTTCGAGCAGCGCGTGAGCGTCCGCTACACCGAGTACTACGACGCGGCGTCGGATCGATCGGGGGAGAAGGTCGTCGAGGTCGCGGCCCGGCACGTCCTGGTGAACGGGATGCCGCGCCCCGCCGTGGTCCTCGAGCTGGCCGAGGCGGCCACGGTCACGAGCGGGCCGCTCCGGGACTTCCTCGAGGACATCGAGCTCACGGACTGAGCGGGGGGTCCCGCTCGCGATCCGCGGGCGGGGCGTCCCACTTCACCCACTCGAACGCCGTCCTGCACGGGCGGCACCAGTACGTGGCCACCGACAGGGCGGTCCCGAACGGCGAATGGAGCTCGGTCTCCACCCCCTCGCAGAAGGGGCACGCCACCGCTTCCGGCAGACCGAACTCCCGGGCGTCCATCAATCCATGAGGAACGCGCGGTTCCGGTCCCCGCGGATCCGCCGGATCGTCGCCTCGTCCGGGCCGCCGCCCCCGCTCCGACGCCGCGACTCGTCGAAACCCTCCAGCTCCGGCGCCTCCCCCCCGTAGGCCTCGCCCAGCCCGATTTCCTCGAGCAGGGGCGCCACGGCGGCCAGGAACCGCCGGCGTTGCGACGACGGCGGCGAATCGACGACGCCCTCCGCCACCAGCTTGCCGGCCCGCCCCTCATCCCGGCCGAACCACCGCAGCACCGGATCCATCACCCGCTCCACGGCGCTCCGCAGCGCCGCCGCGGACGCCTCGGTCCCCCGGGCCATCCGACGGAACCAGGCCGCGCCATGGGCGGCGTGGAACCGCTCCTCCTCCAGCACCTTCTCGACGCGCTGGCGCAGCGGCTCGTGGGAGGAGGTGCGGAGCGCTTCGAACTGGACCGACAGCGCCATGTCCACCAGCGCCATCAGCACGACCGCATCCCCCCAGGAGTCCGTCGGCGCGTCCAGCACCTCGATGTTCCGGTACTCGCCCGCCTCCCGCCCGTGCTCCAGCAGCTCCACGTCCTCGCTGTCCTTCAGCAGCGCGTACAGCAGCCGGGCGTGGCCCCATTCGTCCTGCGCCATCGATGACAGCGCGATCCCGGACTCCAGCTCCGGCGCCCCCAGCATCCACTCCGCGTACCGATAGCCGAGCAGGCGCTTGCTGTCGGCCAGCACCAGGATCAGGTCCCGGATCTCCTCCCGCACCCCGGCGCCGGCCCTCGTCCTCGTCGTCATTCCGCCGCGACCGGCTCACCGCGGTCCACCGTGAACACCTCCAGCAGGTGCTCCCGCGCCACCACCCACATGTCGAACCACCGCTCCTCGTCGTACGTGTTGAACGCGTAGACCCGCGCCAGCTCGGGATCCGGCGCGTTCAGGTTGCCGATATGCCGGAGCGGCTCGCCCCGGCTCTTTCTCGCGAATACCTCGTAGATCATGTCAAGCGCCTCGGCCATGCGGGAAGGCAAACTGAAGTCTGGAGCTGAAATCTGAAATCCGGATTCCGACGCCTAGGCTGTCCTCATTCCGAGGTGATGCGACAGTAGGAACGGTCCGGGAGCCTGATCGTGGCTCGCGAGCCGTCGATCCGCGGGGCCCCGGCTCCCTGCGGCGGCATGCTGTGTCGCTCCGACGCCGAATCCCGACGTGAAAGGAGAACGAGCGGCGTCGGCAGTGCCAGACTTCAGCCGGGACGTCGCCCGCCGGCGGAAATGCGCCGGCCGCCCGCCCGTCGTGTCGCGGCTACTCGGGAACGGGACAGCCTAGGCTGCCACGCCATACTTTCGCAGCGTCACCTTCCCCTCATCCGTGAGCATGCCGCGGTTCCAGGCGGGGCTCCAGACCACGGCGATCTCCACCGCCTCGACATCCGGCATCGCGAGGAGCCGATCGCGGATGTCCATCTCCATCAGGCTCATGCACGGGCAGGCCGTCGCCGTGAAGGTCATGGTGACGACCAGGCGGCCGGGATCGACCTCCTGGATGTCGTAGATCAGCCCCATGTCCACCACGCTGATGGGCAGCTCGGGGTCCAGCACCTCCTTGAGCGCCCGCCAGTGCCGCTCGAGCCCCGGCCGGACCACCACGTGCTCCAGCAGGGGCGCGCCGACCGCGGCGTTCAGGGCGTAGCTCACGCGGCCATCAGCCGGCTCACGTCCATGTGGCTCTTCCGCACCGACTCCACGTACCGCTCATTCATGGGGCCGCGCCCCTTCCACCGCTCGAACACCTGGTCCCAGGTGATCTCGCCCCCCTCGAAGTCCCACCGCTTCGACCCGGGGTCGTACTGGCACGGGAACGGATAGTCCAGCTCGTAGGACCCCTTCTCCTCGTCGTGGTGCGCCGGTATGTCGATGCCGATGGATGCGCAGAGGGGCACCGTCGAGGCCATCCAGGTCTGGCGCAGCTCGTCGTTGGTCATCCCCTTGAGGCGGTAGTCGAGCTGGTCGCTGTGCCGCTTCAGCTCATCCGGCAGTCCGAACCACTCGATGGTCATGGGGAACATCCAGTCCACCGCGCGCTGCAGCTTCTCCCGCGCCTCCCCGCCCGCCGCGGCGAGACGGCGCATCCAGACCTCACCGTGGCGCAGGTGGAAGGTTTCCTCCATGTCCACCTTCACCAGGGCCCGCTTGAGCGGGCCGTAGCTGGTGTTGCGGTGCACGTCCGAGAGCAGCGTGATCCCGGCCCGATCGAAGAACCCGTTCGCCGTCACGAGCTCGGCCCAGTTCTCCAGCGGCTGATCGAACCCGTAGGGATGCTTGAACTCGTGCGGCGCGCGGCCATACAGGAGGTGCTCCTTGTCCTGCCCCATGTCCTCCAGGATCCGGTACGCGATGTTGGCGTGCGCCAGCTCGTCCTGGATGATCGCCACCGCGCTGACCATGGTGTTGGTCGACGGCGCGTCCTGTGCCGCCCCCCAGTAGGCTGGTGCGCTCATCAGCTCGGTGTCGCCCTGGACCAGGAGCTGGATCGTGAGCGCCTTCCTGTACCCCGGCGTCATCTCATCCGGGGACTCCAGGATGTAGCCGTCCTGGACCTTCTTCTTGAGCTCTTCCTCGGTGTACTGCGTCATGCGGCCATCCCTCTCCGGGTGGGTACGGAAGCCGTAAGCTAGTCCCCGGCCCCGGGCCCTGCAAAGACCGGGCACGACACCTGTTCCGCCGCACCTCGCTCCGCCTTCCGCCGGCCGCGGGTCCCCCGCCCCTCACATTTCATCTTCGGCACTGTCCTTGCCCCTCCCTGAGAGAGCCAAGGATGACCCCGGAGAGAGAGAATGGCCGTACGGACGGAAACGCGAGAGGTTCCGGAGCGCGAGGGGCCGGGGCCCTTCGCCCTTCGGAGTATCCTGACCGCCCTGGGGACCGTGATGGCGGTGACCATCGTGGTGTTCTTCGCCGCCTACCACACCTGCGGGTTCGAGGGGTGCCCCGACCTCGACCAGATCCGCGGGTACGTCCCGGACGAGGCGTCCGTGGTGGTGGACCGCGACGACGAGGAGATCGGCAAGCTGTTCCGGGTGAACCGAGTGATGGTGGGGCTGGACACCCTCCCCGAGCACATCCCGCAGGCCTTCATCGCCACCGAGGACCAGGACTTCTACGACCATGGCGGGGTCGACTTCTCCCGTGTCCTCGGGGCGGCGTGGGAGAACGTGAGGTCCGGCGGGATCGCGGAAGGGTTCAGCACCATCAGCATGCAGGTGGCGCGGAACGTCTTTCCGGAGAAGCTCCCCGCCAACCAGCGCACTCTCTCCCGCAAGGTCTCGGAGATCAAGGTGGCGCGGGCCCTGGAGGGCAGGTACGGCAAGGACGAGATCCTCGAGCTGTACGTCAACCAGATCTATTTCGGCAGTGGCGCCTGGGGCATCCAGGCGGCCGCCCAGGAATACTTCGGGAAGAGCGCCACCGAGCTCGACCTCGCCGAGTCGGCGCTCCTCGCCGGACTGCCCCAGGCGCCCTCGCGGCTGAACCCGCGGGAGAACATGGAAGGGGCGCTCCGGCGGCGCGCGACCGTTCTGGAGCGCATGCGGTCCCAGGGGTTCATCACCGCCGACGAAGCTGCGGCCGCCGGGGACGACGAGCCCAGGCTCGCCCGGAGCAGGGTCGAGATTTCGGACCGGGCGGCCTACTTCGTGGAGCACGTGCGCCAAACCGTCGAGGAGCGCCTCGGCGACGACGTGTACACACAGGGCTACACGATCCACACGACGCTGGACCTGGACGCGCAGGAGGTGGCGGAGCGGGAGCTGGCGGAGCAGCTCCGGGCCATCGAGTCGGGGCGCTACGGCTCCTTCCCCCACCCGGCGTACGCCTCCACCAGCGACTCGGCGGCCGCGCTCCTTTCCAAGTCGCCGTACCTGCAGGGTGCGGTCGTCGTCATGGCCGTGAACAGCGGCGATGTCCTGGCCATGATCGGAGGGCGGGACTTCGACCAGTCGAAGTTCAACCGCGCGATCCAGGCCCGACGGCAGCCCGGAAGCGCCTTCAAGCCCATCGTCTATGCCGCCGCGATCGACGCGGGCTATCCGCCCAACACGCCGCTGGAAGACACGCCTTACCGGCTCGCCCGGGATGGCCGCGTGTGGGAGCCGCAGAACTATGACGGCACGTACGCCGGTCGCATCACCATGCGGGAGGCGCTGGTCCACTCGAAGAACGTCGCCACCATCCGACTGGCGGAGCGCGTGGGGCTCGGCCGCGTGATCGAGATGGCCCGGCGGCTCGGGATCTCCGGTGACATCCCCCACTACCCCTCCATCGCCATCGGCGCCGCCGAGGTGACCCTCGTCGAGATTGTGGCCGCGTACGCCGCTCTCGCGGCCCTGGGCGACCTCCCGGAGCCCCGCTACGTCACCCACGTGACGGACCGCAGCGGCGCCATCGTCTGGCAGGAGTCCCCGCGCACGCGTCGGGTCCTGAACCGGGATGTGGCATTCCTGACGGTGGACCTGATGCGCGATGTCATCAACCGGGGGACCGGGGCGGCGGCGCGCAGCGCGGGGTTCCGGGCACCGGCCGCGGGGAAGACCGGGACGACCAACGAGTCCGCCGATGTCTGGTTCATCGGCTTCACGCCACAGATCGCCACCGGCGTCTGGATCGGCATGGATGACCCCCAGCGCATCATGCCGCGCGCCACCGGCGGGCGGCTGGCGGCGCCGGTCTTCGGCGGCATCATGAGGAGCGTCGCGGGCAACGGCGGCGACTGGACGCCGCCCCCGGGCGTGGAACGGCTCCAGGTCGACGAGAGCGGGAACATCCTCGCTTCCAACTGCCCCACCTACGGCACCATCCGCGAGGAGTACTTCCTCCGCGGCACCGTCAGCGTCGGGGACTGCTTCGGCTACGGGTACAGCTACGGCGACTCCTTCTACGCGGATACCCTGGGCGGCGTGGGCGCCGCGGAGGAGGAGTCGTGGTGGCGACGTCTCCGCGAACGGCTCTTCTCCGACGACGAGCCGCCGGCCGACACGATGCCGCCGCCGCCGCACGACACGGTGCGGCCGCCGCCGCACGACACGATCATCATCCCGGACCGGCGTACGCCCCCGGACACCATCCGGCTGCCGTCGGACCGCCCGGACACCTCGCGACCTCTCGGCCGGGATACGATCCTGCGGCCCCCACCCGATACCTCCCCCGCGGCGCCCGGCGGCGGCGACCCGGCCGGTGCGCCGGCGAGCGACCCCAGCGCGGAACCGGTGGGCGAGCCCGCCGGAAACCCGGACGGGGGCGCCTCCTAGCGGCGGAGGCAGGCCGCGCTCCAGGGTGTGGTCCGGACTTGCGGGCCGCCCTCCCGGGCGCCATCCTCGCGCCGCCCGGTTCCGGACCGGGATCACCAGGTGCTGGCGTGAGGAGGAACGATGCGTTTCGTCGTGCTGGGCGCGGGCCTGCAAGGCTCCGCCTGCGCTTTCGATCTGTTGAGGAGCGAGGGTGTCGACAGGGTCGTCCTCGCCGACCTGAACCTCTCGAGGCTGCCCCGTTTCCTCGAGCCCTACCGCGACGATGAGCGGCTGGAGACCGTGCACCTCGACGCGAACGACGATGATGCGGTGCGCCGTGTCCTCCAGGGCGCGGTCGCCTGCATGAACGCGCTGCCGTACTACTTCAACCACGACATGGCCAGGCTGGCCATCGAGGCCGGCGCCCATTACGCCGACCTCGGCGGGAATACGGAGATCGTCCGGCAGCAGCTGGAGCTGGACGGGCAGGCCCGGGAGAGAGGGATCAGCGTCATCCCGGACACCGGCCTCGCTCCCGGAATGGTCAATATCCTGGCCGCGGCCGGGATCGCGGAGATGGATTCGGTCGCGTCGGTCAAGATCAGGGTCGGCGGTCTCCCCAAGGAGCCCCGGCCCCCCCTCAATTACCAGATCGTGTACTCCCTCGAGGGCGTGCTCGACTACTACACCACGAGGTCCTGGGTCCTTCGGGACGGCCGCCCCACCGAGGTGGACGCCCTCTCCGAGGTGGAGAACGTCGAGTTCCCCGAGCCGGTCGGCACGCTCGAGGCGTTCCACACCGCCGGAGGGCTCTCGACCATGGCATGGGATTACGAGGGGCGGATCCCCACCATGGAGTACAAGACCCTCCGCTACCCCGGCCACGCCCAAATCATGAAGAGCATCCGGGACCTGGGCCTCCTCGGCCTCGACCCCGTGAGGGTCGGCGACGTGGAGGTCGCCCCGCGGGACCTCTTCATCGCCGTTGTCGACCCAGAGCTGCGGAAGCCGGACTCACCGGACCTCGTGGCCCTCCGCGTGGAGGTCGTCGGCGAGCTCGACGGCCGCCCCAGGCGCGTCCGCTACGACCTCCTCGACTACTACAACCCGAAGACCGGCGTCAGCGCCATGGAGCGGACCACCGCCTACTCCCTCTCCATCACCGGCCAGATGCAGGCGGACGCCCGGATCGATCGCACGGGCGTGTTCACCCCCGACCGCGGCGTTCCCGCGGACGAGTACATCCGCGAGCTCGGACGCCGCGGGATCCAGATCCAGCGCGCGGACAGCTGAAGGCCTCGCCCCCGGGGCGGCAGCGGGCCGCGGCGGGAACACATGTTGCACTCCGGCCACACGGCCGGGTCCGGGACCCGGCGGCTTTCCCTGCGCCGGAGTTGCAGCAATGGCCCGACTCGATCTGGAACGAAAGCGGAAGACGGCGTGGCCCCTGGTGGCCGGCGTCGCGGTGCTGGCGTTGATCATCTGGGGCGTGACGGCCCTCCTCACCGAGGAGCCGGATGCGGAGCCGGAGATGACGGTCCCCACCGTGGAGGACACCCGGTCCCCGGCGGCGGTGCCCGCGCCCCCGGATGCGGACCCGGAGCTGACCGGGACGGAGGCGGCCCGCGCGGTGGAGGAGATCGCGCCGCTCGGGGAGGAGGATGTGGGGCAGACCGTGCGGGTGGCGGGCGAGGTCGTGGCCACCGGGAACGAGGCGTTCTGGCTCCTGGCCGGGAAGGACGTGGTGCGCGTGGACTCCGGGCGTCACGTCCGGAAGGGGGACACCGTCTCCATCGAGGGCACCCTGCGTCCCGCCGACCCGGCCACGACGGACCTGATCGCGTCCGATGTCCTCTCGCGCCACCCCGCATCCTCGGAGTGGAACGTGGTGCGGGCCATCAAGGTGGTCGAGGAGGAAGGCCGGACGGGCCTCCAGCCGGCCGTTCCCCGGCCCGAAGCGTAGCCCGCACCCACGCGGCGGGGATCCGCGGGCGGAACCCCAGCGCCTCCGCGGCCTATCATCCCGGGCAGTCTCCAACGGAGGACCCGGAAATGAAGCGACTCGTTCTCGCCCTTCTCGCCCTCACCGCCGCCGCGCCTGTGGCGGGGCAGGAATGGCTCGTCCACCGCGATCGGTTCCGCTACATCGGGACCCGGCTCACCATCGAGGTCATCGCCGACGCGCCCGGCACCCTGCAGATCCTCCGGGGCCAGGACGGCTGGCTCGGCGTGGCCGGGCGAGTCCCCGCCGGCTTCGCGGCCGCCGGTCTCTCCGACGACCACCACCTCACCCTGAGCGCCGCGGGCGCCGGGCCCGTCAACTACATGGTTACGGTGCCCCGGGGCGTCTGGGTCGTCGTCCTGCTTCCCGACCGCAGCCGCACCGAGGCCGTCGGCGGGCACACCCGGCTCCGGACCTTCGAGTGGCTGGAGGCGGCGGCCGAGTACGCCGATGTAGCGGATGCCACCATCCTGCCCGGCGAGGACGTGGGGGCGGGACTGTTCACCACCTACGCCGCCGCCCTCGCCCCCGCCTCCGTCGGCGTACCGGACCTGCGCGCCGTGAGGACCCTGACGGTGCGCACCGGCGCCACCCGGTTCCGGATCGCCACCACCCGCCCCCTCTCCCTCGAGCCGGGCAGTCCCGCATACTTCGAGATCCGACCCGTCGGTGACCCCATGGACATCGTGATCGAGATCCCCGAGGGCACGCCCGCCTTCGGCCTCACTGCCGCGGGGATCCCCGCCCTCACCGTCCAGGGCGCCGAGATCCTCCCGCAATGCGGACCCCACACCCGGCAATGGTTGTCGGAGGGACGGCAGTGGGTCACCTTCACTCCCGTCGAAGGCCGCCTCGAGTGCGGACCCCTATCGGGCCCACGGCACAAAGGTTGACGCCTTCGACACAGCGCTACCCTCCACAGGAGGCTCTCATAGCCAGGACCAGGACACGCGTAAACGACGACATCCGCATCAGCCCCGTTCGACTCATCGCCCCCGACGGCGACCAGGTGGGCATCGTCCCCCTCGATGAGGCTCGTCAGAAGGCCGCCGAGGCCGGCCTCGACCTCGTCGAGGTCGCCGCCCGCGCCAGACCCCCCGTCGTCCGGATCATGGACTGGGGAAAGTACCAGTACGAACAGCAGAAAGCGGCCAAGGAAGCCAGGAAGAAACAGCACACCTACGAGCTCAAAGAGGTCAAGTTCCGTCCCAAGACGGACGACCACGACATGGACTTCAAGGTCCGCAACGCTCGCCGCTTCCTCAAGAAGGGACAGCACGTCCGCATCACCGTCCGCTTCCGCGCCCGCGAGATGCGGCGCCCCGAGAACGGCCAGCGCGTCCTACAGGAGGTCGCTGAACGCCTCGACGACGTCGGCAACATCACCAGCCGCGACGAGCGCCTCGATGGCCGCACCATGCAGATGCTGCTGGAGCCCGCCGCCGAGCGCTGAAGAGCCCCCTTGTCCCAGAGGCCCTCCGGGACTATATTTCAACAGGAATTGAAGGAATTGGGGCCTGGCTCCCGCGGCGGGAGAGCCGGGCATTCTTTTGACGCCGGACGGGGGGTTGAATGGCGCGAGTCAAGTTCGATGAGAAGAAGAGTGGTGTTTCGCTTCTGGACATGAGCGACAGCGAGCTCGTCGCAGCGCACCTGGAGGGGCATCCGCTGGCGTTCTCGGAGCTGTACAACCGGTATCGGGACCGGCTGGTGCATTTCATCGGGCGGAAGACGGGGGACCGCGACCGGGCGGAGGACCTGGTGCAGGAGGCGTTCGTGCGGGTGACGCGGCACCTCCACCGGTTCGATCAGTCGAAGAAGTTCTCGACGTGGATCTACACGATCTGCTCGAACCTGTCGAAGAACGAGTTGCGGAATCGGTCGCGGAGTCCGCTGGTGCTGTTCCAGAAGCTGACGACGCACTGGGAGCCGGATCACCGGCCGCTGCAGTTCGAGGATTTCGGCAGCCGTCCGGACGACCTGTACCGCAAGCGCTATCTCCAGAAGATCGTGGAGGAGACGGTGGCGGAGCTGCCGGAGCACCACCGGCTGGTGTTCAAGCTGCGGGAGCTGGAGGGGAAGAGCTACGAGGAGATCTCGGAGATCACGGGTGTGAACCTGGGCACGGTGAAGAGCCGGCTGCATCGCGCGCGGACGAGCTTCGCGGAGCGGATTGAGCCGCTGCTGAACTAGCCGGTACGGGTGGATCGTTGTTGGAACCCCGGCGGCCCTGCGGGCCGCCGGGGTTCTGGTTTCTGGGGTCTGGGTTCTGGTTTCTGGGGTCTGGGGTCTGGTTTCTGGGGTCTGGGGCGTGGTTGGGACGTCGGGGCTGAGGGGCGGGCGGGGTTCCTGCGCAAACCAGAAATGAGGCGACAGAAGGAGCCACCAGGCACGAGACGCCAGCCACGAGCCACGCGATACGAGGCGCCCGCCACCAGCAACCCGACACCCGCTACCCGCCACTCGAATTGCCATGCGTGACCACACGTGGATCGGTCGCCTGTGACGGGCGTGCTGGCGCTGAGCGCGGAGTTCTCACGGTGGGAAAGTGGGGTGTACTCGTCCTGTACCGCCGCCTATCCCGATTCCTATGCGTGTAGCGTGAAAGGTCGTGCATGGCTGGCGGGGGTCAGCGTGAGCGTTCCGCCCGTCGAGTGGCTGGAGCCCTATGTCGATGTCATGGCGGGGCGCTACTCCCGGGAGCGGCCCAGCGACTCACGTTTCGTCTCGACGGCTCTCAGCGCGGAGGCCGGTACCGTCGTGGAACTCACGCGCACATGGTCCCTTCGCCTGGGCGCCCGCTACCTCCGCGCGCTCGACGGCGACTACGAGGACCTCATGGGCAGACGCCTCTACTACGCCCTGGGCACGGTCGCATTGTGGTACGGGGTCGGCTGGTAGCGGAGTCGGGACTCGAGCATCGGGAGTCGCGAGTCGAGTATCGGGAGTCGGGCGTCGGGACGCCCACCCGACACCAGACACCAGACCCCAGACCCCAGACCCCAGACACCAGACTCCAGACACCAGACACCAGACTCCAGCTACTCCAAAGCAGCGTCCACCCGTATATCCACGTTTCCCTTGAGCGCATTCGAGACGGGGCAGCCCGTCGCGGCCCCGTCGGCGGCCTTGCGGAAGGCCTGCTCGTCGATGCCGGGGACGGTGCCGCGGACGCGCAGGTCCATGGTGGTGAGGCGGAAGCCGGCGTCGGTCTTCTCGAAGTTGGAGGTGGCCTGGACCTCGAGGCGGTCGGGGGCGGTGCCGGCCTTCTCGAGTCCGGCCGAGAGCGCCATGCAGAAGCAGCCGGCCAGCGCGGCGGCGATCAGCTCTTCGGGGCTGGTCAGGTTGCCGGGTCCGTCCTCGGTGCGAGCCTTCCAGGTGAGGCCGAGGCCGGACGCGGCCTTCGAGGTACCGAGGGCGACTTCGCCGCTGCCGCTGGCGAGGCCTCCGCTCCATTGGGCGGTGGCGGTGCGCTGTGTGGCCATCGTGTGTGCCTCCGTCAGTGAGTGATGCGGGGTCGTGTATCGCCGTTGGCGATGGCGAGGCCGATCTCGAGGGCGAAGCCGGCGTAGCGGCGCAGCCCGGCGAATGGGAAGAGCGGATCGTAATGATCGCCGGGCTGGTGGTAGCGGTCCCAGCGATGGCGCAACTCCTCCTGCTCGCTCTCGCTCACGCCCTCCCACTCGGCTCCCGGGATCACGAAGAGCGCGGGCACGCCGCGGGCTAGGAAGGGCCAGTAGTCGGAGTTGGGCGATGCGTCGCCGAGGTCGGCGGTCCAGCCGTGTCGTTCGGCAACTTCGACGGCGACTTCGCCCGCGGTGGACGCGGTGCCACCGGCAATGCGCCAGGACACGGGCGGTGCGGGCGGTGCGCCGGCATCGAGGTTGATGAGCGCGGCGACGCGCGTGAGCGGCGTCGCCGGGTGTGAGGCGTAGTGCGACGCGCCCAGCAGTCCGCGCTCCTCGCCGGTCAGGAACAGGAAGCCCGTGGACCGGCGAGGCGGGTCGTCGCGGAGCGCGCGCGCGATGGCAAGGACCATGGCGACGCCGGCGGCGTTGTCGGAGAAGCCGTTGTAGATGGAGTCGCCGGTGGCGTCGGGCGTGCTGACGCCGAGGTGGTCGAGGTGCGCGGTGAAGAGGACGAGCTCGTCGCGCAGTGCCGGGTCCGTGCCGGTCACGACGGCGGCGACGTTGGCGGCGGGCACATTGCGGCGCTCGACGGCGATCGTCGCTGCGACGGTGCGCTCGAGCGACACGGGATGGAAGGGCCGGTCGTCGCGTGCGGCGGCGGGCAGGGTCGCGCTGTCGAGGAGTGTGCGCACGAGCGACGGCCCCGCGATGAGCACGGGCAGCTCCGGCTGCCAGACGGGGTCCTGCACATCGGCGTCGACGAAGAAGCGGTCCGGTCCGCGGCTGCGCGCGAAGAGGTCGAACTGGCCGGGATCGGGCACGAGCAGGAGGATCCCGGTCGCGCCGCGGTCGCGCCACGCGGGCACCAGACGGGCGGCCGCGGCGCCGAGCGTACCGGTCACGACGACGACGCGGCCGTCGACATGCGTCGCATCGAGTGAGGCGAGCGCGTTCGCGGGAGCGCCGACGAAGAGCGCGCGGCCGCTGAAATCGCGGAATGCGGAGCCCGCGCCGGTGTTCACGAGGAAATCCTCGCCGTGGCGGAACGTGAGCGAATCGGACCTGCGATGGAGTGTGAGCCGCGTCTCGGGCAGGACGCGCGCGGCGACGAGCGGGACGGGCAGCAGGAAATCGTCGCCGAGCGGGTCGAGGCCGAGATGCTGGAGCTGGGCCGCGATGTAGAGGGCGGCGATGCGTTCGCCGCGGGTACCGGTGCCGCGTCCGAGCAGCGCGTCATCCGCGAGGAAGCGAGTGTGCGCGCGCAGCGCGAGCGTGTCGATGCAGGTTTCGCCCGCGGTCGCGCACTGCGCGGCGGTGCCGGCGGGAGCGAGGACGGCGGCGGTGAGGCCGAGGACGAGGGTGCGACGCATGGGCGGTAGGTTCGCGGGCCGCGCGTCGCATGACAAGGGCGGCCGGCCGCGCAGGGCGCGGGCGGTCAGCCGCGCAGCACGCGGTCCGCGTAGCCGTTGTCCGGATTGCCGCCGCGGTCGAGGATCCGATCGACGTTGCCCGGGCCGCGGTTGTAGGCCAGCAGGGCGAGCCGGAGGTCTCCGCTGTACTTGTCCATGAGCTGGCGGAGGTAGCGGAACCCGGCGCGCAGGTTGGTGTCGCGCTCGAAGATCCGCGCGCCGACCGCCTCCGGGACCACCGACTTCGCGGTGTTCGGCAGGACCTGGGTCAGTCCACGCGCGCCCGCGCTGCTGACCGCGCGCTCGCGGAAGGTGCTCTCCGTGTTGACCAGCCCGAATGCGACGGGCGGCGAGATGCCCTCCTCACGCGCCACGTCGTGGATGCTCTCCGCGAGCGTGCGGTCGATGCCGTAGCGGGCGATGGCGCCATCCACCTGGCGGTCGCGCTCCGCATCGGCGTGCGCCGCACCGATCCGGGCGGCGACCTGGTCTTCGGCATCGCCCGCGGTCTTCGCGGCGTCCTCGGCTTCGCGCGCCCGGTTGGTGCCCGGCCCACGCGTGTCCGCCGGAGAGCCGGCTCGCACCAGGGGCAGCGCCGTCCCGAGGATCCCCAGACCGAGGATCGGGCGGCGGAAACGTCGCAGGAATTCGACGGTCGGCTTGCGTTCCTCCAAGAGTCCCCCCGTATGCTGAATGCACGGTACAGGGCGCATCATCCGTGCCGGTGGCGCGTGCGAGGCGGGTGCGGGCGCCGTATCATTGCCGATCCTCCGGACGGGCGAGGCAATGATGCGGACGATGGGCGTTGCAGTGCTGGCGCTCGCGCTGGCGGCGGGGGCCGAGGCGCAGGGCGTGACGCGGTTCCTGCTCGAGGGCAGCGGCCCCGTGCTGGCGGGTGAGGCACGGGCCGGAGTGTACGTGGGAGACCAGGGCCGGCGCGCCGCGGTCTTCGGCGATGAGTCGGGCGCGTTCGAGGTCTGGTCCTGGCCGCTGAAGCTGGTGCGTGACCTGCGC
>DATKBW010000048.1:0-6767 GCA_035513575.1 Longimicrobiales bacterium | reverse complement strand
ACCAGCGTGCCGCCATTCTCCACGAACGCCTCGAGCGCGTCCACTCCCTCCTGGCCGAACCCGCTCCGGTACTGGGGCGGGACGCCCTCGACGGACCGGGACGCGCCGCCCGACCGCTCGTCGCCGGGCCCCCTCATCGTGGCCGGGTCGTCGGATGGCAGGATGATCACGTCGAAGTCGCGGTCGAGGCGGCCGGCCCGGATCCGGTCGTCGCGCAAGCTCGCGTAGGGGAAGCCGAACCGCTCGAGCAGGAGCCGGGTCCACCCCTCGTCCATGTTGCCGCCGTAGTAGCGCTGGACCATGCCGACCCGCAGCCGCGTCACGGGGCGGCTGACGATGGCCGGGTCCGCGTCCAGGCCGGTGAACGCGAGGCCGGTCTCCGCGGCCACGGCCTCGACTGCCGCGCGGTCCGCCGGCCGGTCCGACGCGACGACGAAGTCGCCTGGCCGGAGGACGGTGCCCGGGATCGCGCGGTCGACCCGTCGTATGGCGACGCCGCGGTCCAGCAGCAGGTTCGCGGCCCGGAACGCATCGTTCCACCGGCCGTCCAGCAGGTACCCGAACCGGCCCGCCGTTGCCTCGCCCACCGGCTCGATCCCGGACGTGACCCACGGGATCCGGTCCCGCACGGTCACGGCGAACCGCGGGACCACCCGGGTCGTCGGGGCCTCGACGTGCGTGGCGACGGGCTCGACCCGCACGCCCATGTACTCGGCGATGTTGTCCGTGGACATGTCGTACGGCGGGATCGGCGCCCCGTCCCGGTAGCGCGTGAACGTGTTGTCCGGATAGAACGTCCGGCCCAGCAGCCAGCGGATCAGCCCCCGCTTGGGCTGGGCCATGGACACGATCCAGCTGCCCGCGTCGTAGACGCGGCCCTCGTGGGTGAACGGCTCCGTCGCCCGCTCGATGTCGATCCCCTGGAGCAGCAGCTTCTCCACCATCTCGGTGGCGGGGTAGGGATCGTGCTGGTCCGCGGGGACGATGAAGGCCGCGAGGGGCCCCCGGGGGCCGCGGCTGACCGGCTCCGCCCGCCGGCCGCGCTCGGTCTGCCGGAGCGCCTTGAGGTAGTGGTTTCGCAGCACCATGCGACGGTTCTTCGCCGCCAGGTCCAGCGTCGCCAGCGACGCGATCTTCTGCTGCTCGACGATGTCGCGCACCGTCCACCAGCCGCCGGGCCACGGGTTCGGGAACGTCGTCTGCTCCTCGTACGCCGGCAGCCCGCGCCCCGGCCGGCCCTCGAGCTGGTCGGGGTGGACGAAGAGCGGCCACGCCATGCGCGCGCTCGCCGACTCCGTCAGCATCCCGGCCGTGTTGTGGAACGGCGTGATCCAGTGGAACCCGAAGTGGCCCCACCCCGAGTAGATCGACGCGCCGGTCACCCCGCTCCGGCCCGCCGCCTCCTCGGCGTAGGCGATGTGGGCGCCCCACCACGACATCTCCCGCCAGACCAGCGGGTCGGCGTCCGGGCGGATCGGCTCGGCGTACGGCGGCACGTACAGCCGCGGCCCCCACGCGCCCATCTGGTGGTGGTCGACGAACGCCTGCGGGACCCAGTCACGGAAGAGGATCTGGCCGCCCCAGATCGACTCCGCCGTGTTCTGCTGGAACGCGTCCCGGTTGTTGTCGTGGCCGATGTAGTGATGATACAGCCACGGCAGCCGCGCGCCCTCGTACTCCGTCCCCGCCGTCTCCCGCACCCACTCCGCCACCATCGTCGTGCCGTCCGGGTTCAGCGACGGCAGCATGATGGCGACGACCTCGTCCAGGATCCGCGCCATCTCCGGGTCGTCCCGCGTGGCCATCTCCCACACCAGCTCCGCCGGCGTCTGCGCCCCCGCCACCTCCGTCGAATGCAGCCCGTACGACTGCACGACGACGGCCCTCCCCTCCTCGATCGCCCGCTCGATCTCGTTCTCCGGCACCCCGCGGGGGTCGGCGAGCACGGCGTTCAGGCGACGGAGCTCCTCGAGGCGCGCGAGGTTCCCGGGCGAGGAGACGAAGAGGGCGAGGAACGGCTTGCCGAGGGTGCTCGGCCCCATGTCGACGACCTCGACGCGAGGGCTCGCGTCGGCGAGGAGGCGGTAGTAGGCGGCGAGCTCGGCCCAGTCGGCGAGGCGGCCGTCGGCGCCCATGGGGTAGCCGAAGTGTTGCTGGGGGGAGGGGGGGTGGGCGGTTGAGGGTTGCTGGGCCGCGACGGTGGCGGAGCCCGGCGGAACCCCCGGGAGGGCCAGGGCCAGCCCGAGCAGGATGGAAGCCGGAACGGCGTGATGGGCTTGCATGAGCGCTTTCGGGAAATGGAACGTGCAGGACGGCGCGGGCGGTCCGCGAGGGCAGCATAGGACGCCGAGATTCGACCGTCAACGCGACATCCGGGAGGACAGCACGCTCCGCCCCGACCCGGGTCCCACGCAGACGCGCCGTAGACGTTGCACCGCCGCGGACCCCTACAGAGTCTTCAGGTACTCGACCAGATCCGACCTCTGCTGCGTCGTCAGCTCCAGGTCGCGTACTGCCACGTAATGCTCGACGACGGCCTCCAGCGTGGCGGCGCTGCCATCGTGGAAGTACGGCCCCTGAAGCTGCGGCGGATGCCAGAGTCCGCGCAGAGGAGTGGTCCGGTACCGCTTGGTGACGCTGCGCGATGCGTACACGGGCTCCTGCCCGGTTTCGGCCGGCGCGTGCAGCTGACCGCGGTTCACGTCCGTGAACGCTTCGCTCGGGATATGGCAGGCTGAACAACGGCCCGCACCGTTGAAGACGACGCGGCCGCGCTCCGCCGCGGCGGCGTCGAAGCTCCCGGTTACGGCGGGCGGCGTCTCGAGGCTGTGCTGATACTCGCGCAGCGCCGGGAGCTTCGGTGTGACCTGGTCCGGCGTCCTCTCGATACTGATGCCAAGCCGCGGGTCGACGAACCGGCCGACGCCGTGCATCTGTGTGACGGCGACATAGGCGTTCCAATACGAGATCGTGTCATCGCCCGTGTAGATCTCCTTCAGGACCAGCTTCAGGCCGAACGCGGGAGGGAGCACGACCGGGAGGTTCTGACCATCGATGTTGAAGCGAGGGTCGTACATGCCGGGACCCCAGGAATTATACACCGCCTTCTGCGCCTCCGTGAGGGCCGGCGAAAGCGCGACGATCGCCCCGACGTTCAGATCCCGATTCGGCCAGCCATCCAGCCGCGAGCCGATGCCGGCCGCAAACGAGTTGTCCACCGTCGAATGGCAGATCGCGCAGGTGATGCCCACGCCCGCGAGCGTATCCCGGCCGCTCACCGTGTTCACCGTACCGATGACGCCGACCACCGCGCCCAGCTTGAGCAGCGTGACGGTCGTGGCCGGGTCATCGAGGTCCACCTCGCCTGCCGCGATCGCGTCCTTCACCGACTCCGGAAGCGCATCCGCGTCCACCTTGAGTCCGACCTGCAGTGCGGTGTTGGGGCTCACCGCGCTTTCGATCACCTCGTGCAGGCGCAGCGTGTCCGTCCAGAACGCCTCGTCACCGAACGTATCGAACCGGAAGATCTCCTTCCCTTCCGCGACCAGCGCCGGATCGAGCGGCCGATCGAGGTCCGGACCCGTGGGCTCGTCATCGCACATCGCGGACGTGCCGGCGAGGGTCGCCACGAAAACCAGAAGCACCAGACGGCCGCTTCGACGGGACATGCCAACCTCCGTATGAGACGGTGGGGTGTTCCTTCGGGCCTGCGTCGGACTGCCGAGGGCGTTACGATCCGGATCGACGGGCAAGAGATATGCCAAGCATACAGTTGACATATTCCGCCCGAGGCGAAGGCGTGGAAATGGCGGAGGAGAATCGGATGGGGGAGATACCGGAGCCGGGCAGTCTTCTGGGGGCGACCCGCGGGGGGATCCTGGCCGCCCTGTGCGAGGCCGACGCCACGGCCCGGGAGCTGGCGGAGCGGTTCGGGATCAGCGCGAACGCGGTGCGCGCGCATCTCACGGCTCTGCAACGGGAGGGGCTCGTGGAGTACCGGGCCGAGCGTCGGGGAGTAGGCAAACCGGCGCATGTATACGAGCTGACCCCGCCGGGCGAGGCGCTGTTGTCCCGCGGTTACGCGCCGCTGCTGAACAGCCTTCTGGCGGTCCTCAGGAGAGAAAGCGGGACGGCTCAGCTCGAAGCGTGGTTGCGGGAGAGCGGCGGGGCACTGGCGGTCAGGGTGGAGCATCAGGCTGATCCGCGCGACGATGTCGAGGTCGCGGTGACGCTGCTGCGGCAACTGGGAGGGATTCCCGTGGTCGAGGAGCGCGGCGACACGATCATCCTGCGCGGCCAGTGCTGCCCCCTGGCGCAGATCACGGCCGAGCATCCCGTCGCGTGCCGAGCGGTGGAGGGGCTGCTGGAGGCGGCGACCGGGATGGGCGTCCGCGAAGCGTGCGACCGCAGCGGCCGCCCGCACTGTCGTTTCGAGCTGACGCCGAAGTGACGGCGGCGTACCGTGCCTCTCAGTCCCACGGTGTCCCCGCCCGTGTGTGACAGGCTCGGTCGCTCCCGCCGCGAGCTCGAGACCTCGATGGACGAGTTCTCGGGGTCCACGACCCCTCCCGGTCAGTCTTCCGCGCGACGGCGTCAAGGATATTTCCCCCGTTCCGGAGAAGCCCCTTGCGGGCTCGGGTCTCGGCGTGCATCTATCTAACGTTCTAACGATTCAACGAATGAGCGAATGGAGGCCGGCGTGGAGCACCGCGCACTGAAGGACCAGCTCTACGGGCACTTCGGCCGCATCGGCAAGGCGGTGGCGAGCCCGAAGCGGCTGGAGCTGCTCGATCTGCTGGCGCAGGCGGAGCGGACGGTGGAGGACCTGGCGGCGGAGACGGGTCAGACGGTGAAGAACGCGAGCGCGCACCTGCGGGTGCTGCGGGAGGCGCGGCTGGTGGATACGCGGAAGGAGCCGCCGTACGTGCTGTACCGGCTGGCGGACGATTCGGTGTTCCGTCTTCTGCGGCAGGTGGAGACGGTGGCGAACGCGCGGCTGGCGGAGGTCCAGCGGCTGGTGCAGGACTACTACGAGGACCCGGAGGAGTTGGAGCCGATCGGTCCCGCGGAGCTGGCGCGACGGATGGCGGCGGACGAGGTGATCGTGCTGGACGTGCGTCCGGAGGAGGAGTACCGGGCGGGGCACATCCCGGGCGCGCGGTCGATCCCCGTGGAGGAGCTGGAAGCGCGGCTTTCGGAGCTGCCGGCGGACCGGGAGGTGATCGCGTACTGCCGGGGACCGTACTGCCTGTTCTCGCTGGAAGCGGTGGAGGTGCTGCGGCGGAACGGGGTGCGTGCGGCGAGGCTGGACACGGGGCTCCCGGACTGGCGCGCGGCGGGTCACGGGGTGGGGGTGGGAGAAGCGGACGACTCCGGCGCGAGGAGGGACGCATGATCCTGGATCGGGCACGCACGCGCAGGCCACCGAACCATCCACGAGGAGCCTGAAAAATGAACATCGTACGAAGCCGCATTCCGGTGACCGGGATCGTTCTGACCGCCGGGCTGATCGTCGGCGGGTCGCTCGCCGCCACGCCGCTGGAGGCGCAGCGGCCGACCGTGGCGCAGGACGGCGGCTGGGCGCGGATGCTGTCCCCGCAGCTGGAGAAGTACCACCAGCCCGAGGTCAACGCCGTCCACTTCTTCAACCGCCACATCGGGTGGGCGGTGGGCGGCCATGCCCGTGACCGGACGGGCAGGAACCAGGAGACGTTCGTGTTCCGCACGGCCGATGGCGGTGCGAGCTGGGACCGGCTCACGCTCTACGACGGGCAGGAGCACGTGCCGACGTTCGTGGACATCGGCTTCGCGGACGCGAACCATGGATGGCTGCTGAGCGGGGGCGACCTGGTGCTCAGGACGCGGGATGGCGGCGGGAGCTGGGAGGCGGTCGAGCCGCTGCCCCGCGGCTCGGGCCGGACGCTGCTGGTGCTGGGGCCGGACGCGGTCATGGTCGGGTCCACGAGCACGAACGGCCGGCAGATCAACATCACCACGGATGGCGGCCGGAGCTGGCGGAACTCGACCGTTTCGCCCGGCGGCCGGGACCACGTGGCGGACCTCGCCTTCGTCCCGCCGGCCAGCTTCTTCGCGGTGGTGGCCAGCGCGATGCAGAACGCCGGCGGGATCTACCGCTCCGATGATGGCGGCCGGAGCTGGGCCGCGGTGGCGGAGGGCCGGCAGCCGCTGCACACCATCGCCTTCTCGGAGAGCGGTCGGAATGGCGTGGCGGCGGGTGTGGGGGCGGTCTATTCGACGCGCGACGGCGGCGACAGCTGGCAGCGCGTGGCCGCCCCGGGGGCGCGGTACGCGGCGGGGTTCCTGGACGAGGACCGCGTCGTGGCCTTCGGGAGCGGGCCGTCGCTGCTGATCAGCGGCGACGGGGGGCGGACCTGGAGCCCCGGGCAGGGGCCCCGGCTCGGGACGGCGGCGCTCGTCGACGTGCAGATCGTCGATCCCGGCTGGTGGCTCGTGTCCGGTGGCAGGGGCGCCCACGACCTCTTCCGTTACGAGGACCCCTCGTATGCCGGGACGATGGTGCGGGGGGCGCTCACGCTGCCGGAGGCCATGGGGAACCGGGACGGCACGGCGCTCCCGCCGGGGCGATACGACTTCCGGCTGAGGCATTCCGGGCTGGATCACGGCTTCTGGCTGTCGCTGCGCGAGCCGGCCGAGGGCATCGAGACCGGCGTGGAGCCGGACGAGGCGGGGGAGCTCGAGCCCGATCAGTACGCGTGCGACCCGTGCGAGGGCTATTTCCCGGCCGA
>DATKBW010000047.1:0-17790 GCA_035513575.1 Longimicrobiales bacterium | reverse complement strand
ACCCGGGCAGCGTTCGCCCGCGGTCGCTCTTTTCGCGCCGCGGCCAATCGAGGAAGAAGGAGCGGGGTATGGCGAAGCAGGAAGGGATCGAGATGGAGGGCGTCGTCACCGACGTCCTGCCCGACCGGATGTACCGGGTGAAGCTCGAGAACGGCCACGAGGTGCTGGCCTACGCGGCCGGCAAGATGTCGAAGTTCAAGATCAGGGTGCTGACGGGCGACCGCGTCACGCTCGTGCTGTCCCCCTACGACCTGACCCGCGGCCGGATCGTCTACCGGCACAAGTAGGACCTTCTCCCCGGGCTCACCCCAGCACGCCTCCACCGTAGGGCGAGTCCGCTCACCAACTTCCGCTCGTAGGTCTTTTCCCCTGGCCGTATCAGGGGGTTCCCCACATCACCGTACAGTGATTCTCCCACTGAAAATCGCCGGGCCACCCTGACAGGCTGGTGGCGCGGCGCGGGCGATATTGAATCCGACGATCGCGAGTACCCCCATGCGAGGTCGGCCATGCCCCCCACCGTCGTGCAGGGAACCAGGAAGAGCCGGAAGCCGCGGGTGATCGCCAGACGCGAGCACACGGTGGAGATCGTGTCCGACCCGGGCGAGGGGGCGCAGAAGTGCGGTCAGATCTTCGGCACCGTATCGGCGAAGATGGGGAACGGTGTGTGGACGGTGGAGCTGATCCCGGCCGAGATCCAGCCGCCGCCGCGGATCCCCGCGGGCGCGAGCGGGAACCGGATCCGGATCGGCCGAGACCACATCAGCAACTGGGGTGACGCGACGGATCTGGTCGTGGCGTTCAACGAGCAGGTACTGCTGAACCGGCATCGCGTGGACGCGCTGGCGGACGATGCCACGGTCCTGCTGGAGAGCCACTGGAAGGATCACCCGGACGAGACGATCCGGACGCAGTGGGTGGCGGCCATGAAGGAGATGTCGCCCCGGGGCTATCGGGTGATCGAGATCCCGATGGAGGAGATCTGCAGGACGGTGGTGGACGATCCCCGGAAGGGGAAGAACATGTTCGCCCTGGGCCTGCTCTCGTGGATCTATGACCGGGACATGGACCTGGTCCGGGACCAGATCGCCTACGCCTTCCGGACCAAGAAGGCGGAGGTCACGGAGCAGAACCACGCGCTCCTGCAGCTGGGCTGGGACTGGGCGTCGGAGCACCTGGACCTGCGGATCGACGTGACTCCCGCGCCGCTGGCGGGGTCGATGGTGGTAATGAACGGGAACGAGGCGATTGCGCTCGGCGGCGTGGCGGCCGGGATGGAGCTGGCCGCCATGTACCCGATCACTCCCGCCACCTCGGTGTCCCACCAGCTGGGCGAGATGTACGAGCGGTTCGGCGGCACGCTGCACCAGTCGGAGGACGAGATCGCGGCCGTGGGCGTGGCCATCGGCGCTTCGTACGCCGGAAAGGTGGCGTGGACGATCACGTCGGGGCCAGGGCTCGCGCTGAAGACCGAGTTCCTGGGGCTGGCGATCATGACCGAGATCCCGCTGGTGCTGGTGGACGTGCAGCGGGGCGGTCCGAGCACGGGGCTCCCGACGAAGGTGGAGCAGAGCGACCTGCTGGCGGCGATCCACGGCCAGCCGGGCGATGCGCCTCACGTGGTCATGGCGCCCGCCACGATCGAGGAGTGCTTCCACGCCATGGTCACCGCCCGCCGGATCGCCGAGACCTTCCGGATGGTGGTGATGGTCCTGAGCGACGCGAACCTGGCCACCGGCGTCCAGCCGTTCCCGCGTCCCGATCCAAAGGTGAGCTGGATGGCCGGCCCGTTCGATCACGCGCCCATCCCGGAGGGGCTCCGGCCGTATGACTGGGACGCGAAGACGGGGCTGAGTCGCCGCTTCGTTCCCGGTCAGCCCAACGGGATGCACACGGTGACGGGGCTGGCCCACGACGAGAACAGCAAGGTCGCGTACGCGAGCGACATCAATCAGCGCGGCTCGGCCATGCGGAGCAGAAAGCTGGCCGTGCTGCAGCAGGCGCTGACGAAGCCGGCCGTCTACGGCCAGGACGAGGGGGACCTGCTGGTGGTGGGGTGGGGGAGCACGAAGGGGGCGATCGAGGAAGCCGTGGACCGCGCGCGGGAGGAGGGTCTCGCGGTCTCGTCCCTCCACCTGCGGTTCCTCTCCCCGCTCGAGCCGGGGCTCAGGGAGATCTTCGACCGGTTCGAGCGGGTCATGACGGTGGAGATCAATTACAGCGACGACGCGAGCGACCCCCACATCACCGCCGAGAACCGGCGCTTCGGCCAGCTCGCCTGGCTGCTCCGCGCCCGCACCCTGGTGGACGTGGACTCCTGGACCAGGGTCCTGGGCGAACCGCTCCGCCCGAGGGTGATCCACGACGCGATCGTGGACCGGCTGATTCGGGACGGGAAGCTGAACGCGGGCGGGCGCCGAACGAAGCGGGCGAAGGGAGGCGCGGCATGATCGCCACCTGCTCGCTCCTGCATGCCGCCACGGACAACAGGGTCTTCGGCGCGGAGGACTACGAAGGCGCGCTGCCCCGGTGGTGTCCCGGGTGCGGCGACATGGCGGTCCTGACCGCTTTCCAGAAGCTCCTGGCCGAGGACCAGCTCAGGCCCGAGGAGACGGTGTTCGTCTCCGGCATCGGCTGCTCGAGCCGGTTCCCCCACTACATGCGGACCTACGGCTTCCACGGGATCCACGGCCGGGCGCTGCCGGTGGCCACGGGCGTCAAGCTGCACCGTCCGGAGCTGAACGTCTTCGTGATCATGGGCGATGGCGACTGCACGTCCATCGGCGCCGGCCACTGGCTCCACGCCGTCCGCTACAACATGGACATGACGGCGGTGATCCTGGACAACAACATCTACGGGCTGACGAAGATGCAGACGTCGCCCACGACGCCCCAGGGCTACCGGAGCAACACGCAGCCCAGAGGGAGCTACCTCCCCGCGCTGGACCCCATCCAGAACATGCTCGGGTTCACCAACGCGAGCTTCGTGGCCCAGACCGCCGAGTGGATCCCGCAGCACCTCTACGCCACCCTGCGGGCGGCCTACCGGCACAGGGGGCTCGGCTTCGTCCGGATCCTCCAGCGGTGCCCGAAGTTCACCGCCCCGATCTTCCAGGAGGCGGTCCGGAACCCGGACGCCGTGGAGCTGCTGGTCCATGACGACGGGATCGTGGTCCCGGAGATCCACCCGATCTACAAGAACCACCGGCACCACGACCCGCGCGACATCGACATGGCGCGGGTGATCGCCGACGAGGACCGGAAGCTGTCCCTGGGCGTGTTCTTCAAGGACGAGACCCGCCCCGTCTACGAGGAGACTCGGCGGCTGCCGAAGTACTCGGCCGAGGAGAAGGTGAAGCGCCTGAACGAGGAGCTTGAGAACTATGCCGTTTGACGAGCTGCGGCGGCGCGCCCTCGAGGCGCTTGGAGAGCGCCGTGAAGCCTATCGCTCGGCGGTGGCCACGGCGGTGGACGAGGTGCGGGCACTGCTCGCCGCGTCCCGGGCCCCGGCGGGCGGGCGGAAGGGGGAGCGGGCGGCCGCGGAGCTGGGAGTGTTCGCCGCCGGCCGCATCGATACCGAGCATTTCGAAGCGCTCTTCTCAGAACGGCAGACGCTGGATGCCGATGCCCTCGAGCGGATCGAGGAAGCGCTCCAGACGCTCACGGAGATCCTGCAGGCGGGCGACGCCCTGCACACCGCGAAGGTTCACCCCGGCGGCGACCTCCGCGATACGGTGCGGGCGGCGCTCGGCGTGGCCGGCCGGGCCTTCGGCGCGGGGCGCGCGGTGGAGAGCGCGAGGTCCGGGACGTCGGCCGCGGCGTACCGGGAGGGCTTCAGCCCCGACCTGTGGAACCGGGCCGAGCAGACCGTCGCCCCACCGCTGGTGGTCGAGGTGGACGGCGCCGACCTGCGCCCCGCCGGCCTCGCCGACTACCTCGAAGGCGCCCAGGCCATCGTGCTCCTGGTCCGGAAGCCGACGCCCCCCGCCGCGCTGGCACGGCTGATCGCGCCGGGCACCCTCGTGGTCCAGGACACCGTTCCCGATGGTCTGGAGGAGCTCCGGACGTGGGATGGCCCCGCCGTGCTGGCGGTACTGCCGGAGGGCGCCGCCGCCTTCCGCTACCGGCCGGAGGAGGAGGGCGCGGGAGAGCTCGCGATCGAGTCCGCGCCGGCGGAGGTGTCGATGGCCATCGGTGCGATGAGCGCGGCGCGTCAGTCGTCGGATCTCCGCCTGCTCCGGCTGCTGGAGGCGGCCGTGGCCGGCCCGGTGGCCGCGGCGGCGAGTGGTGCGGGGCCCGAGGCAGCGGACCCGACCGACCGGCTGGCCGCCTGGCTGCTGCGCCAGGCCACGATCCCCGGGCCGGGCGAGGCCTGAAGCCATGAGCATCGCAGCGGTCCTCGCACCCGTCGCCATTCTGGGTGGCGTGGGTCTGACCTTCGGCGCCCTGATCGCGGTGGCGAACAGGAAGCTGAAGGTGTGGGAGGACCCGCGTATCGATGACGTGGAAGGGCTGCTCCCGGGCGCCAACTGCGGCGCGTGCGGCTACGCCGGGTGCCGCGCGTTCGCCGAGGCCGTGATCGCGGGCAGGGCGCAGCCGGCCACCTGCACCGTCATGAGCGAGGTCGAGCGGGAGGACGTGGCCGGGTACCTCGGCGTGGCCGCCGGAGAGGCGAGCAGGGTCGTCGCCCGACTGATGTGCGCCGGCGGCTCCGATGTGGCCGCGCAGCGCGCCGACTACTACGGCGTCGAGAGCTGCGCGGCCGCGGTGGCCGTGGGCGGCGGCGGGAAGGGGTGCGCCTGGGGCTGCGTGGGGCTGGCCGACTGCGCCGTCGTGTGTGATTTCGACGCCATCGTCATGGACCCCTATGGGCTACCGGTGGTGGATCCCGCGCTGTGCACGGCCTGTGGCGACTGCGTCGAGGCGTGCCCCCTGGGCCTCTTCGAGCTCCTCCCCCTCGACGACCACCTGCTCGTCCAGTGCAGGAGCCTGCTCGAGGGCGATGCCGCCACCGGGGTCTGCGCCGTGGCCTGCAACGCGTGCGGCCGCTGCGTCGTGGACGCGCCCGACGGGCTCATCGCCATGAGAGACGGCCTCGCCGTGATCGACCGGTCGAAGTCCGAGCTGGAGAACGTGGCTGCCATCGCCCGCTGCCCCACCGGGGCGATCGTGTGGGTGGAAGGGTCGCAGTTCCGCGAACCCGTTGTCGCAGGGAGTATCCGATGAAGATGCCCTTCGTGAAGGAGCGAGCCGCCGCGCCGGAGCCGCGCTACCCGGGGACCCCGGAAGCGACCGACGGCACCGCGGCCATCGTGACCATGGAGACGGCGGCCAGCGAGGCGGCCGGCGCCTATCCGATCACGCCGTCCACGCAGATGGGCGAGGGGTGGGCGATGGCGGTGGCCCAGGGGGCGACCAACGTCAACGGCCGCAGGCTCCTCTTCTTCGAGCCGGAGGGGGAGCACGCCGCCGCCGGCGTGACGGCGGGGATGAGCATGGTTGGCCTGCGGGCGACCAACTTCTCGAGCGGGCAGGGCATCGCCTACATGCACGAGAGCCTGTACGCGGCGGTCGGGAAGCGGCTGACGTACGTGCTGAACATCGCCGCCCGGGCCATGACCAAGCACGCGCTGAACGTGCACGCGGGACACGATGACTACCACGCGGTGGACGACACCGGGTTCTTCCAGCTCTTCGCCCGGGACGTGCAGGCCGCGGCGGACCTGAACCTGATCGCGCACCGGGTCGCCGAGCTGAGCCTGAATCCGGGGATCGTGGCACAGGACGGGTTCCTGACGAGCCACGTCATCGAGACGATGCGGATGCCGGAGCGGGCACTGGTGAAGGAGTACCTGGGCGACCCGTCGGACCTGATCGACAGCCCCACGCCCGCCCAGCGGCTCGTGTTCGGAGAGCGCCGTCGTCGGATCCCGGAGCTGTTCGACGTGGACTACCCGGCCATGCTGGGGACGGTGCAGAACCAGGACAGCTACGCGCAGGGCGTGGCGGCGCAGCGACCGTTCTACTTCGACCACGTCCACGCGCTGACCGAGCGGGCGATGTCGGAGTATGCCGAGCTGACCGGCCGACGGTACGCCCGCGCCATGGGCTACCGCCTGGCGGACGCCGAGTACGTCCTGGCCGGCATGGGGTCCGTGGTCGGGAACGCCCAGGCGGTGGCGGACTGGCTGCGGGCGGAGCGCGGTCTGAAGGTGGGCGTGCTGGACATGATCATGTTCCGGCCGTTCCCCGCCGACCTGGTGGCGTCGCTGCTGGCGGGGAAGAAGGCGGTGACGGTGCTCGAGCGGGTGGACCAGCCGCTGGCGGTGGACGCGCCGATGCTGCGGGAGATCCGGTCGGCGTTCGGTAAGGCCGTCGAGAACTGGCGGGCGCAGAGCGCCGGGCAGGCGGGTCGGGGCGGGCCCTGGAAGCCCGCGCGCGGCATGGACGGGTACCCGGTGATGGAGGCCCCGCACGCGGGCCTCCCCGGGGTCACGCCGGAGCAGGTTCCCGACTTCTTCAGCGCCGGCTTCGGCTTCGGCAGCCGCGACCTGCAGGGGGGCGACCTGGTGGCGGCGGTGGACAACATGCTCGAGGGCGGGACACGGCGCCGGCAGTACTACCTGGGCATCGACTTCATCCGGCGGGGGACGAAGCTGCCGAAGCTGGAGATCTGGCAGCAGCAGCTCGTCGAAGCGTACCCGAAGCTGCCGGAGCTCGCGCTGGCCCCCGCGGAGGGCCTCGACCTCCTTCCGGCCGGCTCGATCGCGCTCCGGATCCACAGCGTGGGCGGCTGGGGCGCGATCACCATGGGGAAGAACCTGTCGCTGACCGCGTTCGAGCTGGCGGGGCTGCACGTGAAGGCCAACCCCAAGTACGGGTCGGAGAAGAAGGGCCAGCCGACCACGTTCTACGCCACGCTGAGCCGGGACCCGATCAGGATCAACGCCGAGCTGAAGTACGTGGACGTGGTGCTGAGCCCGGACGCGAACGTGTTCCGCCACTCCAACCCGCTCGCGGGCCTGCGGGAGGGCGGCGTGTTCGTGATCCAGACCGATCAGACGCCCGAGGCGCTCTGGGAGAGCTTCCCGGCGTACGCCAGGGGCTACATCCGCGCGAAGGGCATCAAGGTCTATGCGCTGGACGGGTTCGCCATCGCCAGCGAAGAGTCCTCGACCGCCGAGCTCCGCTACCGGATGCAGGGCGCGGCGTTCATGGGCGCGTTCTTCAGGACCTCGCCGCTGGCCGAGCGGGAGGGGCTGGACGAGGAGACCCTCTTCGCCGGGATCCGCGATCAGATGGGGCGGAAGTTCGGTAAGCTGGGCGACCGCGTGGTCGAGGACAACGTGCGGGTGATCCGCCGCGGCTACGACGAGATCCGTGAAGTGGCCACGGTGTCGGACGGGAACGGAACGCACGTGGCCCTCCCGGTGGCGCAGGTGCCGGACATGCTGGACGTACCCGCGGCGGAGATCGGGATCGGCAACCCCGGCCGGTTCTTCGAGCAGGTCTGCTCGATCTACGGCGTGGGCGAGGAGCCCATCGCCGACCCCTACGCGGCGATCAGCGCGATCCCGGCGGCCACGAGCGTGATCCGTGACATGACGAACATCCGGTTCGAGGTGCCGGACTTCGTGGCCAGCCGTTGCACGGGGTGCGCGCAGTGCTGGACCCAATGCCCGGACGCGGCGATACCGGGGCTGGTCAACAGCATCGAGGATCTGCTGGACACGGCCATCGCGCACGCCCGGAACCGGCACGTCGACGGAGGCAACGGTGACGGCAGCGGTCGCTCGCTGGACCGCCTGATGCAGGTCTCGAAGCACCTGGTGAAGGAGACGCGCACGATCGTGGAGGGCGTCCCGTTCGACAACTTCGGCGACGCGCTCCGGGCGGCGTACCGGAACCTGGTGCCGAAGCTCGACTGGGACCCGGAAAAGCGGCGTGAGCTGGACGACGACTTCGCGGCCGTCTACCCGATCCTCGCGACGTTCCCGCTGGCGAAGACACAGCCGTTCTGGGACATGCCCGAGGGGAAGGAGAAGGGGAGCGGCGGGCTGCTCTCGGTGACCATCAACCCGGAAGCGTGCAAGGGCTGCAACATCTGCGTGGAGGTCTGCCCGGAGAGCGCGCTGATCACGGTGAAGCAGGACGAGGAGATGGTGGAGGGGCTCCGTCGCAACTGGGCGTTCTGGAAGGAGCTGCCGGACACCGCCGACCGTTTCGTAAACATCCGCGACCTGGAGGAAGGGATCGGCGTGCTGCCGAGTCTGCTCCTCCGGAAGGATGTCTACCGGAGCATGGTGGGCGGCGACGGCGCGTGCATGGGATGCGGCGAGAAGACGGCGGTCCACCTGATCACATCGACGATCGAAGCGCTGATGCAGGGCCGGGTGGAGAAGTTCGTCGGTAAGATCGACACGCTGATCGCGGGTCTGGACCGGCAGGCCCGCGACCTCCTGTCCGCCGATGCGGACCTGGACCTGCTGGCGGGCGCGGAGGACGGCCGGCTGGACGTGCCGATGACCGACGAGACGCGCGTCCGGCTCGAGCGGTACGTGGCGTCGCTCAGGGCGCTGAAGGACCTGAAGTGGCGCTATGCGCAGGGCCCCGGCGGGCGCGGCCGTGCGGAGCTGGGGATCGTCAACTCCACAGGCTGCTCGAGCGTGTGGGGCAGCTCCTATCCCTTCAATCCGTACCCGTTCCCCTGGGTCAACCACCTGTTCCAGGACGCGCCATCCGTCGCGATCGGGATCTTCGAGGGTCACATGCGGAAGATGGGCGACAATTTCGCCGCTGTCCGCCGCGCGGAGAAGCTCCTGGACGGCAGCTACGACCCCGGGATCGACGAGCCGTTCTTCACGAGCTTCGACTGGCGCCAGTTCACCGACGACGAGTTCAACCTCGTCCCGCCGATCCTCGCCATCGGGGGAGATGGCGCCATGCTCGACATCGGATTCCAGAACCTCTCGCGGCTGCTGGCCAGCGGGAAGCCGATCCGGGTGATCGTGCTGGACACGCAGGTCTACTCGAACACGGGCGGCCAGGCGAGCACGGGGACGTATACCGGCCAGGCCGCCGACATGTCGCCGTACGGGGCGGCGGTGCACGGGAAGACAGAAACGCGGAAGGAGCTGGCGTACATCGCCATCGCGCACCGGGGCGCGTTCGTCCACCAGACGTCGCAGGCCTCGGCGAACCACCTGATCGGCGGGCTGATCAGAGGGCTCCAGACGCGGCGGCCGAGCGTGATCAACGTCTACACGCCGTGTCCGGTCGAGCACGGGCTGCCGGACGAGTGGGCGCCGAAGAGCGCGAGGCTGGCGCTGGAAAGCCGTGCCTTCCCGTACCTGACCTACGATCCGGACGGCGGGTCCTCGATAGCCGCGTGCCTGAGCCTGGACGGGAACCCGAGCATGGACGACGTCTGGCCGCTCTACGAGCTGAAGTACATCGACCGCGCGGGCGCCGAGCAGACGATGGCGCTGCCCGTGACCATCGCTGACTGGGCGGCGACGGAGGGCCGGTTCAAGAAGCATTTCAAGGCCGTCCCCGACGATCAGGGGGCCGACGACATGGTGGTCTTCCACGAGTTCGTGGCCATGGCGGCCGAGGACCGGGACGGGAAGACCCCGTTCATCTGGACGGCCAGGGACGACCGAACGCTAGAGCGCCTCCGGGTCTCCGGCGAGATCGTGGGGCTGGCGGAGGAGCGCCTGCTCTACTGGCATCAGCTCAGGGAGATGGCCGGGCTCGAGGTCCCCGACTGGGTGCGCGACGAGATCGGCGGCCGGCTCCAGACGGAGTTCGAGGCGAAGCTGGCGGACGCCCGGCAGACCTTCGAGGCGAAGCTCGAGGAGCTCAAGGCAACCTACCCGCGGATCATCGCCCGACGCCTCGCCGAAGGGCTGGTGAAGCAGGGCAACGGCACCCGCACGGTGGCCGACCTGCTCCGCGCGGCGGAGTCCACACCCGGGCTCCAGCCGATCGGCCCCGATGTCGGCGGGCTGCCTCTCGGCGATTCGGGCGGGAATGGCGGCGCACCGGCCGGTGAGGCCGGGGCCGCGCGACCGGTCGGGACGGACGGCGGCGTCGCCACGATGGAAGACCTGGAGCCGGCCGTGGAGGCCCCCGCGGAGACGGAGGACGCCGGCGGGCTCGCCATGGAGCCGTACATCGAAACGATCCGCTGCACCACGTGCGACGAGTGCACGAACCTCAACGGCCGGATGTTCAAGTACGACGCCAACAGGCAGGCGTATATCGCGGATGCGGACGCCGGCACGTTCCGGGAGCTGGTCCTGGCCGCGGAGCGCTGCCCCGCCGGGATCATCCACCCCGGCACGCCGCGCGACAGGAACGAGAAGGACCTGGAGAAGTGGCTGAAGCGCGCGGAACCGTTCAACTAGGTCGGACGCGGGCCGGTGGCGACACGGGGGATACGGTGGTGAAACCAGCGACGAACGGCACGGGACGGAAGGAGAGCGGGAAGCGGAGCCTGGGCGAGCTCCTCTTCGGGCCGAGCTTTCGCCACGGCGTGCACCCGCCGGACTCGAAGGCGCTGACGGCGGGCGTGCCGATCCGGCGGATGCCGTTCCCCGACGAGATCGTTCTCCCGCTGCGGCAGAACGCCGGGAAGCCGGCCCGCGCGATCGTACGCGTCGGGGACCGGGTGGAGCGGGGCGACGTGCTGGGTGTCGCCGATGGCTACGTGTCCGTCCCCATCCACGCGCCGGCGGCGGGGCGTGTGAGCAGGATCGGGTGGTGGCCGCATCCGGACGGGAGCATGGACCGGGCGATCACGCTCACGGTCGACCGGTTCAGCCCGCAGCTTCCTCGCCCGCGCATCGTGCCGGAATGGGAGGGGCTGACGGCCGGGGAGGTGCGGGCGGCGGTTCAGGCGGCGGGCGTCGTCGGACTGGGCGGCGCGGCGTTCCCGACGCACGTGAAGCTGAACCCCCCCGGTGCGACGACCATCGAGCTGCTGCTGATCAACGGGGCCGAGTGCGAGCCGTACCTGACCAGCGATCACCGGGTCATGGTCGAGCACCCGGACCGGGTGCACTTCGGGATCCGGATCATGATGCAGTGCCTGGGCGTGGACCGGGCGGTCATCGGCGTCGAGAAGAACAAGCCGGACGCGATCGAGCGGCTCCGGACGACGGTCCCGGCGGACCTCGACATCGAGGTGATCGGGCTGACGGTGAAGTATCCACAGGGCGCGGAGAAGATGCTGATCAGGGCGGTCACCGGGCGGGAGGTGCCGTCGGGGAAGCTGCCGATGCACGTGGGGACGGTGGTCCAGAACGTGGGCTCCATCGCCGCGATCGCCGAGGTCTTCGAGACCGGCTACCCGCTGATCGAGCGGATCGTGACCGTGACCGGCCCCGGCATCCGCCGGCCCCGCAACCTGGTCGTGCCCGTGGGCACGAAGCTCCGCGACGTGATCGAGTTCTGCGGCGGCGTCACCGATGACGCCACCGAGATCATCTTCGGCGGGCCCATGATGGGCCTGCCCCAGGCGAACCTGGACGTCCCCATCATCAAGGGGACGGGCGGCGTGGTCGTGCTGACCGAGCGCGAGTCCGCGCGGCCGGTCCCGGCGCCCTGCATACACTGTGGCCGGTGCCTGGACGCCTGCCCGGTGTTCCTCGACCCGCAGAGCCTGGGGCAGCTCGCGCAGCTCGGACGCTACGAGGAGATGGAGGAGCAGAACCTCATGGACTGCATGCTCTGCGGGTCCTGCTCGTACGTCTGCCCCTCCAACATCCCGCTGTCGCAGATGTTCTCACTGGCCAGGGGCGGGCTGCGACGCCGGAAGCAGCGGGCGGAACGCGAGGCGGAGGAGCGCGCGGCCCGGGATGCGGTGGAAACGGCGGAAGCGGTGGAGGCACCCGGGTCGATGGCGCAGTCGCGGTCGGAGGTGGTGCCGGCATGAGCCCGTGGCGCGGCACCGGCTGGGAGGGGAGCCCGGAGGAGGCGGGGGCTCGGGGCGACCCGCGGCTCCGGCTGGTCGCATCGCCGCACCTGCACGCCCAGGACTCGACCGCCCGGATCATGTGGTCGGTCGTGGCGACCCTCCTGCCGGTGGTGGCCGCCTCGACTTACTTCTTCGGCGTCGGGGCGCTCCTGATCGTGGCGGCCACCGTGCTCGGCGCCCTGCTCACCGAACGGGTCTTCGGGCCGGGCGGCGCGGTCCGGGATGGTTCGGCCGCCATCACCGGCCTCCTGCTGGGACTCACGCTCCCGCCCGGGTTCCCGCTCTGGATGGCCTTCACAGGCGGCGCCTTCGGCATCGGGTTCGGGAAGCTGATCTTCGGTGGGCTGGGTCAGAACATTTTCAACCCGGCCCTGCTCGGTCGGGCGTTCCTCCAGGCGGCCTTCCCCACGGCGATCACGACCTGGCCGGCGGTCCGATCGGCCGCGGAGCCAGGCTCCTGGCTCCAGCTCCGGGGCGACGTCTTCGCCCCGCCGCTCATGACCGCGAGTGACGTGGACGCGGTGACGCAGGCCACGCCGCTGGGACTCATGAAGTTCGAGGGCGAAGCGACGGGGATGCTCAATCTGCTGGTGGGGAGCACCGGCGGGTCGCTGGGCGAGACCTCCGCGCTCCTGATCCTCCTGGGCGGCGGCTACCTGGCGGCGAGAAACTACCTGAACTGGCGGATCCCGGTCGGGATCTTCGCCACCGTCGGGGCCCTCTCCTGGCTCCTGCACGCCATGAACCCGGCCTACCCGGGCCCGCTCTTCATGCTGTTCAGCGGAGGGCTCATGCTCGGGGCCGTCTACATGGCGACCGATATGGTCACGTCGCCGGTGACCCGCGGGGGCGCCTGGCTCTTCGCGTTCGGGATCGGCGCGCTGGTGGTCCTGATCCGCGTCTGGGGCGGGCTCCCCGAGGGGGTCATGTACGCGATCCTGCTCATGAACGCCATGGTCCCGTTCATCGAGCGGGTCACGCGCCCGCGGGTGTTCGGCAGCGTCGGCAACGTGCCGCGACGGGGGGTGGCGTCATGACCGGCCCGCGGCAGGAGCCCGCGGCACGCTCCACGGCCGAGGACGCGCCGTCGTGGCGGCTGGTCTCGACACTCGCCGTCGCCGGCGCCCTGGCGGGCCTCCTGATCGTGGGCGTCTTCCGCTGGGCGGAGCCGCGGATCCTGGAGTACCGGGCCGGCGTGCTGATCTCGGCCATCGACGAGGTGCTGGGCGGGCCGGCCCGGGTGCAGACCCTCTACATCCGGGGCGACCGCCTGACCGAGGAGCCGCCACCGGGCGACACGATCCGGGCGGAGAAGCTGTATCTCGGCTACGACGATTCGGGTCGGCCGATGGGCTACGCGATCGTGGGCGCGAAGCCGGGCTTCCAGGACATCATCCAGCTGATCTTCGGCTACGACCCGGGCAGCCGGGAGGTGCTGGGGATGCGTGTGCTGGAGAGCAAGGAAACGCCCGGGCTGGGTGACGCGATCATCAAGGACCGGCACTTCGTGGCGGAGTTCGAGGGCGTGAGGACGCCGCTCCGCGGGGTGAAGGACGCTACGGGCGCGGCGGACGAGGTGGACATGATCACCGGCGCCACGATCTCTTCCCGCGCGATCGTGGACATCATCAATCACCGGCTGGATGCCCTCGGCACCGTCATCGACGGCCATGGAGAGGTACCATGAGCCCGCGTCAGACCACGCCCACGCAGGACTTGCTGCGGGGGATCTGGAAGGAGAACCCCGTCCTGATCCAGCTGCTCGGCCTGTGCCCGGCGCTGGCGGTGACCAACACGGTGGCCAACAGCATCGCGATGGCGGGGGCCACGTTCTTCGTCCTCATGGGCAGCAGCATCCTGGTCTCGCTGCTGAAGGACCTGATCCCGAGCGAGGTCCGGATCAGCGCCTACATCCTGATCATCGCGACGTTCGTCACGGTGGTCGACCTGGTGCTGAACGCCGTGGTCCCGCTGATCCACAAGGCGCTGGGCGCGTTCATCGCGCTGATCGTGGTGAACTGCATGATCCTCGGTCGGCAGGAAGCCTTCGCGAGCAAGCGGCCGGTGGGGCGGGCGGCGCTGGACGCGGCCGGGACCGGGGCCGGTTTCGCGATCGCGCTGCTCATGATGGGGACGTTCCGGGAGGTGCTGGGAAACGGGAGCATCCTCGGCTACTCGCTGTTCGGTAGCGGCTTCGAGCCCTGGGTGGTCATGATCCTGCCGCCGGGCGGATTCTTCACGCTCGGGTTCATCCTGCTGGCCCTCGCGTGGCGGGAGGAGCGGAAGGAGAGGGGCGGTGAGAAGCCCCAAGTGCGTGAGTGGCCGCACGGCGTGGGCTCGGTGACGCGGCGGCGGGAGCGGAAGGTGGTGGCCTGATGAACGGCGAGCTCTTCTTCATCTTCATCTCGGCGCTGCTGATCAACAACTTCACGCTGGCGCTGTTCCTGGGGCTCTGCCCCTTCCTGGGCGTGTCCGCCCGGGTGGCGACGGCGCTCCGGATGGGGGGCGCGAACATCTTCGTCATGATGATCACGGCCACGACGGCGTGGTTCCTCAACGCCTTCATTCTCCCGGCCGCGCCTTACCTGCGGCTGATCTCGTTCATCGTCGTGATCGCGTCGCTGGTGCAGATCGTGGAGATCACCATCAAGAAGGTGAGCCCGGCGCTGTTCCGGGAGCTGGGGATCTTCCTGCCGCTGATCACGACCAACTGCGCGATCCTGGGTCTGGCGATCTTCCAGACCAATCGCGGCTACGGGTTCTGGGAAGGGATGGCGTTCGCCCTGGGTGCCGGGCTCGGCGTCACGCTCGCCCTGGTGCTGATGGCGTCGATCCGGGAGCGGACGCAGCTCTCGGCGGTGCCCTCTGTGGCGAGGAACATGGGGCTGGTGCTGATCATCGCGGGCAGCCTGTCGCTGGCGTTCATGGGCTTCGCGGGACTGTTCAGCTCATGACCACCATCGTGGCGGTGCTCGCCTTCGCGGCGCTGTTCGCCGGGTTCGGGATCCTCGCCCCCGTGCTGCGCCGGAAGCGGTGCGGCGGTGGAGGCTGCGGGTCGTGCGCAGGCGACGAATGCAAGATCAAGGAGCTGATGAGATGACGGAACGGGACGGCGGGCGGCCATCGCGCCGCGAGTTCCTCGCGCTGGGTGCGGGCGCGTTCGTGGTCGCGGCGATGCCCGGCGTGATCCGGCCGAAGCGACGGCTGGTGCGGCGCGCGGTCCCGACCATGGGGACCATCGCCGAGATCGGCGTGGTCCACCGGGACGAGCGGTTCGCTCAGGCCGCCATCGCCGCTGCGATCGGGGAGCTGCGCGCGGTGGACCGCACGATGACCCGGTTCGACGCCGCCTCGGACGTGGGGCGGGCCAACCGCGAGGCGGCGCGCGGACCGGTCCCGGTGAGCGGCGCGACGGCCGACGTGGTGGCGGCCGCGCTGGTCTGGGCGGACGCCTCCAGTGGCGCGTTCGACCCGACGCTAGGGCGGGCGGTCGAGCTCTGGGACGTGGGCCGCCGTCGCACGCCGCCACGAACGGCGGAGCTCCGGGCGTTCGCCGGCGCCAGGCTGTACCGGCAGCTGGAGCTCGGGGAACGGGCGGGGTCGCCGGTCGTCGTCTATCGGGACCCGGGCGTGGCGCTGGACCTGGGAGGGATCGCCAAGGGCTATGGCGTGGACCGGGCTGTCCGATCGCTCCGGGAATGGGGCATCACGGACGCGCTGGTCAACGTGGGTGGCGACCTCTACGCCATGGGCGTCGCCGCGGATGGCGACGCGTGGGAAGTGGGGGTCCGAGACCCGGACGACGCATCGCGGGTGGCCGTCCGGTTCCGGATGAGCGATCGGGCGGTGGCCACGTCCGGTGACTACGCCCAGTACTTCGAGCACGGCGGGCGTCGCTACCACCATCTCCTGGATCCGCGCACCGGCGAGCCCCGCCGCGGCGCGACCCGGAGCGTCACGGTGGCGGCGGACCGCTGCATGACCGCCGATGCCGCGGGAACGGCCGTATTCGGGGAGGGCGCCGAGGCCGCGCGGCGGGTGATCGCGCGCGTCGACCGGGGCGCCGAGATCCTCCACGTCGGATAGCATCCGGAAGGGAGCCAGGAAAATGGAAACGCATCTCGCCTACTGCTCGGCCTGCGACCGCGAAGTCGAGGTCACGTTGAAGCCGGGCTATACCGCCGAGCCGGGAACGCCCATCCCGCCCGAGGCCATGATCTGCCTCGCCTACGGGGATGCCTGTACCGGCGCGCTCTGCCCCCTGTTCGGGGTCCCGTCCGAGCAGATGAAGGCCGACCTGGACCGGAGCCAGCTCCGGACCGAACCCTGAGGAGGACGCCATGGAAACGCGGAACGTGTTCTGTCCGAGGTGCGACCACGAGGTCACGCTCACCCTTACGCCGACGCCGCTTCACGGCCGCGGCCAGGCCACGCTGCCGGACGGCGGAGAGCTGGTCTGCCTCGATTTCGGACGTCAGTGCTCCGGTCGGACCTGCGCGATCTCGTCGCTGCCCCGCGTGGTGATGGGGGTCCGGCTGGCCCGGAGCGGGCTCCGGCCGGAGCAGCTGGACACCGTGCGCGCGCTGTGCGAGGGGTGCGACCGGGTCCAGGACCTCCAGATCGTCGACGACACTCACGCGCGATGCCCCGCGTGCGACACCATCAGCCTCTGGTCCATGGTGCGCCTCGATGGGGAGGAGTGGCTCGCGGTGACCGGCCGGCGGGCCGAGGTCGAGCTGGGCTGAATTACCGGTGGATCGGCGTTGCAGCCTTCGGGGGCTCCGGCTATCGTGAGCCCCGGGCCGCTTTCATCCGGGATCCATGAGCCAGGCTTCTCCCTTCCAGCGCTTCGCTCGCGAGCTGCGCCGCCGCCACGTGCCGCAGACCGCCGCGGTGTACCTGGTCGCCGCGTGGGCGGCGATCCAGTTCGCCGACGTGGTCGTCCCCAACCTGAACGGCCCGCAGTGGGTGGTGACCGCCGTGATCGTGGCCGCCGGCGTGGGGTTCCCGGTCGTCCTGGCCCTGGCCTGGGTCTTCGAATGGGGGCCCGAGGGCATCCACCGCACCGGAGCGGAGGAAAGCCCGGGCGCGGCCCGCTCACGCGCCGGCACGCCCATGATCGCCGCGGTGGCGGTGCTGGTGGTGGGGATCGGCAGCGCGCTGGCCGTGGCGGCGCTGCTGCCGGACGGGGACGCGGGCGACGGTGGAGAGGACGCGTCCGGGACCGTCACCCGGGAGCGGCCGCCCGGTCCGCCCGAGGCGCCGGAGCTGGTGCCGCGGTTCGATGTCGACTCCTTCCAGGAGGCGCTCACCCGCCAGCTGGGCGACCTCGAGGGGCTGCGGGACCTCGGGCGGCTGGGAGCGCCGGGCGGACCCGGGGCCTCCGCCATGGACTCGCTGGACATGGGCGAATTCATCGAGCTGGCGATGACCATGGCCGAGGAGGCCGAGCTCGCCGTGCTGCTCCGCCAGCCCCGGGAATGGCGGCTGAACCGGCGGGTGCCCGTGCCGCTCGTGACCGGGGACACGCTGAGGATCGACGGCGTGGCCCTGGATTCCGCGGGGACCGGCCGGTCGGGGATCCGCCGCGTCGAGATCGTAGTGCGGACCGCCGCTGGCCGCGAGATCCGACGGGACGATCCCGTCCATCAGCGGCCGGGCGGGTCCCCTTGATCGTCCGGGCGGGCACGAGCGGGTTCGCCTACAAGGAGTGGAAGGGGTCCTTCTACCCCGACGACATCCGGAACGACGCGATGCTCGCGTACTACGCCGACCGGTTCGGTGCCGTCGAGATCAACAACACGTACTAC
>DATKBW010000046.1:0-2837 GCA_035513575.1 Longimicrobiales bacterium | reverse complement strand
AGTCGCTCATCACCGTGCGGCCCCGGGCCTGGCCGTAGATCGCCCAGGTGGGGCCGTGATCGTGGGGCGCGCTCTCCCGGGGGCCCGTGTACACGTGGGCGAGGATGCAGAAGCCGAGCGCGGGGTCCTCGTACAGGATCTTCCGCTCCGGTCCGTCGTCCCGGAGATACCTGGCCAGGAACGCCTCGTCGCGGAGCACGCCCTCGATCAGCGCGCGCACCTTCTGGCGCCCGTCGGGGCCCGGGTCGGCCTCGAGCGCGCGCCGGCACGCGGTGGCAAGCTCGGCGAGCGCCGTTGTGGTCGGGTCAGCGAGCTGGGTCATCGCGCGGTCCTCCCTGCCCGGTGGCTTCCGGAGGAGATCGGGGTCAGCGTGCAACGAGCCGGAACGATCGAGGTCGGACACGTCGTCATGGCGCGGCTCCTTGTCTGGGGGCCGCGTCCTCGCCGCCCCCACCCAGCCAGACGATGACAGCACCGGTGTCCGGTCGAGTCAAGCGGGCTGGCCGCCGACCGGCTGAAGCCGGGGGCCGGCCTTGACCGGGGAGGCGAGGCGCCCGTACGTTGCCTCTCGATCGAGCGGCGCGTCGGCCGACCGGGGGGACGCCACCTGCCGACAGTCCCGGCGGGCCTCTCTGCTCGACGTCGGTCGTTCGACAGGTGTGCGAGGCCAGCACCGCGGCGGGACTCGACGGCCAGGGCAGGCCGCGGTCACGGTGCTGTTCGAGCGCGGCGAGGGCAGCGAGGTACGGAGCGACAGAGAGCGCGGACCGACCGCCGCGGGCAACCGCACAGCGCTCCGCCGGGTGGCACCCCGGCGGCCCCGGTGGCGCGGCGCTGACGAATCGGGCCGACGGCGGCCGGGCCCGCGACTGCTAGAACTCAGCGCGGCAAGTTGCAGGGCGGTCGATCCGGGGCCGGCGGCACCGCAGGCTCAGAACTCGACGCGAACGCCTCCCACGAAGTTGTTGTAGGTCGCATCCTTCAGTCCGAGCAGCACCTCGTAGTTCACGAAGGCCTGCCAGCCACGGGCGAACACCCCACTGACCCCGAACCGGAGCGCAGCGTAATCTCGCGTCGGCTCCTCCAGGGGCACGCTGAAGAAGGTGCTGGCGGGGTCCGCGGTGTACTTGGCCCGGACAGAGCCGTTGGTCACCCACTCATGGCGCCACTCCGCCGCCAGCTGGGGCACGATGACACCGAAGGGCACGCTGAACGCGTACCCGACCTGGGCGCCCAGGGAGCTCAGGAACGAGTAGAGCTTCTGGGAGGCGACGGTGAGGTTGAGCCCGTTTGCGCCGGTCTCCGCGTAGCTGTCGACGTGCAGCCCGGTGAACTCGAGCCGGCCCAGGGGGGTGACGCTGAACGCGCCGAACAGGAAGTCGTAGCCCGCGCCCGCATTGAAGTTGTACTGCTGCCCATCGGTGTCCCCGCGGGCGGTCCGGTCCACGGTGATCACGTTAGGCTGGAGCCCGGGTCCGGGGTTTGGGCCCGTGCCGTAGATCATCCGCCGGGTCGTGTCGTAGGTGTTCCAGTTGAAGCCGCCGTAGAGGTCCACGTAAAGGTTGCCGAAATAGGCCGTCGAGTACAGCTGGATCCCGTAGCTGTTGCTCGCCAGGTCGCTGAGCCCGGAGTCAAAGTCGACGCTGGTGTGTGAATACGTGAAGGCGGCGCCGGCCACGACGTTCTCCGCGAACCGCCAGTCGGCCCCGACGATCGCCCCTGCCGTCCAGAAGTCGAAGCCCTCGACGTTCGAGGTCGCGTTCTGGTCGCCGAAGGATCCGGTCCCGTTCATGTAGATCCCGAGTCGGCCACCCAGTCCCGCATCGGCGCTGGCCCCGCCTCCGCGCTCGCCGGGAAGCGGCTTGCCGTCGATCGCGGCCAGCTGATATCCGGAGTCCGCCCGGAGGCCGGATCGCTGGAGCGCGAGTCGGAGCGTGGCCAGGCGCCCGGTGACCAGCCGAAGCTGATTGCGGAGGCTCTCGATCCCGGCCGGCCCGAGCGCCGTCACCTCTTCGGAGGTGAGCTGGCCGAGCACGTCGGCGAGCTGCGGATCGGTCAGGCCGAGGCTGGAGACACTGGGGGTGCCGGGGCGGTCTTTCGGGGTCAGGGTAGTCCCGCCCGGCGGCACCTTGAGCTCGGTGCACCTGTTGGCGAGATCCCCAAGATCATTGCTCTGGCCGAAGTTGCCAGGGTTGGCGATCGGCGGGCACAGGGAATCGATCGCCGTACCCATGGCGCGCTGGAAGTTGGTGAGACCCGGGAGAGCGCCAAGCTCCGTCTGGGCGCGCGCGGACTGGGGAGGCACCGAAGCCAGGGCCAGCATGACCAGGGACACCATGGTGACGACCGGAAGCCATCTTCCTCGACGTGGCACGGTTCGAGCCCTCCTCCGCGGAAAGAGGTGCTGCGTCTGTCGTCCAAGCCGCCTGCGAAGCAGCCCGACTCTACACCGCAATCTTTCCCGGGAGCAAGCATTCAACGGCCCCTGGACCCTGGGTCGGCCGAAGACAGCGAGGGGGCTTCCAGGTCAGAGCGCTGGTCGGGGCGCTGGCACGGAGGGAACCGGCGGCCCCGACCCGGCCGAGGACTCCGGCAGGGGGCTCGCGGAAACGGACAGCCAGCGCGAAGGCGCGCGTCAGAGGGCCAGCATGAACGCCACCAGGTCCTGCTTCTCGGGAGCGGTGAGCTGCAAGCCCAGCACGAGATTGAAGAACTCCACGGTGTCGTCGAGCGTCAGGAGGCGCCCGTCGTGCAGGTACGGCGGCGTGTCCTTGATGCCGCGGAGCGGGAAGGTCTTGATGGGCCCGTCCGCCGAGGCCATGCGGCCGTTGACCATC
>DATKBW010000045.1:0-67145 GCA_035513575.1 Longimicrobiales bacterium | reverse complement strand
CGGCGCCGCCGATGAGCTGGATCGGCCCTACGTGGGGATATGGAGCCTGGATCGGGTACTACCGGCTGACCACTGAGGGGCAGGTGTGCGGCAGCGCGGGTGCCGCGCCCCGGCGCCCCTACCGGCTGACGCAGTACAGGTATTCGGAGACCCGATCGCCCTTGTACTTCCGCGCCTCGCCGTCGGCGTCGGAGCGGTAGCGCTTGTAGCCCTTCTCGTAGCGCCGGTAGGTCCCCTGCCGGCCGTTCTCCTTCAGGACCCGCTCGATGGTGGCCGCGGGGATGATCCCCTCGTCGTTGTAGCTCATGACGACGTGCGTCCAGGGGGCGGTTGCGACGAGGCGAGCGAAGGCCTCCTCGCACTTCCCGGCCCGGGACCAGTCGCTCCGCTTCCCCTCGTCGGGGGCGAGGCCGGTCTTGCCGCGGAGCTCGATCCCGCCATCGAACCAGCCCTCGGCGATGATCTCGGGGACGTGGTAGTAGCCGGGGTACTGGCGATTGTTGTAGGGGGGGTCGAGGTAGAGGAGGTCGAACGGCTCGAGGTCAGGGACGAGGGCGAGGGCATCCTTGCGGTGGGCCTGGCACCCGTTCCCCTGCACGATGTCGGGGACCCGGAGCCGCAGGCGGCGGCGGGCGTTGGGCTGCCAGCTCTTCACGAAAGAGGCGTACACGCCCGTCGTGTTGGCCACCCGGTCGGCGGCCTCGAGGAGCGCGGCGAGGAGGAGGTGGAAGAGGTCGTCGTCGATGCGGCCGGCGCGGCGCCACTCCTCCAGGCGGCTCCGGATGTGGTCGATCCGCGCGGCGTTGTCGCCCGTGAAGTACATCCGGCCGTGCTCACGACCCTCGGCGCCGTCCGGGGAGAAGGCGCGGTGGACGAACCCGCCGAGGGGGTCGAGGCCGTCCAGGTGGTGGAGGACGTCGGCGAAGGAGGGGGCGCCGTCGCCGGCCGCGCCGTCCACCGCCAGCACCTCGTCGGCGAGGCCGGGGGCGGAGGGGAGTCGCGTCGCCTGGACGTACGCCCTGGCGAACACGTAGCCGTAGGTCATGATGTCGGACGCGATGACGCGGAACCCCAGCCGCTTCAGCTCCTGCGCCACCGACGCGGTGCCGGAGAACGGGTCCACGGCCGAGCCGGAGATGGCCCGTGCCTTCACGACGCGGCGGATGAAGCCGAGGAGCCTGGTCTTGTTGCCGATGTAGCGCATGGTCGAGGGACAAGCTGCGTCCAACCGGCGGCGCGCGCCATCCCGTCGTGCGGGGACGGGCGGGTTCGTGCGCGCTTCCCGCCCCGTCCCCGTCCCGCGCCGGCGGCGCCCCGCGTTGCCCAACTGTCGGCGGGGCGCGACCTTGGCACGATGCACCACTATCGCGTGACGATCCGCTTCGGCGCTCCGCGGGCCCGGTACGAGATGCTGGACGTGGAGGCCGAGGACCTCCGGGGCGCGCTCCGGGAGGCCGCCGAGAAGATGCCCGCAGAGGTGGCGGCCACGGCGGAGCTGGCGGAGGTCCGCCGCCAGTCGCGGCCGGACGAGCGGGAGCACGGGCGGGAATAATGGCGGTGGCGGAGCGGCTCTACGAGACGGCGGTCGGGGCATCCCGGCCCCTGTTCCGGGCGGCGGCGCTGGTCAACGATCCGGCGGACCGGGCGGTGCGGGGGCGGCGCGCGTCGCTGGCGCGGTTCGAGGCGTGGGGCGCAGCGGAGCGGGACCCGTCGCGGCGGCTCATCTGGGTGCACGCGCCGTCGGTGGGCGAGGGTCTGATGGCGCAGGCGATCCTCGGTGCGCTGCGGGAGGCCAGGCCGAACGTCCAGCTGGTCTTCACCCACTTCTCCCCCTCGGCGGAGCGGATCGCGGCGCGGGTGGGCGCGGACGTGGCGGGGTACCTCCCGTGGGACACCGGGGGGCCGGTCCGGCGCGCGCTGGGGGCGCTCCGGCCTTCGGCCATCGCGTTCGTGCGGACCGAGATCTGGCCGGTCCTGACGCGGGAAGCGGTGCGGGTGGGGACCCCGCTGTTCCTGGTGAACGCGGTGCTGGCGGAGGACTCGAGCCGGCTGCGGTGGCCCGCACGCGGGTTCCTGGCTCCCGTGTACCGGCGGCTCGATGGGGTGGGCGCGGTCTCCGAGGAGCACGCGCGGCGCTACGAGCGTCTGGGCGTGCGGCCCGCCGCCATTCGCGTCACGGGGGACGCGCGCTTCGATCAGGTCGCGGGGCGGATCTCGAGGCGCGGGCTCCTCGACCTCCGCGCGCGACTCTCCGAAGCGGGGGACGCGGGCGTTGCGCGGGATGTCTTCGACGCCCTCCCCGGCGAGCTCCCGGCCATCTTCCGGCTCCTGTGGGATCCGTCCCGGTTCACCGTGGTGGCGGGGTCGACGTGGGGGCCGGACGAGAAGACGCTGGTGCCGGTGCTGGGGGTGATCCGGCGGGAGCGGAGGCTCCGCCTGGTCATCGCGCCGCACGAGCCCACGCCAGCACACCTGGACGCGCTCGAGGGGCGGCTCGAGCGGTCCGGGCTGCGCCACGCCCGCCTGGGCGCGCTGGTGGCGGGGGGCGGTGGCGCGGCCAGCGCCCCGGCGCGGCCGGCCGGAGGACTGGATGGGGGCGTCCCGGACGCCATCATCGTCGACCGCCTCGGCATCCTCGCCGACCTCTACGCCCTCGCCGATCTCGCCTACGTCGGCGGCGGGTTCCACTCGGGCGGGCTCCACTCCGTCGTGGAGCCGGCGGGGCTCGGTGTGCCGGTGCTCTTCGGCCCGAACCACGGGAACGCCCGGGAAGCGGCGGCGCTGGCCCAGCGCGGTGGCGGGTTCCTCGTGCGGGGGGCCGGGGACGTGGAAGCGCTGATCCGCAGTCTCGCCGCGGACCGGCAGGCGCTGGCGGCCGCCGGTGAGGCGGCGGGGTCGTACGTGGCCTCGGAGGCGGGGGCGGCGGCGCGGACCGCGGCGATGATCCTGGAGGGGCGCTGACGCGTCCGTCCCGACCAGGGCCACTGCCGGCGCCGGGCCGGCGGGGCACGGGTTTCCGCGTCGCGGGTACGTGAGGCCATGACGAAAAAGAACACCCGCACGCGCCCGGGCGCACCGGCGGCGGTCGTGGTCGTCCGCATACCGGGGCCGCTCCGGGAGCTGTCGGGCGGCGCGGCCGAGGTGCCAGCCTCCGGGAGGACGGTGCGGGCGGTACTCGACGACCTCGTCGCCCGCCATCCCCGGCTGCGCCGGCATCTCCGCCGCGAGGGCGGCGGGCTGCGCGAACACGTCAACGTGTACGTGAACGAGGAGGACGTCCGGTTCCTCCGCGGCGAGAAGACGCCGGTGTCGGATGGGGACGCGCTGACGCTCGTGGCGAGCATCGCGGGCGGGTGAGCGTGGACTTCACCCCGGCCGAGTCGCTGCGCTATGCCCGGCACCTCGTGCTGCCGGAGATCGGCCCCGCCGGGCAGGCGAAGCTGAAGGGGGCGCGGGTGCTGGTGGTGGGCGCGGGCGGGCTCGGGTCCCCGGTGTCGCTGTACCTGGCCGCGGCGGGGGTGGGGACGCTGGGGCTGGTGGACTTCGACCGGGTGGACGCGAGCAACCTGCAGCGGCAGGTCCTGTACGGCGAGGGGGACCTGGGGCGGCCGAAGCTGGATGCCGCATCGGAGCGGCTCCGGGACCTGAACCCCCACATCGACGTGGTCCTCCACGAGGCGCGGCTCACCAGCGACAATGCCCTGGATATCCTGGCCGGCTACGACATCGTCGTGGACGGGACGGACAACTTCCCGACGCGCTACCTCGTGAACGACGCGTGCGTGCTGCTGGGGAAGCGGAACGTCTACGGGTCGATCCTCAAGTTCGAGGGGCAGGTGTCGGTGTTCGGCGGCGGCGACGGGGCGCCGTGCTACCGCTGCCTCTTCCGGCAGCCGCCGCCGCCGGGGCTCGTGCCGTCGTGCGCGGAGGGAGGGGTGCTGGGGGTGCTGCCGGGGATCATCGGCTCGCTCCAGGCGCTGGAGGCCATCAAGCTCATCACGGGGGTGGGGCAGCCGCTGGTGGGACGGCTGCTCCTGTTCGACGGGCTGGCACTGAAGTTCCGGGAGCTGAAGCTGCGGCGGAACCCGGAGTGCCCGGCGTGCGGGGACGATCCGAGCGTGACGGAGCTCATCGATTACGAGGCGTTCTGCGGGGTGGGGGGGGCGGGCACGGGTACGGAGACGGGCACGGGTACGAGTACGGGTACGCATGGGCACGCGGGAATGGAGGGAGCGGTGGGGGAGGAGATCGATGTGGGGGAGTTGAAGGAGCGGCTGGACCGGGGGGAGAGCGTCGAGCTGATCGATGTGCGGGAGCCGTTCGAGTGGGGGATCGCGAACCTGGGGGAGTACGGCGCGCGTCTGATCCCCATGAACGAGATCCCGGAGCGGCTGGAGGAGCTGGATCCGGGGGACGAGATCGTCCTCTACTGCCGGTCCGGCGCCCGGAGCATGGAGGTGGTGCGCTACCTGAGGGCGCGCGGATTCGAGCGGGCCCGGAACCTGCGCGGTGGGGTGCTGGCCTGGGGAGACGAGGTGGACCCGTCCTTCCCGCGTTACTGACGGCCGCGACGGGGGCCGGCCGCGACGTTTGTTGTGCGCCGGGTGGGCGGCTAACATATTGGGACACCGATAGCTGGAAGCCAGCAGAGTCGAGAGGCAGCACCGGATGGAGCAGCGGGGAGATCGGGTCACGGGGGCGGAGGCCCTGGCGCGCAGGCGGCTGAAGCTCGCCGCGGGTGTGTTCGCCATCGCGGCGCTGGGTGTCGCCGGCGTGGCCACGCGCTACGGCGGTGACCCGCCGGTCGACCCGCCGGCCGACCCCGCCGCGGTGCTCGATGCGGCCGGTGCCATCGAGCCGCTGGCCGAGGCGGCGGGGCTCGCGGACGGGGACGGCGCCACGACGGCGGAGAGCGGGGGCGGGCCGGACGGCGGCCCCGAGCCGGCGTCGGACGACCGCCCGCCCGACCCGGCGCCCGTCCGGCGCGACTGGGCGTCGCCCCGTGAGCAGAGCCCCATCAGCGCCGAGCCGGCGTCCCAGCGGGTGGCGAAGCCGAGGGCGGTGCGGGGCCTCTACATCGGCTCGTGGCCGGCGGGGAGCGCGCGTCGTCTGCCGGAGCTGATCCGTCTGGCGGACGAGACCGAGGTGAACGCGTTCGTCATCGACATCAAGGACGTGACGGGCGAGGTGAGCTACGCGACGGAGGTCCCGCTGGCGAAGCAGCTGGGGGCGGACCGTCGCCTGAAGATCCGGGACGTGCGCGAGATGCTGGCGCAGCTCCGGGATCACGGGATCTACCCGATCGCCCGGATCGTCGCCTTCAAGGACCCGCTGCTGGCGGACGCGCGTCCCGAGTGGGCGGTCCAGCGGGCGGACGGGAGCGTCTGGCAGGACGACAAGGGCGTCCGCTGGGTGGACGCGTTCAACGAGGACGTCTGGGCGTACAACATCGAGTTGGCGCGGGAGGCGATCGCCCTCGGGTTCAGCGAGGTGCAGTGGGACTACGTGCGCTTCCCCGATGCGCCGCAGTCGTACATGACGGAGGCCGTCTACCGGGCGAGGCGGGGGCGGACGATGTCGCAGGGGATCCGGGCGTTCATGATCCGCTCCCGGGAGGAGCTGGACCCGCTGGGCGTGCCCATCACCGCGGACGTCTTCGGGATCACGACGTCGGCGTTCCGGGACGTGGGGATCGGCCAGCTCTGGGAGGACATGGCCGATGTCATGGACGTGCTGCTGCCCATGGTCTACCCGTCCCACTACCCGCGCGGCACGTGGGGATTCCCGCGGCCGAACGCGGCGCCCTACCAGGTCGTGCTGAAGGCGCTGAATCACGGCGTGAGCCGGTCCCGCGACATCGAGGGCGCGGCCACGATCCGGCCGTGGCTCCAGGCGTTCGACCTGGGGCCGCCCGATTACACGCCCGAGTACATCCGCGCGCAGATCGACGCCGTCTACGACGCGGGGCTGACCGAGTGGATCCTGTGGAACCCCGCGGGCCGCTACGACGCCCGGCCCCTCGCCACCGCGCGCGGCCGCGAGCCGTGGTTCGCCGGGCGTGGCGCGTCGCTGTACGAGCCGCCGGAGCCCGGGCCGACGGCGGAAGACACCGCGCCGATCGGGGTGGCGGCGGACTCGGCCGGGGTGCGCTGACGCGGCACCGCCGTCTCACATCGAGGTCGCCGTCGACCCCACTCCCAGCCCCACCAGCCGGACCAGCTTCAGCGCGTTGGTCGATGTCGCGACCCCTTCCCTGAGCGCGTAGTCGAACGTCATCGGCGGCTCGTGCCCCTCCGGGTGGACGGTCTCCTGGAAGTGGACGGGGACCACCACCGGGGCGAGGGGGTCGGCGGCGGCGAGCTCGAGGTCGTGGGTGGAGATGGCGCCGATGGCGCGGCTGGCCAGGAGGTGGGAGAGCACCTCCCGCACCGCGACCTGCCGCTCGGCGGTGTTGGTCCCGTGGAGGATCTCGTCCAGCAGGTAGAGCACCGGCCGGTCACCGGCGGCGTCCGCCGCGTCCACGACCATCTTGAGGCGCTGGAGCTCGGCCATGAACAGCGAGACGCCGCGCTCGAGGGAGTCCTCGATCCGCATGCTGGTGAAGACATCGAGCGGGGGCGTCGTCAGGCGGCGGGCGCACACCGGCCCGCCGGCCAGCGCCAGCACGGCGTTCACGCCGATGGCCCGGAGCAGCGTGCTCTTCCCCGACATGTTGGACCCGGTCACCATCAGGAAGGTGTCGGGGGGGCCGACGACGACGTCGTTCGGGACGCGGCCGTCCGCGGGGAGGAGCGGGTGGGCGAGCCCCTCGGCGACGAAGCGCGGCTCCCCGGCCGCGTCCACCAGCTCGGGGAAGCACCACCCGGGCTCGTCGTGGGGCGGCCCGGCGAGGGCGGCGAGGGCATCCAGCTCGGCGACGGCCTCGACCCAGGCCCGCACGCGGCCGCCCGACCGCCGCTGCCAGCGCTCCAGGGCGCCGAGCACGTGGAAATCCCAGAGCGTGGGCCAGTGGACCAGCAGGTAGAACATCCCGTTGTGGCGCAGGTCCGCGAGCTCGATCAGCCAGCCCAGCCGCTCGAGCTCGGCGCTGGCATCGGACTCCTCGATGAGCGCCGCCCGCGCCCGGCGCAGCCGGTCCGTGCGGAAGTCCTGGCGCTGGATGATGCGGACGACCTCCGCGTAATGGCGCAGCCCGGCGTCGCCGAGGGAGGCGCGGTCGAACACCCGGTGGATGCGTCGGCTCACCCCGGCCGCGAAGATGATGCCCCCCAGGAGCGTCAGGATCCACCAGGGGCGGTCGAGCGTCCCCTCGATGTGGAGGGTAGCCAGCACCACCGTCGCGGCGGGGATCAGGCGGGAGAGCCAGCGGACGAGGGGGCGGTGGCGGAGCCAGGGCTCGTCCTCCGCCCAGCCGAGGAAGGCTCGCAGCGCGTCGCGGTCCGGGTCCCCGGCGAGACGAGCCGCCACCTGCAGCTCCTGGCGGAAATCGAGCGCCGGGACCAGCTCCCGGACCGCCGACTGCCGATCCCGGGCTTCCCCGGTCCCGGCCGCGTTCAGGAGCCAGCCGTGGAGCCGCGACCGGCCGACGCCGGTCCCGGTCGTGCCGAGCAGCCGCGCGATCGAGCCGTGGCCGAAGACGTCCAGGTCGTGGGCGTACGGGTGCCCCGGCTCCGCCCGCTCCAGCGCCGGCGGAACGGCATCCCAGTCCCGCCGGAGCCGGGCCGCGCCCTCGTCGTTGACGCGGGCCAGCTCGGCGGCGCGGCGCTCCGCGGCGGTCACGCGCGAATGCACGACGATGAGCCCGAAGAAGGCGAGCAGCGAGAGGGCGAACAGCGCGAACGCCACGGCGCCCATCTCGGGCCGCAGCTCGGCCCAGACCAGCGCTCCGATGGCGATGACGAACGCGAGGAGCCGGGCGTTCGACAGCCGCGACGCGCGTCCCTTCAGACGGTCGCGCTCGGCCGCGGCGGCATCGCGGCGGCCGTGGTAGCGCGCGGCGCTGGCCTCCAGCGTCGCCGCCGGGGCGTCGTCGCCGTGGCGGTCCGGATTCTCGGGAACGGGATCGGGCATCGGCTCCGGGCCGCCTGCCGATCAGGTCTTGACGCCGGCGAGGCGGGGCTTGTGGAAGAGGAATCCCTGGGTCAGGTGGACGCCGATCTGCTTCACGGTCTCGAACTCCTCGCGGCGCTCGACCCCCTCCGCGACGACCATGGCGCCGAAGCTCTCGGCGAACTTCACCAGTGTCTCCACCAGGTTCTGTTTCAGGAAGTTGGTGTCGATGTTGGAGATTAGCGAGATGTCCAGCTTGATGTAGTCGGGCTCCAGGTTGGCGATGGAGCCCAGCCCGGCATAGCCGCTGCCCGCGTCATCGACGGCGAAGCGGAAGCCGCGGTCGCGGAACGTCTTCAGGTATTCCTGGAACTGGGGGTAGTCGCTGATGGCGGTCCGCTCGGTGATCTCCAGCACCAGCCGGTCCGGGACGTCCAGCCCCAGGGCCTCGGGGGTGAGGTCGCGGAACTCGGGGTCGTTGAAGTCGTGCGGGTCCACGTTGAGGAACAGGCGCTGCCCCTCTTGCAGCTCGTGGGCGATCCCCTGCACCGCGCGCTTGCGCAGCAGCCGGGACAGCTCCCAGAGGAGGTTGGCCTCCGACGCCACCTCGAGCAGCACCTCCGGCGACCGGAGCCCGCGCCGGCGCCCCCGCGCCAGCGCCTCGTAGCCGTAGATCTCCTCCGTCTGCGTCACGATGATGGGGTGGTACTCCATGTAGACGGCGCCCTCCCGGAGGAGGGACTTCAGGTCGGAGATCTTCCGGCTCCGCTCCCACTCCTTGGCCCCCCGGGCGGCCTGCGCCGCTTCGCGGATCCCGCGGTAGATCATGCGCTCCATGCGGATCTTCGGGTTGCGGAACACCTTCGCCGCGCCCACGTAGATGCCGCACAGCGCGGCGATGTCCTCGGAGTGGTCGTTCTCGAGCTGCTCCCGCAGGTAGTTCTCCAGCCGCTGCGTCAGCTCCTTCAGCGCCCGCTCCGGCTGGTCCGCGTCGGCGACACGGGGCATCTCCGTGAACAGGATGAAGTCGTCATCGCCGATGTGGGACACCATCATGAGGTTGTTGGAGTCCGGATGGTGCCGCTGGTAGAACTCCTTCACCCCCCGCGCGGTGGACTCCAGGACGTCATCCAGCTTCTGCCAGCCGTAGATCTCCTCGATCTTCTCGTACCAGACGAACTGGATGTAGAGGATCGTGAGCTCCCCCCGCGCTTCCATGATGTCGCGGGCCTGCTCCATCATCACGGGGAGCGTCGGGAAGCCGGTCAGGCGGTCGTGCAGCAGCTCCTCGTAGCGGAGCAGCTCGGCGGCGTTGCTCCGCCCCTTCTCGATGGCCTCCGTCACGGCGCGCTGCCGGGCGGTCCCGAGACGGGCCTCGAGCTCCTCCTCGTCCGTCGGGAGGAGGATCCAGTCGTGGGCCTCCGAGAGCCCCGCCGCGCTGCAGTCCGCCATGGACCGGCAGGCGACGACGAGCGCGGCGCCGATCCGCTCCGCCAGCGCCGCCACCCCGTCCAGACACCGGTCCTCGGGCATCTCCACCACCAGGACGTCCGCCTGAACGGGCTTGCCGTTCCCGGACGGCGTCGCCGCGTCGTCGTACAGCGCGACACGCAGCTCCGCCTTGAGGCGGCCGGCGACCCCGTCCAGCGAGTCCCGGAGCGACGAGTCCTGGACGATGGCGACGATCTTCACGATGCGTTCGCCCGTGCCTCCAGATTCTTCTCCACGCGGGTGGCGAGCTCGTCCAGCCGGATCGGCTTGACGATGTAGTCGTCGGCGCCGGAGCGCAGACCTTCCTGCTTGTCCGCGAACCCGCTCCGCGCCGTGAGCATCACCACGCGCGTGTCGCCGAAGTCCGGGTGGTTCTTGATGACCCGCGCGACCTCCCACCCGTCCATCCCGGGCATCATGACGTCCAGCAGCACCAGCGCCGGGCGGGCGTCCTCGAGCTTCGCCAGGGCGGTCCTGCCATCGGGGGCGGTGGTGACACGATACCCCTTCGATTCCAGGAACGTCCGGACAATATCCAGGGAATCGGGGTCGTCGTCGACGATCAGAATCGAGGTCTCGGCCATGGCTCAGTTTTTCCGGTCGGAGAAAGGACCGGCCGTTTAGCGGTTCCCGCATTGTGTCCGGGGATTGGAGGCGGCAATAACTGAGCCATGGGGCGCGGGCTGGCGCCCGCGCCCCATGGGGCTCGCCTTCGGCTCGCAAGAGGGCTCGCTGCGCTCGCAAGAGGGGCATCGGGCTATCGCGGTGCCCCTTCGGAGGTGGCTTGTTGGCGGCATGAGCGATGGCGACGGCGAGGAAAGGGAACCGCGGCTGGTGCTGGACGCGCTGCGCGTGATCCGCTGGTGCGAAAACCATATCCGCCACTGATCCCCCCACCCTTGCGAGCGCCAGCGAGCCCTCTTGCGCGCGCGCAGCGCGCGCCCACCGGCTACGCCGGTGCGAGCTGCAGCTCATGCAGCCGCGCGTACAGCCCGCCCTCGGCCAGCAGCTCGAGGTGGGTGCCTTCCTCCCGCAGCTGGCCGTGGTGGAAGACGAGGATGCGGTCGGCGTTCTGGATGGTGGAGAGGCGGTGCGCGATGACGAGGGAGGTGCGCCCCTCCATGAGCTTCTCGAGGGCCTCCTGGATCTGGGCCTCGAGCTCGGAGTCCACGGAACTGGTGGCCTCGTCGAGGACGAGGACGAGGGGGTCGAAGGCGAGGGCGCGGGCGAAGGAGAGGAGCTGGCGCTGGCCGACGGACAGGCTGGCGCCCCGCTCGCCCAGGGACTCCTCGTAGCCTTTCGGCAGCCGTGCGATGTGGCGGTCGGCGCCGACGCGCGCGGCGGCGCGGCGGACGCGGCCGTCGTCGATGTCGTCGCGGCCGAGGCGGATGTTGTATTCGACGCTGCTGCTGAACAGGAAGACGTCTTGGAGGACGAGGCCGATCCGTTCCCGGAGCTGTTTCTGTGGCACGCTGCCGATGGGGATGCCGTCGAAGAGGATCTCGCCTTTCTGGGGCTCGTAGAAGCGCATGAGGAGCGAGATGAGCGTGGTCTTTCCGGCGCCGGTGTGGCCGACCACGGCGACGCGCTCGCCGGGGCGGGCGCGGAAGGAGATGCCCTGGAGGACCCAGTCCCACTCGCCGTCCCCGTCCTTCTGGTAGGCGAACCAGACGTTCCGGAACTCGATCTCGCCGCGGCCGGGCTCGGGGAGGGCCGCGGCGTCGGCGAGGTCCTCGATGGCGGGGTCGGTGTCGAGGAGCCGGAAGATGCGCTCGGAGGACGCCATGGCGCCCTGGAGCATGTTGTACTTCTCGGAGAGGTCCTCGATGGGGCGGAAGAAGCGCCGGGCGTACATGAGGAAGGCCGTGACGATGCCGACGGAGATCGTCCCCTCGATCATGCGCCCGCCGCCATAGACGAGGATGAGGGCGAGGGCGATGGTCGTGAGCAGCTCGATGGCGGGGAAGAAGAGGGCGTAGTAGCGGATGGAGCGGAGGTGTGCGCGGAGGTGGTCGTCGTTGATGCGCCCGAACCGCTCGGTGGTCCGCTCCTCCCGGCCGAAGAGCTGGACCACGGACACGCCGGTGATCCGTTCCTGGAGGAATGAGTTGATGCGGGCCAGGAGGACGCGGATGTCGCGGTAGGCGTTGCGGACCTTCTTGCGGAAGAGGAAGGCGACGAGGATCACGAAGGGCATGACGGCGAAGGCGACGAGGGCGAGCCGCCAGTCGAGCCAGAGCATGACGCCGACGATGAGGACGAGGGTGAAGACGTCGCCGAATACGGTGACGATGCCCGAGCTGAAGAGCTGGTTGAGCACCTCCACGTCGTTGGTGACGCGGGTCATGAGGCGCCCGACGGGGTTCCGGTCGAAGAACGCGAGCCCCTGCCTCTGGAGGTGGGCGAAGATCTCGCGCCGCAGATCGAACATGATCTTCTGGCCGAGCCAGGTCGTCAGGATCTGCTGGCCGTATTCCAGGGCGAAGCCGAGGACGAGCGCGGCGATGAACGCGGTGGCGAGGGTGGCGAGGAGGCCGAGGTCGCCGGCGGGGATGGCGTCGTCGAGGGCGACCTTGGTGAGCCAGGGCCCGACCAGCTCGAGGACGGCGATGACCAGGAGCCCCAGGACCCCGAGGATGACCCACCAGCGGTAGGGGCGGAGGTAGCGCAGCAGCCGGCGCATGAGGCGGGCGTCGTACGCCTTGCCGAGGGCTTCTTCTTCGTGGAGCGGCTCGATATCCGTGGCGGCCATGGGCGCAAGCTAGAGGGAGCGGGAAGGGCGCTGCTACCCCCCGGCTGTTGCACCGGTTCACGCCCGTGCGAAGATTGGGGGCATGAACCTCCTCACGTGGGTTCTCCTCGGCCTGGTCGCCGGGGGGCTGGCCAAGCTGATCTTCCCGGGGAAGGACCCGGGCGGGTGCCTGGTGACCATCGCCATCGGCGTGCTCGGCGCGCTGCTCGGCGGCTTCCTCGGGACCACGCTCTTCGACTGGGGGACGGTCACCGGCTTCGATCTGAAGTCCGTCGGGATCGCCGTGGCGGGGTCGCTGATCCTCCTGGCCCTGTTCCGGCTCATGACCCGGAACGTGGGGCCGGGCGGAGCCCCGCCGGGGCCGCCGCGCTAGGCCGCACGCCTTCCACCAGGATGCCTCCGGCCGGCCGCGGGCGTGCTGCCCGTGGGGGTCCCGTCTCAGCGGGCGCGGTCGGCCAGCGCGTCGAGGATGTCCTCCAGGGCGACCCCCGCCGCCCGTGCTGCCACCAGCGCGTGGTAGACGACGTCGGCGGCCTCCTCCTTCACCCGCTGCGCGTCGCCGTCCGCGCACGCCACCGCCAGCTCCGCGGCCTCCTCGCCGAGCTTCTTGAGGCGGAGGTTGCGGTCGCGAACGAGGCGGACCGTGTAGCTCCCCGCCGACCCGAGGGCCCCGGCCCCGTCCTCCTCCGCCGCGCGCACCCGATCCTCGATGGTGTCCGCCAGCCTGCGGAGCGTGGGCGGCGCGCCGAAGCAGCTGCGGGCGCCGGTGTGGCACGTGGGGCCGGCGGGGAGGACGAGGGCGAGGAGGGCGTCGCCGTCGCAGTCGTGGTGGAGGGAGACGACGCGGAGCACGTTCCCGCTGGTCTCGCCCTTGGTCCAGAGGGCGTCACGGGAGCGGGAATGGAACGTGAGCAGCCCGGTCTCCTCGGTGCGGGCGAGCGACCCGGGCGTGGCGAAGCCGAGCATGAGGACCTCGCCGGTGAGGGCGTGCTGGGCGATGAGGGGTGTCAGCTCAGGCATCGGCGGACCTCGTCGGCAAGGGCGGCGTTGGTGGCCACGGCGCTGCCGGACAGGTGCGAGGGGTTGCCATCCCAGTCGGTGAAGACGCCGCCGGCCTCCTCGATGATGGGGCGTACGGCGGCGGCGTCCCAGGCGTTGAGGGTCGGGTCCAGCATCGCTTCGGCGCGGCCGGTGGCGACGAGGGCGTAGCCGTAGCAGTCGCCCCAGGTGCGCACGATCCCGGCCCGGCCGGCGAGGCCGGCCAGACCGTTCGCGCGCGCCGCCAGGCCGTCTTCCCCGGACCGGGACCCGAGGGACGGGGGGGAGGTGGTGGAGACGATCCGGGCGTACTCCGTTGTCAGCACCAGCGCGTTGTCCAGCCGGTCCACGCTCGAGACGCTGGCGGGGTGGCCGTTCCAGGCGCAGCCTGCGCCCTTCGCGGCGGCGACGGTCTCGTCGAGGGGCGGGAAGCGGAGGACGCCGACGACGGCGTCGCCGTCGGCCTCGAGGGCGACCATCACGCCGTAGAGGGGGACGCCGTGGATGAAGGATTTCGTGCCATCGATGGGGTCGAGGATCCAGCGGCGGCCGGAAGTGCCGGCCTCCTCGCCCCACTCCTCGCCCAGGATGCCGTCGTCGGGGAAGGCGGCGGCGATGCGGTCGCGGAGGAGGCGCTCGGCCTCGCGGTCGGCGATGGTGACGGGCGAGCCATCGGCCTTGGTCTCGACGGTGGGCGCGGCGGCGGGTCCGCCAGTGCCCGCGAGGGGCCCCGCCCGGAACCAGCGCATCGTCACCTCGCCGGCCTCGCGGGCGATCCGCGTCGCCAGGTCCAGCTCCCTCTGCCACTTCATGCGTCGCCTCCGTTCACGGGGACCCCGGCGGTGGTGAGAGCCTGCTTCACCGCGGCGATGGAGACCAGGCCATCGTGGAAGATGCCGGCGCCGAGGGCGGCATCGGCGCCGCCGGCGACCACCGCCTCGACGAAGTGGGCGGGGCCCCCCGCGCCGCCGCTGGCGATGACCGGTACGGGCACCGCCTCCGCGACGCGGCGGGTCAGGTCGAGGTCGTAGCCGGTGCGGGCGCCATCCCGGTGGATGGCGGTGAGCAGGATCTCGCCGGCGCCGAGCTCGGCACAGCGTGTGGCCCACGCGATGGCGTCCAGCCGGGTCGGGGTGCGCGCGCCACGGACGTGGACGAGGTAGCCCGAGGGGGCGCCGTGGTCGGGGGCGGCGTCGATGCTGGCGACGACGCACTGCGCGCCGAACCTTTCCGCCGCCTCGGTGATCAGCGCCGGCCGGTCCACGGCGGCGGTGTTCACGGCCACCTTGTCGGCGCCCGCGCGCAGGGCGCGGTCCACGTCCTCGACGGTCCGGATCCCGCCCCCGACGGTCAGGGGGACGAACAGCCGCTCGGCGGTGCGGCGGACCGTGTCGAGCACGGTCGCGCGGCCCTCGACGGAGGCGGAGATGTCGAGGAACACGACCTCGTCAGCGCCCTCCTCCTCGTAGCGGGCGGCGAGGTCGGCGGGCTCCCCGACGTCGCGGAGGTCCCGGAAGGCCACGCCCTTCACGACGCGGCCGGCGTCCACATCGAGGCAGACGATCACGCGCTTCGCGAGCACGGCGTCACTCCTCCCACGTGGTGCGCACCGACCCCTTGGTGCTGAAGACGGCCCCGTCGTCCTGGCGGGCGCGGCGGAGCGCCAGGCCGAGGGCCTTGAACGCGGCCTCCACGATGTGGTGCCGGTCCCGTCCCCGGATCACGCGGACGTGGAGCGTCCAGTCCGCGGCCATGGCGAGGGAGCGGAAGAAGTGCTCGTAGAGACGGGAGGGGAGCCGTCCCTCGAAATGGGGCCGCCCGCCGGCATCGAGGGCGACCTGGACCAGCGCCTCGTCCATGGGGACCAGCGCGTCGCCGTAGCGGGCGCAGGTCGGCGGGGTGTCCCGGGCCAGCACGGCGCCCAGCGTGAGCGCCACGTCCTCGACCAGGTGGTGGCGCAGGTCGCCCGTCGCCTCCACGGCGAGGGGCAGCCCGGCGTAGCGGGTGAGGGTGGTGAGCATGTGGTCGAGGAAGTCGTCGCCGGTCCGGCTGGCGGGCTCCAGGCCGTCCCGCAGCTCGACCCGCACCCGCGTTTCCCTGGTTTCCCGCGTCAGCGCGCTCACGCGTCCTCCCTCTCGAGTGCGTCGGCCGGCTCGATCCGGCCCGTGTACAGTGCCATGCCCAGGACCGCGCCGGCGGCGCCGGCGTCCCGGAGCGTGTCCAGGTCCGCCGCCGCCGCGATCCCGCCGGCGGCGATCAGGGGGTGTGTCGATGCGGCGGCCAGGGCGGTGAAGAGCCGCCCGTCGATGCCCTCCTCCCGGCCCTCCCTCCCTACGTCCGTCACCAGCACGGCCGCGAGGGGGAGGTCGCCGAGGCCCGCGAGGAAGTCGGCCGCGGCGAGGCCGGTGGCCCGCCGCCAGCCCCGCGTGACGACGACGCCGTCCCTCACGTCCGCGGCCACCACCAGCCGCGCGGGGAACGCGGCGGCGGCTTCCTCGAGCCAGGCCGGGTCCTCCACGGCCCGAGTGCCGACGATGGCCCGGTCGGCGCCCATGTCGAGGACGCCCGCGACCGCGTCCAGGTCCCGCAGGCCGCCGCCGACCTGGAGCAGGCCGGGAGGATGGCGCGCGTCCGTCCGCGCCTTCAGCGCCCGGGCGATGGCCCCCACCGCGTCCAGGTTGGAGCCCGACCCCAGCGCGGCATCGAGGTCCACGACGTGGAAGTGGCGGAACCCGTGATCGCGCCACCGCACCGCCGCGGCGATGGCATCGGGGAGGCGGACCCGCTCGGCGGCCGGGTCGCCGCCCACGAGCTGGACGGCGGCGCCGGCGCGGAGGTCGATGGCGGCGAAGACGTTCATCGCGCGCTCGCCAGGAAGTTGCGGAGGAGCCGGAGCCCGGCCTCGCCGCTCTTCTCCGGGTGGAACTGGGTCCCCGCGACGGCGCCCCGGCGGAGCGCGGCCGGGAACGAGGCCCCCTCGTGCTCGACGCGGGCGGCCACGTCGTCGTCGTCCCGGGGCTCGGCGGCGAAGGAGTTGGCGAAATAGAAGCGGCGCCCGTCGATCCCGTCGAACAGCGGCTCGGCCGGTCGCGCGTCGACGGTGTTCCACCCCATGTGGGGGACGCGGCGGGCGCGCAGCCGCGTGACGCGGCCGGGAACGAGTCCCAGCCCGGCGCCGGTGCCCTCGTCGCTGCCATCCAGGAGGAGCTGCATGCCGAGGCAGATCCCGAGCACCGGCAGCCCGTCGCTGGCGGCCCGCCGGAGCGCGTCCGCCCGGGAGGCCAGGCGGGCGGCGGCGGCGCCGAACGCGCCCACGCCCGGCAGGATGACCGCGTCGGCGCCGTCCAGCTCCGCGCCGATATGCACGCGCGCGCCCTGGAGCTCCAGCGCTTTCCGGAGCGAGTGCAGGTTGCCGGTCCCGTAGTCGAACAGCAGGACGTTCATCGCGCTGCTTCCGCGCCGGGCGCCGGCTGGAGCGCTGGACGGAGTGCGTCCTCGAGACCGCTGGCGAGCGCATCGTCCAGCGCGCCAAGGAACCGGCGCATCAGCGCGTCGGGGCCCACGGTCACGCGGATGGCGTCGCCGAAGCCGGGGATCGCCTCGAACGCCCGCACGCCGATCCCGCGCCCGGCCAGCGCCGCCTTCACCGCGGCCGCCCACCCGGCCGCCGGATCGGCGGGGCCGACCAGGAGGAAGTTCGCGGCGCCGGGGAGGACGCGGAGCCCGCGCCCGCGGAGGCTCCCGGCCAGGCCCTCGCGGCTGGCCACCGTCCGCGCGACGACGTCCTCCACCCAGCTCCGGCCGTCCCGGAGCGCCGCGATCGCCGCCTTCTCGGCGGCCCCGCCCACCTTGTACGGCCCCCGGGACAGCTCGATGGCCCGGACCACGGGCTCCGCGCCGATGGCGTAGCCGACGCGGAGGCCGGCCAGACCGTAGGCCTTGGACAGCGTCCGGAGCACGACGCCCCGGCCGGACGCGATGGCCGCCCCCGCCATGGACTCGCCCGCGAACTCGCCGTACGCCTCGTCGACGAGCACGAGCCCGCGGGCCTCCCCCAGCACCCGCTCCGCGACGCGCCGGTCCACGACCGCCCCCGTCGGGTTGTTGGGGCGGCAGAGGTAGACGACGTCCGCGTCGCACAGCGCGGCGATGGCGCTCTCCTCCAGCGACCCGTCCAGCCCCAGCGGCACCGGCCGGGGGCGCGCGTCGTTCATGCGGGCGAAGACCTCGGCCATGGGGAACGTGGGGGCCGGGAAGGCCACCACGGCGCCGGGGTCGCAGAAGGCCCGGAGGGCGGAGTCGATGAGGTCGTCGGAGCCGCACCCGGTGGTGACGAGCGAGGGCTCCACGTCCCAGGCGTCGGCCACGGCCTCCCGGAGCCCGGTGGCCCAGGGGGTCGGGTACTCCGTGGTCGCTGCCACCGCCTCACGGAGCGCCGCGATGGCCGGCGGGCAGGCGCCCCACAGGTTCGTGTTGGCACTCAGGTCCACCTCGAGGGGCGGCCGCGCCGGGTCGTAGCGCCGCAGCGCGCGATAGGGCGCCCGGGGCAGCGGTGCCGCGGCCAGCCGCGCCGCGGCCGCGTGGGCGGGAAGTCCCTCCGCCTCCGCGAGCGGGATGGCGATGTCCGACAGCGGTCGTGCGGCTCCCGCCCCGACCTCCTGCCAGGTGGTCCAGCGGACGAAATCGGCCACCGAGAGGCCGGACCAGGACCGCGCCAGCCCGCCGGTGGGGAGGACGTGGTTGGCGCCGGTGGCGTAGTCGCCGAACGCCACGGAGCTGCGCGGGCCGAGGAACACCGTCCCGGCGGCGCGGACGTCCGCCAGGGCCGCGCGCGGGTCCTCGACCAGGAGGAGGAGGTGCTCGGGGGCGTAGCGCTCGGCGAACTCCAGGGCGCCGGCGAGGTCGTCGGCGACCAGGAGGGCCCCCGAGCCGGTGAGCGCGGCCTCGATGACGGCGCGGCGGGGCTGCGCGGCGACCCGCCGGCGGAGCGCCCCTGCCACGCCATCGGCCACGACCGGGTCCGTAGCCACCAGGACGGCGGCGGCGTCCGGGTCGTGCTCGGCCTGCGCGATCATCTCCGCCGCGGCGACCTCCGGGTCCGCCGACCGGTCCGCGATCACCAGCAGCTCCGATGGCCCCGCCGGCGAGTCGATGCCCACGACGCTGGCCAGCCGCTGCTTGGCGGCGGCCACGTACGCGTTCCCCGGCCCGACCACGCGGTCCACGCGGGGAACGCTCCCCGTGCCCAGGGCCATGGCGGCGATGGCGCCGGCGCCACCCACGGCGAACAGGCGGTCCGCGCCGGCGATGGCGCAAGCGGCCAGGACCAGCGGCGACGGGCGCCCGTCCGGGCCCGGGGGCGAGCAGACGACGACCTCGCCCACCCCCGCCACCCGCGCCGGGATCGCGCCCATCAGCAGGCTGCTCGGGTACGCCGCGAGGCCGCCGGGGGCATAGACGCCGACCCGGCGCAGCGGGTCCGGTCGCCGCCCCAGGAGGAGCCCGGGGCGGGCTTCCCATTCGCTGGCGGCCGGCCGCTGCGTCTCGTGGAAGCGGCGGATCGCCGCGGCGGCCTCCTCGAGCGCACGCCGGACGCCGGGCTCGATCTCCTCCAGCGCCGTTCGCCAGTCGCTCGGCGGGACCTCGAGGGCGTCCAGCTCCACGCCATCGAAGCGGCGGGCGAGGTCGCGGAGCGCGTCATCGCCGCGGGCGCGGACCTGCGCGATGATGTCGTCCGCGACGGCGTCCACCGCGGGGTCGCCCATGCGGCCGCGGGCCAGGAGGCGGTCGCGGGCGGCGACGTCGAGGCCGGCGAGTCGGCGCACGGCGATCATGGCATGAGCCTCTCGATCCGCGTGACCAGGATCCCCTCGGCCCCGAGCTCCTTGAGCGCGGCGATGGTGCGGTAGACGGCTGCGGCCTCCACCACCGCGTGGGCGGCGACGTGCTCGCCGGCGTTCATCACATCCACGATGGTGGGGCCGTTGAGCCCCGGCAGCACGCGCGTCAGCTCGGGGAGCGCGGCCCGCGGGACGTTGGCCATCAGGTAGCGCTTGCCGTTGGCGCGGAGCACGGACTCCAGCGCGGCCACGAGCTCCCGGACGCTCCGTCCCCGGTCACCGGTGGCGAGCCCGGGGCGGGCGACCAGCACGGCCTCGGAGTCGGCGATGGTGGCGAGCTCCCGCAGGCCGTTCACCTTCAGCGTCGACCCGGTGCTCACCAGGTCCACGATGACATCGGCGACACCGAGGTGCGGCGCGATCTCGGCCGCGCCGCTCACCGGCACCAGAGTCACGCGGCGGCCCCGCTCCGCGAACCAGCGCTCCGCCGTGCGGGGGAACGATGTGGCGATGCGGACGCCATCGGGGAGGTCGGCGGGGTCGGTGGCGGCGTCGTCGCGGCCGGCGAGGACCAGGCGGCAGCGGCCGAAGCCGAGGGGGAGCAGCGTCTCGACCGGGCGGGCGGCCTCGGCCACCAGGTCGCTCCCCGTGATCCCCAGGTCGGCGGCGCCATCGGCCACGAACTCGGGGATGTCCCGGGCGCGGACGAAGAGGGCGGTGAAATCGTCGCCCAGGTCCGCGCGGAGTGCGCGCTCGGAGGCCATGAGGGGCTCGAGCCCCGCCCGTTCCAGGAGCTCCAGCGCGCTGCTGGCCAGGCGCCCCTTGTTGGGGAGCGCGACGCGGAGCTTCCGCTCCGCGACCCGCGGCGGTCCGCCGTCGCGCCCGGCTGCGGTGCTCGCGGCTTCTGTCTGTCCGTTCATGCTGTCGGTCTTCCGTCTCGAGGTTCTGGTCCGCTGGGCCCGAGGGAGACCGGGGGGGAAAACAAAAGGGCCCGCCCCCGGTCAGGGACGGGCCGTGGCGGCCTGCGTCTGTCGTTCGTCCTACATCACGAGCGCACACGCCACCACCGCGACCCGTCCGGGGCCGTGATGATGGTGATGGTGCTGGCGGCTGCGCGCGTTCGTCATGGTTCGGGAGCCTAACGACGAGCCGGCGCCGGGTCAAGGGTCGCGGCGAGCCACGACGCCAGCGTCTCCTCCGCCCAGAAGCGAGGCCGGCGCAGGCCGCCCTCGATGAACCCCACGTGACCGCCGCGCCGCGTGATCACCGGCGTGACCCACGGGTTCGCGGCCATGGCCGCGGCGGGGATCCGGTCGGATGGGAGGAACGGGTCGTCCTCGGAGTGGAGGATGAGGGTGGGCACGCGGATGTGCGCGATGAACGCGGCTGAGCTGGACCGCTCGTAGTAGTCGCGGGCGCTCTCGAAGCCGTGGAGCGGGGCGGTGGCGGCCTCGTCGAACTGCCGGAGCGTGCGCGCGCGCCGGACGTCAGCCAGGTCGCAGGCGTCGCGCAGCAGGTCGGCCTTGAGCTCGACCTTCCGGAGCAGGCTGCGCATGAAGTAGCGCGTGTAGATCCGCCCCATGAGCCCCGTGCCGATCCGGTCCGCTCCCGCCGCCAGGTCGAACGGGACGCTGATGGCCGCCGCCGCGCCCACGCGCTCGCGGGCGCGGACCCCGAGCTCGCCGACCAGCTTCAGGGTGACGTTCCCGCCGAGGGAGTACCCGACCAGCCCCGCGGGACGGCCGCCCCGTTCGGCGAGCAGGTCCACGACCATCCCGACGTCCCCGGTCTCGCCCGAGTGGTAGGCCCGCACCGTCCGGTTCGGCTCGCCGCTGCACCCGCGGAAGTTGAGCCCGACCGGGGCGAGCCCGGCCTCCAGCAGCGCACGGAAAGTGTTGTGGATGTAGCTCCGGCTGGCCGCGCCCTCGAGCCCGTGGAGCACCAGCACGGGCGGCGCATCCGCCCGGGCGCCGCGGACGAAGTCGAGGTCCAGGAAGTCGCCATCGGGGGTCTCGATCCGCTCGCGACGGACCGGGAGCGGGGTGCGGGGGCGGAGGAACTTGCCCAGGATGGTCTGGACGTGGCCGTTGCCCAGACCGCGCGCCGGGCGGTACGGCCGGATGACGGCGGCCCCCGCGGGCGGGGCGGCCCCGGGGGCGGGGGAAGGGACGGACGGGCGCGGCGTGCTCATGGGCGGACGAAGATAGCCGCGCCCCGCGCCCGGGTGAACCCCGGCCCGCGCGGCGCGCTGAGGCATCCGGCGGGACCGGCCCGGCCCCTGGCGTGGCCGGTGCGTTCGGGTCTATGGATAGAGGGTGGCCCGGCCGCGCGAGGGCCCCGTAGCGAAAGGACAGTGCTCATGGACGTCAGGATCCTCGTCGTGCCTTACGATTCCGGCCACCGCGCCGTGCGGATGGGGCGCGGCCCGCTCCACCTGATCGAGTACGGCCTCGAGGATGCGCTCGCCGACGCGGGGCACGAGCCGCGGATCGTGATGATCGACAGCGACCTGGACCCGCCCACAGAGACCGCCGTCGCCTTCGACCTCGCCCGGTCCATCGCGCGGGAGGTCCGCGAGGCGCGGGCGAGCGGCGAGTTCCCGCTGGTCCTGGCCGGCAACTGCTCGTCCGCGCTCGGGACCGTGGCGGGGCTCGCGTCGGACCGCACCGGCGTGCTCTGGTTCGACGCCCACGCGGACCTGAACACGCCCGAGACAACGCGGAGCGGGTTCCTGGACGGGATGGCCACCGCGACGCTCACGGGCCGCTGCTGGACGGGGCTGACGGGCTCGCTCGCCGGCTTTGCGCCGGTGGACGACAGCCATTTCGCGTTCGTGGGCGTGCGGGACCTCGACCCGCCGGAGGAGGCGCTGCTGGCGTCGTCGGAGATCGGACGGATCACGGCGGCCCAGGCGCGGTCCGCGGGCGCCGGGCTGGACGGCGCACTGAGTCGCTTCGAAGGGCTCCCGGGGTTGTACCTGCACGTGGACCTGGACGTGCTCGACCCGGCGGTGGCCCGGGCGAACGCGTTCGCTGCGCCGGACGGGCTCACGGTGGCCGAGGTGATCGAGGTGGTCGCGCGCGCGGCCGGGAAGGCGCGGCCGCTGGCCGCCGCCGTGACGGCCTTCGACCCGGCCTACGACGAGCGGGGTCGCGACTCCGCGGCGGCCACCGCTATAATCACCGGGATCCTCGCCGAGGCCGCAGGCGCGGCCGCAACGGGTTGAACGCGGGAGCAGAGACATCCGTCGCATCCTTCTCGTCGGGATCCTGATCGGCTGCGCCGGGGCGGCCGAGCGGTCCCTGCTGGAGATCACGCCCTGGGAGTTGCCTCGGGGACAGCAGTGTGCCCTCTCGGGGGGCGACTTTCGCCCGGCGGCCATCATCGACTCCGCTGCCGCCGTTGCCGCCGCAGAAGGGGCGGGAACGGCCGATGGCGCCCTTCTGCTCTCCGTCTCCGTGGACTCGGCCGGCCAGCGGGGCCGCTACCGCCGCATCGAAGCGTCGCTGCCCGAGCCCGAGGCCGCGGCGCTGCAGGCGGCCCTCGAGCCGCTGATCCGGGGCGCGCCCGGGGAGGGGCGGGGTGGACGCCTGCTGATCGAGCGGGCGGGCGGACGGGTGACGCGCCTGGCGGTGGGCCCGTCGCAGGCCTGCCGCCCCCTCGTCGCCGACGCCCGCGAGGCGCAGCGGGCCCTGGAGGACCTGTACCACCTGCACGGGCGTGAGGTCTCCGCGGAGGTGCTCCTGCACGTGGACACCGCCGGCCGGGTGGACGAGGGCCAGGTGTTCCGGGCGACGGGAGACCCGATCCTGGACGCCGGCATCCTCGGGGCCGGCAAACGCGCGGTCTTTCACCCCGCCCGGATCGACCGCGTCCCGGTACCGGTCTGGGTCCAGATGACGTTCACGGTCGAGGTCGCCTGTCCCCCCGGCGACACGGTGCGCTGGCAGCTGCCCCCGGGCGATCCGTGCCGCAACCCCCGGGCGCGCCGCCCACCAGGGTGAGGGAATGACCCCGGGCTGAAGAACGCACACGACGCGCCCATCGGGGTAGCACCAGCCTTGCCCCGGCTCCAGCCGGGGGGCCCGGACCGAGACGCTCCGGCGGCACGCGAACCCGAGTTCGACCGCAGTGAAAGACCGCATCACCATCCGCAACGCGCGGCAGCACAACCTGAAGGGGTTCGACCTCGAGATCCCGCACCGGAAGCTCGTCGTGGTGACGGGACCGAGCGGGTCGGGGAAGAGCTCGCTGGCGTTCGACACCATCTACGCCGAGGGGCAGCGGCGGTACGTGGAGTCCCTGTCCACGTACGCGAAGCAGTTCCTGGAGCGGATGGAGAAGCCGGCGGTCGATTCCGTCGAGGGGATCGCGCCGGCGGTGGCCATCGAGCAGAAGAACCCCACGAAGACCAGCCGCTCCACCGTCGGCACGGCCACCGAGGTGCACGACTACCTCCGCCTGCTCTGGGCCCGCGCCGGCCGGACGCACTGCCCCGAGTGCGGCGGGGAGGTCCGGCCGGACACGGTGCAGAGCGCGACGGACGCGGTGCTGGCGCTGCCCGAGGGGACCCGGATCATCGTCGCCTTCCCGCTCCCCCTCAGCGCCCGGGCGGGGCACCGGATCGTGGTGGAGAACCTGCGGGAGATGGGGTTCGTCCGCGTGCTGGCCGGCGGGGACACCGTGACGCTGGACGAGCCGGGCGCGGAGGATCCCGAACGGCTCGGCCACGACCTGGCGAAGGAGCCGCGGGTCCTGGTGGTGGTGGACCGCCTCAAGGTGGAGCCCGGCGTCCGCGAGCGGCTGGCGGACTCCATGGGCACGTCCTTCGGCGAGGGGGAGGGGGAAGCGGTGGTGGTCGTCCACGACGACGCCGGGCCCCGCCACCTCGGCTTCTCGGAACGGTTCCGCTGCGAGCGGCACCCGGACATCCCCTTCCTGGACCCGACGCCGCGGCTGTTCAGCTTCAACAACCCCTACGGCTCGTGCCAGACGTGCACCGGGTTCGGCGCGGTGCTGGAATACGACGAGTCGCTGATCGTGCCCGTCCCCACCCGCACGCTGCGGGAGGGCGCCATCGACCCGTGGGAGGTGAAGCGCTATCGGCGGAAGTACCGGACGCGGCTGTTCGAGTTCGCGAAACAGCGCGGCGTGGACCTGGACACCCGCTGGCTGGACCTGCCCGAGCGATTCCGCCGCCACGTCATCCGGGGCGTCCGCCGGAAGGCGCGGGAACGGAGCTTCCAGGGCGTCGTCCCCTTCCTCCGCTCCCGCGAGCGGAAGCGCTACAAGGCCTACATCCGCGTGTTCCTGCGCAAGTACCAGCTCGCGCGCACCTGCGGGGAGTGCGGCGGCGCGCGGCTCCGACCGGAGGCGCTGTGGGTCCGGGTCGGCGGGCGGCACATCGGCGAGGTCTCGGGCATGACCATCGGCCAGGCCCGCGCCTGGTTCACCGGCCTGACCGCGGCCGGCGACGGACACGGGCTCCGGGAGTCCGAGGCGGCGCTGGCGGGGCCGATCCTGCGGGAGATCGAGGCCCGGCTGTCGTTCCTGGACGATGTGGGGCTCGGGTACCTGTCGCTGGACCGGCAGGTCCGGACCCTCAGCGGCGGCGAGGCGCAGCGGATCTCGCTGGCGAACTCCCTCGGGTCCTCCCTCGTGGACACGCTCTACGTCCTCGACGAACCCACCATCGGGCTCCACCCCCGGGACAACCAGCGCCTCATCACCCTCCTCGAGAAGCTCCGGGACGCCGGCAACACCGTCCTGGTCGTCGAGCACGACCCGGAGCTGATCCGGCGCGCGGACCACGTCGTCGAGCTCGGGCCCGGGTCGGGGGAGAAGGGCGGGGAGGTGGTGTTCCAGGGGAGCGTCCAGGAGCTGGAGGGCGGATCGACTTCGACTTCGACTTCCGGGCCGACGCCGACGGGCCTCTACCTCTCCGGGCGGCTCGAGGCGCCGCGCTCGCGGGAGCGGGCGGTGGACGGGGCGCGACTGGAGGTGCGGGGGGCGCGGCTGCACAACCTGGACGGCGTGGATGTCTCCATCCCGCTGCACACCCTGACGGTGGTGACGGGGGTGAGCGGGAGCGGGAAGTCGACGCTGGTGCACGACATCCTGTACCGGGCGCTCGAGCGGGAGCTGGAGGGGAGCCACTCGGCGAAGGAGCACCTGGGGGAGGCGGTGGGCAGGTACGCGTCGCTGGAGGGCGCGGGCTACCTGGACGCGGTGGTGCTCGTGGACCAGTCGCCCATCGGCCGCACGCCGCGCTCGAACCCGGCCACGTACACCAAGGCGTTCGACGAGGTGCGGCGGATCTTCGCGGAGCAGCCCCTCGCCCGGGAGCGGAAGTACCGGCCGGGTCGGTTCAGCTTCAACACGAAGGGCGGGCGCTGCGAGGCGTGCAAGGGGGATGGCGTCGTGCAGGTCGAGATGGTGTTCATGGCGGACGTCTACGTGCCCTGCGACCGCTGCGGCGGGGCCCGGTACGCGCCGGAGACGCTGGAGGTGAAGGTGAAGGGGCTGTCCATCCGGGACGTCCTCGACCTCACCATCGACGAGGCCATCAGGTTCTTCATCCGCGAGGACCGGCTGGGGAAGATGCTGTGGCAGCTCCAGCAGGTGGGGCTCGGCTATCTCCGGCTCGGTCAGGCGGCGCCCACGCTGTCCGGGGGCGAGGCGCAGCGGATGAAGATCGCGCGGGAGCTGGCGGGGGCGGGGAAGAAACGGGGGAAGCGGCTGTACATCATGGACGAGCCGACCACCGGCCTGTCCGGTCCCGAGGTCCACAAGCTCCTCGCCGTGCTCCAGAAGCTCGTGGACGCGGGGCACACCGTCCTGGTGATCGAGCACAACCTGGACGTCATCCGCGCGGCGGACTGGGTGATCGACATGGGCCCCGAGGCCGGCGCCGGCGGCGGGACGGTCGTCGCCGCGGGGCGGCCGGCGGATGTGGCGGCGGAGGCGTCGTCGCATACGGGCGCCTACCTGCGTCCGCTCCTGGCGGGGACGCGCACCGCCTGAGGCGGCCGGCCGCGGCCGCGGTCGCGCGATTCGTCCCCGTGGTCACCGCGGTCTCCCAGACGGTCGACGTGGTTTCCGGTCGGTTGAATTGCGCGGCCGCGGACCGTACTCTACCGCACCTGCCCGAAAGCCCGTATCTCGGAGAACCGCATGCAACGTCACGTCAGGATGGCCGCGCTGGCCGGGGTCGCCGCGGCGGCCCTGGCGGGGCCGGCCCGGGCCCAGACCGCCGAGCCCATTCGCTACGAGAGCTTCACCCTCGACAACGGCCTCCAGTTCATCGTGCACGAGGACCACTCGGTCCCGGTGGCCCACGTCGAGGTCTGGTACGACGTCGGCTCCGCCCATGAGCCACCTGGCCGGAGCGGATTCGCGCACCTGTTCGAGCATATGATGTTCATCGAGACGACCAACCTCGAGAGGGGGCGGTTCGACGCGTTGATCACGGGTGCCGGCGGGAGCCTCAACGGCACGACGAACAAGGACCGCACGGCCTACTTCGAGACGGTCCCGTCGAACCAGCTCAACGTCGCCCTGTGGCTGGAGGCGGACCGGATGACCAACCTGGTCGTGAACGAGGAGAACTTCCGGCGGGAGCGGGAGGTGGTGAAGGAGGAGCGTCGCCTGCGGGTGGACAACCAGCCCTACGGCAAGGCCCTGTGGGAGGTCATGGACACGCTAGCCATCGACTACGGGCCGTACGAGCACTCCGTGATCGGCTCCATGGAGGACCTGGATGCCGCCACCGGCGATGACGCGCGGGAGTTCTACGAGCGCTTCTACGTCCCCAACAACGCCGCCGTCGTGGTGGCCGGCGACGTGACCGTGGCCCAGGTGCGGGCGCTGGCGGAGGAGTACTTCGGCCACATGCGGCGGGGCCCGGACGTGGCGCCGCTGCCGCCGGTGACGAACGTGCCGCGTGCGGACGGCCCGCGGGACGTCACCCTGACCGATGAACTGGCCACGCTGCCGCTGATCACCGAGGCGTACGCGATCCCCGAGCACGTCCATCCCGACGCGCGCGCCCTGTCGCTGCTGGGGAGCATCCTCATGGGCGGCGAGTCGAGCCGGCTGTACCAGCGGCTGGTGAAGGAGGAGAAGGTGGCGCTGCAGGTGGGTGGCGGGGCATCCAGCGGCCTCGGCCCGGGGACGCTCCAGATCTTCGCGCTCCCGAACCAGGGCGTCGATGTGTCCCGGCTGCGGACGCTCGTTCGGGAAGAGCTGGACCGGCTCCTTCGCGACGGCGTCACCGAGCGGGAGCTGCAGAAGGTCAAGAACCAGACGCGGGCGGGGATGATCATGGGGCGTCAGACGGTCGCGGCGAAGGCGAGCCAGCTCCATCACTACCGGGTCATGCACGGGGAAATCGGCGCCATCAACGAAGACCTCGACGCCTTCATGCGCGTGACCACCGCCGACATCCTGCGAGTGGCCCGCCAGTACATCACGCCCGGCAACCGGACCACGCTGGTCGTGAGGCCGGCCTCGAGCTCGACCTGAGGAGCGAAGACCATGAGGAATAGACGGATCGTCGCCCCGCTCGCGGGGCTCGTGCTCGTCCTGGTGGCCTGCGGCGGGGCCGGGCCGTCCGCCGGGGACCCGGCGCCGGAGGCCATCCCGGCGAGCCCGCCGGCGCCGCTCCCGGTGAGCGACGTGCAGTTCCCGGACTACACCGAGCGGACCCTGCGCAACGGCGCCCGGCTGGTGGTGGTGGAGAACCACGAGCAGCCGGTGGTCAGCATCCAGCTCCTGCTCCCGGGTGCCGGGAGCGCGGCGGACCCCCCGGGCCGGGCCGGCATCGCCAGCGTGACCGCCGCGCTCCTGGACAAGGGGACGGCGGAGCTGACGAGCAGCGAGATCGCCGAAGCCGCCGACTTCATCGGGGCCCGTCTCGGCGCGAGCGCGTCCAGCGAGTGGAGCGCGGTCTCCCTCACCGTGATCACGGATTTCCTGGACCGGGGGCTCGAGCTGATGAGCGACATCGTGCTCAGGCCGACGTTCCCGGCGGATGAGCTGGAGACGGAGAAGACGCGCAGGGTGTCGCAGCTGCGGCTGAGCCGGTCGCAGCCGGGGAGCCTGGCGGCCGAGACGTTCACGAAGGATGTGTACGGCCGCCATCCCTACGGTCAGGTGGAGACCGCCGCGACCATCGGCGTGCTGGAGGTGGATGACCTGGCGCGGTTCCACGCGGTGGGCTACCGGCCGGGCGAGGCGCTGTTCGTGGTGGCGGGGGATGTGGATCCCGCGGCGATGGCCCGCAAGCTGGAGCTGGCGTTCGCCGGCTGGCAGGGCTCGCCGGCCTCCCAGGCGGCGCGTCCGGAGCCACCGGCACGGGCCGGCCGGGAGCTGATCTTCGTGCACAAGCCGGGGTCCGTGCAGGCGGTGATCCGCATGGGTCACCTGTTCCCGAGCGCCACCGGCGCCGACTGGGTCACCCTGGACGTGGCGAACCAGGTGCTCGGCTCCCCCTCCGCGGCGTTCACCGCGTGGATGATGTCGGAGCTGCGCGAGGAGCGGGGGTACACCTATGGCGCGTACAGCCTCATGAGCGAGCGCGTGGGTCCCGGCACGTTCGTCATGCAGGGCGAGTACCGCAACGCCGTGGCGGACAGCGCGCTGGCCATCATGATCGACCTCGCCCGGAAGCTGCGGGCGGGCGACATCCCGGAGGACAACCTCGCCCAGGCGAAGAGCTACCTCACCGGCTCCTTCCCCCTCCACATCGAGACGCCGCAGGAAGTCGCGGGGCAGGTCGCGAGCAACCGGCTGCTGGGTCGGGACGATTCCTACCTGGAGGAATACCGCGGCCGCGTCGCGGCCGTCGGTGCGGCGGAGATCGCCGCGGCGGCCACGCGGCACGTGCATCCGGACCGGATGCTCATCGTGGTGGTGGGGGACGCCACCGAGGTCCTGGACCGGGTCCGGCCGTTCGCGGACCGGGTCCGGGTGGTCGACACCGAGGGCCGCCCGGTGGACGAGGCGCGGCTGACGGCGACTTCCGACGTGCGCTTCGATGCGAGCCGGCTGGAGCCCCGCACCATGGTTTACGGGATCCTGTTCCAGGGCAACGAGGTGGGGTCGGTGACGACGCAGTGGTCCAGGGACGGCGCGAGCTTCGTGGCGGCGACGGAGCAGGCGGCGCCCGGCGGCACGATCCGCCAGACCACGGTGTTCGAGCCCCGCACCTTCACCCCCCGGTCCATGACCGTGAACCTGGGTCCCATGGGCGAGCTGTCGCTGGCGGTCGAGAACGGGCGCGCCACGGGCCGGGGGCTCGACATGCAGACGGGGCAGCCCCGGGACATCGACGTGGCGCTCCCGCCGGGGGCCGTGCTGGACGGCATGGTGGATGTGGCGATGGCGGTGCATGGCTACGAGGACGCGGGTGAGTTCACGCTCCAGGTCCTCGGGGGCACCGGCCAGCTCCAGTCGGCCACCGTGAGGCTGGTGGGAACCGAGACGGTCGAGGTGCCGGCGGGCACCTTCGAAACGTACAGGCTGGAGATCACCGGGGATCAGCCGATGACGGTCTGGGTCGCGCGGGCCGCGCCCCACACCGTGGTGAAGCGGGAGATGATCCAGCCGCCGGTCGAGGTCCTGCTGAAGTCGATCCGGTAGGCCGGAGCGGTGCGCCGCGTCTCGATCCTGATGCCGTGTCGGGACGCCGCGCCGCACCTCCCGGCGGCCATCGCGTCGCTCCGCGCGCAGACCTTCGACGACTTCGAGGTGCTCGCCGTGGACGACGGCTCGGCGGATCGGACCGGAGAGATCCTCCACGCCTGGGCGCGGGAGGATGGCCGCGTCCGGGTCATGCAGGGGCACGGCCGCGGCCTCGTCCCGGCGCTGGCCACCGCCCATGCCGGGGCCCGCGCCGAGCTGGTCGCCCGCATGGACGCCGACGACCTGGCCGCCGCCACCCGCCTGGAGAAGCAGGTCGCGCTGATGGACGCGGACCCCGGGATCGCCGCGTGCGGCACGGGCGTCGAGTACTTCCCCGCCCACGAGGTGCGGCCCGGTGCGCGGCGGTACGAGGCGTGGATCAACGCCCTGCTCGGCCCGGAGGAGATCGCCCGCGACATCTTCATCGAGTGCCCGATCCCGCACCCCACCCTCATGATCCGCCGGAACGTCCTCCAGGGCGTGGGCGGGTACCGGGAGCTGGGCTGGCCGGAGGACTACGACCTGATCCTCCGGGTCTGGGCTGCCGGGTACCGGATGGCCAAGCTGCCGGACGTGCTCCACCGCTGGCGGGAGGGGCCGGAGCGGGCATCGCGGACGGACTCGCGCTACAGCCCCGCCGCGTTCCTCCGTCTGAAGATCCATTTCCTGACCCGCACCCTCCTGGCCGGCGGCCGACCGGCGGTGGTCTGGGGCGCCGGTCCCATCGGCAAGCGGTTCGCCCTGGCCCTCATCGATGCCGGCACGCCGGTCGCCGCGTTCGTGGAGGTCGATCGGAAGAAGATCGGCCAGGAGATCCACCGGGCGCCTGTGGTCCCGCAAGCCGAGGTCCGCCGCTTCACCGACGCGCGGGACCCGCGCCATCCCGGCGCCCTCGTCCTCGCGGCGGTGGGGCAGGAGGGGGCGCGGGAGGAGATCCGGGCGTCGTGCCGGGAGCTGGGGCTGCGGGAAGGGCTGGACTTCGTCGCGGTGGCGTGACCCGCGCGACCCGCGTGACCCCGCACAGGGCGGTCAGGGAGATCGCGGACCGCAGCCCAGGTGGGTGGCCAGGAAGCCGTCGATGGCGTCCCAGCTGGCCGGGTGGGCCATCAGCCCGTTGTGACCCGCGTCCACCCGGGCCAGCCGCTTTGGCCGCGGGGCCGCCTCGAAGACGCGCTCGGACAGGAAGGGGGGAACGAGCGTGTCCCGGCCGCCGGCCAGCACGAGCAGAGGCACGCGCAGCTCCCGGATCCGTGAGCCCGCGTCGTAGCGGCCGTCCGGCCACCGGAGGAGCCGAACCGGGAGCCACGGCGCGTGGTGCGACACCGCCGCGGGGAGCCCCGGGAAGGGGGCGCCGAGGATGAGCCCGCCGGCGGCGTGGTCCAGCGCCAGGCGGAGCGCGACCGCGGATCCGAGCGACTGGCCGATGAGGACGACCCGCCCCGTCGCCACGCGCCGCTCCTCGCGCACGTAGCGCAGCGCCGCCTCGGCATCGGCGCGGAGCCCCGGCTCGCTGGGCCGGCCCTCGCTCCGTCCGTAGCCCCGGTAGTCGAAGAGCAGGACATCGAGGCCCCGTCGGGCGAGCGATCCGGCGATGGACGCGCGGCTCACGATGGTGCCGGCGTTGCCGTGGAAGTAGATGGCGACGGCGTCGCACCGGGGCCACCCCGACGCGGCGGCGGGGACCCACCAGCCGTGGAGCCGGACCCCGTCGGCCGCTTCGAGCCATACCTCCGAGGCCGTCGGCAGGCCGTGGCGCTCCGGCCGCGCGGCGTCGGGCGAGAGCGGCTCGGGCACGTACGTGAGCCCCGGGAGCAGGAGCGGCCACGCCAGCGCGAACGCGACCGCGAGCAGGAGCAGCACCGCCAGCGCGATCAGAGCGGTCGTCCGCACAGGCGCTTCAGTTCCGTGCCGCCAGCGTCGCCCGGGTGCTCCGCGGCGTGCCGTCCCGCAGGTACGCGATGGGGACCTCGTCACCCGGGCGGTACTTCCGCAGCGCATCCGTCAGGGCGTACAGGTCCTTCACCTCCACATCGCCCACGCGGACGATGATGTCGCCCTTGCGGAGCCCCGCCCGGTCCGCCGGGCCGCCCTCCCGGACCCCGCCCAGGAGCACGCCGTACTCCACCGGGCTGAAGTCCGGGATCGTGCCCAGGTAGGCGCCGTAGCCGGGGCCCGCCTCGGCGGAGGCCGCGGCCGGCGCGCGGCCCACGTTCCGGATCACCGCCATCCGCGGCGCCGAGCCCACCCGGCGGGTGATGTCGGCGACGATCTCCGCCACCGTCTCGATCCCCGCCACGTCGATCCGTTCCCAGTCGTCCGACGGCCGGTGGTAGTCGGCGTGGGTATTGGTGAACAGGTGGAGGACCGGGATGTCGTGCATGTAGAACGCGGTCTGGTCGCTGGCGCCGTAGCCGTCGGGGATCCGGCTCACGGTCGCGATGCCGGCCGCCTCCACCAGCGGGTCCACGATCCCGGTCCACTCGCGCGCCGTGCCCACACCGTAGACGACGAGGCCGTTCTCCCGCAGCCGTCCGACCATGTCCAGGTTGATCATGGCCACGACCTTCTCCAGCGGCACGGTGGGGTCCTTCGTCCAGTGCGACGATCCCAGCAGACCGTCCTCCTCGCCCGTGAACGCCATGAACAGCACCGGACGACGGGGGCGCGGTCCCACCGCCAGCCGCTCCGCGACACGCACCAGGGCCGCCACGCCAGACGCGTTGTCATCGGCGCCGTTGTGGATCTCCCGGGAGCCGGGGTCCAGCGAGCCCATCCCGCCCCGGCCCAGGTGGTCGAAGTGGGCTCCGACCACGATGTACTCGTCCGCGCGGCGGTCCGTGCCGGGCAGCACGGCCAGCACGTTCCGCCCGCTGCCGCCCCCGGCGTGGGGGTTCGTCACGCTGGCGAGGGGGACGTCCTGGAAGTAGGTGCCGTCGGGGCCGCCGGGCGCGAGGCCGATGCGGCGGAAGGTCCACGCGAGGTACTCGGCCGCGCACGCCGCGCCAGCGCTGCCGGCGTCCCTCCCCTCGAGGGCGTCATCGGCCAGGTACCGTCCCGTGTAGTCGGCCAGGTCGGCGGCCGCGGCGGCGTCGATGGCCGGGCACGCCGCCGTCGAGGCCATGCCGGTCCCGGGCCGCACCGGCGCGCGCAGGGCCACCGGCGCCGGGCGCTCGATCCAGTCGGCCAGGTAGACGTTGGTCTCGCCCTCCACGTTCCCGCCCTGGTTCGAGGCGAACACCAGCAGCCGCGGGTCCACGGGGCTGAACTGGGGGAAGCCGTCGAAGTCGGGGTGGACGGTGACCCGCTCGAGGCCGCTGCCGTCCGCGCCGATCAGGTAGAGGTCGAAGTCGCGGCCCCGGGGGTCGTGCATGTTGCTGCTGAAGATGATCCGCTCCCCGGAGGGGTGGAAGTACGGCGCGAAGTTGGCCGCGCCGTTGTCGGTGACCCGGACCTTGTTCCCGCCGTCCGCGTCCATGACCCAGAGGTCCAGGCGGGTGGGACGGATCAGCCCCTGCGCCAGCAGGCGCCGGTACTCCTCGAGCTCCCGCGGGTCGGCGGGGTGGTGCGCACGGTACACGATCCGGCTTCCATCGGGGCTGAAGAACGGACCGCCATCGTAGCCCGGCGCGTCCGTGAGCTTCCGGACCGCCGAGCCGTCCGTCCGCATCGTGTAGATGTCCAGGTCCCCATCTCGCGCGGACGTGAACACGATGGTCCGGCCGTCCGGGGAGAGCGTGGCTTCCGCGTCGTAGGCCGGGGACGTGAAGATCCGCGCCAGCGCGCCGCCGTCGTCGTCCGCCGAGTAGATGTCGTAGTCGTACAGCGCCCAGACGTAGCCCTGGGAGTAGTCCGGCTCCGCGGGGCACGCCTCCGCCACGTGGTGCGTCGAGCTGTACACGATCCGCTCGCCGCCGGCCTGGAAGTAGCCGCACGTGGTGCGTCCCTGGCCGGTGGAGACCATGCGCAGGTCCTGCCCCCCCACCGTCATCGTGAACTGCTGGTCGCAGGCGCTCACCCCGGGCATCGTCGACTGGAAGATCAGTCGCTGGCCATCCGGGCTGAAGTAGGCCTCGGCGTTCTGGCCGCCGTCGGTGAGCCGCCGGAGGTTCGTGAGGCGCGGCTCGCCCGGGTCCGCCGCGTGAGGGATCCCGCCCGGCGGCACCATCGGCGGGATGGGGACGGCGCCGCCCGCGGCGCAGCCGGCGACGTTCGAGGCGAGGGTCAGGGCGAGGAGGAGATTGCCGAACCGATGCATCGCGATACGTGTCCTTTCGGGTTCCCGGGCTTCGACCGGAGTCTGGCGGAAATCCCCGCCGGACGCCACCCTCCAGCGGCCCTCTCACCGGAGACGACGATGCAGCGCTACCCCCGCCCGCCCCGCAGGTCCACGACCCCCATCCTGCTCCTTCTCGCCCTCCCGTCCGTCTGGGCGCCCCGCGCCGCCGCGGCCCAGGCGGAGCCGGTGGCCGTGACCGCCGCCCGGATGCTGGACGTGGAGAGCGGCCGGCTCGTCACGGGCGCCCACGTCGTCGTGCGGGACGGTCGGATCGAGCGCGTCACCGACCGCGCCCCGGCCGGGATGCGCGTGATCGACCTGGGGGATGCCACCCTCCTGCCCGGGTGGATCGACACCCACGTCCACCTCACCAGCTTGCTCGGGCCCGAGTCGTTCATCGAGCCCGTCCGGGAGACGGCCGCCGACGCGGCGCTGCGCGGCGCCGCCCATGCCCGCAGGACCGCCGAGGCGGGGTTCACCACCGTGCGCAACGTCGGCGCGCCGGCGTTCACGGATGTCGCGCTGGCCCGGGCGGTGGAGCGCGGCGACATCATCGGCCCGCACATCATCCCCGCCGGTCACTCCCTGGGGATCACCGGCGGCCACTGCGACCAGACCGGCTGGCGACCCGGCGTCCTGGAGCTGGACTGGCGGGACGGCATCGTCGATGGGCCGTGGGACGCCGTACGGGCGGTCCGCTACCAGGCGAAGCACGGCGCGGAGGTCATCAAGATCTGCGCGACCGCGGGCGTGCTCTCGTTCGAGGAGAGCGTCGGGGCGCAGCAGTTCAGCGAGGAGGAGCTGCGCGCCATCGTGGAGGAAGCGGCCCGGCACGGGATGAAGGTGGCCGCCCACGCCCACGGCACCGAGGGGATCATCGCCGCGGTGCGGGCGGGCGTCGCCTCCATCGAGCACGGCTCCATCCTCGATGACACCGCCATCCGCCTGATGAAGGAGCGGGGGACCTACCTGGTGCCGACGCAGTACCTGGCCGACGTGATCCCCCTCGACGCACTGCCGGCGCCGATCCGGGCCAAGGCGGAGCACGTGCTGCCCATCATGAAGCAGAGTTTCCGGCGGGCGGTGCGGGCGGGCGTGAAGGTGGCGTTCGGCACGGATGCGGGGGTGTACCCCCACGGGGAGAACGCCCGGGAGTTCGCCGCCTACGTGGCGGCGGGGATGACGCCGCTGGAGGCGCTCCGGAGCGCCACCCTCCACGCCGCGGACCTGCTCGGCGTGGACGACCGGGGCGTCCTCGCGGCCGGCCGCCTGGCCGACCTCGTGGCGGTGCCCGGGGACCCCCTCCGCGACATCCGCGTCACCGAGCGCCCCGTGTTCGTCATGGTGGGCGGGCGGGTGGTGAAGGGGCCCGACGGCGCCGGGTCGTGAGCGCCGCCGCGCCGCGCCTTCGATGAGCACGGGATCCAGTGGCGCGTCGCCCTGGTCGGCCCCGGCACACCCTACGCCTTCCCCTTCCCCGGCCGCTTCCTCGTCCTCGACTCGGCGCAGACGTGGTCCGGGCTCGTACGCTACGACGACGACGCGGGGCTCGGAGACCTGACCGACGCCCGCCTCCGCCAGCTCCGCAACGGGATCTCGGACCTGGGCGGCGGACGCCGGCATTTCCGCCCGCCTTCCACCAGTCCTTCGCCCGCATCCTGAAGGGTCGCGGGACCCGCCTCGCCTCCTCACGGGCGCCTGCGCACGCGCGGGCACACGCGTAACCCTCGGGGGTAGCACGCCCGGGGCTCGCTGAACCCGCCTGATCCTCGTAAATTCAGCGGTTGTTCGGCCTCTCGGGCTGCCCCCTTCGAATTCCACTGGAACCAGCGACTGCCGATGGATACTCCGGAGACCCCGGAACTGACCCACAGGGTGCTTCCGCGCCTGATCGAACAGGAGATGCGCGACAGCTTCCTGGACTACTCCATGAGCGTGATCGTGCAGCGCGCTCTGCCGGACGTCCGGGACGGGCTCAAGCCGGTGCACCGGCGGATCCTCTACGCCATGGCCGATCTGGGGCTGGGCCCCACGCGGCCGTACAAGAAGTCGGCGAACGTGGTGGGTGAGGTGCTGGGCAAATACCACCCCCACGGCGACAGCGCGGTCTATGACGCGATGGTCCGGATGGTCCAGGACTTCTCGCTCCGCTACCCGCTGGTGGACGGGCAGGGGAACTTCGGCTCCATCGATGGCGACAACGCGGCCGCGTACCGGTACACGGAGGCGCGCCTGGAGGCCATCGCCGGCGAGCTCCTCGCCGACATCGACAAGGAGACCGTCGCGTTCACCCGCACCTTCGACGACCAGCGGGACGAGCCCGTGGTCCTGCCCTCCAGGCTCCCGAACCTCCTGATCAACGGCGCGGCGGGGATCGCGGTGGGGATGGCCACGAACATCCCGCCGCACAACCTGGGCGAGATCGTGGCCGCGACGGTGCACCTGATCGACCATCCGGACGCGTCCGTGGCCGACCTGATGGAGCACGTCCAGGGCCCCGACTTCCCAACGGCCGGCTACATCCATGGCCGGGACGGGATCCGGGCCGCGTACGAGACGGGGCGGGGTCGCCTGATCATGCGGGCGAATGCCGTGATCGAGGAGGACGACGATGGGAGCGGCCGGATCATCGTCGACGAGATCCCGTACATGGTGAACAAGTCCCGGATGATCGAGCAGATCGCGGGGCTGGTGCGGGAGAAGAAGATCACCGACATCCGGGACCTGCGGGACGAGTCGGATCGGGACGGGATGCGGGTGGTGATCGAGCTGAAGCGGGACGCCATCCCCCACATCGTGCTGAACCAGCTGTTCAAGCACACCCAGATGCAGTCGACCTTCGGCGTGATCATGCTGGCGCTGGATCACGGCGTCCCGAAGGTGATGAACCTGCCGACGCTGCTCAAGCACTTCGTGGCCCACCGCCACGAGGTGGTGGTCCGGCGCAGCGAGCACGACCTGCGGGAGGCACGGGAGCGGGAGCACATCCTCCAGGGCCTCAAGGTCGCGGTCGACAACATCGACCGCGTGATCGAGATGATCCGGGCGGCGAGCGACACGGAGCAGGCCCGGGAGGCGCTGATGGCGGAGTTCGCCCTGAGCGAGCGGCAGGCCCGGGCGATCCTGGACATGCGTCTCGCGCGCCTGACCGGGCTGGAGATCGAGAAGCTCGAGGAGGAGATCGCCCAGGTGCTGGCGAGCATCGAGGACCTGGAGGACATCCTCGGGAACGAGTCGCGGCGCTACCGGATCATCAAGGACGAGCTGGGCGAGCTCTCGACCAAATACGGGGACGAGCGGCGCACGAGGATCGTCGGGGAGACCAGCGACCTGAGCATCGAGGACCTGATCCCCGACGAGCCCATGGTGGTGACGATCTCCCACACCGGCTACGTGAAGCGGCTGCCGCTGGACACGTACCGGACGCAGCGGCGGGGCGGCCGGGGCCTCATGGGGATGAACACCAAGGAAGAGGACTGGGTGGAGCACCTCTTCCTGGCCAACACCCACGACTACCTGATGGTCTTCACGCGGCGCGGCCACTGCTACTGGCTGAAGGTGCACCAGATCCCGTCGTCGAGCCGCGCGGCGCGGGGGAAGCCGCTGGTGAACCTCCTCCAGCTCGGGCCCGACGAGGCGGTCGCGGCGGTGGTGCCGGTCCGGGAATTCAGCGAGGATCTGGACCTGACGTTCGCCACGCGCCGCGGGGTGGTGAAGAAGACCGCGCTGAGCGCCTACCGGCACATCCGGGTGGTGGGAATCAACGCCATCAACATCGACGAGGGCGATGAGCTGATCGACGCCCAGATCACCTCCGGCGGGGACGAGGTCGTGCTGGCGACGCACCGGGGGATGGCGATCCGCTTCCGGGAGGGCGATGTCCGGCAGATGGGGCGGGCCGCCCGCGGCGTCCGTGGGATCCGGCTCGCCGGCAGCGAGGACTACGTCGTGGGGATGGTGGTGGTGCGCAAGGACCACGCGCCGGAATCCGCGCCGACGATCCTGGTGGTGACGGAGCGCGGGATGGGCAAGCGCACGGAGATCGGGGACTACCGGCTGCAGGGGCGGGGCGGGAAGGGCGTGATCAACATCCGGACGACGGAGAAGACGGGGAAGGTCGTCGCCATCAAGGGGGTGCACCCGACGGACGAGCTGGTGATGATCACCCGCAACGGGGTCGTGAACCGCCAGGGTGTGAGCGAGATCCGGGTGATCGGCCGGAACACCCAGGGCGTGCGGCTGATCATGCTCGACCAGGGCGACGAGGTGATGGACGTCGCCCGCCTGGTTCCCGAGGACAACGAGGAAGGCGCCGTGGAAGTGCCGGCGGGGAGCGAGCCGGGGGCAGCGGATGCCGCCGGGGCGGAGCTCGCCGACCTCGCGGAGCTCGAGCCGGGCGAGGCCGGCGCGGAGGACGGCGAGTGACGCCGCTGGTGGGCATCGAGTCGATCCGGGACGCCGCGCGGGGGTTGCGCGGCGTCGCCGTTCGTACCCCCCTCCTCCCGGCCCCGTGGCTGGGAGAGGCGGCCGGCGTGGAAGTGCGGCTGAAGTGCGAGAGCTTCCAGCCCATTGGCGCGTTCAAGCTGCGGGGCGCGTACACGATGGTGGCCAGGCTGTCCGCGTCGGAGCGGGCGCGCGGAGTGATCACCTACTCCTCGGGGAACCACGCCCAGGCCGTGGCGTTCGCGGCCCGTGCGTTCGGGATCCCGGCCGTGATCGTCATGCCCGTGAACGCCCCGGCCATCAAGATGGAGGGGACGCGGCGGCTCGGCGGGGCGGTGGTCCTCCAGGGCACCACGTCGGAGGAGCGGCGCGAGCTCGCGGAATCCATCCGGGCGGAGCGGGACCTGGTGATGGTCCCGCCATTCGACCACGCGGACATCATCGCGGGGCAGGGGACCGTGGGGCTGGAAGTGCTCGAGGACTGGGAGGAGGTCGAGACGATCCTGGTCCCCATCGGGGGCGGCGGCCTCATCAGCGGCCTCGCCGCGGCGGTGAAGGCCGAGCGGCCGGACGTCCGCGTCATCGGGGTCGAGCCCGTGGGGGCGCCCTCCATGCGGCGGGCCCTCGATGCGGGAGAGCCGGTCACGCTGGACGCGGTGGACAGCATCGCGGACGGGCTGCTCCCGACCCGCGTCGGCGCCCTCACGTTCGCCCACTGCCGGGAGCTCGTGGATGACGTGGTCCTGGTGGAGGATGACGCCATACGCCAGGCCGCAGCGCAACTCCTCATCCGCGGCAAGCTGCTGACCGAGTACTCCGGCGCCGCGACCACGGCGGCGGTCCTGGCCGCGGGGGCCGCGGCGGGACGCACGGCGGTGGTGGTATCGGGGGGGAACATCGATCCCTCCCGTATTCCCGAGCTGCTGGCGGCGATGTGAGGTTGCCGGGCCACCGGCCAGCGGTTCTATTCAGCCGCGGTCCAGCCATCACGAAGAGAAGCGCATGAAGCGACTCCTGACCCTCCTGACCCTCGCGGTAGGGGCCTGCGCCCCCTCGGGCCCGCCGGCCGTGCCCCCCGTCCCGATGGAAGGCGGCGAGGCGCTGGAAGGCCCCTTCAGCGTCATCCTCTTCATCGGCGATGGCGCGGGCCTCACGTACTGGAGCGCCGCGAAGCTCTCCGCGTCCGAGCTGGCCATCGAGGCCCTCCCGGTGGTGGGGCTGGTGGATGTCGAGGCCAGCAACAGCCGGATCACCGACAGCGCCGCCGGGGCGACGGCGTTCGCATCGGGGGTGCGGACGTTCAACGGCGCGATCGGCGTGGGACCGGACTCCACGCCCGTGCAGACGGTCCTCGAGTTGGCGGAGTCCCGGGGGATGGCCACCGGGCTGGTGGCGACGGCCACGCTGACCCACGCGACACCGGCGGCGTTCGCGGCCCACGTGCCGAGCCGCACCTACCACAACGAGATCGCGGCCGGGATCGCCGAGCGGGGAATCGACGTGCTGCTGGGCGGGGGGCGCCAGTTCTTCGACCCGCGCCAGCGGCCGGACTCCGTCGACCTCCTGGGGCGGATCACGCGCCGGGCGACCTACGTGACCACGCCCGAGCAGTACCGTGCGCTGAACATGGACACGGTCCGGACGCTCGTGGGGCTGTTCGCGGAGAACAACCCGCCGCCGGCGGGTTCGAGGGAGCCGGCGCTGGCGGAGCTCACGCGCGGCGCGATCGACGTGCTGGCCCGGGACCGGGACGGCTTCTTCCTGATGGTCGAGGGCTCGCAGATCGACTGGCGCGGCCACGAGAACGCGCCGCTCCGCGAGGTCATCGCCGAGGTCCTGGACTTCGACCTGGCCATCCGGGAGGCGCTCCGCTTCCAGGGGGAACGGCGGTCCAACACGCTCATCGTCGTGGTGGCGGACCACTCCACCGGCGGGCTCGCGCTCCACGCCGATGCCATGGGCGTGTTCCGGGCCCATTACACCACAGAGGGACACACCGCGGAGATGGTCCCGCTCTTCGCCGGGGGCCCGGGGGCCGCCGCGTTCGGCGGCGTCAAGGACAACGACGTCGTGGGACGGCTCTTGCTGGAGATGGTGGCCCGGGGCGGGCCGGCTCGGGCCCGCGCCAGGGCGAGCACCGAATCCGGAGCCGAATGGATCCCTTCGTCGCAGTCACCACGACGCTGAACCCCAACGGGGGCGGTCACCGCAAGCCCCAGATCTCCCTTTACGCCAATTACGTGAGAGTCCTGGCGCGGGTAGGGCTCACGCCCATCCTCGTCACGCCCGCCCACGAGCCGGAGGCCGTGGAGCGGCTGGTCGACGCGTGCGCGGGGCTGGTCCTCACGGGCGGCGAGGACATCGACCCGGCCCGGTACGGCGAGGAGCCCACTCCGGAGATCGGGACGGTGAACGCCGGCCGTGACGCCATGGAGTGGCGCGCGCTGGATGCGGCCCTGGAGCGGGAGCTGCCGGTCCTGGGGATCTGCCGCGGCATGCAGGTGCTGAACGTGTACTTCGGCGGCACCCTGTACCAGGACCTGCCGACGCAGTGGGGGACGAAGGCCACGCATTACCAGGACGCGCCCTGGGGCGAGCACACCCACGAGGTGCGCTGCGAGGACGCCAGCCTGCTGCGCGAGATCCTCCGGGAATGCGAGCCGCTGGAGATCAACTCCTTCCATCACCAGGCGGTGAGGGACCTGGGCTCCAACATCCGCTGCACCGCCCTCGCCACCGACGGCCTGATCGAGGGCATCGAGGCCACGGACCACGACTGGGTCATCGGCGTCCAGTGGCACCCCGAGCGCCACGAGGCGGAGGCGCCGGAGACCGACCCCAACATCCTGCTCTTCGCCGCGTTCGCCAGCCAGGTCCGGGGGCGCAGCGGGTCGTGAGCGGCCGCATCACCGATGTGCCGGGGATCCGCGTGGGCCATGCAACCGACCGGGACGCGGTCACCGGCTGCACCGTCATCCTCGGCCCTTTCCGGGCGGCCTGCGACGTGCGCGGCACGGCCACCGGGACCCGCGAGCTCGAGGCCATCTCCCCCCTTCACCTCGTGGATCGGGCCGACGCGATCCTGCTCACGGGGGGGTCCGCGTTCGGCCTGGCGGCGGCGGACGGCGTCGCCTCGTGGCTCGAAGAGCACGGCCACGGGTTCGACGCGGGGGTGGCGCGCGTCCCCATCGTCCCCGCGGCGGTGATCTTCGACCTGGCCGTGGGCCGCCCCGACCGCCGTCCGGATCCCGCCATGGGCCGCGCCGCCTGCGAAGCCGCCGGCAGCGACGTGACGGAGGGGCGGGTCGGCGCCGGGACGGGCGCGACGGTGGGGAAGGTCCTCGGGCCCGAGCGGGCCATGGCCGGGGGCGTGGGCACCGCGGCCGTGCGCGGTGCCGGCTTCACGGTCGGCGCTCTCGCGGTGGTCAACGCGCTCGGCGACGTCCTGGATGGCGACGGGCGGATCGTCGCCGGCGCCCGGGACGGGCACGGCGGCTTCGCGGACTCGGCCCGGCTGCTCCGCTCCGGCGGGCTCGGCTGGCCCGCGTTCCCCGGGACCAACACGACGCTGTGCGTGGTCGCCACGGATGCCCCGCTGGACCGGACCGCGCTGCAGGGGCTGGCCCGCGCCGGCTCCGCGGGACAGGCCCGGCGGATCGCCCCCGCCCACACGCCCTTCGATGGCGACCTCACCTTCGCCGTGTCCACCGCGGAACGTGCCGACCGGCTGCCGCCGGAACCGCTGCTGGCGCTGGGGGCGATGGCGGCCGAGGCCGTCGCGGAGTCCATCCAGCGGGCCGTCAGGACGCCATCGTGAGGAAGCTGGTCCTCTTCGACATCGATGGCACGCTCCTCAGCACGCGGGGCGCGGCATCCCGCGCGTTCCGCCGCGCGCTGCTGGATACGTACGGCGAGACCGGCCCCATCGAGACGTACGACTTCCACGGGCGGACGGACCCCCAGATCGCCCGCGAGCTCCTGCGAATCGCGGGTCTCGGGGACGCCGCCATCGACGCGGGGCTGACCGGGCTCTGGCGGTCCTACCTGCGGGAGCTCGCGGAGGAGCTCGCGCGGCCGGGCGCCCGCGTCGACGTGCTGCCGGGGGTCCCGCCGCTCCTGGACGCGCTCCACGCTTCGGGCGAGCACCTGGTGGCGCTCCTGACGGGGAACATCGAGGAGGGGGCGAGGCTGAAGCTCTCCGCGGCGGATCTCTGGCACCGCTTCGACTTCGGCGCCTACGGCTCCGACCACGAGCGCAGGGACCGTCTCCCGGCGGTGGCGGTGCGACGCGCCCGGTATCGGTCCGGGATCCATTTCCGGGGCAGGGACGTGGTGATCATCGGCGACACCCCCTTCGACGTGACCTGCGGACGGTCGCTCGGCGTCTGGGCGGTGGCCGTGGCCACCGGGAAGCACACCGCCGAAGAGCTGTGGGAGGCCGGGGCGGACGTGGTCCTCTCGGATCTGGCGGAGACCGGGCGGGCCGTGGCGGCGATCGAGGCCCTCGGCGAGTAGCGCACCCGCGGAAACGCCCGCATCTTTCGGAAGTCGCACCGGCCGCGGCATCGGGAACTCATACGGAAACGGAGGGGACGCGAAGTGGCGCAGAGACAGCGAAAGGGAACGCCGCCGCAGGGGGCGGGCGGCAACAACACGGTCTTCTACATCGTGCTGGGGGTCATCGCGCTGGCCGGGATCATCGCCATCGCCTACGCCCTCGCCGGTGGTGGCGGCACGACGGCGACGGACCCGATCGACCTCGAGACCGCGAACGTCCAGGAGCTCTACGAACGGGCCACCCCGCTGCGGCTGGGGGACGAGAACGCTCCGGTCAAGATCGTGGAGTTCGCCGATTTCCAGTGCCCCGGCTGCGGCGTGTTTTCCCTTCAGGTCAAGCCCCGCCTCATGCCGTACATCGAGCGAGGGCAGGCGCAGCTCGTGTACTACGACTTCCCGCTGGGCGGGTCCCATGTCCACTCCTTCCTGGCGGCGCGCGCGGCGCGCTGCGGGGGCGAGCAGCAGCTCGAGGGGCGCGACGCGTACTGGGCGATGCACGACAAGCTGTACCAGGAACAGTCGGACTGGGCCGCCGAGCAGGACGCCGCGGACGAGTTCGTCGACTACGCGGCGGAGATCGGGCTCGACCGGCGCGAATTCGAGCGCTGCCTCAGGAGCGACCGGTTCGCCGACGTGGTCACCGCCAACCGGCGGCTGGGCGAGCAGCTCGGCGTCGCGAGCACGCCCACCGTCCTGATCAACAACCGCCTGGTCGGCGGCCGCACCATCCAGGACATGGGGGACCAGCTCCTCACCATCCTGCAGGAGATCGTCCAGGAGGAGGGCGGCGCCGGTCAATGATGCCGCAGAACAGGATGGTCGTGGCGGCGGCCGCCCTCGTGGGCGCCTTCGTCTCCACGTACCTCCTCCTCTACAAGCTGGGCCACCTGGGCACGCTGGCGTGCGGCATCGACGGCGGCTGCGAGATCGTCCAGGCCACCAGGTTCGCGTACTTCCTCGGCGTCCCGGTGGCCGCGTGGGGGGTGGCCGGGTACCTGGGGATCCTGGGGGTGGCGCTCGCCGGAACCCGGCCCCGGTTCGTCACGGCGGCCTGGGTCTCGTGGGGGCTGCTGCTCCTCACGGGGGCCGCGTTCGCGTTCTCCCTCTACCTGAGCGCCCTCGAGGAATGGGTCATCCAGGCGTGGTGCCGCTGGTGCATCGCCTCCGCCCTCATCGCCTCGGCGACGTTCGTCTTCTCCCTCCCCGAGGCGAAGCGGCTCCGGAAATAGGAACGGCGGCCCCCGCGGAAGCCGCCGTTGCACCGCGCCGCCGGGGAGGGCCCGTCCGCGCCTACCTGAGCGCCTCGTCCAGGATCCTGCTCCACTCCTCGGGGCTCTGCACGCCCACGAGCCGCTGCACCACCTGCTGCCCCTTCATGATGATGAACGTGGGCGTCCCGTCCACGCGGGCGCTCACGGCGGACCCCACGTCCTGGAGGATCAGGCTGGCCACTTGGTCCTGGTCCACGCACGTCCCGTATTCGGCCATGGGAACGCCCAGGGCGCGGGCGTACTCCGCGAACCGGGCACCGGGGTCGGCGGCGCGGCCCCACGCCTGCTGCTCCTCGAACAGCCGGTCGTGCATCGCCCAGAACTTGTCCCCGGCCACACCGGCGCACAGCGCGGCCTCGGCGGCGTGCCAGGCCAGGGGGTGCGTGTGGAGCGGCATGTTCACGAACACCCACTGCACCTTCCCGGTATCGACGTACTTCTCGTCCACCGCCGGGGCGACCGTGCGGGAGAACGTGGCGCAGTACGGACACTGGAAGTCCGCGATCTCGAACACCACGACCGCCGCGTCCGCGTTCCCCTTGGTCCGGCTCTCCAGCGCCCGCTGGATGATCGCGTCCGGGCCCGCGGGCGCGGGGGCCGCCTGGGCGGCCAGCGCGCCCGGCGCGGCGGCGAGGAGGGGGGCGGCCAGCGCCGCGAGGGCGAGGGCGCGAAGTGGTCGGTGCGGCATCAGTCCTCCGGTTGCGATCGTGGGGTCGCCGGGGATACACCGGACCCCGGCGACGTGTGCCCGCGGGTGGCCGCGGCGCGGGCCCGCTCCAGCGGCCACTCCCGGACGACGGGGGGCGGCCACGACCCGGCGCGCGCCGCCGCCACGAGCCGGGCGGCCTCCGCCTCGGCCAGCCGCGCCATGGCAGGGTCCAGCCACCCCTTCGCCACCGCCTCTTCCAGCTCGTCCGCGTCCAGCACCACGGGAGCGCGACCGGGCTCGAGCAGGACGTCGAGGAACAGGTCGGTGGTCCGCCACTCGTCCCCTTCCACCTCCACGGGCGTCAGGATGTCGGCATAGGTCGCGGTGAGCACGCCCTCGGGGGTGTGGAACCGGCCAATGTCGTGGTGGGCTCCCGGGAACGTGAACCAGACGACGGGCGAGTCCGCCTCCAGCATCGTCCGGCCCTCGATGACCACGGGGCGGGCGATCCCGGCCCGGGGCAGCCAGGTCACCAGCACCTCGGCGGTCTCGTGGACCAGCGTCTGGTGGAAGACCTCCTCGCGGTCGGGGGGGCGGTGATAGCGGATGCGGACCGGCCGGGGCGTCGTCCTCAGCCGTAGAACCCCTCCCCCGCCTCCGCTTTCCGGCGCAGCAGGGGCGCGGGGGCGAACCGGATGCCGAGCTCCTTCTCGAACGATTCGAGCTTCGCCAGGATCGTCCGGAGCCCCACCGCGTCGGCGTAACGGAGCAGCCCGCCGCGGAAGGGCGGGAAGCCGGTGCCCGTGATCATTGCCAGGTCCACGTCGCCGGGGGAGCGGGCGATCCCATCCTCCAGGATCCGGCCGGCTTCGTTGATCATGGGAAGGACGCAGCGGTCCTGGATGACTCCCGGGGCCATCGGGCGGTGCCCGGCCCCTGCCGCGGCCCGGAGCTCCTCGTAAATGGCCGGGTCCGGCTGCTGCTCGCGCCCGTCCTCGTACAGGTAGAACCCCCGGCCGTTCTTCCGGCCGAGCCGGCCGGTGCCCTCGAGGGCGCGGAGCGCGGGGGACGGCTCGAGGCGCTCGCCGAAGGCCTCGTGCATGGTCTGCCCGGCGTGGCGCGCGATGTCCAGGCCCACCTCGTCCAGCAGCCGTAGCGGGCCCATGGGCATGCCGAACTCCACCAGCGCCGCATCGATCTCCGCGATGGAAACGCCCTCCGCCAGCAGGAACCCGGCCTCGTTCAGGTAAGGCGTGAGGACGCGGTTCACGAGGAAGCCGGGGCCGTCCTTCACGATCACCGGCGTCTTGTCCAGCTTCCGGGTCAGCGCGAACACCGTCGCCACCGCCTCGTCGCTGCTCTCCTCGCCGCGGATGATCTCCACGAGCGGCATGCGGTGGACGGGATTGAAGAAGTGCATCCCGGCGAAGTTGGCCGGTCGCTCCAGCGCCCGCTGCATCTCGGTCACCGACAGGGAGGACGTGTTGGTGGTGAGGATCGCGTCGCCGGTGGCCTGCTCGGTCTCCCGGAGCACGGCCTGCTTCACGTCCATCCGCTCCACCACCGCCTCGATGACCAGGTCGACGGTGCCGAAGCCGGAGTAATCCAGCGACGGCGCGATGGCGCTCATCCGGTCCTCCGCCTCGCGGCGCCGCAGCTTCCGCCGTTTCACCAGCCGGTCGAACTGCTCCCGGGCGTGGCGGAGTCCGGCGGAGAGGGCCTCGTGGTTGATGTCCTTGAGCCGGACCCGGATGCCCCGGTGCGCGAGGAGCTGGGCGATGCCACCGCCCATCACGCCCGCACCCAGCACCGCCACCCGCTCCACCGGGCGCGGCGCCGCCGCCGGGCCGGCCTTCCGGGCGTCCTCCATCAGGTGGAAGACGTGGATCAGGTTCTTGGAGATGTCCGTGGCGATCAGGTCCCCGACCGCCTCGGCCTCGATGGCGAGCGCGCGCTCCAGCGACTTCCCGGCGGACTGCCGCATCACCTCGATGGCCCGCAGCGGGGCGGGGTAGTGCCCCTTCGTCTCCTTCAGGACCTGCTTCCGCGCCTGCGAGAGGATGAACCGGCGACCCGGGGCGGTGGCCTCCGCAGCGCGCTGCAGCCGGCCGGGGCGCTGTCGCGACGGCGTCGGGCCGCCCGCCGCGGCGGCGAGCGCAACCTCTTTCGCGCGGGCGTAGAGCACGCCCGGATGCATGCGCTCGTGGACCAGACCCAGCTTCTCGGCGCGGCGCGCGTCCACCGTGCGGCCCGTGAGGATCAGGTCCGAGGCGGCCACCAGGCCGATGAGCCGCGGCAGCCGCGTCGTCCCGCCGAACCCCGGGAGGATCCCGAGTCGGACCTCCGGCAGGCCGATCTTCGTCTCCTTGCGGTCCGAGGCGAGGCGGAACGCGCACGCCAGGGCGAGCTCCGTCCCACCGCCCAGGCAGACGCCGTCGATGGCGGCCACGGTGGGGACCGGGAGCGTGTGCAGCCGCTGGAAGATCATCTGCGCCTCGGCGGCCCGGCCGCTCGCCTCCGCCGGGTCCGTCACCGCCGCGATCTCGTCCACGTCCGCGCCGGCGATGAAGCTCCCTTCCTTCCCGCTGCGGACCACCACCGCCCGGATGGCGCTCTCCGCGGCGCCCTGCTCGATCTCGTCCAGGAGCGCCGACAGACGCTCCATCACGGCCGTGGAGAGGACGTTGACCTTCCTGGCCGGGTCGTCGAAAACGAGCCAGGCGACGCCGTCGCCGTCCCTCTCCAGCGTCAGCGCCGCCTGGCGGTGCGTGCTCATCGGGTCGGCCACGTCACATCTTCTGTCTGACCTCTGCGTTGTCGCGGTTCAGACGGACCACCAGCTCTTCGCCCCGCGGCACCTCGATGGGCTCGTTCCAGTAGAGCTCGTCGTACTGCCGATCGAAGCGCGCGTGCACCCACCACTGGCCCGGCCTCACACCCCGGAAACGGGCGACGCCCTGCGCGTCCGTCGTGTCGGCGAGCTCCTCGAGACCCGTCTCTTCCAGGCGCGCCTCGATGATCGAGTCCACCGGTGCGTACGCCTCGTCCGCCCAGGCCCGGTGCCGAAGCCGGATCTCCTGTGACTGCTGGTTCAACCGCGTCTGCAGCGAGCTGAACTCCTGGAACGCCTCCCGGGACCGCGTCTCCAGCGTCTGCACCTCGTCATCCAGCGCGTTGAAGTCCTGGAAGAGGGCGAAGTACTGGCCCGACCGCTGGTCCATCTGGTTCATCCGGTCGGCAATGGCCTTGAGGCTGTCCCGCAGCAGCCCCCACCGGCCCTCCGCCTGCCGCCATTCCTGCTGCCGCTGCGACACCAGGTCCTGGAGCCGCGCCACCGAGTCAGGCAGCTGCGGCTCCGGCTGCGAGTACGCCCCGGTCAGGGAGTCGAAAATGGCGTCGCGGTCGTAAGGGAGGAGGCGGATTTCCAGCGAGCCCAGGGCGACCGCACCGTCCGTCCCCGCGCCCGCGGCCTCGCCTTCCAGCGCCGCGACGACGGCCACATCACCGCCACCACACCCGCTCGCCGCCGCGGCGGCGACAGCGGCGGCCAGCACCAGCAGTCCTCGTCTCATCGCGCGTCTCTCGATGGGGTGATCTCACGGAGGGCATCAAGGTACGACGCGCCCCCCCGTCGATCAAGGCACCGCGGCCGCCCGCGCCGCCCTCGGCCCCACCACCGCCCGGGCCGGCGGGCCCAGCGCCCGCGCGGCTTCCCGGGCCGCCGCCCACGTCCACGATCCGGGCGCCGGCCACGGACCGGCCGCGGCCCCCGCCGCCCGCTCCAGCGCGATCCGCGCAGCGCGCGCCTCCGGGGAGGAAAGCTCCCGCAGCCGCACGCCGCGGTGCCGCCGCGACACCCGCTCGATCCCGGCTTCGGGACCGGTCCCGGCCGCCAGCCTCCACACCTCCGCCTCCAGCGTCGTCGCCACCACCTCCGCCCGCTCCGGCGCCACTACCGCCGTCACCACCAGCGCGCCCCCACGGCCGTGCCGTTCCACCTCCGCCCCGGCGTGGAGGATCTCCGGCCGCGACAGACCAGGCCGCACCGCGTCCGCGAGCAGCGATCCCACCAGGCGGACGGCTTCCGCATCGGCATCGGGGCCGTACGGCCAGGCCACCGACACCCACGCCGTTACCGTGTTCCGCTCCACGTACACCCGCCCCGGACTCGCGCGCCCGGGCAGCGGGAACGCCGCCGTGACACCGCCCGGACGGAAGGCCGAGGCCAGCCTCCCGCCAGCCGCCGCATCCACGCTCCCCACCGCCGCCACGCTCGCCACCTGACCCAGCCGCTCCCCCGCCGCCCGCACGGCCGCGAGATCGATGAGCGGCAGCGTCTCCGGCACCCCGCAGCCCGGTCGGGACCACGCGGACTCCCGACCCTGCACCGCCCCATCACCGTACAGCGCACGCCCCGCCGCGAGCCGCGCCTGCCAGGCGGGACTCGCACGGTCCAGCGCCAGCGACGCCGCCAGCCTCGCCCGCGCCCGCTCCAGGCCGGACACCGTCGGCGCCGGATCCGACAGCCCGGACGCCAGGATCTCGGCCGCCGCCCGCCACGTCTCCGGCGGCGCCACCACCGTGAACACGAACGCCCACCGCCCGCACGACACCGACGCGCTCGCGCCGAGCGTCTCCAGCCCCGCCGCCGATTCCTCCAGCAGCGCCTCAGCCGCCAGGAGCGTCGCGCCGCTCCGGCGCTCATCCTCCCACCCGCTCCCCGCCACCACCACCGCCAGCCCCACCGCGCTGGCGCCCGCTTCCGGAATGACCACCACCGCCCATGGCGCCGGCCCAGGCCCCAGCCCCGGCGGCGGCGGGCCGGCGTGCGGGCCCCCACACCCCACCGCCAGGACGGCCACGACCGGAGCCGCCACCCGGCGCGCCGGACGGGTCAGGGCCATACCTCGGCCAGGACCGGCGCGGATTCCAGGGCGCCGAGGAGCGCGTCGCGAACCTCCGCGGCCGTCACGCCGTCGAGCCCATCGAGCACATTGTGCACGGAAGCGCGACGGGCGCCCCGCGGACCCGACCACCGGCCGAGGACCTCGGCACGACCGGGGGCGGTGCGGGCTTCCAGGAGCAGGGTCCGGCGGACGGCCGCCGCGGCATCGGCCACCGCCGCCGGCCCCGCCAGGGTGGCGGCCTCGGCGAGGAGGCGGCGGAGGAAGTGGGCGATGGGGGAGGCCTCGCCGTCCTGGCGGGTGCCGGCCGCGGGGAAGGCCGTGATGCGGGCCACGGCCGCGACGGCCGGGTCGTCCGGAGGCGCGCCGCCGAGGATGACCAGGGCCTGGGAGCCGGGCCCGATGCGGGCTTCGGCGGTGCCCCGGAGGAGCCCGGCGGCCCGGACGCGGCGGGCGACGAGCTCCGCCGCCACCGCGAGGACCGCGGGGTGGACGTCGAGGGGGTAGGCGAGGGCTGCCCAGGCGTGGTGGGCCTCGGCGGAGGGGAGTGGGGGCGCGGTGGCGATCGGGGGCGTGGTGGCGGGAACGGGGGGGCGTCGCCAGCCGGCGAAAGCGGAGCGCAGGATCTGCGGCGGGACGTCACCCACGAAGATGACGCGCAGCCGGTCGGGGTGGTGGAGCCGGGCCGCGGCGGCGCGGAGGTGCTCCGGCCCGAGCCGGTCGACGCCCGGTCCGGCTGGCCGGGTGCCGGCGAGGCGGGCGTCGAGGATGGCGCGGAGGCGGGGCTCCGGGCGCTCGAGGCGAGCGAGGAGGCGGTCCTCGGCGCGGGCCCGGGCGGTGCGCAGCGCGCCGATGGAGAGGTCCTGCTCGCCCACGGCGCCCCGGAGGATTCCCACCAGGGCGTCGAAGGCGGAGGTGGGACCGGTGACGAGGAGGATGGCTTCATCGCCGGCGGTGCGGAGCTCGACGGCGGCGCCGAGGCGGTCGGCTTCCCGTGTGGCCGCGGGCCGGGCGAGCTCCTGGAGGATCTCCGCCGCCCCGGGCAGTGCGTCGTGGAGGGGTACCGAGAGCCGGAGCGCCACGACGGGCCCGGCGAGGCGGTGCCAGAGGACTTCCGGTCCCCCGGGCGGCCGCACCGTGTCCATGGGGAAGGGTGCCTGGGCGATGAGCGCGAGGGCGAAGAGCGCGTGCATCACGGGTCGAAGCGCAAACGAATCACCCCGGGAAGGTTGCGCCTCCCGGGGTGTTTTTGAAAGGGTCGCCGTCGAGGGTCGCTAGAACCCGGGCGCGTCCTCCACGACGAAGTCCTCGGGGTTCTGCGCGCGTCCGTTCACCACGACTTCGTAATGCAGGCTGGGGCTGGTCACCAGGCCGGTGCTGCCGACCTCGGCCAGCTTCTGCCACCGCAGGACGAAATCGCCGGGCTTCACGACGATGCTCCCCTTGGCGAGGTGCGCATAGCGGGTGATGACGCCGCGGCCGTGGTCGATGTCGACCAGGAAGCCGTAGTCGCCGCCCGTGTTCCCGGCGAAGATCACCTTCCCCTTGGCGGAGGCGACCACCGGAGTCCCGGAGCGCGCCACCACGTCGATCCCCTTGTGAGGCCGGGCGACGTTCAGGATCGGGTGGACCCGGTTGCGCGAGAAGCGGCTCGAAAGCCAGCTCTGGCCCGCCACGGGCGTGATGGAGGGGGTCCGCTCCCAGATGTCGACCTGCGTCCCCATGGCGTCCGAGGCCTCGTCCCAGCTCGACGACAGCACCTGCGCCCGCCGGATCAGCGCGCCCAGGTCCTCGGCCGTGCCGAACGTGACCTCCGCGAGCGTCCTGTCCACCCGCCACAGCCGATTCGCCTCCACCGTCCTGGAGCCCGGACCACCGACACCGGCCAGCTTCACGTCCTCGTCCAGGGGCTCGAGATTCGCCAGCAGGCGGTACTTCTCATCCTTCTTCGACAGCGCCGCGAGGGAGCTTTCCAGCGTCGCCAGGTTGGTGCGGATCCCCTCGATCTCGGCCACCAGGAGTTCGTTCGCCTGGCTCAGCCGCTCCGCCTCCATCCGCTGGCTCTCTTTCACGAAGAACCCCGCCGAGAGGCTGAGGAGGACCGCGAACACGAGGACGCCGGAGGAGAGCCCGTTGCGGATCATCCGGTTCGAGAGGCGGAACTGCCTCACGCCCGTATGATCGTCCGGGACCACCATGAGCGTCCAATGGCGACGTGCCATAAGGGATTCTGGGTTTCGGGGAAAATCTCCAGCCGGTCCGGTAGCGATCGGCTACGATAGGACTCCGCTTCGACAGCCGTCAAGGAGCGCCGCCCGCGCCTACTTGAGCAAGGGACGTTCCCTGTGACGCCGCGCTCGTCCTATATCGTTGCCACGTACCAAGTTCTGTTGTCAAGACCGCCGTTTTCGGAGCCGCTGCCGGGGCAGAAATCGCGCATTTTTTCGCCCCTATCGGACAGATTGTTCACGGTCCGGGCGCGGGAACAGAACCGCCCCGCGACGGACCGTCCGTCCGGCCGGTTCGAAGTCGGCGACGTCCTCGAGAAGGGGGATGTCAGCCAGCCCGAGGGCGGTGGCGAGCTGCCGCATCTTCCCCGGCAGGAACGGCTCGAGCATGACGCAGAGGGCGGTGAGGGCCCGGGCCAGGGCGGCGAGGGTGGCATCGAGATCGACGGCGGTGGCGGGGTCGCGGGCCTGGCTCCATGGGGCCTGCTCCTCGACGAAGCCATTGGCCGCGGCCGTCAGCTCCATGGCCGCCGCGATCCCCTGGTGGAGGAGGTTGCCGTCCATGGCGGCGCGGTAGCGGACCATGGTGTCGGGGATCCGCTCATCCAGGCCCGTGCGGCGGCCGTCCGGAACCACGCCCTCGCGGTACCGCTCGATCATGGAGATGCTGCGGTTGGCCAGGTTGCCGAGGTCGTTTGCGAGCTCGGCCGTGTACACGTCATCGAAGCGCTCCCAGGAGAAGTCGCCGTCCCCGTTCCAGGGGATGTCGCGGAGGAGGTAATAGCGGAGCGCTTCGGGGCCGTGTCGCTCGATGGCCTCGTCCAGGCTCACCGAGACCCCTTCCGACTTGGACATCTTGCCGCCGCCGAAGTTGATGAAGCCGTGGGCCCAGACGGAGCGGGGCAGCTCGAGGCCCGCGCTCATGAGGAGGGCGGGCCAGTAGACGCAGTGGAAGCGGGTGATGTCCTTGCCGATGACGTGGATGTCGGCCGGCCAGTACTCCTGGTAGCCGTCCTCGGGGAAGCCGGTGGCGGAGAGGTAGTTCGTGAGCGCCTCGATCCAGACGTACACGACGTGCGTCGGGTCGTCCGGCCAGGGGACGCCCCATTCCAGACGGCCGCGGGAGACGGAGATGTCCTCCAGCCCGCCCTCGATGACCTTGCGCACCTCGTTGCGGCGGATCTCCGGCTGGACGAACTCGGGCCGCTCCTCGAGCAGGTCCAGGAGCCGGTCCTGGTAGCGGGAGAGGCGGAAGAACCAGTTCTCCTCCTCCATCCATTCGAGCGCGCGGCTCCGGTGCAGGGGGCAGCGCAGCTCGGCCGCGCGGTCCGGCCCCGGCTCGGCGCGCTCCCCCGTCCCATCGCGCGGCTCCAGCTCGGCTTCCGTCTTGTACGCCTCGCACCCGATACAGTAGTAGCCGGCGTACGTGTCGGTGTAGAGGTCCCCGGCCTCGTGGATCCTGCGGATGATCTCCTGCGCGGCCCTGCGGTGTCGCGCCTCGGTGGTGCGGATGAAGTCGTCGTTGCTCAGCGCCAGCCGGGACCAGGCGTCGGAGAACCGGTCCGCCAGCTCGTCCACCCACGCCTGGGGCGTGATCCCGCGCTCCTCGGCGCTCTGCAGGACCTTCAGCCCGTGCTCGTCCATCCCCACCACGAAATGGACCGGCGCCCCCTTCCTGCGGCGGTACCGGGCCATGGCGTCCGCGCCGATCTTCTCCAGCGCGTGCCCCAGGTGCGGCGCGCCGTTCGCGTAGTCGATGGCCGTGGTGATGTAGCGCGTGCGCCGCGGGTTCACTCGTCCCCGCTCCCGCCGCCGCCGTCGGGCTCGCCATCGCGCCGCTCGCGACGGCCTCCCAGCCGCGACTCGTCCGCCACTTCCGACCGGAGCTCGGCGAGCTCCACCGTGCGGCGCTCGCCCTGCTCGTCCTTGAGCATCACCCGCTCCCGCCAGATGTCGACGGCGACGACGCGCTCCCGGCCTCGCCCCGTCGTCAGCCACTTCCCCTCGCGGGGGAACCGCTTCCGGGCCTCCACGTAGGCGCCGTGCTCGTAGGTGAGACAGCACATGAGGCGGCCGCAGCAGCCGGAGATCTGGGCCGGGTTCAGCGAGAGCCGCTGGTCCTTCGCGAGCTGGAGGCTGACGGGCTTCAGCTCCCGCAGCCAGGTGGAGCAGCACAGCTCCCGGCCGCACCGCCCGACGCCGCCCAGCAGCGCCGCCTCGTCCCGCACGCCGATCTGCTTCAGCTCGATCCGGGTCCGGAACGTCCGCGCCAGGTCCTTCACCAGCTCGCGGAAATCCACCCGGCGCTCGGCCGTGAAGTAGATGGTCAGCTTGTTCCGGTCGAACTGCCACTCGGCCTCGCTCACCTTCATCTTGAGCTGGTGGCGCTCCACCTTTTCCCGGGTCAGACGGCGGACCCGCGGCTCATCCGCACGCAGCGCCAGGGAGCGCTGGACCTCCTCGTCCCGGGCGGACCGGAGCACGCGGCGGGCGGGCGTGGGCGCCGCGCACCCCGTCGAGCAGCCCGTGCATTTGCGCTCCGCGATGGCTCCCGCCGCCGTCACCCGGCCCAGGTCCTCGCCCCGGTCCGCCTCCACCACGACGTACGAGTCCACCGGCGCCTGGGCGCCGTCCGCCGCGAAATAGTCACGACGGTTCCCCTTGAAGCTGACTTCTATGATGTGCATAGGGTTCGCCGGGCTGCGCCCGGCTCACGGGGGATGCTCGCTTCGCTCGCTCGGAAAGCCGGCCCGTCAGGCCGGCTCCGCCTCCGTCCATTCCCCGAGCGCGTCGTACTTCCGCCACCGCTGGCGGCGCCGCTCGTCCGGGTCCAGGGACTCCAGCTCTGCGAGCTGGCGGCCCAGCCCCAGGCGGAGCGACTCGGCCACCGTGTCCCAGTCCGCGTGGGCGCCGCCCGTGGGCTCGGGGATGATGTCGTCGACCACGCCCAGCTCCTTCAGGTCGGGGGCGGTCAGCTTCAGGGCCTCGGCCGCCTTGTCCTTCGCTTCCGCCGTCTTCCAGAGGATGGCGGCGCACCCCTCGGGGGTGATGACGCTGTAGACCGCGTTTTCCAGCATCAGGAGGCGGTCCGTCACGCCGAGGGCCAGCGCTCCGCCGCTCCCGCCCTCGCCGATGATCACGGCGATGGTCGGGACCCGGAGCACGGCCATCTCGCGGAGGTTCCGCGCGATCGCCTCCGCCTGCCCGCGCTCCTCGGCGCCCAGACCGGGATACGCGCCGGGGGTGTCGATGAGCGTGATGACGGGGCGGCCGAACTTGTTGGCCTGGTGCATGAGACGGAGCGCCTTGCGGTAGCCCTCGGGGTGGGGCATGCCGAAGTTGCGGTGCAGGTTCTCCTTCATGTCCCGCCCGCGCTGATGGCCGATCACCATGACCGTGCGGCCGTCCAGCCGGGCCCAGCCGCCGATGATCGCCTCGTCGTCGCGGTAGAGCCGGTCGCCGTGGACTTCGAGGAAGTCCGTGAACGTCCGCTCCAGGTAGTCGCTCGTGAACGGCCGCTGCGGGTGGCGCGCCAGCTGGACGCGTTCCATGGGCGAGAGGGCGTGGTAGGCGTTCTTCTTCAGCGCCTCCAGCTTCGATTCGAGCGTGCCCAGCTCCTGACCCGCGTCCAGCCCGCGCTCCCGTGCCAGCCCCTGGAGGCGATCGATCTGCTCCTCGAGCTCCCGGATGTCCCTGTCGAAATCCAGCGGCGAAGACGCCATCGTCACCCCTGTACGCGCACGAGCCGGACCCGCTCCGACCCGAACAGCTCTCTCAATTGGTCCATCAGCTCCGCGTTCGCGCTCACCCGCACGCTGCGGGACCGGAAGCGCCTCGGCCCCCCCTCGCCGTTCGCCACGCCGGTGCCGCCACCGTTCCCGCCCTCCAGCACCACGAACAGCGGCGCCTGCCCGGGGCTGCGCTGGAAGACGGCCGTGGCCGCCTCGATCCGCTCCGCCGTCTCGCCCCGTGGCAGGCGTAGCTCGAGGCCGATGGACCCCGCATCCCGGAGCGTGGCCAGCGGCAGCGCCTCATCGAGGAAGATCGGCGGGTCGTCCTCGTCACGGTCCCGACCGCTCACCTGACCCCGCACCAGCACCGGCGCGTCCTGCACCAGCACGTCACGATGCTTCTCCCACGCCTCGCCGAACGCTAGCGCCGACGCCGTGCCGTGGAAATCCTCGATGGTGATCCGGCCCCACTCCGAGCCGTTGCGCCGGGAGATCTGGCGGCTCACCGCCGTCACCACGCACGCCAGCTCCACTTTCCGGTCCCGGTGCTCCGCCAGGTTCGCGGTGTTCACCTCGTGGAACATCCGCAGCTCGTCACGGAACTTCTCCAGCGGGTGGCCGCTGATGAAGAATCCAAGGACCTCCTTCTCCCGCGCCAGCCGATCCGCTTCCGGCCATTTCGGGACGTCGGGCAGGGTCGGCGCTTCCCTGGCCGGCGCCTCCTCCGCGCCACCGTCGAAGAGCGAGCCCTGGCCGCTCACGCGGTCCGCCTGCCGCAGCTGCGCCTCGCCCACCGCCTTCTCCAGCCCCGCCATCAGCTGCGCGCGGTGCCCGAACGAGTCGCAGGCGCCCGCGGCGATCAGCGCCTCCAGCGTCCGCTTCCCCGCCGCCCGCAGGTCGACTCGATCCACCAGGTCGAACAGCGAGGTGAACGGGCCCGCCGTCCGCGCTTCCAGGATCGTCCGTACCGCGCCCTCCCCGACGCCCCGGCACGCGCCGAGCCCGAACCGGATCGCCGTCTCCGAGACCGGCGTGAACTTCCAGCCGCTCTCGTTGACGTCCGGCGGCAGCACCCGGATCCCGTCCTCCAGGTCCGGGAGATGCCGCGAGATTTCGCGGCATTCGGCAATATACTTTACCACGTCGTCGGTCTTGTCCACAACCGAGGACAGGAGCGCCGCCATGAACTCCGCCGGGTAGTGCCGCTTCAGCCACGCGGTCCGGTAGGACAGCAGCGCGTAGGCGACGGAGTGGCTGCGATTGAAGCCGTATCTGCCGAACGTCTCGATCTGCTCGGTGATCTCCTTCGCGGTGCGGGGGTCCACGCCGCGATCGGTGGCCCGGGACGTGAACTTCGTGAGCTGCCGGGCGATCAGGTCGGCGTCCTTCTTCCCGACGGCCTTCCGCATGACGTCGGCCTCGGCGAGCGTGAAGCCGGCGAGGACCTGGGCGATGCGCATCACCTGCTCCTGGTAGGTGATGACGCCGTAGGTGGGCTCGAGCACCTCCTCGAGCTTCGGGTGGGGGTAGCGGACGGGCTCCTTGCCGAGCTTGCGCCGGATGAAGACATCGGTCATCCCCGAGTCGAGGGGCCCGGGCCGGATCAGCGCGTTCGTGGCGATCAGGTCCTCGAACCGGTCGCAGCGCATGGTGCGGAGCTTGTCCGTGGCGAGGGAGGACTCGAACTGGAACACGCCGCCGGTCCCGCCGCGGGAGAGCATTTCGTAGACGGCCGGGTCGTCGAGCGGGACGTCCTCGATCCGGGCGACCGCCTCGCCGGTGACGGGGTGGTTCAGCGCGCCATGGCGCGCGCGCACGGCCTTCACCGCGTCATCGATGACCGTGAGGGTCTTCAGGCCGAGGAAGTCCATCTTGAGCATCCCGGCCTGCTCGAGGGCGTTCATGTCCCACTGGGTGACGAGGGTGTCCTCGTCCCCGTTGGCGCCCGACCCGCGCGTGCTCTGGGTGCAGACCGGCACGTACTCCTGGAGCGGACCCGGGGCGATCACCACGCCGGCCGCGTGCACGCTGGCGTGGCGGGCCAGCCCCTCCAGCACCTGCGCGTACTCGATCAGGCGGCGGACCCGGTCGTCGGAGCGGATCATCTGGCTCAGCTCCGGGATGCGCGCCGCCGCCTCCGCCACCGTCAGCGCGTTGCCGGGGGTGTTCGGGATCAGCTTCGCCAGCCGGTCGGTCTCCGCCGGCTCAAACCCGAGGACCCGGCCGACATCCCGGATCACGGCGCGGGACTTCATGGTCCCGAAGGTGATGATCTGGCCGACGCTGTCCCGCCCGTACTTCTGGCGGACGTACTCGATGACCTCGCCCCGTCGCTCGTAGCAGAAGTCGATGTCGATGTCGGGCATGGACAGCCGGTCGGGATTCAGGAACCGCTCGAACAGCAGGTCGAACCGGAGCGGGTCCACGTCCGTGATCCCGAGAGCGTAGGCGACGAGGGACCCCGCCGCGGACCCGCGCCCCGGACCCACCGGGATCCCCCGGTCCTTCGCCCAGTTGATGAAGTCGGCCGTGATCAGGAAGTAGCCCGAGTAGTCGGCTTCGGGGTTGCGGATCACGCCGAGCTCGTAGTCCAGCCGGTCCTGGAGCTCCGCCGGGAGCGGGTCGCCGAACTTCTTCTTCGTCCCCTCCGTCGCCAGGTGCCTCAGCAGCCCCGCCTCGTCGCCGAACCCCTCGGGGAGCGGGAACTTCGGGACGTAGTACTGCTTCGGGAGGTCGAAGGAGACCTGATCGGCGATCACCAGCGTGTTCTCCAGCACGTCGGGGCGGTCCGGGAAACGGGCCGCGATCTCCTCGGCCGACTTGAAGTACAGCCCGGCGTCGTACTTCATCCGGTTCCGGTCCTCGCGGTCCTTCCCCAGCCCGATGCACAGCAGCACGTCGTGCGGGTCGTGGTCCTCGGGGCGGAGGAAGTGGGCGTCGTTCGTGGCGACGACGGGCAGCCCGAGCTCCGCCGCGAGATCCAGCACCTTCGCGTTCAGCGCCTGCTGCCCCTCCGTGTCGTGCGCCTGCACCTCGAGGTAATAGCGGTCCGGGAACGTCTCCGCGTACCACGTCGCCGCCTCCCGCGCCGCGTCCGCCCGCCCCTCCATCAGGTGCTGCGCCACCTCGCCCGCCATGCACGCCGAGCTTACGATGAGCCCCGCCGAGTGCGTCTTCAGCACCTCGCGGTCGATCCGCGGCCGGTGGTAGAAGCCTTCCAGGAACCCGATGGAAGAGAGGCGCACCAGGTTGCGGTAGCCCTCCAGGTCCCGGGCCAGCAGCACCAGGTGGTGGTACGGCCGCTCGCCCCGGCCCGCGCTCCGCGTACGACGGTCCCCCGGCGCCACGTACGCCTCCATCCCCAGGATGGGCTTGAGCCCCGCCTTCGTCGCCAGCTGACGGAACTGCCACGCGCCGTACAGCGCGCCGTGGTCGGTCAATGCGACCGCCGGCATCTCCAGCTCCTTCGCCCGCGCGATCAGGTCGGAGAGGCGGTTCGCGCCGTCGAGGAGCGAGTATTCGCTGTGCGTATGGAGATGGACGAAGGACACGTCGGGGTCTGGTCGTCAGGCCGGGCGTCGCCCACACCGAAAACTCCCCAGCAGCGACTCCAGCTGAATCACGTACTGGTACTTCTCCGTCGCCGGTGCATACAGCCAGGTGTCGATGAGGTAGCGGCGATCGGAGGCGGGGCAGTCCACGACGCGGGTGATGAAGGGCCCGGCCTGCGGGAAGCCCTCGTCCGCGGTACCGGACCATACGCCCCGGACCTCGATGCCGCCGCCGTCCGGCCCCGGGATCCGCCGGACCTGGATGGGCTCCGGCTGGCTGCGCTGGGGCCAGTCGTACACGGCCTGCCCGACCGAGTCCCTCCACGCCAGCGCCTCCGCGGCGGTGGGCTCGCCGGACGTCCCGCTCCGCCAGGTGACGTACACGGAGCGGACCAGCGGCGTCCCGGCCATCTGATTGTTGAAGGCGAGGAAGCCGTTCGGGCCCTCGCGGCGGAAGGTGTAGACCACCGGCAGGGAGATCGAGAAGCCGCCCTCCCGCGCCAGCGTATCCGCCAGCACGGTGTCGACCCCGCTCGTGTACATGCGCCGGACCGCCCACTGGCGATAGGTCGCGTCCAGCCGGTCGGCCAGGGCGGCCGCCTGCTCGCGAACCGCCGCGGCGGCGCCCTCCTCCGGGACCACGAGCGCCGACGCCAGCTGGTTGCGGGCCCATACATCGGTGGCCTGCACGATGGCCGGGGGCGTCACCGTCGTGTCGGCTTCCACCAGCACGGGCCGGACCCACGCGTCGTCGGAGCGGCCGACCGCCAGCACCTGCCGGAACCGCCGGAGGTCCCGCCAGTTCGGATCGTCCGGCGCCACATGGGTGAGCTTGAACGTTGCCTCCGGACGCACCGCGAAGACCTCCGGCTGGAGCGCCTTCAGCAGGGTGTCCCCGACCTGCTCCCAGAGCCCGGCTTCCGCGACGACGATGATGCTGCTGACGTCCCCCATGCCCATGCGGGTGGAATCGGAGCATGCGGCGGCCGCAGGGAGGATCAGCAGCAGGGCGGTTCGCAGCGATCTCATTGCGGGATAAAGTTTTACGGAAGAAGAGGCCGATCAGGACCTGAAAGGTAACCGCCCGGGCGGGGGGGAGCAATCCGCGGCCGGGCGGCCCCGGAGAGAGGCGCCGGGAGGCGGCGGCGGACGTTTGCGTGGGCTTCCGCGCGGGTGCTACTGTCCGGCTCGCCAGAAGCGCCCGAGGAGGCCCGCCATCTCCCAGACCCGATCCCCGATCCCGCACGCGAGCGAGCGTGTCGAGGCGCTGCTGGAGCTGCGCCGCCGTGCGGGGCGGATGCTCATCGCCCTCGACTTCGATGGCACGCTGTCGCCCATCGTGCCCCGGCCCGGCGACGCCGCGCTGCTGGACGGGCTGGAAGCCCCGCTGCGGCGGCTGGCGGGGCGAACGGACAGCGTCGTCGCCATCGTCAGTGGCAGAGGCCTCGACGATGTACGCGCGCGCGTGAGGCTGGACGGCGTATACTTCGCGGGCAACCACGGGTTCGAGATCGAGGGGCCGGGTCTGGACCGGGTGCACGAGGCCGCCCGCGCGGCTCGACCGGCGCTCGAGGAGGCCGCCGCGGCGCTGACCGCAGCATTGCGGGACGAGCCGGGCGCGGAGGTCGAGGACAAGGGGTGGACGCTGACGGTCCACTACCGCCGGGCGGAGCGGGAGGGGGCGGAGCCGCGGGTCCGGGACGCCGTGGCGCGCCTCGGCCGGCGCCCGGGACTGCGGGTGACGGAGGGGAAGAAGGTCCTCGAGATCCGCCCCGACGTGGACTGGGACAAGGGGGCGGCCACGCGGTTCCTCCTGGACGTGCTCGGCGAGGGCGGGGAGATGCCGGCCATTTTCATCGGCGACGACCGCACGGACGAGGATGCGTTCGCGGTGGTGCGCGAGCTCGGCGGCGGGATCGTCGTCGGGCGCCCGCCACCGGCGGACACCCGCGCCCTGGCCTGGGCGGAGGGGCCGGAGGAGGTGGCCGAGCTGATCCGGACGCTGGCGGATGCCGACGCGATCAGCGACCCGGGTCGCCGCCCGAGCCCGAGCCCGGAGGCAGGATCGTGAGCAGCGGGAGCGGTGCGCGGGAGTGGTCCATGGTGGCGTTCCCCGGCGGGCCGGGCGGCGGCAATCCCGCCGGCGTGGTGCTGGACCCGCCCGATCTGGGGCCGGAGGAGATGACCCGGATCGCGGTGCGGCTGAACCCGGTGTCGGAGACGGCGTTCGTCGGCGAGCCCCGCGGTGGCGCCTACCCGCTCCGCTATTTCGCCCCCGGGGGCGAGGTGCCGCTCTGCGGCCACGCGACGGCCGCGGCGTTCGGAGCCCTCGCGCTGGCGGGTCGCCTGGGCGCGCTGCCGGCGACGGTCCGCTCCCGCGCCCCGGGGGGGAGCGTCGAGGCGCGGGTGGAGGCGGAGGGCGAGGGCGTCGTCGTCCGGATGGACATGCCCGTGGCGGCCCGCGTACCGGGCGACCTCGACCTCGAAGCGCTGGCCTCCGCCCTCGGGCTCCCCATGGAGGTCCTCGCGTCCCGCCCGCCCGCGGCGGTCGAGGACGTGGGGATCCGCGTCGCGCTGATCCCGGTGGCGGATCTGGCCGCCCTCGACGCCATGCGCCCCGACTTCCGCCGGCTCCGGGAGATCGGCGGGCCGCCGGGGATCACCGTGTTCTACGTATTCGTCCACGACGCGGAGTCCGGCCGCGTCCGGGCCCGCGGCTTCGCGCCGGCGGTGGACATCGACGAGGATCCGGCCACCGGCACCGCCACCGCCGCCCTGGGCGCCTTCCTGGCGCGCGAGGGGCTGGTGCCCGCGACCGCCGAGCTCCGCGTGCGGCAGGGCGAGGCCATGGGGCGGCCGAGCGAGCTCCGGCTCGAGGTCGAGCACCGTGACCGCCAGCCCGTCCGGATCCGCGTGGGCGGCCTCGTCACCGGCGCACCCGCCGCCTGAGGCCGGAGCGCCATGCGACCCCGAACCCTCATCATCCTCGCCCTGGCTTCCTCCCTGGCCGCCGCAACCGCCGGCTGCGTCCCCGCGCGCAGCGCGGCCCGCGGCGGGCTGCCCGGAGAGCGCCGCGCGGCCCTGGCCACGCTCGTGGTGGAGAACCGGACCGCGGTGACCCTGGCCATCGCCTTCGTGTACGCCGCGGGGGCGGGCGGGGCCGGCGGCGAGGTGGGGATCGGCACGGCCGGGGCGGGGGAGCGGACGGAGCTGGTCCCCGTCCCCGCGGACGAGCCGATCATCCTGATCGCCCGCGGCGATGGCATCGAGCGGCGCCTGCCGCCCCGCACCATGGAGATCGACGAGATCTGGACGTGGGTCATCACCGCGGACCCCGACAGGGTCCCGGTCCCATGATGGAACGCCGCCGCGCGCACGATCACGCGCAAGACCATGGGCGCGGCCACGCCCATGCGCCGGGTCATGGCGTCGACGCGCACGCGCGGGAGGCCTCGCGACGCACCCTCGTCTTCGTCCTCGTGATCACCGGCGCCTTCATGCTGGCCGAGCTGGCGGGCGGGATCCTCTCCAACTCCCTGGCCCTCCTGGCCGACGCCGCCCACATGTTCACCGACGTGGGCGCCCTCGCCCTCTCCCTCTTCGCCCTCTGGTTCGCACAGCGGCCCGCCACCGACGAGAAGACCTTCGGCTACCTGCGCCTCGAGATCCTCGCGGCGCTCCTGAACGGCGCCACCCTCATCGTCCTCTCGTTCTTCATCTTCGTCGAGGCGGCCGCGCGGTTCCGCGACCCCGTGGAGATCCGCGGCGTGCTCATGCTGGCCGTCGCGGGCGGCGGGCTGCTGGTGAACGTGGTCGCCGCAACCATGCTGCACCGCTCCGCCGGCGAGAGCCTGAACGTGCGCGGGGCGTACCTGCACGTGCTGGGCGACCTGCTGGGGTCCGTGGGGGCCATGACCGCGGCGGCGATCATCCTGCTCACGGGCTGGACCACCGCCGACGCGCTCATGTCCGTCCTGGTGGGCGTCCTCATCCTGATCAGCAGCTGGAAGCTGGTGCGGGAGTCCGTGGACATCCTCCTCGAGGCGGTGCCCGGACACCTGGACCTCAACGAGATCCATACCGCCATGCGCGAGATCCCCGGCGTCTCCGAGGTCCACGACCTCCACGTCTGGACCGTCACCAGCGGCTACTTTGCCATGAGCGGCCACGCCGTCGTGGACGAGCCGGAGCGCACCCAGGCGGTCCTCGACGCCATCCGACAGCGCATGCACGACCGGTTCGGGATCGAGCACGTGACGGTGCAGGTGGAGCAGCGGCCGATGTACCAGATCCGGGGAGGGGAGTAGGCAGGGGTCAGATTCCAGAGGTCGTCCCATTCGGCCATTCCGGCTGGTCGGGGAGGAGGGCAGTGTGAAGGGGAGATTCGAGGTGCGGACGGACGTCCGGGAGCAGCTCGTGGACATCACGCGGGCGGTCGCCGCGGAAGTGGCGAAGCACGGCGTCCGGGAAGGGGTGATGCACCTGTGGAGCGTGCACACGACGTGCGGCATCACGGTGAACGAAGGAGCGGACCCGGATGTGGCGCGGGACATCGTCGCCGCGCTCGGCCGACTGGTTCCGCGGGAAGGCGACTATCGACACGCCGAAGGCAACTCGGACGCGCACCTCAAGACCCTCATCACCGGCCCGGACCAGACGCTCCTGATCGAAGCAGGCCGCCCACTGCTCGGGACCTGGCAGAAGATCTTTCTGGCGGAATGGGACGGCCCGCGCACGCGCACGATCGCCTACCGGTTGATCGAGGGCTGAGCGGACTCCTGGCGAAGGTCACGGAGGTGCGGAAAACGGTCGTCGGGCTGGTGGCGTGGAGCGGCGGTCAGGAAACTCCGGCGCCCCTGCGCGGTATCATGGACCCGAGCCGGGACCTCGCAGCAGGCGTCGCCGTTGACGGTGGCGCCTTTTTGACGGGCCGCCGGCCCCGAAACCCGAGTCCTGAAGTCTGAAATCTGACAGCTGACACCTGACATGCTGCGCAACATCGCCATCATCGCCCACGTCGACCACGGCAAGACCACGCTGGTGGACCAGATGCTCCGCCAGGCGGGGACGTTCCGGGTGAACCAGCAGGTCGCGGAGCGGGTGATGGACTCGAATCCGCTGGAGCGGGAGCGGGGGATCACGATCCTGTCGAAGAACGCCTCCATCCGGTGGGGGACTCACAAGATCAACATCGTCGACACGCCCGGCCACGCGGACTTCGGCGGCGAGGTCGAGCGGATCCTCCGGATGGTCGAAGGCGTGCTCCTCCTGGTGGACGCGTTCGAGGGGCCGATGCCGCAGACGCGGTTCGTCACCCGGAAGGCCCTGGCGCTGGGGCTGCAGCCGGTCGTCGTCATCAACAAGGTGGACCGGCACGACTGCGACCCGAAGCGCGTCCACGATGAGGTGCTCGAGCTGTTCATGGAGCTCGAGGCCACCGACAGGCAGCTCGATTCCCCCTTCATCTACGCTTCCGCCCGCGACGGATGGGCCGTCCGCGACCTCGAGGACGAGCGGAGCGACCTGGACGCGCTCCTGGACACGATCCTCGAGGCCGTGCCCGCTCCCCCGGCGGACCGGGAGGCGCCCTTCCAGCTCCTGGTCTCCACCATCGACCACTCGCCCTACCTCGGGCGGCTGGCCATCGGGCGGATCGAGCGCGGCACCGTCGCCGTCGGCGATGCCCTGGTCCTGCTGGACCCGGTGCCCGACGAGCTCGCCGAGGAGTTCACCGCGGCCGCCCACGGCCACGTCCGGGACGGCGCCCGGAGCGGGAAGGTGGCGAAGCTCTTCACGTTCGAGGGACTCGACCGGCTGGAGATGGAGTCCGCCAGCGCCGGCGAGATCGTGGCGATCGCGGGGCTGGAGGGCGTGGACATCGGCTCCACCCTCGCCGACCCCGAGCACCCCGAGCCCCTCCGCGGCATCGCCGTCGAGGAGCCGACGGTCTCCGTGGACTTCATGGTCAACAACTCGCCCTTCGCCGGCCGGGAAGGCAGGTACGTCACCAGCCGGCAGCTGCGCGACCGCCTCATGAAGGAGCTGGAGCGGAACGTGGCCCTGCGCGTGGAAGATACCGCGTCGCCGGACACGCTCACGGTGTCCGGCCGCGGCGAGCTCCACCTCGGCATCCTCATGGAGACCATGCGGCGCGAAGGCTACGAGTTCGCGGTCTCCCGCCCCCGCGTCATCACGCGGCAGGACGACCTGGACCGCACCCTCGAGCCCTATGAGGAGGTCACCGTCGACGTCCCCGGCGACTTCGTGGGCGTCGTCATCGAGGGGCTCGGCAAGCGGAAGGGCGAGATGCTCGAGATGCGCGCCGGCCAGGGCAACCTGAGCCGCCTGGTCTTCAAGATCCCCGCCCGCGGCCTCTTCGGCTATCGCGGCGACTTCCTCACCGAGACCCGCGGCGAGGGCGTCATGCACCACCGGTTCCTCGAGTGGGGGCCGTGGGCCGGGGAGATCCGGCGCCGCGACCGGGGCGTCCTCGTCAGCATGGTCGAGGGCACCTCCGTCGGCTACGCGCTCTTCAACCTCCAGGAGCGGGCCACCCTCTTCATCGGGCCCGGCGTCCCCACCTACGAGGGGATGATCGTCGGCGAGAACGCCCGCGCCGGCGACCTCGAGGTCAACGTCGCCAGGGGGAAGAAGCTCACCAACATCCGCGCCGCCGGCGCCGACGACGCCATCCAGCTCGAGACGCCCCGCGAGATGGGCCTCGAGGAAGCCCTCGAGTTCATCGCCAACGACGAGCTCGTCGAGATCACCCCCGAGGCCATCCGCCTCCGCAAGCGCCACCTCAAGGCCCACGAGCGGAAGAAGGCTTCACGGGCCACCGCGTAGCGCCGCGTCGGTGCGGCCTGGGACCGGACCGGGGACACGGGGGACTCGGGCGTCGCCGCTCCCTCCGTCCCAGTCGGGCCCGGTCGAGAGGCCAGGCCGGTGCCCGCGAACGCGAACGGCGTCGAACCCCGCCCCCCCGCCTTGGCCGCGGAAAACCGTGTGCCGTCCCAAAGATTCTCTTGACACACTACCCCTGCCCTTTACCTTGCCCCCGGGACGGTTCGTGCGCGCCACGGCCCGTCGTTCCACTACCCTATGGGCATAGCCCACGGAGGAGGTCCTTTACCATGGCCGCTACGATCGCCTCGACGATGTCTCTCGACCTCGACGAGGAGCTCCTCATCTTCGGCCTCGACGATGAAGAGGATGAGGACTGGGACGAGGACGAGGACTGGGACGACGACGAGGACTGGGACGAGGAGGAGGACGAAGAGTGGGAGGACGGCGGCTGGGAGGAAGAGAAGGACCAGCTCTAGCGGGCCGGGGCGGGCCCTCCGGGCCCTCCGGAGAGGCCCGCGCGCGCGCCTCGCTCCGCCCGGGAACGACGCGGCGCCCCCTCCTCGCGAGGGGTTGACGGGGCGGGCACAGCCACCTACCTTGAATGTCTGCACTGCGGCGCCGAAGTCGGGCGCCGTTCGTGTCGATGCTGATTGACAACCGAGGTGTTTGTCCGTGTGGGCCCTATGATGGTCGGGGCGCTGTGTCTTCGGCCGAGGGTTCAAGGAACGCAGAGTATTGATTCTGAACGATCGAAGCAGGACCAGGTCGTTCGTGAGAGAGCTGTTCGAGCTTTTCATTCATGGAGAGTTTGATCCTGGCTCAGAACGAACGCTGGC
>DATKBW010000044.1:0-15030 GCA_035513575.1 Longimicrobiales bacterium | reverse complement strand
CCCCGGCAGCCCCATCGTCCTCACCCGCGGCGAGCCGACGGAGATCGTCGTGCGCAACCGCGCGGACGTGCCGCTGGGCGTGCACTGGCACGGTCTGGAGCTGGAGAGCTGGGCCGACGGCGTCCCCGGCTGGAGCGGGATACCCGGGTCCGCCAGCCCGGCAGTCGCGCCGGGCGACTCCTTCGTCGTCCGCATGACCCCACCGCGGGCGGGCAGCTTCATGTATCACGTGCACAGCGAGCCGGGCCACCAGCTCGCGCAGGGGCTCTACGGCCCGTTCCTGGTCATGGAGCCGGGCCAGCCGTGGGACCCGGAGACCGACCGCGTTTTCCTCCTCGGCTCCCTCGGCGCGGGACAGGATCCGCCCCCGGCCGTGAACGGCGAGCTGGAGCCGCGGCCGCTCGAGCTCCGGGCGGGCACCACCTACCGCCTCCGTTTCATGCACATCAGCCCCGATGACGACAAGCGAGTCTCCCTCCTCGCCGGCAACGATCCGGTCGAGTGGAAGATCGTCGCGAAGGATGGTGCGGACCTGCCGCCGTCGCAGGCGCGGACCCTGCCCGCGGAGCTGCGGATCCACGTCGGCGAGACGTACGACTTCCTGTGGACTCCCGACACCGTCGGAGACTTCGCCCTCCGGATCGTGACCACGTTCGATGATGGGCTGGCGGCGTTCCCGCGTGAGGCGCCGCCGCCGCATACGGCGGACATCCCCGTTCGGGTGCGCTGATCCATGCGACGCCTCGGGATTTTGCTGGTTCTAGCATTCGCCGCCTCCGTTGAGCCGCTCTCCTCCCAGTCTCACGCCGGAGGAGGTGCGGAGGCTCGACGCGCTGGCTCGGACGGTCACGATCCACCGGGACACCTACGGGGTTCCGCACGTCTATGGGCCGACGGATGCGGCGGTGATCTTCGGATCTATCGAATCCGGTGAGCCCGACTCTGGCAAGTGAGAGAACGAGCATGGCACACAAGATTGCCGTCCTCATCCTTGTCGACGGCGACCCGACTGCCGACATCAGCGATATCCGCCGTGTAGTGATGGTGATCAAGGACGGCAGGGTCTACGACCCGGTCGCAATCTACCGTGCGCTGGGCATCGAGCCGTGCTGCGACCGCGAACCCATGGAGGCCCGACGGTGAAGCAGAGCTCAGTCGACGGAGTCATTCGTATCGCGGCCATGTCGATCCTCGCCGCGGCCCTCACGGCGTGCGCGAGCACGCCCGCGGAGGTGTCGGGTGCGCGCCCGGATGGCCAGCATCCAGCGGCGGCTGCCGGTTCCGACACCGTGCACGTCGCACCGCCCACGGGCGGACGCGAGGCCGACCGGGCCAGCATCCTGGCCGCGCTCGCGCAGGTCCAGCCCGGCGGCACGGTCCAGTTCACGGGCGGGACGTACCTCGTCGGCGAGCTGATCCACGTCACGGTGCCCGGGATCACCGTTCTGGGCCACCCCGAAGGTACGACGCTCCGCGGCTGTGATCCCACGATGTTCCCGCTGGGTGGGGATCTGGAAGAGATGTTCGTCGCCATCGTGGGTTGCAACGGTCTGGACATGGCCGGCGGGCACCAGACGGTGCGCGGCCTGACCTTCGAGTACGCCTCGCATGCTCTGGTTCTTGGCGGTATGGAATGCATGGAAGGTCGAGGATGTGTGCCTGTCCTGGAACCGGTCGATACCCGAAGCGGAGGCTATCTGGTCGAGGGCAACACCTTCCGGGCGTCCGTCAACGGGATTCGGACGATGGGGCAGTGGCGGGAGCCCGCGGTGATCCGAGACAACGACTTCGTCGATACCTTCCACGCGGTCGTCGTCCACGGGAGCACCGTCCACGTGCTGGACAACGACATCTCCGCGCCCGACCCGGCTCGTGTGCCTACCAGAGGCTACCCCGGGGGGGGCCTCCTCCTCAGCTCCACCGACCTCAACCTGGAGCTCTCGCTGCGTTGCGCCGGAAACGTCATCGTCCGAAACCGGGTGGAGGGTCATCCGACCGGGATCGGCCTTTGGATCCTGAGACCGGGCACCGTCTGTCGCGACAACGTCATCCGGGACAACACCATCCGGGTCGCCCGCGTCAGGACGGCGCCCATCGCGGGGGGGGAGGTCTCCTCGCCCGAGGAGGACGTCTGGGGATTCGGGGTGCCCATCTCCCTGGTCGGCTCCCCGGAAGCCTTGGACCGCGAGTCCGGCTCCGCCGAGGGGGCCGGAGGGGCGAGCGGCCTGGAGGGCAACCTGATCGAGGGGAACCGAGTCCTGGGAGCCGAAGGCCTGGGGATCGAGATCCTCCGGGCCTCGCGGAACCGGATCGTCGGCAACACGATCCGTGACGTTCGTCGGAGGGATCCGTTCCCCGGCGTGAGCGTCAATGAGCCGGACCCGGTGAATTCCGGCTGGGAAGAGGCCAATGGATCCGCCATCTGGCTCTCGGCCGGTAGCAGTGGGAACGAGATCATCGGCAACACGCTCGAGGACATCGCCTCAAGTGCTGTTGTCCTGGAGGGCGACAGCAACAGAGTGGAGCTCCTCGACGCGGGCGACGAGCTGCGCGATCTGGGGAGTGGAAACACCGTCGCCATGGCTCGTGCCGGTGTTCACCCGCAGTCCCTCGCCGATCGAGTCACGATCTACCGCGACCCCTACGGCGTCCCGCACGTGCACGGGGAGACCGATGCCGCGGCCGTCTTCGGCTACATGTACGCCCAGGCCGAGGACGCGCTGGGCGAGGTGGAGCGCGAGGTCGCCCGGATGACTGGGCGGCTCGCCGAGATCGATGGGGAAGGGGCGCTCTCGAGCGACCTCTACGTCCGCGCGTTGGAGACGGAGCGGCTCTCGCGCGAAGAGTACGAGCGCGCCGCGCCATTCTTCCGGGCCATGGCGGACGCCTGGTCCGCGGGGCTGAACCACTACCTCGACCGGCACCCGGAGGTCGCCCCGCGCGTGATCCAGCGATTCGAGCCGTGGCAGATGTTCGCGGTGGCCGGGCGCAGCGAGATGTTCGGGGTACCCCTCGTGCATGGCCTGCTCCGCACCTCGGAGGTGGCGCGCGCGGTGGATGGCTTGGAGCCGGGCAAGGGCTCGAACATGTGGATGATCGGCCCGAGCAAGACCGCGACCGGCCGGGCCATGCTTTTCATCAACCCGCACAACGCGCCCGAAACCTATCTCGAGGGTCACCTGCTGAGCGACGAGGGACTGAACGTCTACGGCGGCAATCGTCCCGGCCGGCCGCTGCCCGTTTTCGGCCACACGCCCCGCCACGGCTGGACGATGACGAACAACGGCCCGGACGTGGCGGACCTCTGGCGGGAGACGTTCGATCATCCGACGGACCCGCTCGCCTATCGCTATGGCGACGGCTACCGGGTCGCCGAGGAGTGGACCGAGACGGTGCGCGTGCGGACGGATTCGGGGCCGAGCGCCCGGGAGGTCACCTTCCGCAAGACGCACCACGGGCCGATCGTCGCCGTACGCGACGGCGTGCCCCTCGCGCTCCGCATCGCTCGCTGGGTGGAGGGCGGCACCGTTCAGCAGTTCCACGCCATGGCGCGGGCCGGCTCCTTCGAGGAGTTTCGCGACGCCGTGGGGCGGCTCCGCGAGATCTGGCTCAGCATCGGCTACGCGGATGCCGACGGGACCATCTGGTATGTCCATAATGGCGCCGTCCCGCGCCGTTCGCTGGACTTCGACTGGAGCGAGCCGGTGGATGGCAGCGACCCCCGCACCGAATGGCAGGGCTATCACGCGCTCGAGGAGCTGCCGCAGGTGCTGAATCCTGAGAGCGGGTGGCTCATGAACACGAACCACTCGCCCTTCCGGGTCACGGCCGAGGGGGAGAACCCGGATCCGGCGGCCTATCCGCCGTACATGGTGCAGCCCGGCTTCGGCGGCGCGCCGGTGTTCTCGGTTCTGTTCGACAGCCTTGGCGACAACGCGCGGTCACGGGCGTCGCGGGGGATTCTGGCGGGCGATGAGCGATTCACGTTCGAGGAGTGGGCAGAGGCCAGCATGAGCAAGCGAGCCTGGGAGGCGGACCGCGACATTCCCGCGCTGGTGGCCGCCTGGGAACGCCTGCGGGACACGGATCCCGTTAGGACGGCCCGGCTACACCCCGCGGTCGAGACGCTCCGGAGTTGGGACCGGGTCAGCCGCCACGAGTCCGTGGCCATGACGCTCTACACGCTACTCAAGATGAGGCAGCTCTACAGCTGGGTCGCCAGCCTGGAGAACCCGCCGTTCAGCCCACCGGCCGCCATTGAGATCGAGCCGCTACCGCGCGACCAGTGGGACGTCATCGCCGGGCTCGAGAAGATGATCGCCCTGCTGGAGCGGGACTGGGGCACCTGGCGGGTCCCCTACGGCGAACTCAGCCGTCTCCAGCGGTCGCTGGACGGCCGGTACACCGACGAGCGTCCGAGCGTCCCCGTCCTCGGCGGCTTCCCGGAGGCGGGGATGATCCAGCTCTTCATCCCGTTCCCCGTCCCGGGACAAAAGCGCTGGTACGGATTCGTGAGCGGAAACTCGTACGCCAGCGTGGTGGAATTTGGCGAGCAGGTGCGCGCCCGGACGGTGAACGGCTCCGGGCAGAGCACCGATCCCGCCTCGCCCCACTACATCGACCAGGCCGAGCTCTACGGCCGCGGCGCGTACAAGCCGGCGTGGACGACGCTGAAGGAGGTACGGGCAAACGCGGTGCGGGTGTATAAGCCCGGTGCGGAGAAAGAGGGCGGCCGGCAATGATTCGCCTCTCGGCGGTGATCCTCGCCCTGGCATTTGCGACCCCTCTCGGCGGCCAGGAGCCGGCCCCCGCGAACTCGGAGGAGCAGCCGGTCGTCATCGGGAAGACCCTCACGATCCGCTCCGGGATCCTGCACGAGGAGCGGCGGATCCACGTGCAGCTTCCGCCCGACTACGACATCGAGCCGGACGCACACTACCCCGTCGTCTACCAGCTCGATGGCGAGGCGTCCGGCCAGTTCAGCTACGTGGCCGGGCTGGTCGGCTTCCTCGCGTCGGGGTACCAGCTTCCCCCCATGATCGTGGTCGGCATCCCGAACACGAGCCGGACCCGCGACTTCACGACGCCCCACCACGGGCCCCGCTGGTTCGAGGACATCCTCATCCATCCGGACAGCGTTCTGCACCCCAGCGCGGGCGACAGTACGGGCGGGGCCGACGCGTTTCTGCGGTTCCTGACCGATGAGCTCGCTCCCGAGATCGAGCGCCGATACCGGACGTTGCCCTTCCGGGTCCTGCTCGGGCATTCGCTCGGCGGATTGTTCGTGACCCGTACGATGCTGAAACGGCCCGAGAGCTTCGAGGCCTACGTCGCCAGCAGTCCCTCGCTCAGCTGGAACGACCACGAGCTGGTGCGCGATGCGCGCCGCGCGCTGGCCAGCCTGCCGAACGCGACCCGCTTCTTTTACATGGCGGTGGGCGACCGGGAGGGGAACCTCTCCGCCGCGAGCGATCTTGCGGCCGTGCTGGAGATGCACGCCCCGCCGGGCCTGCACTGGTGGTACCGCGCGAATTCGGGCGAGACGCACCAGTCGAACCCGGTCCCCACGTACGCGCAGGGGCTGACCACCATCTTCGCCGATCTCAGGCTCTCGGAGGGGTTCCTGCTCACGGGCGACCTCGCCGCGCTGGAAGCGCGCTTTGCAAAGGCGTCGGCGACCTACGGCTATCCGATCGCCCCGCCCGCGGCGTTTCTGAACCTGATGGGCGTCAGTCAGCTCCTGCTCGGCCGCACCGGGCGCGCAATCGAGATTCTCGAGCGGAGCGTGGAACTGCACCCCTCGTCGGCCGACGCCCGGCACGGTCTGGCCGGGGTGCTCGAGGCAGCGGGGCGGCTGGTGGAGGCGCTGGAACGACGTGAGGAAGCCGTCCGGCGCGCGGCCGCGGTGGCGCACCCGCGACTGGACGAGTTCACCCGCCGCCGCGACGCGCTTCGCCGGAGGCTGGATGCCGGGATGTAGAGCCACGGCCGGGCGTGGGAATCAGTGGCCGCTGTACCCTTTCTTCAGCCGATCGATCATGCCTCATCATCCGCGCGTCATACCGGTCCTCGTCTGCATCCTGATGCTCGCCGGCACATCCGCGGTGGAGGCCCAGCAGCAGCCGGTCAGTACGACGCCGGAGCGTGCGAGGACGCTTCCCCGTGCTGAGCCCAACGACCACCGCCGGCCCGCCGGCCGCATGGTCGGCGGCGAGCTCGTCGTCGAGCTGGAGGCGGTGGACGCGGCCTGGTACCCCCGCGGGCCGGATGGGCCGCGGATCGTCACGCCCGCGTTCGCCGAGGTCGGCCGGGCGCCGCAGGTGCCGGGGCCGCTGATCCGGACGTCGGCCGGCACGCCGGTGCGGGTGAGCGTCCGGAACACGCTGGACCGGGCGATCACCGTCCGGGGGCTGGTGGACCGGGCCAGCATTGAGCTGCCGGCGCAACTCCCGGAGGAGGCCGAGCCGGGCGATCCCCGGTTCTTCTTCGCCGACTCGCTGGTGATCCCGCCGGGTGAGACGCGGGAGGCGCGATTCACGCCGGCCGACGAGGTTTCGTCGTTCTACTACGGCCGCCGCGCTGCCCCGGAGGGCGGGTCCGTGAACGGCACGTTCTTCCCGGGAAACTTCGGCGACGAGGGGCTCTTCCTGGGCGGTCTGGTGGTCGATCCCCCCGGGGAGTCGGTTCCCCCCCCGGAGCGCGTACTGCTGATCAGCCGCTGGGGCGGACGCGAGGAGCCGAGCACCCTCTCCGTGACGTTCAAGATGATGATCAACGGCGTGTCCTGGCCGTTCACGGAGCGCCTGCGGTACGCGGTCGGGGACACGGTCCGCTGGCGGTTGATCAACACGAGCGTGATCGAGCACCCGATGCACCTCCACGGCTTCTACTTCCGGGTCGACGCCCGGGGCGACACCGACGCCGACTCGGTCTACGCGCCCGCCGACCGGCCGCTGGTGGTCACGGACGTGATGCCCGACTTCTCGTCCCTGCGCCTCAGCTGGGTCCCCGACCGCCCGGGGAACTGGCTCTTCCACTGCCACCTGATCCGGCACTCGGGCGCCCTCCAGCAGTTCGCCGGGGAGCCGGCGCACGATGCGGCGCACGCCATGGCGGGGCTCGTCATGGGAATCACGGTCGAACCGGCCGCCGGAGAAGCGATGCCCGAGCCGGAGCCGGAGCGCATCATCCACCTCTGGACGGCCCGCACGCCGGGCGTGTTCGGCGACGAGCCGGCCCTCTCCTTCGTCGCCCGCGAGGACGCGTCCGCGCCGCCGGCGGACACCCTCGTCGTGCCGGGGACGCCGCTGGTGCTCGAGCGCGGGGAGCCGACGGAGATTGTCGTCCACAACCGCTTGGCCATGCCACTCTCGGTGCACTGGCACGGCCTCGAAGTGCGGAGCGCCTACGACGGCGTCGCGCATTGGAGCGGGCATCCAGGTGCGACCCGGCCGCCCATCGCCCCCGGCGACTCGGCCAAGGTCCGGCTCGCGCCGCCCCGGGCGGGGACGTTCATCTACCACATCCACGGCGAGGCCGGGCACGAGCTGACGCAGGGGCTGTACGGGCCCTTCCTGGTGCTGCCGGAGGGAGAGGCCTCGGACCACGAGCGCGACCGGGTCTTCGTACTGGCCGCGCGCGGCGCCGAGCGCGATGCGCCGCCGGTGGTGAACGGCAGGGAGGCGCCGCCGCCCGAGCGCTTCACGCCGGATCAGATGTATCGCCTGCGGTTCATCCACATCAGTCCGGACGCGTTCTCCAAGCGGGTGCGGCTGCTGAGGGACGGCGAGCCGGTGGAATGGCGGCCGCTCGCCAAGGATGGCGCCGACCTCCCGGAAGCGGCGCGCGCGCCGCTTCCGGCGGTCGTGGAGCTCGGCGTGGGCGAGACCTTCGACGCCGCGTGGACGCCGCGCGAGCCGGGCGCCTACGCGCTGGAGGTCGTCACCACCCACTACTCCGCCTCCGGGCTCGGGCCGACGGTCCAGCGGGTCGCGTTCGGGGTGGGCGAGGTGTCCGACGAGGCCCTCGCTGCCGCCGGGCGCGTCGAGCCGCCGCCAGCCCCGCCGCCGTCGCCCCTGGACACCATGCTGGCGATCCAACTGCCGGAGGACCGGCTCCGTGACCTGGTCGGCGTCTATACATCGCCGGGGATCCCGGTCGACTTCACCGTGACTTTGGGCGAGGGCGGCCTCCGGATGGCGGTGACGGGTCAGGAGCCCCGCCCGCTCGTGCCGCTGTCGCCGACGCTCTTCCGCTGGGAGGATCAGCGGTCGGTGCGGGTCGAGGTCGAGAGGGAGGATGGGCGGCCGGTGCTCGTCGTCTTCGACATGCGGCTGAAGGCGCGGACGCCGTGAGCGCCCACGGGAGCCGGTGGATGCACCGGAAGAAGGATGAAGGAGTGCGCCAGTGAGGGATCCGCAGCTCCGCAGGAACCGCCTCTCGGTGGGCCAGGCGCTGGCCGCCGCCGGTGCCGTGCTCTCGCTCGTCTTCGTCGGCCTCGAGGTCCGGCAGAACACGAAGGCGATCCGGGGCACGACCTACCAGGCCGTCGCGGAGGCGAACACGGACTGGCTGGCGATGCTGGCGCTCGAGCCGGAGCTCCTGGATCTGACGCGCCGCTGGACCGCCGGCGACACGACCTTCACCGCGGAGGAGCGCGGCCGGATCTACGTCCTGCAGCTCCACTTCTGGCGCACGATTGAGAACGCCCATTACCAGTACCTCCAGGGCAACCTGCCGGAGGACGTGGTCCGGCGATGGATCCCGCCGGACATGTTCGGGAACCCCATCCTGGCCCGCTGGTGGTCCGGGGCGCGCGACCGCTTCACGCCGGCGTTCGTGGGGTACGTGGAGGCGGTGGCCACGGAGGCGGACCGGCCGTGAGGAGGAGCCGGCGGGTAGCGAGCGGCCGGCTTGGTGTTCCAGGGGGCGGGCGAACGCGCGACGTTTTGAACAATCCGCTATCTTTCCAGCTTGTTCAGGCCGATTTTTGACACAATCCAGGAAGCGCGGTTCCAAACAGAATCAGGTAACCTTCTTGCAGCACAACAACTTCGGGGCGTGGCGCAGTCCGGTAGCGCACCTGCTTTGGGAGCAGGGGGTCCCCGGTTCGAATCCGGGCGCCCCGACTGTGGAATGAAACGGCCCGACCACGTGCCAGCCTTGCCGCGCACGTGGTCGGGCCGTCTTCTTTCGCAGCGCCGCCCCTGCCGGCGCCGGTTCAATCTCCCCGCGGTCAGTCGATGGTGACCTCGATCGTGTAGCCCGAGTCTTCGGCCGACCAGCTGTCCACCCAGAGCTTGCTCTGCTGCCCCGGCGTGACGCTCCCGGACACCGTCTCCTGCGTGCCCGTGAAGGAGTCGGAGGAGTCCAGCAGCGTGCAGTCCTGGGGCGGGTAGCCGGTGCAGCCCACCGCCGTCAGGTACAGGTCCAGGTCCACCTGCCCGTCCGGCCACGTGAGCACGGCCCGCAGCGTACCCTCGCGGGGCGCCGTCACCGTGTGGCTGATGATCTCGCTCGCCGTGATGGTTCCGGTGATGGTCTGCTCGAACGGCTCCCCGGTCCCCGCCGGATCCTCACCGCAGGCGAGGGTCGCGAGCGTGAGCAGGAGCGGAAGGCCGCGTTTCATCGGCCCTCTGCCCCCTCCAGCGCCACCGCGCGGGCCGTCGCCGTCGCCGGCGCTCCCTCGGCCTGCAGGTCCTCTTCCGTCTTCCCGGCCACCGCGACGATCCGGTCGAGCGATGACCGCATCGCGGCCAGCGCCGCTTCTCGCACCTCCCGGGACGCCGGCGTGTCCTCCGCCCGCACCGCGGCGGTGGCGTGGTGCAGGTCCCGCGCGAGGCCGGTGAACCGCTGCACTTCCCGCCGCAGCGGCATGTAGCGGCGCTCGTGCATGACACGGCTACCCAGCCGCCAGACCCCGGCCTCCACCAGCAGGAGCCCCGTCACCGCCATCCAGATCGGCCCCCAGCCGCCCCCGCCCCACATCACCGCCGACATCACGATCGCCACACCCAGCACCGGCAGCCCGGAATCCAGGACCCGGGCGACCCGGTCGCGCAGCGTCTGCCGAACCTCCGTCGATGAACTCATGGCCCTCTCCTCAGCTGCAGTCCGTGGTTCCCACCGTCTGCTGCGTCGTCACGCCCCACGACGGGTACTGCGCCACCAGGTGCAACGTCGAGCCGCTGTGCGCCGCCTCCACCCGCAGGTCCGCCGGCGGGCCCGGCTGCCGCTCGAATACACAGTAATGGATGTTCGGAGACTGTCGATGGAACCCGCCATCCACCAGCTCGTCCAGGCTCACCGGCAGCGTCCCCGTCACCGACCGGTACGCCTCGGCTGCCGTCATCACGTTGCGGAGCTCCGAACGGGTCACGGCCAGCTTGCCCCGCTCCTTCAGCCCCGTATAAGCCGCGACCATGACCGTCGCGAGTACCCCGATGATCACGGTGACCAGCATGAGCTCCAAAAGCGTGAAGCCTTCGCGCTTGCGCATCGGCCATGGCTCCTCTGGAGGAAGATGGCCGGGGAGAGAGTTCGCGGCCGAGGGAGGGGCGGCCGGCGGGATATGCTTGCCCACCACGATGGCTCCCCCGCCTCCCTCGCGCAAGGGCCCGATCTCCCCGCCGCGCCTCCAACGACGACGCCCGCCGCCCGCTTTTCCACGCCCTCGCCCCGGCATCCTCGGCATGATGGCGGTCATGGAGCGGGTCCGGGAGCTCGGCCTCCTCAACGCCCTCGGGCTGCGGGACCGCCGCATCGGCCGGCTCATGCTGGCCGAGACGGTGCTCATGACGGCGGTCGCCATGACCGTCGGCTTCCTCCTCGCCCTCGGCGGGCACCTGGCCGTGTCGCACTGGGGGATCTCCATGGCCTCCTATGGCCTGGGCGAGATCGAGATGTCGGGCATCGATGTGGCGGACATGGTGATCTACAGCACCATCCATCCCACCTCGTGGATCGTCGGCTCGCTACTGGTGGCGGGCGCGACCATCGCGAGCGCGCTCTACCCGGCCTGGCGGGCCACGCGGCTCGCCCCCGCCGAGGCCATGCGCTTCTTCGAGTGAGTGGACCGGGATATGACGCAGGCGAACGGCACGATCGAATCGATGGTCGAGGGCGCCGCCACCTACGACGACGCGGCGCTGATCCGTATCCGCGGGCTCACGAAGTCCTACTGGCAGGGGACTCTTGAAGTCCCCGCCCTGCGGGGCGTGGACCTCGACATCGCCGATGGCGAGTTCACCGCCCTCGCCGGTCCGTCCGGCTCCGGGAAGACCACGCTGCTCAACATGATCGGCGCCCTGGACGAGCCGAGCGGCGGGACCCTCGACGTGGCGGGCCGGGACATCCGCGGCCTCGGCAAGGGAGACGCCGCCGACTTCCGTCTGGCCAGCGTGGGATTCGTCTTCCAGGCGTACAACCTGGTCCCCGTCCTGACGGCCTACGAGAATGCCGAGTTCACGCTCCTGCTCCGGGGCGCCGACCCGGCCGGGCGCCGGGCCGTGGTGGAGCCGCTGTTCGAGCGGGTCGGGCTCGGCGACATGATGGACCGCAAGCCGCACGAGCTGAGCGGAGGTCAGCAGCAGCGCGTCGCCATCGTCCGGGCGCTGGCCACGCACCCCCGGCTCGTCCTGGCCGACGAGCCCACCGCCAACCTCGACAGCGTCACGTCCGAGGGGCTCCTCGACCTGATGGTCGAGCTGAACGCCGAGCTCGGCACCACCTTCATCTTCTCCACCCACGACGCGGTCGTCATCGACCGGGCGCGGCGGGTGGTCGAGCTCCGCGACGGGCGCGTCCACCGCACCCGCGTGGACCCCTGATGCCGGGCTCCCGCCTCTCCCTCGGCCTCCTCATCCTCGCGCTCGCGCTGCTCCCGGGTCGGGGGCACGCCCAGATCGTGCTCGCGGAAGGGGACGGCGTCCGCCTCGGCCTCTCGGGCTATCTCCGCTCCCTGACCGGGCTCCACGACCTCGGCTATGCCGCTCCGGGGGCGGAGCGGCGCAGCGGGTTCCACGGCGAGGTGGTCCGGCTCAAATGGCGGCTGGAAGCGGGGCGCTTCGGCCTCGACGTCCACAACCGCCTCCAGGCGCGGGTCACCAGCGGCGGCGCCGACGGGCCGGCGCTGGGCTTCGGCGTCAGCGCGATCCCGGGCCGCTCCGTCGATCTCTCCAGCGACCTCCTCTCGGCGCCGGGGCTCCGCGTCTGGCACGACATCGACCGCCTCAGCCTCTCCCTCCGCACCTCCCTCGCCGACATCACGCTGGGCCGCCAGCCCATCACCTGGGGGATCTCCTCGCTCTTCCCCGTGGCCGACCTCTGGGCCGCCTTCAGCCCCTTCGAGCTGGACACCGAGGAGAAGCCGGGCGTCGACGCCGCCCGCGCCCTCTTCTACCCGGCGGAGGGGCTCGAGATGGATGCCGTCGTCGCCGACCGCGGCTCCCCCGAGCACCTCTCCGCGGGGATCCGCGCGACCTGGGGGCTCCCCTCGGCCGATGTATGGGCCGGGGCGGGGAAGCTGTGGGATCAGGCCATGCTCATGGGCGGCGCCACCCTCCTGTTCGACGCGGCGCGCCTCCAAACCGTCTTCCCGTTCGACCGCCGGCCCCGGGCGACGCTGGGGGTGGACTGGATCCGGGGCCGCGGGTCCGTTACCGGGGAGGCGCACTACAACGGAACCGGGGTCCCGGACCCCGCGGAGTACGTGCAGCAGCTGCAGGACCCGGCGTTCCGCCGGGGCGAGAGCTACTTCCTCGGGCGGTATTACCTCGGGGCCGCGGGCGCCTGGGCGCCCGACGAGGCCGGTCGCGTTCGCCTGGCCCTTTCCGCCCTCGTGAACGCCGGCGATGGGAGCGCCGCGCTCACCCCGATCCTCGATTACGACCTCGGGCCCGCCACCAGCGTCTCCCTCGGCGGCCTGGTCTCCTTCGGCGAGTCACCCGCCGTTGCCCTCCCCCCGTCGCTCAGGAGCGAGTTCGGCGCCTACGGGGACCTCTTCTTCACGCGGGTGTCCGTGTACTTCTGACGCCAATCTCGCCGTCACCCGCACTCGCCCGCCGGCCTACGGGATCGCCCGCGCGATCAGGATCGTGGTGAAGACGACGTAGCCGGACAGCAGGATCCCTCCCGACACGCGACCCAGCACACGCCCCTTCCATGCCAGCGGCACCAGCAGGATGGCGAAGAACAGCATGGCCGGGATCTCGTACGCCAGCACGTCCGCCGGCACCGGGATGGGGCGGATGAGCCCCGAGATCGCCAGGATCGACAACAGGTTGAAGATGTTCGAGCCCACCGCGTTCCCCAGCGCGATGTCCGGCTCGGACCGGAAGGCCGCCACCACGCAGGTCGCAAGCTCCGGGAGCGACGTTCCGACCGCCACCACCGTCATGCCGATGAGCACCTCCGAGATCCCCAGCAGCCGCGCGAAGAACACCGCGGACATCACCAGGAACTGGGCCCCCACCACGAGACCGCTCAGACCCGCCACGACAAGCAAGAGATCACGCCCGTCCGTCCCCGCCTCCGCGCCGCGCTCGGTCTCCTCGTAATGGATGTATTCCGCCGCGACCGACTTCGGCTCCCGGGGGGCCGCCCGCAGCACGAACCAGAGGAATCCCACGAACCCCGCCAGGAGCAGCACCCCGTCCACCCGCCCGATGGCGCCGTCCAGCATCATCACGGCCACGACCACCGAGATCACCACCATCAGCGGCGCTTCCCGCGCCAGCAGCCTCAGCTCCGTCTTCAGCGGCCTCACCATCGCCGAGATCCCCAGGATCAGCGCGATATTCAGGATGTTCGAGCCCACGACGTTCCCCAGCACTACCTCGCTCCGCCCCTGCAGCGACGCCACTACTCCCACCAGCAGCTCCGGCGCCGAGCTCCCGAACGCCACCACCGTCAGCCCCACCACCAGCGGGCTCATGCCATGGCGGCGCGCCAGCCGGGCCGATCCGCGCACCAGCCACTCGGCCCCCAGGTACAGTCCCACCAGGCCGATTCCGAACAGCGCAACGTTGAGGAGAAGCACGCTCCATTAGACGCGCACCCGGGGAGGCTGTCAACTCGCCCGCCCTCCCATCCCGGACGCGGTCGGCCCCCTTTCCGCGCCCCCTCCCGCGGTCGATCCGCCGTCGATCCGCCGTCGATCCACGGATCAGTTCGGGGGCCCTGCGCGGGGCCCTTGCGCGGGGCCCTTGCGCGGGCTCGCCGCCGCCCCCCGTTCGGGCCCGTCCGACCCCCTCCTGCCGGGGGTTGACGACCCCCTGGACCCCCTGTATCCTTAGTGGCTCCCGGGCAAAACCCGGAAGCGGGCGAGCGCGCCACCGGCGCGCTCCGCAGACGCGCCTCGGATTCCGGGCCTCGCTTTACGCGCCCGTAGCTCAGCTGGATAGAGCGGCGGCCTTCTAAGCCGCGGGTCGAAGGTTCGAGTCCTTCCGGGCGCGCTTGCGGTCCCGCCCCACATGGTGGGCGTAGCTCAGGTGGTTAGAGCGCCAGGTTGTGGCCCTGGAGGCCGCCGGTTCAAGTCCGGTCGCTCACCCTGGAACCGGCTTCGGTTCAACGGGTAGCCAAAATGCCTCGCTAGCTTAATTGGCAGAGCAGGGGACTCTTAATCCCAAGGTTCCAGGTTCGAGTCCTGGGCGAGGCACTCATCAGGAGGCGGAAACGGCGCCTCCACGGCCTTGATCGACTCGGCTAACTCGTTAGCGTGCAAGGCCCTGCGGGGAACCCGGCACGAGCCGGATCGGGCTTGACACCCGCATGGATTCAGGGTAAACTCAAAGGCTGACCGATACCCGGCCGAACCGGCCGGGTATCGTGTCCCGAACGCTGATTGAAAATCGAGGTTCGGTGGTTCGTGTGGGCCCTATGATGGTCGGAGCGCTGTGTCTTCGGCCGAGGGTTCAAGGAACGCAGAGTATTGATTCTGAACGATCGAAGCAGGACCAGGTCGTTCGTGAGAGAGCTGTTCGAGCTTTTCATTCATGGAGAGTTTGATCCTGGCTCAGAACGAACGCTGGC
>DATKBW010000043.1:0-9122 GCA_035513575.1 Longimicrobiales bacterium | reverse complement strand
CCCCTCCCGCGGTGGACCCGCAATGTCGCTACGAGAGCTCCAGCTCGGCGCGCTTCCCCGTCACCGCGACCCACTCCTCGCCATCCAGCCGCACGAGTGTCCATATATTCACCGTGCCACACTCGGGGCAATGGGCGTGGTTTTCGTCCACGACCTCCATCCGGACCAGGTGCGCGCAGCCATCGCAGACCGCGTTGACGTGCGGCAGCCGCTCCGGACGCAGGCCGCTGCGGGCGAGGCGGACCCCCATGACGACCCTGGGGAGCGCGAACGCCGCGCACAAGGGGCCGGCGCACTGCGCGCCGAAGTCCAGGCACACGACCTCGCCGGCGTCCGGGAGCGTGGCGTGCCCGCCGTGGAGCGGCGCGGCGGTGATCGCCACGGTGACATCCCGGTTGCAGCGGGGGCAGAAGGTCTTCCGCGTTTCCGCGGGCTGGCCCTGTGGGAGGACGTTCATGCGCCACCCCCGTTCTCCCGGGCGCGGGCGAGGGCCCGTCCCATGTCGTCGGACGGTACGCCGAAGAGCGGGCAGAGCGCGCCGGTGCAGGTGTCGCCATGGGCGAGGCACACCATGGCCTCGGGCGGGATGGGCTTGCCGGGCAGGGGTACGTAGCCGGGCTTCATCATGACCTCGACCTGGCGATCGCAGGCGGAGCAGTAGGCGAAGTGCTTTTCCATGTTGCCTCCCGAGTTGTGTCCCGTGATCAGCCGATGTGAAGGATGCTCGCGCGCGGATCCATGGCGGCGATGCGCCGCTCCGCCGCGCCACGGTCCATTCCGAAGACGGCGGTGCCGGCCGCGTCGGCGTCCATGCAGCGGTCGGCCACGATCGTGACGGCATGGCTGGCGCCCACGCGCGGCTCGCCGGTGGCCGGGTCGAGCAGGTGGTGGTAGCGCCGGCCGCCGTGCTCGAAGAACTGCTCGTAGTCGCCTGATGTCGCCACCGCGCGGTCGCTCACGCGGAAGCGGGCTGCGAGCCGGGCGGGGTCGGCGGGGTCGCGGACGCCCACCTCCCACGCGTCCCCGTCCGGCGACACGCCGAGGGCCTGGAGGTCGCCGCCCACGTTCACCAGCGCGTCGGCGATCCCCCAGTCCCGGAGGGCCGCGGCGGCGCGGTCGACGCCGTACCCCTTCGCGATGCCGCCCAGGTCCAGCGCGATGTCCGGCTCATGGTAGACGATGACGTCGCTCCCGCCGCGCCGGCCCAGCTCCAGCGACCGGTGGAGTCCACGGCCGGCGAAGCGCCGGACCTCCGCCGCCGCGGGCGGCGCGGCGCGGTGGGCGACGTCCCAAAGGGCCACGGCGCCGCCGAGGCAGGGGTCGAACGCGCCATCGCTCCGGTCCGCCCAGGCCAGCGCCGCGGCCACCACCTCGGCCGTGGCGGCGCCGACCGCCACCGGCCCCCGGGCCGCGGCGAGGTTGGCGCGACCCACCTCCGAGTGGGGGCTGAAGCGGGTCATGGTCGCGTCCACGCGGCGCAGCTCCGCCACGGCCGCGTCGATGGCGCGGTGGGCGTAGCGCTCGTCGCGGTGGACCACGGCGATGTCGGCGATGGTCCCCATCACCGGCACCGTCCGCCGGACCACCTGCCGGCGGGGTCGAAGCATTCCGGGCGTGGCGGCGACGAGCAGCCCCCCCGCCCCGAGGGCCAGAAAGTCGCGGCGCGACGGGCGCCGTTCGGAATCCCTGCTCATCTCAATGCTCCTTCCGTTCGCACGCGTCCGCGTTCCCGCACGCCCCGCAGCTCCCACCTTCGCCCCCGCAGCGCTTCCGGCCCAGCGGCGGCGCCAGGACGGCGAACGCGGCGAACAGGACCGCGAAGGCGAGGATCCCCAGCACGCCGGTCATGAGCTGAACAGGCCGGCGAAGCCCATGAACGCCAGCGAGAGGCTGCCGGCCATGATGAGCACCAGCCCCATCCCCCGGGCGATGGCCGGGACGCTCGAGAGCTGGGTCCGCTCCCGGAGCGAGGCCATGAGGACCAGGGCCAGGGTCAGGCCGAGCCCCGCGCCGATGGCGAAGGCCAGCCCCTCGAGGAAGCCGTAGCCCCGGTTGGTCTGGAAGATCGCCAGCCCGAGGATCGCGCAGTTCGTCGTGATCAGCGGCAGGAAGATCCCCAGCTCCCGGAACAGCGTCGGGCTCACCTTCCGGATCACCATCTCCACGATCTGGACGAGGGAGGCGATGACGACGATGAAGGAGATCAGCCGGAGGTAGGGCGCGGCCTCCAGGACGAAGCGGTTCAGGAACCACACGGTCATGGAGGTGATGACCAGCACGAAGATGTTGGCCAGACCCATCCGGAGCGCGGTGGCCACGCGGCCGCTCACGCCCAGGAAGGGGCACAGCCCCAGGAAGAGCGCGAGGGTGAAGTTGTTCACCAGCATCGCGGAGATCAGGATCCAGAACAGCTCGCCGTTCATGCGGGGACCTCCTGTCCGGTCGTCGCGGTCACGCCGTGGGGCCACTCGCGGACCGCCGGCCGCAGCGCCTGGTCGCGCCGGTCCCGCCAGTAGCCGAACGCCAGCAGGATGAAGCCGAGGGTGAAGAAGCCGCCGGGGGGCAGGATCATGATCACCCATGGCTCGAACGAGGGGCCGAACAGCGGGTAGCCCAGGAAGCTCCCGTTGCCCAGGATCTCCCGGAACGCCCCCATCATGAGGAGCGCGATGGCGAACCCGGCCCCGGTGCCGACGGCATCCAGGACGGAGCGCCCCACCGGCCGCTTCGACGAGAACGCCTCCTGCCGGCCGAGGATCATGCAGTTCACCACGATGAGCGCGATGAACGCACCCAGCTCCTTGTGGATCAGCGGAACCACCGCGTTCAGCACCAGGTCCACCACCGTGACGAACGTCGCGATGATCAGGATGTAGGCGCTGATCCGGACTTCCCGCGGGATCAGGTTCTTCAGCAGCGAGACCAGCAGGCTGCTCCCCACCAGCACGAAGAACGTGGCCGACGCCATGGCGATGCTGTTGGCCACCGTGTTCGTCACCGCCAGCGCCGGGCACAGCCCCAGCAGCTGGATCAGGACCGGGTTCTCCTTCCAGACGCCCCGGAGCAGGTCCTGTGACGGCGTTGTCTGTCTCATTGCCTTGCCCCCGACGCTCCCCCCACCTGCGAAGTCGAAGCAGAAGTCGAAGTCGAAGTCGTGCCCTCCAGCGCCGGCCCCAGCGCCGCAATCCGGGCGTTGATGATGTCGATCACCGCCCGGGACGAGATGGTCGCGCCCGTGATCATGTCCACCTCCTCCGGCGCGCCCGTGCCCGCGCCGGGCTTCACGCCGCGGATCGGCGGGGCCGCGCCGGCGAACCCGGCCACGAACCCCAGGTCCTTGAAGATCTTGTCGCCGAGCCCCGGGGTCTCCTTGCTCTCCAGCACCTTCATCCCGAGGACGCGGCGGGTCGCGGGGTCGTAGCCGAAGATCAGCTGGATCACGTCCTGGAAGCCGGCCTTCGCGCCGAGGATGGCGTAGCCGGTCAGCCGCCCACCCTCGTCGAAGCCGGCGAACACCTTCTCGGCCCGGATCGTGTCCGCGCCGGCGGGGGCCTCCGGCACCAGGCGCCCGTCCTGGACGAACAGCGTCTGCGTCCGGGCCGGCGCGACCAGCACCTCCTGGATCGCCACGGCCATGACCTCGGCGCGGTAGGCGAGGATGCGCGGCTGCGCCCATTCGAAGACGACCACGATCAGCAGTCCCGCCAGAGCCCCGGCCACGGCCAGCGTCGCGATGAGGCGCCACGCCGGGACCTGGGCGGCGGGCGGGGGAGTGGCCGGCGCGCCATCGCCGGCGCCGGCGCCCGTCGCCGACTGGCCCGGCGACACCGGCAGCTCCTGCCGCGGGCTCATGCCACCGCCTTCCCGGTCCCGAAGACCCGGGGTTGCGTCGCGCGGTCGATGAACGGGACGAGCGCGTTCATGAGGAGGATGGCGTACATGACGCCTTCCGGGAGCCCGCCCCAGATGCGGATCAGCACGACCAGGAGGCCGATCCCGATGCCGAAGATCCAGGCGCCCGCCCGGGTCACGGGCGACGTGACCAGGTCGGTGGCCATGTAGACCGCGCCGAGCATGAGCCCGCCGGAGAAGAGCATGAAGAGCGGCGGCGGGTACGCCGGGTCCAGCGCGTGGAGCCCCGCCGAGACCAGCGCGGCGGTGCCCAGGATCGCGGCCGGGATCCGCCAGTCGAGGTAGTTGCGCGCGGCCAGGTACGCGCCGCCCGCGAGGATGAGGACCGCCGACGTCTCCCCCAGCGATCCGCCCGTGGCCCCGATCAGCAGGTCCAGCACCGGCGTGCCCTCGGCCTCGAACTTCATGAGCCCCAGCGGCGTGGCCGCCGTCACGACATCCACCTGCCCGCCGGTCATGAGCGGGGTGGCGAAGAGGTCGCCCCGGAGCGACAGCCAGGAGCCGCCGGCGCGGGCGGCCGGCCACGTGGTGATGGCCGTGGGGAAGGCCGCCTGGAGGAAGGCGCGTCCGAGCAGCGCCGGGTTGAAGACGTTCTGACCCAGCCCGCCGAAGATCAGCTTGCCGAAACCGATCCCGAAGGCGCCGCCCACGAACGCCATCCACAGCGGGAACCCCGGCGGCAGCGTGAGCCCCAGGAGCAGCCCCGTGATGGCGGCCGAGCCGTCCCGCAGCGAGCCGCCGGGCCCGAGCAGCCGCTCCACGACCACCGCGCCGGCCACCGCGGCGCCGATGATGAGGAGCGCGCCGAGCCCGAAGAACCACGTCGCCGCCAGCACGACGGGCACGAGCGTGGCGACCACGGTCCACATGATCCGGGCGGTGCTGTCCTGACCGTGGAGGTGGGGGGAGGCGACGAGGCGCAGCCCCGGCTCCCGCTGCCATTCGGGCACGGCGCCCCAGCCGGTCCCGCGCCACGCGCTCATGCGACCTTCACCGGGGGCGCCGCCGGTCCGGCCGGCGGCGATCCGGCCGCCGCCTTCTGCCTCAGCCGCCGGAGCGCGCCCTTGCCCAGCGCGAACATCTGGGACAGCGGGATGTTGGACGGGCAGACGTAGGAGCACGACCCGCAGAGCATGCAGTCGGCCAGGTGACGGGTGTCCATCTCCTCGTAGCGCCCCACCTGGGCGAGCTGCCCCAGCTCGCTGGGGTTGAGGAAGACCGGGCACGCGTCCAGGCAGCGGCCGCAGTGAATGCACGGCATGGCCGGCGGGCGGGCCGATTCCCGCGCGGTCAGTACGACGATCCCCGACGTCCCCTTGAGCACCGGCACATCCATGTCGGCCTGCGGGAGCCCCATCATGGGGCCGCCGAAGAGGATCTCGGTGGCGTCGTCGGTCACGCCCTCGCAGTAGCTCAGGACGTCCCGCAGCTTCGTCCCCACGGGCACGACGAGGTTCTGCGGGCGCCGCACGCCGGGGCCGGTCACCGTGACGATGCGCTCGATGAGCGGGTACCCCGTCTCGAAGACCTCCGCGATGGCGGCGATGGAGCCGACGTTCTGGACCACCGCCCCGACGTTCATGGGCAACTTCCCGGACGGCACCTCCCGGCCGGTCACCGCCTTGATGAGCATCTTCTCCGCGCCCTGCGGGTACTTGACGGTGAGCGCCACCACCGCGATGTCCAGGTCCGCCGGGACCGTCTCCCGCAGCCGCGCCACCGCGTCCGGCTTGTTCTTCTCCACGCCGATGACCGCCCGGCTCACCCCCAGGCACTGCATCATGACCCGGATGCCGAAGTGGACCCGCTCCGGGTGCTCCACCATGACCCGGTGGTCGCTCGTCAGGTACGGCTCGCACTCCGCGCCGTTCACCAGCAGCACCTCGATGGGCGTGTCCGCCGGCGGGTTCAGCTTCACGTGCGTCGGGAACGCCGCCCCGCCGAGGCCCACCACCCCCGCATTCTGCACCGCCGCGCGCACCTGGTCCGCGGTGAGCCCCTCCCATTCCGGCACCAGCCGCGGCCGGGGCAGCTGGGCGGAGAACCGCTCCACGCGGATCCGGATCGCCGTATCCATGCTCCCGTCCGGGTGCGGCCACCACCCCACCTCCTCCACCACCCCCGCGGCCGACGCGTGGACCGGCACCGACACGTAGCCGTCCGCCACCGCCACCACGTCCCCCCGCTCCACCCGGTCCCCCGCCTTCACGATCGGCTTCGATGGCTTCCCCGTATGCTGCCGCAGCGGGAGCACGACCTCCTCCGGAAACGGCATCCGGCGGATCGGCAGCGCCGCCGTCAGATGCTTGGAGTCCGGCGGATGCACGCCATGGCGGAAGGACGGGCCGAACAGCAGCTCGGACAGGGCCTCCGCCACCGCCGTTCCGGTGCGATCCATCAGTTGAACGGCTCCGCCCGCTTCACCCACTTGCCCAGGTCCTTCTCCTTCGGGTTCAGCGGCGTCCCGGGGTGGATGATCGCCGCCGGGCAGCGCTCCGCCGCCATCACCAACTCCGCGAACGTCCCCGCCTTCGGGTCCGCGATGTACGCCTGCTTCGCGTCGTTGTACTTGAAGAGCCGGTTGTTCAGGTTCGTGCACTCGTTGCACGTGGTGCAGCGCGCCGACTCGATGTACGGCTCCATCGCCAGGCCATCGGCTTCGTCCACGCTTTCCGCCACCCTCGTCGGGGCGGGCGCCTCCACCGTGGCCACGCCGCCCCCCGCGCCGTTCGAAGTCGGCGCCGGGGTCGCAGTCGAAGTGGAAGTCGAAGTCGAAGGAGCCGACCCGTCCCCGAACCGGGCCCCGGCCACTTCGGCCAGAGAGATCGGCTCCAGCCCGGGCACCGTCTCCGCGCTCCGGAGCAGGTCCGCCACGGTGCGGTTCGCGCCGCCGGCCTTCACCAGCCCTTCCGCGAGGCGCCGCGCGATGATCCGCGGGTAGGTGGCGCGCATCTCCTCGAGCTTCCCCTCGAACTCGCGCCGGGCGGCGGCGAGCTTCTCTTCCAGCTCGGCCTCCATGCCGGCGCCGATCTGGTCGCGCACCCAGTCGGGGACCTGGAGCCCGGCCATCTCCCGGAGCTGCCCCCAGTAGAGGAGCCGCTCCTCCGCCAGCTCGACCATCTCCCTGGAGACCCGGAGCCGCTTCAGCCGGTTCTCCCGGTCGATCGTGTGGATGAACGGGAGCTTCCCGTCCCGCTCCGCCGTCGGGAGCGCGACGAACTCGTGGAAGGGCACCATGTCCTCGTTCCACTCTTCCGCGGGCACCGCCTTGAAGTGCTTCTTGAAGCGGGTCTCCGTGGCCGCCCAGTCCGCGATGGTCACGGGCAGCTCGAGCTTCGCCGCGTTCCCCTCGGCGTCCACGTACTCGAGCTCGTAGCTCGGCCAGACCTCCGTCACCGACGGATTGCCGTCCAGGCTCAGGCACTCGGCGATGGACCGCCCCGCGTCGGGGTCGTAGGTGAGGAACGGAAAGGCCCGGCTCTCGAGGGCCAGCCTCGCGCTCTCCGGCGCCCACTCGTCCGGCAGACCGTGCTCCACGGGGCAGGGCGTGTAGATGTTGAACACCGCCGGGCGCCGGCTGTGGAGCCCCTTGATGAGACCGCCGATCAGGTGGCTCGCCGAGGCCTGCGACGTCTGGTGCACGAAGGTGCCGCGGTGCGCCAGGGCGATGAAGGCGAGCTCCTTCCGCACTTCCGTCTTCCCGTGCACGACCTTGCCGTACGGCGACATGTCGGCCGACTGCCCGGTGTAGGTCCCCGTGCTGGCCTGGCCCCCGGTGTTGGAGTAGACCTGCGTGTCCAGCACCACCACGCGGATGGGCTTCCCGCTGGCCAGCAGCCGCGACAGGTTCTGGAAGCCGATGTCCAGCATGGCCCCATCGCCGCCGATGGCCAGGATCGGCGGGACCAGGTTGAACTCGTCATCGGTGAACTGGCGCCAGTCGAACGCGCCGAAGAACGCCTCGTCCTGGTCCGCGTCCCAGCTGCCGTCCAGCAGCTTCTCCGCCCGGCGCACCGCGACGAACGCGTCGCCCATCTTCCGCATGTGCCCCTCGAAGATCCCGATGGCCACCGAGGGGGCGTCCTGGAAGAGGTGGTTCACCCAGGGGTAGGGGTACGGGTTGAAGGGGTAGGTGCTCCCCCACACGCTCGAGCACCCCGTGCTGTTGGTGATCCCCAGGGCCGCCCGGCCGCGGCTGGATGGCCCCTTCTCGTAGCGCCACTTCAGGTCCTTCAGCGCCTTCAGCGACGACGCCAGCCGCGCCAGCTCCGCGTGCTTGGCCTCCGTCATCGGCACGTCCACCCGCGCGCCGTCGGCGACGGCCAGCAGGTCGATGTCCGCGTCGCTCGCCAGCAGCGCCCTGGCCCCTGCATCGAGCCCGGCGATCAGCTCGTCGATCCGACCGACGAACTTCGCCACCCGCGGCTGCATCAGCGCCTCGATGGTGGACGTGATCAGGTGCACCGCGGTCTTCTCGCCGCACCCCATGCACGCGCCGTCCCCGCCCACCATGCTCCGGTAGGTGTCCTTCCGGAGCAGGAGCGACGGCAGCACGCCGATCCCCTGCTCCAGGTCCCGGATGTTGATGAACCGGTCGGCGGTGTCCGGCAGCGCCTTCCAGAAGTCCCAGCTCCGGCGCAGCTCCTCCACCACATCGTCGTCCTGCCTGATGGTGACCAGCGCCTGCTCCGGGCACACGTCCACGCAGATGTTGCAGCCCTTGCACGCCTCGGGATTGATGGTGATGGAGAGCAGGCCCCCGCTCCCCTTCTCCTTCCCCTCGGGGATGTCCCAGAACGGCTGGGTCTTCGCCAGGGGGAACCGGGAGAGGATCGGGTAGACGGCCGCGAAGTCGTCATCCAGCTCGCGGCGCTTCTCCGGGTCCCAGTCCAGCTTCGGGACCAGGTTCGCGTACGCCGCCCTCAGCGTGTCGCCGAAGTTGTCGAACGGCACCCCCTCGATGACCTTCCGCGTCTCCTTCGACAGGTGCTTGCTCACCTGCCGGAGCCGGTCCATGGAGCGGCCGTTGGACGCGCTCCGGATCGCCGTGTCCAGCAGGTCCTCCACGCTGTTCACGAGCCCCGGGATGGCCGCGTCCGGGCACTGGGTCCAGCACTGGGCGCAACCGGTGCACTTGCTGGCGACGAAGTCCGGCACTTCGAACTGGATGTTCGTCATGTCCCGGATCACGCTCGTGGCCGCCGGGATCG
>DATKBW010000042.1:0-24429 GCA_035513575.1 Longimicrobiales bacterium | reverse complement strand
ACAGCCCGACAGGATCGATGCAGTAGCACACCCGCGGGCCGTCCACCTCGCCACGGACCAGTCCCGCTTCCCGCAGGACCTTCAGATGCTGCGAGATCGTCGACTTCGCCAGCGGCACCCGGTCGGTCAGCGCGCCGTACTGACAGCTGTCCTGACTCGCGAGCTGCCGCACGATCCCGGCGCGTACGGGGTGGCCCACCGCTTTCGCGAGGCGGGCCAGCATCTCGTCGGCCTCCGTACCACCGGGAACGGCTTCCGGCACGTCCAGGGGCGGGCAGATCCCATCGAGTGTGGCCATGGTCCTCTTTCGTCGTTCGTCGAATTACGAATGAAAGGTACCGCGCCGGGGCACGGCGTTCAAGTCGGGGAACGCCCCACACACGCTGTCGGAGGGCTCAGCGGGGCGCGAAGGGCGCCAGGGACGCACGCAGCCCGGGTGGTCGGCGGTGGGTGGTGGCCTGCTCGTAGCCGTAGGCCAGGCCGATGAGGGTGGGCTCGCTCCAGGCCCGGCCGAAGAAGCTGATCCCCACCGGCAGCCCGTGGTCGAACCCCATGGGCACCGTGATGTTGGGATAGCCGGCAACCGCGGCGGGCTGCGAGCTGGCGCCGAGGAAATGGTCGCCGAGGACGAGGTCGATGGTCCAGGCGGGCGAGCCGGTGGGGGCGACCAGGGCGTCCAGCCGGTGGAGCCCCATGATGGAATCGATCCCCGCGCCCGCCAACTTCGCGGTCTCCAGGGCGTCCAGGTACTCCCGCTCGGTCAGGACTCCCTTCGCCTGGGCAAGCTCGAGGATCTCCTGCCGGAAGTAGGGCATGGACCGGGCCCGCTCGCGTTCGTTGAAGGCGATCACGTCCGCCAGCGTGCGCACCGGGGCGCCCGCCCCGAGTCCGGCCAGGTAGGCGTTCAGGCCGTCCCTGAACTCGTACAGGAGGATGGTCCACTCGGCCTGGCCGTAGTGGCCCTGATGCGGCAGCTCCAGGGAGTCCAGCACCGTGACGCCCGCCGCCTGGAGGTCGGCCAGGGCGGCGTCGAACAGCCGGTCGGTCCCGGCGTGATAGCCGGTCATCTGCTCGCGGACCACGCCGATCCGGGCCCCGGCCAGGGCCTCCGGATCCAGGAACCGCGTGTAGTGCGCCTCGCCCCTGCCGCCGGCGGTGCTCGGGTCCCGCGGGTCCGAACCCGCCAGCACGCCCAGGAGCGCCGCGGCGTCCGCCACCGTCCTGGCCATGGCGCCGGCCACGTCCTGGCTGTGGGCGATGGGGATGATCCCGGCACGGCTCACCAGCCCCACCGTCGGCTTGATGCCGACGATCCCGTTGGTCGCCGACGGGCAGACGACGGAGCCGTCCGTCTCCGTCCCCACCGCCAGCGGCGTCAGGTTCGCGGCCACCGCTACCGCCGAGCCCGCGCGCGCGCCGCCCGGGGAGCGATCGAGGGCGTACGGGTTGCGCACCTGGCCCCCGCGGCCGCTCCACCCGCTGGACGACGACGTGGACCGGAAATTGGCCCACTCGCTCAGGTTCGCCTTCCCCAGGATCACCGCCCCGGCCTCCCGCAGCCGCTCCACGATGAACGCGTCCCGCGGCGCCACCGAGCCCTCCAGCGCCAGCGACCCCGCCGTCGTGGTCATGCGGTCCGCCGTGTCGATGTTGTCCTTCAGCACCACCGGGATCCCGTGCAGCGGGCCCCGTACCCGGCCCGCCCGACGCTCGGCGTCCAGAGCCCCGGCGATGGCCAGCGCATCCGGATTCAGGTCCAGCATGGCACGGAGCTCCGGCCCGCGTCGGTCCAGCGCGTCGATCCGCGCCAGATACGCCGCCGTGACCTCACGGGACGTCACCCGGCCGGAGGCCATGGCGTCCTGGAAATCCTCCAGTGTCCATTCCTCGAAGGCGAAACCGGCCCCGACGGGCGCACCGGCGGCCGCCGCGGCCGGAGTCGGTTCCGGGGCGGGCCCCTGCGCGCAGGCCCCGACGGCTCCCAGGCCAAGGATCAGCAGGAAGAGCCCGCGGCCCGCCGACCGGGGCAGCACGCGGACGATGAGGGACAGACCGGCCATGGCTCTCCGGATGTTCGGGTGGGACGAGCGCGTAATCGCGTTCAACCGGCTTCCTCTTCCACGGCCTCGTCCCGATCGGCGCTCAGGGCGACGTGTGAGACGCTCTCGAACCCCACCACCAGCCAGTGAGGGCCCGGCCCGGCGGTCAGCCGCTCACCGGAAGGGCGACCACCCCTGATCGCTCCCGCCACGGCTGGTGGGTAGGTCTCGAAGATCGCGTAGCCTTCACCCACCCTGCCCAGCCGACGCACGCGAAACGATCCGCCGTCGCGCAGCACGACGGTCACGGTCAACGGGCGGCCAGCGGCCTCGATCTGAGCCGGCAACTCGGTCTCGAAGTACTCACGGCCGATCATCGAAGGACCCCTCCTCCCAAGGACCCGCGCTCGCTCCATGGCTCCACCATACTATGGCCGTTGCGGGGGACAGGCGCGAGCCGACGGTCACGGACGCGCGACGTGATCGACGCTCTGCTCGGTGCGGCGGGCAGGCGCGGCGCGGTCCGGACAGCGAAACCGATCGAAAATGCGGCAACGGAGGCGATGGCCGCACCCGGCTTCGAGATTCGTCTCACCTGTCGAGCGAAAAGTCGTACCCGAGGAGCCAACGGAGCCGCGCGTGCGACACATCGCTCGAATAGCGACCACAATGTCACGCTGCCGGCCTAGGCTGTCCCATTCCCGAGTAGCCGCGACCCGACGGGTGAGCGGCCGACGCATTTCCGCCGGCGGGCGGCCGACGCATTTCCGCCGGCGGGCGACGTCCCGGCTGAAGTCTGGCACTGCCGACGCCGCTCGTTCTCATTTCACGTCGGGATTCGGCGTCGGAGCGACACAGAATGCGAAGGAGCGGCGGCGCGTGCAGCCCCGACGTCGCTCAGCGCCGTGGATCGAGAACAGAGGGATGACGAGGGGCAGGAATTCTCGACTCACGCCGCCGCAGGGAGCCGGGCCCCGCGGATCGACGGCTTGCGAGCCACGATCAGGCTCCCGGACCGTTCCTACTGTCGCATCAACTCGGAATGAGGATAGCCTAGGGCACCGGGAACGCCACATGCGCCTCGCCCCTCGACAGCTCGAATCCAGCAGGTGCGGCCACGCCGCGTCCACCTCGGATGTGGAGCCGGGCGCCGCGGGTTGCGAGGATTGCCTGCGGACCGGCGGCCGGTGGGTCCACCTGCGGATCTGCATGGGCTGCGGCCATGTCGGGTGCTGCGATTCCTCGCCCAACCGGCACGCGTCGCGCCATTTCGAGGACACGGGGCACCCGGTGATACGCTCGTTCGAACCGGGCGAGAGCTGGGCCTGGTGTTACGTGGACGCCACCTTCTTCTGACCCGCGCGGTCGACCCGCGCCTCCATTCGTTTCACCTCGCCGGGGGTCGGAGCGTGCCGCTCCAGCTCCCCCCGATCCCAGCCGCCGGTCCGGGCCGCCGCCGCGTAGGTGGCTTCCAGGAACTCCAGGACCGCCGCATCGGGGTCCGGGCTCGACCGGACGCTCTCGTACGGAAGCACGAACTCGCCCAGCCCCTCGTGGTGGTACGCTCCAGCCGGCCCGGCCGACTCGGCGCGGAACCCGGCCGGCTCGGGGTACGCGTAGGAGTAGAACGCGGGCTCCGGCAAGCGCGCATCGCCCGGCCAGAAGCCGGCGCTGCTCAGCTCGCGGTTGTACGCCTCGCGGGTGACCCAGTCGGGGAGATTGGGGAAGCCGCCCGGATGCGGTGGCGCGCCGCGGCCGGAGAACCGGGTCACGGCATGATCGAAGCTGCCCCAGAAGAAATGGACGGGGCTCACCTTGCCGAGGAACCCGGAACGAAACCGCTTCAGGAGCCGGTCCGCCTGGCGCAGCGCGGCGAAGAAGCTCTCGACCCAGCGGGCGTCGTAGGCCGAGCTGACGTGGTCCTGGTCGAACGGCACGGGATCGGGAACCTCGCTGGGCCGCGGATCGATCTCGACGGGCAGCTCCAGGTCGGCGAGCCGCCCCATGAGCTCTGCGTGAAAATCGGCCACCGAGCGCGGCTGGAGCGAAAGAGCGGAACGCCGGCCGTCGCTCGTCCGGATCCGGAGCCGATGCTCGACGAGATCGAAATCGATCTGGAGCGCCCGCGAGCCGTACGGCATGGGCGAGGTGGTCATGCCGTCGGCGGTGACGTAGAGCGGGACCTGCCACCAGTGGTTCTCCATGGGCGCCAGCCCGAGCCGGATCTTGCCCACGATCTGGGTCCACATGTGCAACGTGTGGCGCGTGTCGTTCCACGCGGCCAGCGGGAGCGGGGGCCAGTCGGGCCGCCCGTCAACGGAATCGCCGGGACCCTGCGACATGAGGAGGCCTCCGGATGGGTGGCGCCGCCCGCACACGACACCGTCCCCGGGCGCCGCGCGGATTTCGGACGACGTGCTTCACCAAGCTACGCCGTCCGACGCCCCGGGTCCATTCCCGACGGTCCGCCGGTCGCCGCGTTGCCTACCTCCCGAACCAGTACGTCGCCTTGATCTGGAACACGTTCATCGGCCGCTCGTCGAAGATCGCGGCGCGGGCGCCGGCCAGGTCGAAGGTGCCGATGGGCTCGTAGCCGGAGCGCTGCTGGGTCCAGACGAAGAACAGCGTCGAGCCGGGGCGGTACTCCCAGCGCAGCACGGCGGTGCCGCGCAGGGCGCTGGTGGTGAAGTCGGGATCGCCGAAGGAGAACGCCGCCGCGGGTCCCGCGCCGTCGGGGTCGACGGTGTACTCCCGGGCCGCGTCGTCGTAGGCGATGGTCCCCACGTCCTCGCCGTAGACGACCTTGTCGATCGTGCGCGGGGCGGCGAACTCGCGGAACGAGGAGTAGTCGCCGCTGGCAATGAACGGCTGCGCGAACAGCTGGAGCGTCAGGTCGGGCGTGAAGGTCCAGTTCAGGCGCGTGTTCAGCGAGATCGTACGCGTCCGGATGAAGCCGAAGACGTAGCGGGTGCCGTAGAAGGCCGCGGCGGTGGGGTCGTCGACGGCCGTCACGTACTGGGCGTCGCCCTCGTCGCTGCTGTACCCGGGCGAGAGCTGGATGAAGACGTTCGAGGCGGGCTTGAGGGCCACGCCGGGGCGGATCGTAAGGGAGCGGGTGTCGGCGCCGATGCCGCGCACCCCCAGGACCTGGACGTCGAACACGGCCGGGGAGCGGGCGTCGGTGGAGAGCTGGACGCTGCCGACCTGGTAGCCGGCGCGGCGCACCACGGGTCCGCCACGCGTGAGGCGATCGTCGTAGGCGGGCACGTCGTGAATACCCATGAGCCGGACGTTCCAGTAGTTGGGCAGCTCCACGCCGGTGAAGGTCTGCAGGTTGGCCCGGGTGCGGTCGCCGTCGTAGTTGTGCTCGGTGGCGCCGCCGAAGCTGGCGAAGGCGTTCCGGTACCACCGCGTGGGGATGGTCCAGGAGCCCGCGACGTTGCCGTTGAACCAGAGGTAGTCGGCGCGGCTGAGGAAGGCGAGGTCGTTCACCTCGAAGCCCGGGCTGCGGATGTTGCTCATCGCCTCCCACCGGAAGGTGCCGGCGTCCTTCCCGACGCGCGTGAACAGCCCGTAGCCGCGGAGGCTGGTGGCCGTGGGGTCGTAGCGCGCGTCGAAGAGGCCGTCCCCGGTCGCCGTGCGGTCGGGGCGGTGGAAGTAGCGGGCGCTGGATTCCTGGGTCCGCGCCATGGCTTCTGCGGACCCGCCGACGTTGGAGACCAGCACGCTCCCCATCCAGTTGTAGGTCCGCCCGGCCCACGTGTGGTACCAGTCCACGCCGCCGGCCTCCGCATGGCCGCGCAGGTGCTCGCGCAGCAGCGGGTCGTCCAGGTGCCGGGCCGTGGAGGTCAGGATCCCGCCGAACGTGGTGGCGCCGCCGCGGAACTCCTTCTTCACGCGGCTGACGAAGTAGTTCGTGAGGGGCTCCACCACCTGCGCGGCCTCGTCGGCGCCAGCGGTGGGGAGATAGTGCGCCGTTTCCTGCCCGGTCACGGCGTCCAGCACGCCGATGGTGTAGCCGCCGTCCGTGCGGCCGGTGACCTTGGCGGCCGCCAGGATGGAGGTGTTGTCCGGCGCATCGACGTACGCCGACGTGGCGTCGACCACGCCCTGGAGCTGGGGCGCCCGCCCGATCCGCCGCGAGTAGAAGGCCCCGAGCCCGGACGTGTTGTTGCAGAACATGCAGCGCATGCCGCCGAAGCCGAACGCGCTGCGGCCGGCCACGAAGAAGGGGCGCTTCTCGTCGTAAAAGGTCTCGTACGCGCTCAGGTTCAGCGACGCCGGGTCCACCTCCACCTGGCCGAAGTCGGGGTTGAACGTAGCATCCAGGGTCAGGTTGGTGGTGAGCAGGTACTTGAGGTCGGCGCCCACCCCGAACTTCATCTCGTGGTCCCGGTTGTACGGGTCGCCCCCCGCCGCCCGCTCGAACCGGCTCCCCGCCACCACGTAGGGGAGCACTTCCAGCTGGCGCGGCTGCGCGGGGATCCGGAGCCCCTCGAGGTGACCGTAGAACGCGGGCCCCCCCGCCTCGCTGCGGCGTCGGAACGCCCACATGTTCTGCTCGTTCGAACGGTCCACGTACCGCCAGATCTGGAGCCCCCACGTCTGCACGGAGTCGGGAGAGAAGCGGAGCTGGCTGAACGGGATCCGCATCTCGGCCGTCCAGCCGAGGGAATCCACCCGGGTCGCGGCCTCCCAGATCGGATCCCACGACGCGTCGCCGTTGAACTGCTCGCCGCGCGCGCCCGCGGGATTCACCTCGAACCACGCATCGTCCAGGTGGTTGTGGTACGGATCCAGCCGCACGATCAGCTTGTCCGTGGTGAGCGAGTTGAACGAGCCGTTGTCGCCGCTGGCGTCCAGGAGCTGGTCCCGACGCGCCAGCGGCGACACCACGCCGCCGGGCTGCATCATCCGCGCGCCGATGTAGAGTGCACGGTCGTCGAAGAGGAACCGCACCTCCGTCGTCAACGACGCGGGCGCGCCCTCCTCCGGCTGCGACTGGAGCAGGCCGCTCGCGGGAGTCGCCCGCTCCCACGCTGCCTCGTCGAGCCACCCGTCCACCGCGATGACCCCCTCCAGGGGCACGGCCGTCGCGACGGGCGGCGGGGTCGGGTGCACGGACCCGTTCGTCTGGCCCCGCACGGGGATCGGCAGAATGGCGACGGCGATGACGATCGCCGCCCACAAACGCGGAGTCGGCATGAAGTCCGCTCGGCTCGGGGAACGACTCTTCCGGACGCAGGGTTGGACAGCACGAACGTCCGAAGGGTTCGATCGCGCCGACGAGAGCGCCCCTACTCCACGATGGGCGCTCTGATGATGAACGTGCTGCCGACCCCTTCGTCGCTATCCACCTGGATTGCTCCCCCGATCTGCAGCAGTCCGTCCCTGGCGATGGGGAGCCCGAGCCCCGTACCGTCGGTGTGCTCCGGGTGCGCACGCGCGAAGCGGCGGAACACCCTGTCGCGGCTGTCGGCTGGAATGCCGACGCCGTTGTCCTGGACGCGGAGATCGACGTGCCGGTTCGTCGCGGACGCGCGGATCTCCACCCAGCGCTCCGGCTTGTCGGGATCCGAGTACTTCACGGCGTTCCAGACGACGTTCACGAGGGCGAGCTGGACGCGGGGGCCGTCCACGCGCGCGTCGGGGAGAGGCTCGGCGACCCGGAGCTCGACCTCCTGCCTCCGGGCTTCTTCCGAGACCTCGACCAGCACGGCATCGACGAGGGACTGGAGGGAGCGGGGCTCGGTGGCTTGCGCGGGTGCGTCCCCCCGGGCAAGGTTGCGCAGGTCGTCCAGGAGCTCGAGGGCGCGCCGGACGTTCCGCACGGCGAGGCTCAGCATCCGGTCCTGCATCTCGACGTCGGCCAGGTCTTCCTCATGGAGTGTCTGGAGGGCTCCCAGGGCGGCGCCGAGGGGGTTCTTCATCTCGTGAGCGAGGTCGTCCCGGAAACGCGCGTCGCGCTCCCGGTCCGCGCGTCGGACGTGCCGGTCCGCCTCTTCGTAGAGCCCGGCGGTGACGGTGCCGATGACCGTCAGGCCGCGATGCAGACGCCGCCCGGTCTCCGCGACCATGGAGGCCGGCGATGGGTCCGCCCCGGTCAGGTCCCGCATTGTTTCGAACAGGATCTCGGCGAGGAGATCGATTTCGCCGAGCACCTCCTGCACGTCGTGTCCCCGCCCATGCCTCGCGTCCACGACTTCCCGAAGGTGGTCCAGGACCTCCTCTGCGGGCCGGTCGCGGCTTCCGGCCACGAACTCGCCGATCTCCCGGACCAGGCGGGGGCCGTGGTCGCGGAGCGTGTCGATCCCGAGCTCCGCGCGCGGGCGGTAGTGCATGCTGGCGTGCACGAGCTCGATCCAGCGGGCGGTGATGCCCACGGCCTCGTCGTGCAGCCGCTTCCCCAGCGTCCTCGCGAACTCGTTGGTCACCCTTCCTCCTTTCGACCGCGTTCCGGGCAAGGGACGTACCCGTGCCGGTGGGAACACGGCTTGCACCGGGGAGGAAGCATGACGGACCATCGCTTCGGCTCCACCACAGTCGAGCTCGTGGTGGGCGACATCGCCGCGCAGACAGGATTCGACGCCGTGGTGAACGCGGCCAACGCGGAGCTCCGGATCGGCGGGGGCGTCGCGGGGGCGCTGCACCGGGTGGCCGGACCGGGGCTCGAGGAGGAGACGAGGCCCCTTGCGCCGATCGGACCGGGACAGGCGGTCATCACCTCGGGACACCGCTTGCCCAACCCGTACGTGATCCATTGCCTCGGGCCGGTCTACGGGATGGATGAACCGCCGGACGTGCTGCTGGCGTCCTGCTACCGGAGGGCCCTGGACCTTGCGGAAGCAGCGGGCCTGCGCTCCGTCGCGTTCCCCGCCATCTCCACGGGAGCGTTCGGCTACCCCATGGAGCCGGCGGCGATGATCGCGCTGGAAACCGTGGCGGGGCGAGCGCAGGGGCTCGAATCGGTGGAACGGATCCGGTTCGTGCTCCACGACGAGCCGGCTCTCGAGGTGCACGCCCGGGCGCTCGAGCAGATCGCCGGGAAGGGCGATGGCCCGGCTCCCTGAACACCGCCGGGACGGGAACGATGCTTGCGCGCCCTGAGGGTCCGACGGCAAACCCGAACGGCTAGGAGGCACATGCGAGCACGAGACATCATGACCCGCGATCCCGAGGCGCTGACGGCGGCCGACAGCCTGCGCCGGGCCGCGGAGCTCATGCGCGACCTGAACGTCGGCATCATCCCGGTGGTGGACGACGCCCGGAGCAGGCGCATTCGCGGCGTGATCACGGACCGCGACATCGCCATGCGGCACGTGGCCGAGGGGCATGGCGACGGCTGCACCGTGGGCGATCACATGACCGAGTCCGCGACGAGAGTGGGCCCGGAAGACGACGTGGACGAGGTCATGCAGCGGATGCGGCGGGAGCAGATCCGGCGCGTGGCCGTCGTGGAGGATGGCGACCGACTGGTCGGTATCATCGCCCAGGCGGACCTGGCCGTGAAGACCGGGGAGGAGGAGACGGAGCAGGTGGAAGAGACCATCGAGAAGATCTCGGAGCCCGCGCGGCCCGAGAGGTAGCGGATGGGGAAGAAGAAGCCGGAGAACGGCGCGCGCCGCCGTGGCGGCAAGAAACGGGGCCCGTCCCGCCGTCCCGAGGTGAACCGGGACGCGACCCACAACCGGCTGGTGTCGGGCGCACCGTCGGCGTCTTCTCGGCTCCTTCTGACCCGGCTCCTCCGGGACGGCGCGGTCTGGGACGTCTTCATCGCCACGACGTCGAGCGCGGGAACGCCCAACGTCATCCGGATGGAATTCGAGCACGGGAGCGCGGGACGGGACATCGTTCGCTACTCCCGAGCGGTCGAGGGGCCGCTCCTGGACGCCCTGCACAGCGGCACCTCGCTCAGCCGTGCCGATCTCGAGCAGGAGCTGGAGGAGGCGATCCGGGAGGCGACGAGCGAGGACCGAGAGCCTCCGATCGGCGCGTAGGGAGGCCTACCGCGCCAGGAAGATCCAGTCGGTCGTCTCCTCGTGAACGAGGGCGTTGAAGAACGTCACGGGCGCGGCCCTCACCTCGTCGAAGACCGCCTCCAGGCCGTCGACGAAATCCGGGCTGCGGGCGGAGGACCAGACCGCGAGCACGCCGCGCGGAGCCAGGTGCGCGCGGGCCGACGCGAGCCCCTCGTTCGTGTAGAAGGGCGCGTTCGCCCGGTCGAGGTGGTGGTCCGGCGCGTGATCGATGTCGACCAGGATGAGGTCGAACCGCTCCTCCGGCCGGCCTTGCATCCGCTGGAAGAAGTCGCCGATCTCCGTCCGGAAGCGGGGATCCCCGCGGAGCTCGCCGGAAAGCGGCAGGAGACCCCGCTCGAGCCAGCCGACGACCTGCGGCAGGAGCTCGATCACGACGAGCTCATCGACGCGCGGCGATTCCAGCGCGGCATGCGCGGTGTAGCCGAGCCCCAGTCCGCCGACGAGGACCCTCAGCCCGGAGCCCTGGTGCATGTCGAGGGCGAGGGCGGCGAGCGCCGTCTCCGACACCGTGTAGTGGCTGCTCATCAGGAACTCGTGGTTCAGCGTCACTTCCGTGACTACCGTTCCCGGCATCGACAGGAGCTCACGGCGCCGGAGGCACAGGGGGCCGAGCGGGCTGTCCTCGTACGCGAGGATCTCGAGATTCGATGGCTTCACGCCTCCTCCGGGAAAGGTCGCGGGAGGTCCAGTGTCCGGCTCGTAGATGCCCAACAGCCGTCCACCGCGCTCGGTGACGATGTAGGCGGGCGCCGCCCCGGCCAGCGAGGCCATGAACGGGTGTCGCTGGAGTCATCGATCGCCCGCTCCCCGGAGGATCCCGACCGGCCGGAGCTGCCGGTCCACGATCACCACCGGCTCTCGCGCCGCCACCTCGAGCATTCCCGGGTCCAGCGGCTCGTCGTCGAACGAGAACCGCACGTCTGTCTTCAGGTGGTTCTGCATCGGGCACCGGTCCGGGTCGTGACCCATCCCCCAGCAGCCCCGCTCGATGCCCTTCCGGAGCACCACGCCCAGAAATTTGCCCGTGTCCTCCGCCACGACGGGGAGGAAGTCGAGCCCGTCCCCGTTCATGACGTCCAGGGCGCGCCCGGTGTTGTCGCCGATCTCCACGACCTGGGAGATGAGCCTCACCCGGCTCCGATCGATCCCGCCCCCGCGACTCCGCTTCTGCTCCATCGTCATCGTCATCGTTTTTCCCCTTCGGTTTCGTCTGATTTGCCTGTTATCCGTCCCCTGCTCAGGTCGTAGGGGCTCATCTCCACCGTCACCCGGTCGCCGTGGAGGATCCGCAGCCCACGGCGCGCACGGCCGGCCACCGTCGTCAGGACCACCTCGTCGTTTTCGAGGCGGACGCGGTACATCCGGTTGGGAAGCATCTCCTCGACCGCGCCCTCGGCCCGGATCATCTCACGCGCCGGCATCCACACCTCCCGGCGCGCCGTTCGTCTGTGCCTGGAGCGCCACCGCCAGAGCCTCCCGGAGCAGCAGCTCGTCCACCTCCAGCCCGTGGCGGCTCAGCACCCGGAGCAGCGCCGGGCCCACCGGGTGCCGGATCTGGCGCCCCGCGCCATCGCTGAACACGAGGTCGAGACCGCTCTCGGCCCCGTCCTGCGCCGGCGCGGGATTGACCCACACCCGCCAGGGCCTTCCCTCGTATGTGATCGCTCGTTCCACTCGCTTCACTCCTGTCAGGTGGCACCAGCGTGCCAGAAAAAAAGCCTCCTCGGAGAACCGGGAGGCGATCATCGGGGAGGCGTCGCTGGAAGCGAACCCCGCGCCGGGAATCAGTCGGTCGTGCCTTCGGCTCTCCTGTGTCGAACCCGGCCGAGGCGGATCAGGTCGGAGTGGTGCCGGCGGGAAGGGAAGGCCGGAAGTCGCTGCCAGCGAAGGTGTCGATCATCATTCACGCTCCAGAATCTCGGGGCAGTCTGGCGGCAGCGAGCGGCGTTCATCGCAGCGGGCGGCAAGCCTGTCTCGGTTCGTGGCGCGTGCGGCAGCTCGGAAAAAGCGGCAGCACCGCATCGAAGCGCTCGCATGCGGAGGCATGCTAGCCTTATATCTTAGCGGGAGGCTCCGGGGAAGACAACCCGGGCCTCATGCCCCGTGCCGTTCATGCGCTGATGTCACGCCCCGCTGCACGAGGTGCAGGTGGGAGTCTCCGGGAAGACTTCGAGGCGCTCGAACGGGACCTCGCCACCGCATTCGGTGCAGATGCCGTAGGTGCCCGCCTCCAGCCGCTGGAAGGCGGTGATCACCTGTCCCAGCTTCGCCTGTTCCCGCTCCTGGAGGTTGCGGGTGAGGCCCTGGTTCTGGAGGGAGTCGATGCGGGAGAGCCGGCCGACGGCGCTCTGGTCCAGCTTCACGGGACGCAGCGCTTCTTCCGTGGTGCGCATGCTCCGCTCGAGCTTCCGGAGGGCGCTGTCCAGAGCGGACGTGAGGTCATCGATCTGTTCGGAAGTCAGGTGCTTCATGGCACGAATGTTCGAGAGCTGTGGCACCCACGTCAAACGCGCGAACCCGAGGTCCGAGGTTCGATAATTGCAAAACGGCGGGCCACACCCGACCAGCGGGGAACCTGTATGAGGACCATTCCGAGCCGCGCGGCGCTTGCGCTCGCGCTGATCCTGCCCGGTGGTGCTGCGATCCGGATCGGGACGGCGCACAGCGGAGGCGGGCGGTGAGCAGTCGCAACGTCGGCGGCGGTCCGGTGAGGAAGGCCTCGTGAGCGCCGGAGGGGCGCTCGCAGACGTCGCGCTGCTGCTGCTACGGCTGATGATCGCCGCCGTCTTCGGCACCAGCGGCTGGTCGCACATGAGGAAGCCCCGGGAGCGGGCGGAGAGCATCGGGATGTCGCCGGCGTTCACGCTGGTGCTCGGGATCGTCGAGGTCGTGGGTGCGGCCTCGGTGGCGCTGGGGATCTACGCGCAGCTCGGGGCCATCCTGCTCATCGCCGTCATGCTCGGCGCGATCCAGAAGAAGGTCTTCGTGTGGAAGACGGGGTTCTGGGGGGAGGATGGCCAGGGTTGGTACTACGACCTCCTGTACCTCGTGTGCAACCTCGTGATCCTCGCCACTGGGGGAGGGGCCCTCGTGCTGACGTGACCGGTCCGGAACGAGGCCCTCCCGACCTGGAGTCCGCCGCATGAGTCGGCCGATCGCGGACTATGCCCTGCTGTCCGACTGTCATCGCGCGGCGCTGGTCTCCCGCGGCGGCTCGGTGGACTGGCTGTGTGTCCCGAGGTTCGACTCGCCCTCGCTCTTCGGGCGCCTCCTGGACGAGGACGCGGGCCACTGGAGCATCGGCCCGGTGGAGGACTGCGAGGTCCGCCGTGAGTATGCCGACGGGTCGCTCGTCCTCCGGACCGTGTTCCGCACCGGACAGGGCGAGGCCGTCCTCACCGACGGGCTCGCCACGGGGCCGAACGAGCGTGGCCACGAGCTCGGGGCCGGGGCTCCGGGCGCGCTGCTGCGTCGCGTCGAGTGCACGGAGGGTCGCGTCCGCCTGGACATCGGGTTCGCGCCTCGCCCCGAGTACGGGCTGGTGCACCCCGTGCTGGAGTCGTGCAAGGGAGGGATTCGTTCCCGTGGGGGTCCGGTGGCGATGGTCCTGAGCTCCCCCGTGGAGCTCGAGGTGGATGGCTCGCATGCGCGCGGTGCGGTGGACCTGGAGGAGGGAAACGCCCTCCACTTCGCCCTCCACTTCCGGCCGACCTGGTGGAGCGCTCCGGAAGTCTGGCAACCCCGGGAGATCGAGGCGCGGATCGGGGAGACGCTCGCCGCCTGGCGGAGCTGGTCCGACATCCACCAGGGGTACCAGGGACCGTGGGCGGAGCTGGTCCATCACAGCGGCCGCGTGCTCCAGGGGCTCACCTACCGCCCGACCGGCGCCATCATCGCGGCGCCGACGACCTCTCTCCCCGAGGCGGTCGGCGGCGAGCGGAACTGGGACTACCGCTACGCGTGGGTCCGCGACGCGAGCCTGACCCTCGAGGCGCTCTGGATCGCCGCGTGTCCGGACGAGGCCCAGAGCTTCTTCGACTTCCTCGCGGGCGCCAGCCTCGGGCGCGTCCGTCGCGGCGACGCGCCGCAGATCGTGTTCGGGATCGGAGGCGAGCACGAGCTGGTGGAGCGCGAGCTGCCACGGCTCTCGGGCTGGCGCGGCAGCCGCCCCGTCCGCGTCGGCAATGCCGCCTTCGAGCAGAAACAGCTCGACGTGTACGGCGAGATCTTCGCCGCCGTCGTCCGGCTCGAGGAGCAGGTGGAGCCGGACCCCACCATCCGGGAGCTCCTCCGGTCGCTGGCCGACCAGGCGGCGCAGCGCTGGCACGAGGACGACCACGGCCTGTGGGAGATCCGGAGCCGGCCCCGGCCGTACCTCCACTCCAGGCTCATGTGCTGGGTCGCGGTCGACCGCGCCATCAAGATGGCCGACGTCCTCGAGCCACGCGCGGCCACCCTCGAGTCCTGGAAGAAGGCGCGGCGCGAGATCCGCGAGGCGATCGAAGGGCCAGGGTGGAGCGAGGACCTGAAGTCGTTCCGCCAGGCCCTGGACGGGGACGAGCTGGATGCGGCCACCCTCATGATCCCCATCGTCGGCTTCCTGCCGGCTGACGACGAGCGCGTCCGCTCGACCATCCGCGCCGTGCAGGAGCACCTCACCGACGACGCCGGGCTGGTCTTCCGCTACCGGAGCGACGACGGGATCCAGTCGGGCGAGGGCACCTTCCTCCTGTGCACGTTCTGGCTCGCCCACGCCCTGGCCCTGGCGGGCGACCCGGAGGAGGCGCGCCGGGTGTTCGAGCGCGCCTGCGCTTTCGTCAACGACGTCGGGCTGCTCTCCGAGGAGGTCGATGCCGGGACGGGAGAGCTGCTCGGCAACTTCCCGCAGGCGTTCAGCCACGTGGGCCTGGTCACCGCCGCCTGGGCGATCCACCAGGCGGAGCAGGAGCGGACGGCGGTGGTGGGGGCGGAGCCGGCGGAGGCCGAAGGCCCCTGAGACTGTGCGGAAGCTCTATGGCGTGATCGACCGGAAACAAAGAGAGGAGAGACCACATGGGCCTCTCCCCCTTCGTCCGCGTGACGCTCTCCCCGGTTTCCCGCCGTCACGCGGTTCCATTGTGCCCTCCCTCAGGGCAAGCGCGGGACCACGTCGCGGCCGGCCCCGAAAAATGGTGTGGTTACGCGAAAAAAGGCGATTCGGGCGCAAGCCCGGGGCAGCCAGGATCGGGTACATAATGAACGGTTCGGAACGTTATTGCTGACCGATCCGCGAAGTCCGGCGGCGCGCACAGAGTCCCACCATCGGTTCGACGTCCCCACGCGACCCATATGTCGGCAACAGTGCACGCATTTTGCGACTCCCATTCCTGGAGGTTCTGGCCTCGGCAGAGGGTCTGGCCTCGGCCAGCGACTCCACGGCACGACCCGGGTCTTGCCGCAAGCCCACCGGTGCGCTACTACACGGTTTCACAAGCTTCGGGAGCGCGAGATCCTCGAGCAGCGCGCTCGGCGTGGCCGTTTGCTCTTCCGACATCCGACCAGCCCTCGCCACCGCGCGGCGTTTCGTGGAGCGCCAGAAACTGCCCCCGGTCTCGCCTTCGCCGATCGGCTCGCGGTCACCAAGCCCGTCCGCGGGGGGGTGACATAAACGAAGCGCTGAAAGCTGGCGGCCGCCTGCGGCGTCCGCAGCTTGGCCGCAAAGCGCGTTGCGTGCCCCAGCAGGAGAGGTGACAATGGGCTCGGATCTCGGTTTCGTTCAACATGTGTGTGATTTCGTCCGTGAGGTCGACGACGTATCCTATAAGAAGATGTTCGGTGAGTATGCGGTGTATGTGGGCGCCAAGGTGGTGGCCCTGGTTTGCGACAACAGCCTGTTCGTGAAGCCTACCGAGGCCGGCCGATCCCTGTTGGGAAGTCCGATTGAGGCTCCACCCTACCCTGGATCGAAGCCGTACTTCCTGGTCGACGAACATCTGGACGACAGTGAACTGCTATCCTCATTGTTTCGTGTTACAGAGGCTGACTTGGCGCCACCGAAAGCCAAGAAGACCAGAGCAAGCCGAAAAGGCCCTTCAAGCGCATGAGGACCAGGTCACCATGAGGTTTCCATGAGCGCAAAAAGGGCCACGCAGGAGTCCGCCAAGAGCACCACCGCGACCGGCAAGAAGTCCAGGGGATTCACGGACGAGGAACGAGCTGCGATGAAGGAGCGCGCCCGAGAGCTGAAGGCGGAAGCGCGCCGCGGCACTCGCGCGACCAAGGACAAGGCGGACGGGGAAAGCGCCGTGCTCGCGAAGATCGCCGGGATGCAGGGACCGGATCGCGCCATGGCCGAGCGGCTCCATGCTGTCATCAAAGCCAGCGCGCCAGCCCTCGCGCCGAAAACCTGGTACGGGATGCCCGCGTATGCCAGGGACGGCAAGGTCGTCTGCTTCTTCCAAAGCGCGCAGAAGTTCAAATCGAGGTACGCGACGTTCGGCTTCAGCGACGAGGCGAACCTCGACGACGCCGCCATGTGGCCGACCGCCTTCGCGCTGAAGGAGTTGACTGCCGCCGAAGAGGCAAGGATCGGCGCGCTCGTGAAGAAAGCGGTGAGTTGAGGACTGAGCTCGCCCCTGGCGCCGAACGAGTCCCGGCCGCTCCCAGGTCCTGAGAGGGGACAACGTGAACACGCTCGATAAAGACTACGCAGCGGGGCTCCTGGACAATTGTGATCCCCCTTGCCTCTCGCTCTATCTGCCGACGCATCGGCACCATCCGGACAATCAGCAAGATCCGATACGGTTCGGTAACCTTGTGAAGGCGCTGGAGGAGTCGCTCCGGCAACAATTCCCGCAGGAGGAGATACGGCCATTGCTGGAACCGTTCCTGGCATTGGCTGATGACCACGACTTCTGGCATCACACCCTCGACGGCCTGGCAGTTCTGGGTGCGAGGGGCATGTTCCGGGTTTACCAGCTCCAGCGGCCGGTCGCCGAATTGGCTGTCGTGGCGGAAAGCTTCCACGTCAAACCCCTGCTGCGCATCCTTCAGTCAGCCGACCGTTATCACGTTCTCGGCTTGAACCGACAGGAGATCAAGCTCTTCGAGGGCAACCGTGACGCTTTGGACGAGATCGAACCGGCCCAGGGTGTCCCGCGGACGATCACCGAGGCGCTGGGAGAAGAATTGACCGAGCCCCACCAGACCGTCGCCTCTTACGGCGGTGTAGGTGGCGGGCACTCGCCCATGCATCACGGCCACGGCGGGAGAGAGTCTGAGGTGGACATCGACGCGGAACGCTTCTTCCGCGCCGTCGACCGCGCGGTCCTGGAGCACCACTCTCAGCCATCGGGCCTGCCGCTGATCCTGGCGGCGCTGCCGGAGCATCATCATATGTTTCGCGATGTCAGCCACAATCCGTTTCTGATACAGGAAAGCATCGATATCCACCCGGATGCCCTGTCGTCGATCGACGAACTCCGCCAGCGCGCCTGGCAGCTCATGGAGCCTCGCTATCTGGCGCGCCTGGCCGCACTGGTCGCGGAGTTCGGCAACGCAAGGTCCGAGGGGCTCGGTGACGACGAGCTTGCACAGGTCGCGAAGGCGGTCGTGGGCGGGCGGGTCGCCACACTGCTGATCGAAGCCCGCCGCGAAGTTCCCGGCCGGATCAACGCCGCGACCGGCGACATCGAGTTGGACGACCTGACACACCCGGAGGTCGATGACGTGCTCGACGACCTGGGGAGGTTAGCTCTGAAGATGGGCGGACGAGTCGTTGTCGTCCCCACCGAACGGATGCCGACGAAGACCGGAATTGCTGCGATCTACCGGTACTGAATCGCAGTTAGGACAGCCACGGGAGGACGGGCCCATGCAGATCCAGATCAACACCGATAGCAATATCGTGGGTAACGACCGGCTGGCTCAACAGGTGGAAGCGGTGGTGAGGGACGCCCTGGATCGGTTCAGCGCGCAGATCACACGGGTGGAGGTCCATCTCAGCGACGAGAACAGCGACAAGAAGGTCGGCACCGGGGATAAACGCTGCCTGCTGGAGGCCCGTCTCGCCGGTCTTCAGCCGATCTCAGTGAGGTATCAGGCGGCGACTCTGGAGCAGGCCGTCGACGGTGGTGTCGAGAAGTTGAAGCGTTCCCTCGACAGCACCCTCGGGCGGTTGGGCAAGCGCTAATGGACGACACCTCCGGCCGAATCGGTGTTCTCCTGATTCCGTCTTGATCCTGGGCAGGCTTCTCCGAACAGGCATCGCTATGCTCACACTACCGCACCTTCTCCTTCTGCCGAGCCTGGCCGCTCTGAACAGCGCTGTCGCCCAATCGGGCGATACGATACGTAGCTCACTCCAAACGGTGGAGGTTCGGACCGGCCGCATCGATACGGTCTACGCCGAAGACCGGCACTTCGAGGCGCCGAACTGGTCGCCCGACGGAGCCTTCTTCGTGGTGAACAGCAGGGGTCGCCTATATCGCCTGAATGCGGGCGCCGGTAGCCGCCTGGAGGAGATACCGACAGGGTTCGCCACGCGAGTGAACAACGATCACGGCATCTCGCCTGATGGGAGATCTCTGGTCTTCAGCCACCATGCCGAGGAACACATCACGGACCCGGCGCAGGATTGGTTGGCGTCGAGTATCTACGTCATGCCGATCGTGGGCAGCCCGTCACCGGTCAAGGTCACAACGAACGCGCCGAGCTTCTGGCACGGGTGGTCGCCCGATGGCGAAACGCTCGCATTCGTCGGGCTCCGGAACGGCGATTTCGACATCTACACCATTCCCGTGAGTGGCGGACAGGAACGACGCCTGACTGCCTGCCGCGGGCTCGACGATGGCCCCGACTACGCGCCAGACGGCCGGTTCATCTTCTATAATTCGTTCTGCAATGGAACGATGCAGATCTGGCGCATGCGGACGGACGGGAACGGTGCCGAGCAGCTCACCCACGACAGCTACTCCAACTGGTTCCCACACCCTTCGCCGGACGGGCGCTGGCTGGTGTTCCTTTCGTACCTCGAAGACCAGGGCGAGAGCCATCCGTTCGGCAAGCAGGTAAAGCTGCGTCTCATGGACCTGCGCGACGGATCGATTCGCGACCTGACACCCCCGTTTCTGGGTGGCCAGGGCACCATCAATGTCCCTTCATGGTCACCCGACAGCCAGCGAATAGCCTTCGTGGCATACGAGATACTCGAGGAGTGACGGCTTCCCTGGCGTTGCGGCGTGCGCGTGACCGGTGTGGTCAGCCCCGGATGGTCCGGCTCCAGGGGTCGGCTTGCATCCACCCGGTGTCCTTCGGCGAGAACAGGTAGACGAGCCCGCCGTCCGCGATCTGCGGCAGGAGCCGCCGTGCCCGCGACTCTTCCATGGCAGGACAGCCCTCGCTCCGTCCGGCGTCTCTGGCGGAAACGTAGGGCGCGCCGTGCGAAACGATGCCACGGCGACGCGCGGCGCTGTTGAAATCGCCGGAAACGCCGCGCAGGCGGAGCCCGACCGAGTGGTAGCGTCGGCCGCCGGACTTCCCGCTGAAGCGATAGGTCTCCTGGGTGACATACAGCCCGAGGGAAGACATGTAGCTGCCTGGCACGTTGGAGAAGCGCGAGGGGACACCGTTCCTGGTGCGGAGCGAGCCCCGGCCGTGGGCGACCGTGAACGGCCCTTCCACGAGCTCGAGCTTCGCCATGTCGAAGACGTAGCCCCGGGGGGTCGTGTTGGCGAGGCCGTAGTCCACGAAGAAGTAGTACGGGTTGCGGATCATCTCCGGATGCGCGGCCTGGAAGGCGAAGTAGGCCAGGAACGCTCGCTGGAGCGCCTCCGGATGGCTCTCCTGCGCCACGTGCGGCGACAGGGCCGTGATGGCCCGGTCGGCGGAAGCCGCGATGTCGACCGGGTCGAGGCTCTCGGCGTGGGCGGGGCGGATCCCGAAGGTGCCCAGGATGAGCACGAGGCTCCCGGCGAAAGTCGTGATGAGACTGAGACGCATTCGTCACGTCGCTGTTTCAGGCGGATGTCGTGGGGAGAGAGCGGGCCGTGCGAGCCCCGCGTACGGCAAGCATAACGCATTCCGACTTCCCTGCCAACCCGCGGCGCGCCTTCACCTCACCGATTCCGGCCAGGGCACGCCCCGGTCGCGCTCCTCGACGGGCGCCAGTCCCAAATAGACGAACTTCTGGAGCCGTTTGCCCTCGTAGGTCTCGGTGGTGTAGATGTGGCCGCGGGAGTCGGTGGCGATGGAGTGGACGCCGAAGAACTGGCCGGGCTGGCGGCCCCCGTCGCCGAAGCTGGTGAGCAGCTCGAGGCTCGCCCGGTCGACGATATACACGCGCATGTTCTTGCCGTCGGCCACGTACATGAAGCGCTGTTCGGGGTCGCGGGAGAAGGCGATGTCCCAGGTGGAGCCGTCGCCCAGCGTACGGGGGGCGATGAACATCTCGTCCACGAAGGTGCCATCGGTGCGGAAGACCTGGATGCGGTCGTTGGGGCGGTCGCACACGTACACGAGGCCGTCGTGGGTGGGCTCGGCGCAGTGGACGGGGTTGCGGAACTGCCGGGCGGGTGGCGCGTCGGGGTCGTAGGGCCCCAGGTCGGTGTCGTCCGGCTCTTCCCCGTAGGCGCCCCAGTAGCGCTTGAAGGCGCCGGTATTCATGTCCAGCACGGCGACGCGCTTGTTGCCGTAGCCGTCGGCCACGTACGCCTCGCCGGCCCGGGCGTCGAAGGAGACCTTGGCCACGCGGCCGAAGTGGTCGGTGCTGTGGCTGTCGGCGCGTCTCCCCGGCGCGCCGAACTGGGCGAGGAAGCGGCCGTCGCGGGTGAACTTGAGGATGTGGGAGTCGTTGGCACCGTTCCCGCCGATCCACACGTTGTCCATGGGGTCGAGGGTGAGGCCGTGATTGGAGGCCGGCCACTCATACCCCTCGCCCGGGCCGCCCCAGGCGTTCACCAGGTTGCCGTCGGGGTCGAACTCGAGGATGGGGGGAGCCGGGAGGCAGCACTCGCCGGTGGGCGGGTCCTGGGCCGCGCCGACCTCGGTGCGTGGATTCAGGGATGCCTGGCGGTGGACCACGAAGACGTGGTCCCGGGAGTCCACGCCCACGCCCACCGCGGAGCCCATGAGCCAGCGGTTCGGGAGGGGCCTGGGCCAGAAGGGGTCCACCTCGAAGACGGGGGCGTCCACCATCCGGGCGGCCCGGGCGGCGGCCGCGCGCTCCAGCCCCGAAGCGCCGAAGCCGAGTCCCAGGGCGCCGAGCACGAGGACCGCGCCGAGCGCGGAAGTACGCTTCATGGAGCCGCCTCCGGGAGGGAGTGCACTTGTCCTGACCGGGCCCGCCCGCGTACGCTACCTCGTCACCGGAAGGAACGCCAGCGTCGCTGCCGGGTGCGGTCGCCAGATGCTTCGACCGCCGCCGGAGCCCCTCAGCCAAGCGAGGCGCCCCCTTGGATCCCACCGGATTTCCGCACGGGCTGACGTGGTGGCGCGGCACGGCACGACCGTGCCGTGCCAGCCCCGGGGCGGCGGCCGCGGTCGTCCTCGCCCTCCTCGTCGTCCCGTCCCCGGCCGCCGCCCACGAGATCCCGGCGACGGTGACGGTGCGCGTCCTGGTGCAGCCGGAGGGCGACCGGCTGCGCGTCCTCCTGCGGGTCCCGGTGGCGGCGTTGCGGGACGTGGACCTCCCCGTGCGGGGTCCCGGCCGGTACCTGGCGCTGCCCGAGGCGCTGCCCCGGCTCCGGGACGCGGCCCGTCTCTGGCTCGTGGACTACCTGGAGGTCCGGGAGAGGGGGCGGGTGGTGGGGCCGCCGGCGCTGACGGCCGTGCGGGTGTCCCTCCCCACGGACCGCTCCTTCGGCTCCTGGGACGGGGCGCTGGCCCACGTCAGCGGGCCCGGCCTGCCCGAGGGTACGGAGCTGGTGCCCGAGCAGGCGCTCCTCGATGTCCTCCTGGACTACCCCATCGCGTCGGCGGGCCGGGATCTCGCCCTGGTGCCGGCGCTGGCCCACCTGGGCGTCCGGACCACCACGGTGCTGCGCTACCGGACCCCGGACGGTCGCGACCGGGTCCTCCGGTACACGGGCGATCCCGGCCTCGTCCGCCTCGACCCGCGCTGGCATCACGCGGCGCTGCGCTTCGTCGCCCTCGGGTTCGAGCACATCCTGGATGGCCTCGACCACCTCCTCTTCCTCCTCGTGCTGGTCGTGCCCTTCCGGCGGATCCGGCCCCTCGTCCCCGTGGTGACGGCGTTCACGGTGGCCCACTCCATCACGCTGGCCGCGTCGGCCCTCGGCCTCGCCCCCCGGGCGCTGTGGTTCCCGCCGCTCGTGGAGGCGCTCATCGCTCTCTCCATCGTCTGGCTGGCGCTGGAGAACATCGTCGGCGCGCGCGTGCACCGGCGCTGGGCGGCGGCCTTCGGCTTCGGCCTGGTCCACGGGTTCGGCTTCTCCTTCGCCCTGGCGGAGAGCCTCCAGTTCGCCGGCGGCCACCTGCTCACGTCGCTCCTCGCCTTCAACGTGGGGGTGGAGCTGGGCCAGCTCCTGGTGCTCGCCGTGATGGTGCCGCTCCTGGGGCTGCTGTTCCGCCGCGTGGTGGCCGAGCGGATGGGGACCATCATCGTCTCCGCCCTCGTGGCCCACAGCGGCTGGCACTGGATGACGACGCGCGGTTCCGAGCTCCTCCAGTACGACGTCCGGTGGCCCGCCCCGGACCTCCTCCTGGCCGCCGCCGCCCTGCGCTGGGCCACCCTGGCCCTCGTGGTCCTGGCCGCCGCCTGGCTCACCCGTGCGCTGTTCCGTCGCCTCGGGGCAAGCGTCCCGGGCTCGATGGAGCCCTCCCGACGAACCCTCGACCCTTTCCCCGGAGAGACCTGATGGCCGGACGCCGCGCCCCCGCCCCGATCACGCTCCTCCTCCTCGCCGCGGCGGCCCCGGCAGAGGCCGCCCAGATGACGGCCCCCAACCCCTACCGCCCGGTGGACGGCGTGTGGGCGCCGCTCCCGGCCGGCCGGACCTGGGGGGCCACCAGCGCCGTCTATCCCACCCCCGACGGCCGGGGGATCTGGGTGGCGGAGCGGTGCGGGGCCAACCTGTGCGTGGGGAGCGGCGCGGACCCCGTCCTCCTCTTCGACCTGGATGGCACGCTCCGGCGCAGCTTCGGCGCGGGGACGATGGCCTGGCCCCACGGGATGACGGTGGACGCGGAGGGGAACGTGTGGGTCACGGACGCCGTGGGGTACGCGCCGGTGCCCGAGGGCTGGGGGCACGTGGTCCTCAAGTTCAGCCCCGGGGGCGAGCTGCTCATGACCCTGGGGAAGCGGGGCGTGGCCGGCGACGGACCCGGCACGTTCAACAAGCCTTCGGACGTCCTGGTGGCGCCCGATGGCAGCATCTTCGTGGCCGACGGCCACGACGCGGGGGGCAACAACCGCATCGTGAAGCTGGCGCCGGACGGCACGTTCCTGAAGGCGTGGGGCAGCACGGGCGGCGAGGATGGCGAGCTCCGCGACCCCCACGCGCTGGCCATGGACTCGCGGGGCCGTCTCTTCGTCGCCGATCGGGGCAACAGCCGCATCCAGATCTTCGACCAGGAGGGCGAGCACCTGGCCACCTGGACCCAGTTCGGACGGCCCAGCGGGCTCTTCATCGACGACGACGACACGCTCTACGCCACCGACTCGGAGTCCAATGCGGCCCGGAACCCGGGCTGGCGCCGCGGGATCTACATCGGCGATGCCGCGACGGGCTGGGTCCGCGCCTTCATCCCCGACCCCGAGCCGGATCCCGACCGCTCCGGCACCAGCGGGGCCGAGGGGGTGGCGGTGGACGCGGAGGGCAACGTCTACGGCGCGGAGGTGGGGCCGCGTGCAGTCCGCAAGTACGTGCGGCGGTGAGAAGCGCACGGGTGAGGCCGCCGACCCGCTTGCGTGGCGCCACGCCGGGAGGAAAGTTCGTCTCCCCATCCAGCGCGAGGAGCCCATGAAGACAACCATCGTCGAGCGCGGCCGCGGCGGGCCCGCGTGGCGCGGGGTCGGCCTGGCCGTTGCCACCGGTCTGGCGCTGGCCGCCACGGGGGCCGGCGCGCAGAGCACCGGGAAAGGGGACGCCGCGGTCCGTTCCACCCTGGACGGCGTCTTCTCCGCCGCCCAGGCGGCGCGGGGCGAGGCCGCGTTCCAGGAGCGCTGCACGGCCTGCCACGCGCCGGGCTACTTCACCGCCAGCGCCTTCCGCCGGAGCTGGTCGGGGCGCGCCGTCTACTACCTCTTCAATACGATCCGCACCACCATGCCGGAGGACAGCCCCGGCAGCCTCCGGCCCCGCGAGGTCGCGGACCTGCTCGCATACATCCTCCGGCTCAACACCTACCCGGAG
>DATKBW010000041.1:0-5409 GCA_035513575.1 Longimicrobiales bacterium | reverse complement strand
GGTCGGGATACATGGCGTCGTCGTTTTAGTGTTGCCTAAAAGTCGGATAAGGGAGGGCGAGTTGTCAAGCGGGACCGGCCTGCCCGGCCGGGCGGCCGGTGACCGGCGGGATCGCGGGGCTCAGGGGTTGAGCCAGTAGTTGACCTTGATCAGCAGGATGTCGTCGCTCGGGGCGCGGAAGAACCATGCGACGCGCGCCAGCCGCCGTACTGCACTTTTAGTTGACGATGTCAACCATTTTGGCCGCCGCCATTTGACGGCCACCCCCCGGACGCGCCAAGCTCCCCGGGCGACGCCCGTCGCGTTTTCCAGGCACAAGCTCGAGGCGAGGAGGCGGCACATGATGGTGGCGCTGCGCATCATCCACATCGGCGGGGGAGTGTTCTGGGTGGGGACGATCCTTTTCCTGGCGTTCTACCTGGCCCCAGCGATCGCGCGCGCCGGCCCCGACGGCGGCCGGGTGATGCAGGAGCTCCAGAAGGGGCGGATCATGCACGTCCTGCCCGTCGTCGCCCTGCTCACCATCGTCTCCGGCCTGTGGCTCTTCTGGATCATGTCCGCCGGCCTGAACCCGGGGTACTTCCGCACCGGCTACGGGATGTCCCTGACCACCGGGGGCGTGGCGACGATCGTGGCCTACGTCATCGGGCTGATGGTGATGCGTCCGGCGCAGCTCCGGATGGGGGCGCTGGCGCCGCGGATGGCCGATGCGCCGGAGGAGGAGCGGGCCCGGCTCGGGGCCGAGCTGGCGCGGCTGCGCGCGCGGTCCGGGCGGGCGAGCAAGGTGATCGCGTGGCTGCTGATCCTGGCGGTGGTGACGATGGCGGTGGCGCGATACGTGTGAAGGCGGTGGAGGCGGCACCGTATCTCTCGGGCGAGGTATGGAGTTCGCGACGACAGGGGATCCGCGTCGCCGACGGCGATGTCGACATCCTCCAGGCGCGCTGTTCCTACTGAGGGCGGGCACCGTAGGATGAGGTCAGCCGGAAGCCGCATGGAGCCGCAGCGACGACCAGGGTCCGCCCGCCGGCGATGTCCCGAGCGCGGCGCCGCGCGCATGGTCCGAATCGCACGTGAGCAGGGGCACGTCCAGCCACGCGGCCGTCGCCGCGATGAGAAGGTCCGGCAGCGGGATCGTCGCGCCCGCCTGACGCGCCAGCGCGCCCATGCGGCCTGCCAGCGCGCCGACCTCGCGGTCCACGGCCACCACGGGGACACTCGCCAGTAGCGACGAAAGGTCCGCGACCGCGCGCCGGTCCCGCGCTCCCACCAGCAGCTCCGCCGACGAGACCGCGCTCAGCAGGGCCCGCCCCCCGGCCAGCGCCTCTCCCGCGGCCGTCGCGGCCGCCTCGTACCGCGCCGGGCGTCCGCGCCGCAGGAAGACGACGACGGCCGACGTGTCAAGCAGGATCGCCATCGCCTAGCCGCCGATAGGCGAACAGCTCGTCCAGGTCCCAGGTCGCGTCCGATCCCGCCAGCCGGTCCAGCAGCGCCCGCATGTCCGCGCGCGCGATGGCCTCCTCCAGCGCCCGGGTAATCGCCTCCCGATACGTCGGCGTCCCAAGCGCCCGCTTCGCGCGCTCGAGCAGCTTGCGGTCCAGGTCCACGGTCGTGCGCACCTGATACCTCCTAATTATGCATTTTCAAGCCCACGAATGCATAACGATGGACCAGAACTGTCGCAAGCTTGCTAGGCCGCGAGTCCGGACAGCCGCTCGTCCACCTGCCGGAACCGGAGGCGCATGTCGTCGGCCATGGCGTCGACTCGTTCGTTGAGGCGGACCTGGTTCTCCTCGAGCGCCTTGACGCGCTCCGTCAGACGCGCCTGGCCTTCGCGCAGCGCCTCCAGCTCGCCGATCGCCCTCCGCTCGAACTGCTCCTGCGCCAGCCGCATGGTGGCGAGCTGCTCGTGAACGGCGATGAACCGCTCCTCCGTCCGGCGGTCCAGTGCGTCGAGCCGCCGCCCGAGCGCCTCGAACCGCTCGTTCCAGCGCTTCTCCGACGCCTCGAACAGCCCGGCGATCATCGCCATCATCCGGTCGAAGCGCTCGTCGACGCCCTGGAAGCGCTCGTCGATTCGCTGGAAGTGCTCGTCGATTCGCTGGAAGCGCTCGTCGACGCCCTGGAAGTGCTCGTCGATTCGCTGGAAGTGCTCGTCGATTCGCTGGAAGTAGCCCCGCAGCTCCGCGTCGTCCATGCCCCCACGATAGCCTCGCCCGGGGCGAGGAGTCCATGGCGGGATGAGACGACCTCAGCCTCAGCGTCGCGCGAGGAGCGCCGCCCCTACCGACGCCGCCCAGATCGCGGCGAAGTTGACGGTCGAGTCCAGGGCGATCACCCCCATTGGAATCGAATCCGTCCATGCCCACCGACCATGCCTGCGGTCAGCGCGGCCCACATGACCATGCTCGCGGCGAGGGTGGCCGAGGCGACCCGCGGTCGATGGTGAGGAGCGGCATCCGGCTTCGCCGTGAAGTGGGTTCGTGGGGTGGAGGCTATTCAGGATTATGGACCGTCGCGGACGTGCGGCGACGCTCATTTCCAATCGCGCGGCCAATGTCCTGCGCCGTGGCGCCAGCGGCGAGCAGCCCCTTCAGGAGAAGGTCCACCGACACCGATGCCTCGCTCGCCTCCATCTTCGCGACCCGGGACTGGCTCGAGCCGATCCGCTTCGCCAGCTCGACCTGCGACAGCCGCCCCTCCACGCGGCGCTCCCGCAGCTCCTCGCTCAGACGCAGCTTGAGCGCGACGAATGCCACCTCGGCCTCGTCGAGCTCCAGGAATTCCTCGGCCGAGCCGACCTTCCAGCCGGCAGCCTCGAGGTTCTTCTTCTTCCGCTTATCCATCCTGCTCCTCACTCGCCTTCTCGTAGGACTGGAGCCGCTTCCTGCACCTTTCGGTTACCGAGCCGGGCGTCTGCCGCGCCTTCTTGCTGAACACATCCAGAACCACGACCGCATCGGAGTCGATTCGATAAATGATCCGCCACGTGTGGTCCTGGTCCCGGATCCGCAGCTCATGGCATCGTGTCCCGATCCCGGGCATCGGCCGGGAATGCGGCATCCCGAGCAGCTCCCCCTTCTGCAGCCGGCGGAGCAGGAGCCCGGCCTCAACTCGCGCCGACGCGGTGAACGGCGGCGTCTTCACCTCGCCGTGCAGCCACACAAGCGGCTTGTCCCCCGGCTTCACACACTCTCCAATCTATGTCAAATCTGACATACGAGCAAGGCGAGTGATCCGACGCGCTACGTTTCGTGCGGGGATTGTAGAGCCGGGAAAGGGGCAGGCCCATGGCGGAGTGGGACGCCCGCCGCGCGGCGATGTCGGCGCAGGGAGTGAGCGCCGATCTCAGGCAGGTAGAACCCATCGTCTGTCAGCGCCTCGGGCGCATCAGGCACTCGCCACTGCCCCCGCCGGCATCTCGCTCCACTCCTCCCCGTCGAGGTCGCGCCCTCCGGCTTTAGGAGTCCGACCACCCCATTGCTTGAAGAAGAAGGCGACGTCCGCCGCGGTGCAGCGGTCCCGGATCGCCCGGACCCACTTCGGGTCCACTGGACGACGGTGGAGTCCGCTCTCTCCCCCCACGATCACCCAGTCGATCCCGACGGGATCGAACTCCAGTGGACCGATCAGCGGCTCGCAGGACAGGAACCGCACCGGGGCCGGAACCTGCAAGAGCTGACGGATCCGATAGACCACATCCTGGTTCTCGACGGACGTACCCATCCAGATATGGGGCGGCATGCCATTCCCGTCGAACATGTCTCGGTTGCGATCGAAGAACCGCCGCGCTCGAGCGGGCCTCTTCGTCAGCACCTGGTAGACGTGCCAGGAGCCCTCGAGCATCACTTCGAAGACCCTTCGGACGAATGCTTCGGGAACGTCCTTGTGGAACAGGTCGCTCATGCTGTTCACGAAGATCTGCCGAGGCTCCCGCCAGCGCAGCGGATCCTCCAGGCGCTCCGGCCAGAGCCGCACCGCAAAGGGGTCTCTCCGTGCGACGTGCGAATCAACCTGCGGAGCCAGGGCCAGGTACGCGTCCTTCAGCAAACGATTCGCGAGCGTGGCGGCGTAGCAGTTGTCACAACCCGCGGACACGCGCGTGCACCCGGTTACCGGATTCCAGGTCGCATCCGTCCACTCGATGCCCGATCGTTGACCCATGCGTTCCTCCTGGTCCATCCGGTGGCTGGAGCGCGTGCAGAGTTCAGCCCAGGTTGTTCCCCTCGGACTGATCGGGGTTCGAGACGGGGGTCTTCACACCGTTGACTTCCCGGACGTGGTAGTTCGGATAATCACCGCTTGCGATCCTGCGGACCAGCTCCGGCCGGGTCAACACTTCGCGGGTGCGCGTGTCCTGGAATCGCTCGTTCCGACCGCTGCCGCTCTCCTCCACCACCTTGATCCGTTTTCCAGCCATTTTCGCCTCTTCATTGGAACCGAATAAAACCCGAAATACAGTACAACGGCACTCACTGCTCGCACAAGGTTCCACCGCGGGCTGGGGCCCGGGCTCCTGGAATCGGCCTACGGGCGTGCCTGGCGTTCGAGATGCACCGGCGCGGGCTCCGGTTCCGGCGCGAGGTCCCGCTGCCGGAGAAGGCGCTGCACCCGATCCACGGTGTGCAGCTCCTCACGTACCTGCGGCTGGGAGGTTTCCCCGTCGGCCTGCTGCTGAACTTCGACGCGGCGTACCTCGGAGGCGGGGCGGTACGGCGGGTCGTGAACCGCTACGTCGGACCGAAGCCGGGGGATGAGGGGTGACGCTCGCGAGGGTCGCGTCGGCTGGGCCCACCGCCGGAGATTTCAACTCGGAAACGCGGAAGCGCGCGGAGGCCGCGGATCGAAATCATGAACCGATTGGTCGGGCGATCCGTCTGCACCGGCCGCGCGGGTGTTCCGCGCTGATTCCGCGCCTTCCGCGGTTCCGCGTTGAAATGGGGCTGGGGCCCGGGGGTGGCAGCGCCGCGCAGTGGCCCCCTGGCCCCGACCTCTCCATTATGTCGCGGTGTACGGAAGCGGGTCGGCCGGTCGGGAACAGGGGTTCACGAGGAGGAGCACGTGGGAACGAAGGTGATCGCGGCGCTGCTGGGGCTGGTACTGGTGGCCGGGGATGCCACGGCGCAGGAAGGGCAGCGTCGTCTGGGGAGCGTGCAGGAAGCGCTGTCGGTGTCGGGGCGGCTGTCCGGCGCGGCGGGGCCCGGGAGCGTGAACTGGATCGAGGGAGGGGATCGGTTGTCGTACACGATCCGGAACGCGCAGACGGGGGTGGCGGAGGTGCGGCGGTACGACCCGACGAACCTGTCGGACCAGGCGCTGTTCGATCCGCGGGTCCTGACGCTGCCGGGGACGGACGAGCCGCTGGCGTACCGGTCGTTCGAGTTCGGGGAGGACTCCCGGTACCTGGTG
>DATKBW010000040.1:0-74686 GCA_035513575.1 Longimicrobiales bacterium | reverse complement strand
AGCAGCACGGCCACCGCCAGGGCGAAGCCCAGCATGCGGATCAGCAGGAAGTCGCCGAGGGTGAACGCGGCGAAGACGGCGATCATCACGGCCGCCGCGCTGGTGATCACGCCGCCCGTGCGGGCGAGCCCCTCCGCGATGGCCTCCTGCTCCCCCGCTCCGTCCCGGCGCGCTTCCATCACGCGGGCGACGAGGAAGACCTCGTAGTCCATGCTCAGGCCGAACACGGTGCAGAAGACCAGGACCGGGATGGCGGGAAAGACGCCACCGGTGCCGTCGCCGGCGCCCAGCAGCCCCGCGTCCAAGCCGTCCTGGAAGACCAGCACCAGGGCGCCCATGGACGCGGCCACCGTGAGGAGGTTGAGGGCCACCGCCTTCAGCGGGACCACGACCGAGCGGAAGGCGTGGGCGAGACCGGCGAGGGTCGCCGCCACGACCAGGAAGATCACGAGCGGGAAGCGACCGCCGACCGCGTCGCGATAGTCGACGTTGAGGGCGGGCAATCCGCCCACGAGGACGCCGCCCCCACGGCGGAGGTCCCGCACCAGCGCCGTCAGCTCGCCGGGCGTGCACTCCTCCCGCGGGACCGCTTCCACCAGGGCGTACCCGCCGTCCCGGGACACGAACGACCGGAGCACGGCGGGGGGGACGAAGCCCAGCAACGCCGGCGCGGGCGGCGCGGCACCCAGCAGGGACGGGAGCGACTGCACCCGGCGTACGCGCGGGTCCTCCTCCACCCGCGCGACCACCGCGGCGGTCCGCTCCCACCCCGCCACCCCGGTGGCGGTTCGGCCCGCGGCCATGGGGACCAGAACGCGGATGGTGTTCACCACCCCGGCCCCGCCGCTCGCCTCGAGCGCGGCGAGGCCGCGCGCGCTCTCCATCCCGGCCGGGAGCCAGTCGCCGCGGGGCAGCTCCGTGCTGAGGCGCGGGGCCGCGGAGGCCAGCATCGCCAGCGGCGCCCCGGCGAGGAGCAGGACGGGCAGCGGCCGACGGGCGACGGCCCGTCCCCACCGCCGCCACCCCTCCCCGGCCGGGGCGCCGGACGGGAGGCGCGGCCGTCGCAGGCGTCCCGCATCGATCCGCGGACCGAGCAGGCCGAGGAGGACGGGGAGGAGCGTGGTCGCGGCGAGGACGGACGCGAGCGTCACCAGGAGGCCGCCCACCGCCACCGAGCGGATCTCGCTCAGCGGCACCACCAGGAGCGCCGCGAAGCCGATGGCCACGGTGAGCCCCGACACGGCCACGGTGCGGCCGGCGTGCCACCTGGCCTCGGCCGCCGCAGCGCGCGGGCCGCGCCCCGCGGCCAGCGCCTCCCGGAAGCGGCTGACCGTCAGCAGCCCGTAGTCGATGCCCAGCCCGAGCCCGATCATGGACGTGACGTTCTCGAGGACGATGCTGAGCTCCATGAAGCGCGTCGCCGCGACGGCCGCACCGAGCGCCACCGTGATGGCCAGGAAGCCGGCGGCGACGGGAAGCGCCGCGGCGACCAGGGCGCCGAACGCCAGCAGCAGGAGGCCCAGCGTGATGGGGAGGACCCGCCACTCCGCGGCGGCGGCCTCGCGGCTGCTGGTCATGCGGATGTCGTGGTTCAGCGCCGCTTCGCCGGTCCAGAGCAGGGCCAGCCCGTCCGGAGACGCCGCCATGGTCGCGGTGGCCGTCCGGAGCCGCGCGATGAGCGCATCGGCGGTGCCGACATCCGGGTCCAGCCCCACGACCATGAAGGTCCCGCGCCCCGTCCGCGGCAGGAACAAGGAATCGGGGAGGTCCAGGTACGAGAGCGTGCCGGCGACGCCCGGGATCGCGGCGACGGCATCACGGATGCGGGCGAGGAGGGCGGCGCCGTCCGGGCGGTCCGGGGGCGGCGCCCCCTCGAGCACGAGGACCGCGAAGCGGGCGAACGGCGAGCCGAACTCCTCGTGGAGGATGCGCTCCACCTCGGCGGACTCGCTGCCGTGGACGCGTACGGCGACGGCGAAGGCGCCGTCGGAGCGCAGGGCCAGCGGTGCGAGCGTGGCGAGGGCCACCGCCCACGCCGCCAGCGTCCACCAGCCTCTAGACCCAGCCATCTTTCCAGAGCGAGCAGTCGCGGCAGGTGGGGACCTCCTCGTAGCGGCGGTCCCGGACCAGGGCGCGGATCTCCCGCATGCGCGCGCCGTTCCAGATCTCGGCGATGGTGGCCTCGCGGACGTTCCCCAGCACTTCCTTCCGCGCCCAGTCCTGGACGCAGAGGAGCACGTCGCCGTTGTGGAGGATGTTGGCGCTGGCGAAGGGGACGGGGCAGCAGCCCAGCCACCGGCGGAAGACCCGGCGCCCGGCTTTCTGGAGCACCGGGATTTCGCGGTCGGGGATGCGGATCCGCTCGTCGTACCCGGGGACCGAGCCGACCCGGTTGTTCACCGTATGCGTGAAGACCACGGCGCCGCGGGCCCGCCAGTGGCGGACGAACGCCGCGACTTCCGCCGCGTTCTCCCGCTGCCGGACCAGCCGCAGGACGATGGTGGTGTCCGGGAGGTCCGCCGCCATGACGCGCTCCACGCCGGCGATCACGTCGTCGTAGTCGAGGCCGATGCGGATCCGCCCGTAGGTCTCCCGGCTCAGGGCGTCCAGGCTCACGTCCAGGTAGTCCAGCCGCGTCTCCCGCACGCGCTCCACCACCTCGTCCGTGAGCAGCGCCCCGTTGGTCACCAGCTCCACCTCCATCCGCCCCCCGGTCCGCGCCTTCACGGCCGCGATCCGGTCGAAGAGGCGGCGGTCCAGGAGCGGCTCGTTCTGGAGCATGGGCACGAACACCGCGGCCTCCGGCCGGCCGGCGATCTCGTCCAGCACCTTTTCGAAGAGGCCGTCCTCCATCCGTCCCCGGGCGAAAACGTCCTTGAAGAGCGGGTAGGGGCACATGGTGCACGCCGCCTGGCATGCATTGATCGTCTGGAGCTGGACCACCCGCGGGAACGGGTGATCGGCCATGTCCCGGTCCCGGTGGTGCAACCGCGTGACGCGGCGGAGCGCGCCATAGAAGCGGAGTGGATAGGCGATCTGTGCGAGGCGGCTCATGGGGTCTCCTCAGACCAGCGCGATCTCGTAGTGGAGGGGCCGCTCGTCCAGGCGCGCCCCGCGGTAGCGGCCCGACCCCGCCGTGACGCAGGCGTGGATGTCCGTGGGCTGGCTCCAGAGCCCGGCGAGCGCGGCGCGCAGGGGGTCGCGAACGTCCAGTCCGAGGAGCAGCAGCGCGTCCCGGCCCCGGAAGCGCGCGTACGCGTCCAGGACCAGGGCGCGGAGCACGTCCGGCCGGCTGGCGGGGACGCACAGATGCACCGCGGTCCGCGCCCGCAGCGGCTCTCCCACCGGTGGCACGGGCACGGCGCCGACGGCCCGGGCGCCCAGGTTGATGGCGCCCCGGATCAGCGCCATGCGCCGGGAGTAGCTGGTGACGCGGAGCGACTTGAGCGGAGCCTGGTCCCAGAACGCGACGAATCCCTGGAGGGTGCCGCCGCGGTCGCGGGCGAGGAGGTAGTCGCCCAGCTCCAGTCCCGGCGCGGCCGCGATCCAGCCGGCCAGGCTGGCGGGCTCGAGCACGGGGGCGAGCTGCCGCTCCGGTGCCGCGCGGGCCCACAGCGCCATCATGGGCTCGAGGTCACGGGGGCCGGCCCGGGCGATCCGCAGGTCGCTGCCCCCGCGCCGCGGGTGAAGGAGCGGGATGGCGTGGGAGCGGATCGTGGCGAACGGGTCGAGGCGCGGCAGTCCCCGGGGCCCCGCCATGCGCTTCTCCATGGCGGCGTTCCCCTTCAGGACGGTGAGGAGGATGGGCCGCGCCGGGTCGGTTTCCGATGCCCTGCGGGCCACCCACCGCTCCAGCGCGTCCGCGGCGTCGCTACCCCGGCGGGAGGGATGGACCTTGAGGTCGCCCGCGTAGAAGGTCGGCGTCGCGCGCCCGTGCACGTACGCGTTTCGCCCGGACAGCGCGACGCACCCCGCGACCTCTCCCGGTGGCGATTCCGCCACGGCCAGCTCCCACGCCTCCCCTTCGAGCCGGTTCAGCGCGAAGAAGTCGGGTGCGCGGTCCACGCGCAGGCCGATGTCGCCTTCCATGGGGCACGCGGCCGCCAGGGCAATGAGCGCGTCGTTGTCGGCGGGAGCCGCGGTCCGCAGCCGGCACACGGGGCCGGGAGGCGCGTCGGCGAGGGCAGCCGCGTCGGCGAGGGCAGCCGCTTCGACGGGGGCGCCCGAGCCGGTCGTGGCGGGGGAGCGGTGGGTGACGGTGCTCACGCCGCCTCCCCCCGCACCACGCACGGCGCGATCCTGCGCTGGAACAGGGCGCGGTCCGCGGCCATCAGGGCAGCGCCGGCGGTCCGGTCCTCGACGATGATGGCGCGCCATGGCTCGGGCACCTCCGTCCAGCCGACGAAGTTGCGGAGGACCAGCCTGGCGCCGGGCCGGGCGGTGCGCCGGATCTCCGCGAACAGCGCGTCGATCGCCGGGATCGGCATCCACTCGCAGATGTTGGACAGCGCGAAAGCGTCCACGGAGGCGTCCGTCAGGGTCGCCAGGAAGCTGGTGTAGCCGCCATCGACGATCCGGAGTCGTTCCGCCGCGCCGCGGAGCGCGTGGGCGTCCGCCAGGTAGGGCGGGAGGGCCGCGGGGTCGGCCGGGTAGCGGCCCGTCAGGAGCTGGTGCAGGAAGTAGTTCCGCCCCACCGGGATCCGTGTCAGCGTGTGCTCCAGCCGTTCCCGGAAATGCTCCGCGAACCGTGCCTGCCGCGCGTGGCGGAAGAAGTCCGGGCGGTACACGCGCCGGAGGGCGGCCTTCCCGCCGACCAGGGCGAACAGCGCGCGCCAGCGCCGGTTGTTCCACTCCCGGGCGAAGAACGCCCGCTGCTCGTCCAGGGTGGCGCAGGCGAGCAGGCGCCGGATCCTGCGGGCGGGGTGGACCAGCCAGCGGAGCAGGGCCGCGGCGGCGCGGAGGTACCGCTCGGTCGTGCCGGCCTCCAGGACGCCCCGGCCCACGGCGGAGGAGCGCGCGTCCCAGTACTCCCGGGCCGCGGGGGAGAGCCGGGGCCGGAGGCGCCGGTACGCCCGGAGCCGCACGGCCGCCGGCATGTCCCACCCGCCCAGGAACCGCACTGCGCGGGCCCGGCTCAGCCCGGTCACCGCGGCGAGCTTGAGCTCGAGCAGGTGGTTCTGCGCGGGATTGACGTCGACGGCGACCACGCGCCCCGCGCCCGCGGCCAGGAGCGACAGCGCCGTGCAGCCGCCGGAGCCGACCACGACCGCGGTCTCGCCCGCCCCGACGGCGAGCGCCCGGATCTCCAGCTCCGGGTCCTCCCGGACCTGGGCGAAATGGAGGGCGTCCTCCGACGCGTCCGGGAGCCGGGTGCGGACAGCGGCGCTCATGCCGCCCGTCCGTAGCCGAGGTCGCGGCTCATGCGGTCCCAGACGACCCGGTCCGCGGCGGCGTAGCGGCGCATGAGGTCCGCCAGGACGTCGGGGCGCGCCCGGGCCTGGTCGTCGAGCCAGCGCCGCACCCAGGACAGGTGCCCCTTCTCGTCCTCGATCATCCGCTCCAGCGTGCGGCGGATCCGCGGGTGCGTCGCGGGGTCCCGGTGCCGCTCCACGAAATGGGCGTAGACGCTGCGCTCGAACACCTGCGTGAGGGCGAGGACGTGGAGCAGCGAGGAGGGCCGCCCGACCACCTCGGCGTAGCAGGCCTGGGCGGTCGCGCGGGACGGCCAGGGGCGGCCGCCCAGGTCCCGCATCGTCTCGGCCCACAGGCCGGCGTGCTCCACCTCCTCGGCGCCGTGGCGCGTCAGCGCCAGGAAGAGCTCCGGATCGCGGACGCGCTCGGCGACGGTGGCGAGCACCAGCCCGCCACGCAGCTCGGACGCGCGATAGAAGTTGAGGATCGCCATCTCCGTCGCGGAGACGTGCGGGGGATCCGGGCGTGCGGGGCGCGTGGTCATGGTCGCCTCCAGGGATCAGAGGGTGGACTTGAGGTGGTCGACGAGCCGGACGCCGCACAGCCGCTCGACGCGCCGGGCGAACGTGCGGATGGCCAGGTCGTCCCCCGCCATGGCGACGGGGACCTCTCCCACCGCCTCCGCGCCGTAGTGCCGGAACCCGGCCGCGGCGTCCAGCACCGCCGGGATGACGGCGGGCTCGGCGCGGATCCTCTTTTCCAGGAGGTCGGAGGCGGACTGGGCGTGACGCACCTCGTCCGCGGCGATCCAGTCGAGCAGCTCCGCGAGCACTGGCTCGCGGGCGCGCTCGCCGAGCCGGCGAAAGAAGTACGCGGCCAGATGCTCGGAGAGCATGAATTCCACGAGGCGCGGGACGACCTCGGTGGGATCGACGTCGTCGGGGGCGTGCCGCCGGACGGTGGCGAGCTCGTCGTCCGTGATGGCGGGCTCGTGCCCGACCGCGTCGAGGTAGAGCCTGAGGGCGTGGAAGTGCTTGAAGCCCTCGTACATCTCGAGGGAGAAGACGACGCCCGCATCCACGTCCTCCCGGCACAGCCGGATCAGCCGGCACAGGTTGACCGGGTGGAAGGACTCGATGATCGCGGCGTCCCGGAGCGCCGCCAGGATGTCCGGCCGGGCGTGGGCCAGCGCCGGGTCGATCTCGCGCCAGCGGACGTCCCGCTCCACCGACCAGCCGCCGCGATCCGCCGCGGCCGCGTGCCGCTCGTACAGTCGCCGTGTCTGCATCATGTCCCTGCCTCCTGCCGGGCGCGGGGCGCTACGCGAATCGGCCACCCGCCGGCATCGGGGCCGTGGGCGACCATGAAGGCCAGCAGCCACCGCTCGAGCCCGAAGGCCAGGCACCCGCTGGAGACCGGCGCGCCCGCCCCATCCCGGATGCCGAACGCGTGGCCGAAGAACGTCTCGTGGAGGTTGGAGGAGGCCGCGGCGGTCCGGCGCCCGCCGCCCACCGGCAGCGTGACCTCCCGCTTCAGCCCCTTGAGCTGCTGGACGAGCGCCTTGCCCCGGGCCGTCGGGCGGAAGAACGGGTCGGCCGCCTCCTCCAGCCGGGCTTCGAGCCCCAGCCCCGCCGCCAGCCGCAGCGCCGCCGCCTCGCCCTCCGTTCGGAACGCGGCGATCCCGCCCGCGTCGCCGAGCGCGACGACCTCCCGCATCGTGAACGACCAGCCGCGCTCCAGCGCCCGCGTCGCCGAGCCCTCGTGGCGCCAGCACGTGCACTGCGCCGTGACCCGGCGGGGCCGCTCGAGGCGCGCGCCCCGGAGCGCCTCGAAGACGTGATAGCAGACCGCCGGCGGGAGCGCGGCCGCGGCGGGCTGGAAGCGCCCGCGGGCGGCGGCGGCGGGGTGCTCGCTGGCCGCCACGGTCTCGAGCGCCCCCTCGTCGTCTCCCAGGTGGGAGGCCGCGGTGAGCCACTGCGGGAAGGACGCGAAGTAGTCGGCATCCTCGAGCGTCCCCCACGCCAGGGCCGCCGGGGGGCGCCAGGGCTCCGCGGCGAGGCGGCGGCAGAGATCGGCCACGCGCGTGTCCAGCGCCTCGAACAGCGCGAGGGCGCCGCCCCGCAGCCCGGCCACGCCGGGGACCGGCTCGAGCAGCTCGCCACGCCGGCGCAGGACGCTCACGACACCCTCAGCGTTCCACATGGTCGTCCTCCGGGATGAAGGTCTCGGCCACGGCGCGGAGCGTCCGGAAGTGGTCCATGCGGATCATCCGGTCGGGGATCCGGCGGTCCAGCGTCTGCTCGGTCCACGCGATCAGCTCCAGGATGCGGATGCTGTCGATCAGCCCCTCGAACAGGGGTGTGTCCGGCCCGATGTCGGAGCCCGGCGCAAAGCGGCGGACGACCCACGCGGCCGTGTCCTGGACGAAACGGAGACGCCGGCGGGTCAGCGGCGGGAACGGTGTGCGGGTCGCGCTCATGCGGCCACCACCTTCCCGGCGTCCTCCAGCCGTTCCAGCATGCGCGTCCAGAACGTCCGGACCGGCGGTGCCGGGAACCCCAGCAGCGCGTCCGTGGCGGAGGTGTCGAACCGCTTCGGATAGGCGAGCTGCGGGGCGAAGTGGGACAGCGACCGGATCACGCTGACCAGCCGCGGCGACCCGGTCTCCTCGACGGAGCGCTCCATCAGCCGCCACGTCTCCAGGCCGGTCAGCGCTGGCCGCTCGACGCGACGGCGCCGCCAGCCCTCGTCTCGGGACCAGTGGGCGTGGGCCTCGTCCAGCAGCTCGCCCACCGGCATCGCCCCGTCCCCGGCGCACAGGTGCAGCGTCCGCCCTTCCGCCTCCGGGTGGAAGGCGAGCCGCGCGGATGCCTCCGCCACGTAGTCGGCGGTCACGACGTCCACCGGCGACGACTCCTCGCCCGGCACCATGGCCGCGAGCCCGGCCCGGAACACGCGGAGCGCGCGGTGCACCGCGTTCACCTGCGTCACCGCGTCGGCCTCCGCATCGAAGACCACCGTGCTCGGCCGGAGGATCAGCCACGCCAGCCCGCTCGCGCGCACCGCGTCCTCCGCCTCGTGCTTCGACCGCTCGTAGTGGTTCACCCAGCCATCCGCCGCGCCGGCCCCCGGCTGGACCCGTCCGGTCCGCCGACCGACGACGAACGCGGTGCTCGCGAAGACGACGCGCTGCGCGCCGACCTCCGCCGCCAGCTCCAGCACCCGCTCGGTCCCCCGTACGTTCACCGCCACCGCTCCTTCCCGCGTCTGCGAGAAACGCGTGTCCGCGGCGAAGTGGAGGACCGCCCTGACCTCGCGGCGGAGGCGTGCGCGGACGACCGAATCGAGGCCGAGCCCCGGCCGCAGGAGGTCGCCCCGGAGGGGGATGACCCTGCGGCACCTGAGGTCGGCGGGGAGGCGAGCGAGGTCGCGGGCGAGGGCGTAGGCCGTGAGCCTGGGGTGGGCGGCCAGCAGCCGCCGGAGCGTGTCGCCGCCGAGGAGCCCGGTGGCGCCGGTGACGAGGATCGCGTCGTTCATCATGCCTCCACCGCCAGCGCCGTCCAGTGCGCGCCGTATCCGTAGGAGAAGAGGAGGAGCCGCTCGCCGGGGTTGATGTGGCCCGCGTCGAGAGCGTCCCGGAGGTTGATCAGGTTGTCGCCGGCGAGGGTGTGGCCGCGCCGGGCGATGTTGTCGATCCACACACGCGCGCGGGGGAGGCGTAGCAGCCCGCCGAGAATGGCCCAGCTCCGGGCGCTGACGTTGTGCGGGATGACCCAGTCGACCGAAGCGGCCGACCAGCCGGCGCGCTCGAGCGTCCGCTCGATGACGTGGCGGGAGGTGGGGAAGTAGGAGGCGACGACCTCGTCGCGCGCCGCCTCGGCATCCCAGTAGTAGCCCTTGGTGACCTGGACCGCGGCCACCAGACGGCAGCCCGGCGCGTCGCGGTCGAGGAGCACGGCGCACGCGGCGTCGGACACGCAGTTGTAGATGCGCTCCCGCGGGGCGCCCGGGCCGAAGAACTCGGACGTGACGCAGAGCGCCCGGCGGATGCCCTCGGCGCGCATCAGCCCGGCGCCGACCCGGATCGCCGCCAGCAGGTTGGTGCACGCCATCTGGTCGAGGCCGAACGTCCACGCGTCGTCGAGCTCCAGCGCGTGCTGTAGCCGGGTGGAGGGGAAGCGGAAGGACGGCCCGGGGCAGCCCGCCGCCCCGCCTCCGGGGGCGAAGGCGGCCTCGCCGGTCGCCCCGCCGTGGATCAGGAGCCCCACCTCCGCCGGGGCCACGCCGGCGTCGCGCAGGGCCCGGCGGGAGCAATCCAGCGCGAGGTCGTAGGGGGTCTCCCGCCCGGCGACGTGCACCGTGTCGAAGCCGAAGCCCTCCAGCACCTCCGGGGCGCTCTCGAGCCGACCGGCGGCGGCCAGCTGCCGCACGGTCACCTGCGGACCGGCGAAGGCGTACGCGATGGCGGCGATTCCCACGTGCCCCGTCATGCGTCCTCCGCCCCCCAGACCAGCGCCAGCACCCACCCCGGCCAGGGACGCCGGATCCGGGACCGGGCCGGGCGGTGGCACCCTTCGATCGTCACACCCTCCACATCCCCGCAGCGCCCGAACTCCAGCTCGAGATCGGTGAACGCCAGGCCCGGCGGGCAGCGGAAGGCCTTCCAGGCGGCCTCCTTCAGCGCCCACAGCACGGCGCCGTCCCGGGGGCAGCGCCGGCCCTGCCGCTCCGCGCCGGTGGCGAAGAACCGCTCGCGCGCGGGCGGGACCGTGCCGGTCCGCTCGAGGTCGACGCCGACCCGCATGCCGAGGGGGGCCAGCGCCGCCGCGCCGCGCCCGCCGCGGTGGCTCAGGGACACGGTCACGAGCGCGGCCGTGGTGCGCCGTGCGGCCACGGCGGCGCGGGCCGCCGCCCGGGCCATGGCCCCCTCGGGGAGGCCCGTGCCGCGGGCGACCGCGAACGTGAGCGGATAGGGGTCGAGATGTCGAACGGTGATGCGCATGGGGCTCCGTGTGACTGGCGCGACGTCGTCGAATCGCTGCGCCGAGTCTAGCCGGAGCCCCTCACGCGGGCGTCAACCGGGGATCAACCGAGGTGAGTATGTGGTTTACAGGCAAGAACTTGCCTGGAGATCAGCACGTCTGGCCGTGCGTGGTGGATCAGCCCCCAGCGACCCGGACCACTTCGGCCGGAGTCGTCCATCCCTCACGGACCAGGCGCAGTCCATCTTCTCGCAGCGTCCGCATGCCGGCCTCCACGGCCAGCCGCCGCAACCCGCGCGACCCGGCGCGCCGCTGGACCTCTTCGCGGACGGCGTCGGTTACCCGCAGCAGCTCGTAGACGCCGGTGCGGCCGAGGAACCCGGTGCCGCGGCAGTCCTCGCAACCCTGGCCTTCCGTGACCGCCTCCGGCAGAGGAATGGCGCCCGCGGCTGGGGAGAGGAGCCGCCGCTCCCGGTCCTCCATGGGACGGCTTCTCGCGCATGCGCGGCAGACGGTCCGCACGAGCCGCTGGGCGAGAACGGCCTCCACCGTGCTGGCGACCAGGTAGGGCGCGAGGCCGAGGTCCAGGAGCCGCGTCAGGGCGCTGGCCGCGTCGTTCGTGTGGAGTGTCGACAGGACCAGATGGCCGGTCAGCGAGGCGTGGGTCGCGATCTCGGCCGTTTCCGGGTCGCGGATCTCCCCGACCAGCAGGGCGTCCGGATCCTGGCGAAGGAGCGCGCGCAGGGCGCGCGCGAACGTCAGGCCGATCCGGGTATTGACCGGGACCTGCGCCACCCCCGGCAGTTCGTATTCCACCGGATCCTCCACGGTGAGGATCTTCTCCTTTCCGGATCGGATCCGATCCAGCGCCGCATAGAGCGTCGTTGTCTTCCCCGAGCCGGTGGGTCCGGTGGCCAGCACGATCCCGTTCGGACGTGCGATCGCCTCCTGGAAGCCGGCGAGCGTGTCCGCTGCCATGCCGAGGTCGTCGAGCGCGATGCGGCCCTGGCGCTTGTCCAGGAGTCGGAGGACCACGCTCTCGCCGTGCAGGGTCGGCAGCGTGCTGACCCGGACATCCACCTCGCGCTCCTTGAGGCGGAGCCGGATCCGGCCGTCCTGCGGCAGACGCCGCTCGGCGATGTCCAGCTCGGCCATGATCTTCAGCCGACTGATCACGGCGGGGGCGAGCCCGTGCGGCGGTGCCGGCGCGGGCTGGAGGACGCCGTCGATGCGGTACCGCACGTCCAGCCCCCGTGCGTGCTGCTCGAGGTGGACATCGGACGCCCGGGCTTCGAGCGCCTCGAGGAGCAGGAGGTTCACGAGGCGGACCACCGGCGCTTCGTTCGCCTGGCTGACGAGGTCGTCGAGTGCCGAATCGGCGTGAGACGCGCGGTCCTGCTCCCACGCCTCGGTGCCCAACCCTTCGATCAGGGCTTCGGCGGTGGCGGCTTCGCCGCCATAGACCCGACGGATGGCCGGGCGCACCTCGCCCTCGGGCAGGGTCACGAGCCGCGGCACACCCCCGATGATCACGGCCAGGTCGTCGAGGACGCCCGGCTCCACCTCATCGAGCCAGGTCGCGACGATGATCTCCTCGCCGTCACGGCGGACAGGGAGCACGCCGTGGTGCTCCAGGTAGTCCGCGGCGATCGCGTCCGTCAGCGGCTCGAGCGCGTGCAGATCCCCGACCGCGGCGCCGAGGCTCATCCCGGCCCGCCTCCCCCCGACCCGACCCCGGACGAGGTGGTGTCGACTTCCGCGGGTGGCGGCGAAATCAGCGGCGGCGGGAGATCCCGAAGGAGTCGCGTCCGCTCGCCGATCTCCTCATTCATCCGATCGATGTCGTCATCCGTTTCGACGATATGAGGCGTCAGGAAGAGGAACATCTCGCTCTGGATGCGGCGGTCGCGCGTGGTGCCGAAGAAATACCCGAGAAGCGGGATGTCTTTCAGGAGCGGAATCCCGGAGCGCGCCCTGTCCACCTGCTCGTCGATCAGCCCGCCGATCACCACGCTCTGGCCGTCCTTCACGAACAGCCGCGTCGATGCGACCCGCGTGCTGATCACGGGCGCGCCGAACTGCGTCTCCGAAGTGGCGCTGCTCACCTCCTGCAGGACGTCCAGGTTCACATAGCCATCCGGATTGATGGTCGGCACGATGGTCAGCTCGGTGCCGACATCCCGGTACTGGACAATCTGGTCGCGGATCGCGGACTCCGTCGGCAGTGAGCGGAAGACCTGGACGAACGGCCGTTCGGTCCCGACCAGAATGCGCGCTTCCTGGTTGTTCTGCGCGACCACCACGGGCCGGGACAGGATGCGCACGTTCCCGCTCGCCGCGAGGATGGAGACGGCGGCATCGATCCCGAGCGTGCCGAGGTCGCGCACGGTCAGCGTGAAATCGCCGCCCGCGGAGCCGAGGAGGCGGCCCTGGACGCGGTCGGTCAAGGGAGGCGACAGCGAATCGATCTGCCCGAGCGAGACTCCCACCTCATGGTTCCGGTCGCGCCGGACCTCCACGATCAGGACTTCGATGAGCGCCTGGAGGGGCCGCAGGTCCAGCGCCTGGATGGCCTGCGCGATCACCTCGAAGTCCGCGTCGGCCGCGCGGATGAGCAGGGAGTTCGTCAACTCGTCGGGTACGATCTGGACCTCGCCCGTTACGTCCCCGGCCAGCGCGGGCTGGCGCACCGCGCCTACGTCGACCCGGATTTCCGGCTCCGCCTCGAGCCGCACCGGCGGGATCCGCTGCGTGCGGCCCGGGTCCTGGGGTGGCCGCCCCGGGGTCGCGGCGGCGGGGCCCCGGCCGCCGAAAAGCTGACCGAGCGTCTGCGCGAGCACGGGAGCCTGCGCGTGCCGGAGGCGGTACACGTGCAGCTTCCGCTCGGCCGCGGCCTCCTGCTGCCGGTTCGGGGCCGGCCCGCGCCTCGGCTGGGGAGCCGCGGCCTCCACCCGGATCAGACCGGCGTCCTCGTGGAGCGTCAGGTCGTTCGCCGCGGCGACGCTCCGGAGGAGCGGCAGGATCCCGGCGGCGGGAACGGGTCGGCTCATGCGCAGGGTTACGGGGCGGGCGGGGAGGTCACCGAAGACGAGATTGAGCCCACCGGCCTCGGCGAGAGCGGAGATGACCAGGCGGAGATCCGCGTTCTGGAAGTCGAGCACGACCCCGTCGGCGGTCACCGTCACCGAGTCCGCGGCCTCACCCTCCTGGGCCGCGACGACGGCGGCGGGCGGAAGATTCGAGCCCACGAGCGCCAGTGCCAGGATTCCGCCTCTCAATTGCTCCCCACTTTCGGCATTTCGAGGACGACATCATCGCCCTCCGGGTCCCGGAAGGTCGCGCGCCCCCGCTCCACGGCGACGAGCACCAGAGCGCCACACGGTTCACCGAGGCGGACGATCCGCCACGGATCGGGCTCGGACTGGCAGAGGATGAAATCGCGCGCGCCCCCCACGAGCGCCGTTCCGGACAGGCTTGCGACCGCGCGCGGCGGCGGCTGGGGCACGCGAATCTCGTCCTCGCCACCGAGGCTGAACGCACCGCCCCGGCGACGCTCGGGGTGGAACGGGTTCCGCTCCTCCGCCAGCACGAGACGCCGCTCGCCAGGGACCTCTGGCCGCTCGAAGGCGCCGTCGGCGCGCGCCCCCGGGAAAGGCGCGTCCGTGACCACCCCCGTCGGCGACAGCGCGTCGATCCGCGCCGCCCGTACGGCGCTGGCCGCCAGTAGCCCGGAGGCTGCCACGGCCCCGAACACGGCCGCCGGAACACGCAGGCCCTTCCTCATTCCGCACGCTCCCGCCCCGGCGCGGAGGTCGGCACGCCGTAGCCGGCGACGGTCGCTTCGACCGAGATGAGCTGGACGCCGTCCCCGCCATCGTGCAGATCCGGACCATCCTGCCGCTGGAGCGTGAGCCGCTCGACCCGTACGAGACGCGCGCCGGTCTCGAGGCGCAGCAGGAGGGCGACGACACTGACGATGTCTCCCACCCCCGCGAGCTGGACCCGGTACGCCACCAGGCCCCCGTCGAGGGGCTCGGCGCCGATGACCTCGTTGGTCTGAAGCAGGAGCTGCGACGATCGGGCCACTTCCGCGGCGTACGCGGAGAGCTCGCTCGCCGCGAGCTGGGCCTCACCGCTGAACAAGCGTCCTTCGACACGCGCGAGCGTGGTTGCGGTGGTCTGCCACAGCGAGTCCATGGTGACGGCCGATTCCACGAGCGCTGCCTCGCGGCGATAGAGGGATGCCTCGGCTTCGAGTCGGTCCCGGGCGACTTCGAGGGCCGATCCGAACGGCCTCACGGCGAGCGTAAGAACAAGCGGAGCGATCAACACGGCGACCCCGATCCGGATCGCCCGCCGGTCGCGGGACCCGAGGGAGCTCACGGGGCGTCCTCCGCTGGCCGCGGCCCCCCGCTCACCCGAGCCGAGAGCGTGAACCTCTCGACCGGGCCGCGCGGGCCCGGTTCGCGCCGGATCGGGCTCGTGGCCCGGAGGCCGTCGAATCCCGGGAGCTCCGACAGCACCGTGAACACCGGAGCCGCCTCGGCCGCGATACCTTCGATCAGCACGCTGTCCCCTTCCACGCGAAGCGCGGTCAGGTAGGAGGTTTCCGGCAGTCCGGCGCCGAGATCGGCGAGAACCGCGGTTCTCGAGGATGGCGTTCGGGCAAGGGAATCGACGGTCGCCAGCATGGCGCCGAGTTCCGTCAGATCCGCTCGGGTCGCCATTATGGACGCGACCTGCTCCGCGAGGGAGGCTCGGGCCGCCCGGACGAGGCCGAGCTCGTGCTTCACGCCCCACAGTTCGACGAGCCCGGCGGCCACGAACAGGGCCACCGCGACCGCTGCCGCTGCAATCGTCCAGCGACTCTCCCGGCGTTGACGGGCCAGCTTCCGTTGCGCGGAGACAAGCTCCAGCCCCCGCACGGCCGCGAGCCTCGCCGCCATCAGCGGCGCAGCCGCGGTGGATCGGTCTTCAATGTTCCCGAGCCCCGACACGGTTCCGGAGCCCGCCATCTCCCGCGCACGCCGCATCGCTCTCTCGGCAGCCGAGCCAGGGAAGCTGGCCACCTCCACGAGGACGCCGCGGCGGATCGCCAGGGTGACGATGCACTCGTCTGTCACGACCGCGGCCGCCCCGTTCGTGCGATGCCGACCCGTAGTCCCGGCCGCGGCTGCCCACGCGACGTGCGCCGGGACCGGATCGCCCACGGTGAACCCGGCCGTCACCAACGCGGCGGTCAGGGCCTCCACCACCGGCTCGGACGCCGCGGCGGCCAGCACCCGCACGGGTCCCTTCCTCGTGCGCCCAACACGCTTCCATGCCACGAGCTGCGGCTCCCGTGCGCGAGGGAAGTACCTCGCGGCGTGGCGCGTGAGGAGCGTCGTCGTGTCCCGATCGTTGACGGGCGGCAGCTCGAGCACACGTACGTCAACGAGCGGAGGCAGGAACGACCATTCGATGTGGGTCGGGAAGGGATCCCCTGCGGATTCACCCAGCTCTTCGCGCCAGGCGATCAGCGCACCGGCCAGCTCATCGGGGGTCCCGGCGACCAGGTTCCGTGCCGTTCCATCGGGCAGAAGCGCGAGAGCGGCGCCGGGGCCCACGGCGAGCCGGAGCGGCTGCCGGGCCCTCATGGCGAGACGTCCAGTCGAATCAGACGGACCGCCCGCCCCCGTCTGGAGACGAGCGCGTCGGCGACGACCCGGACCGGACCACCCTCGCGGAACCCCTCGCTCCGGATCCGCACCTCCTCCGTTTCGATGCTCGCCACTCGAGCCAGCCGCTCCAGATTCGCGTCGAACAGCGCACGGGCGGCCGGGGAGAGGTTCGCCCCGATGGCGGCGAGCGTGGGGGGGCGGCGACCCTCGCGGCGGTAGCGCTCCAGCACCGCGACCGCCTCCTCCCCCAACCCGGGGAGGGCCAGCAGCACCGGCCTCGGCGCCGCCATGACATTCACGCGCCGTGTCCCGTTCACGGTCAGCAGGGGCGCCGCCCGTTCGTACACCTCCTCGGTCACGGCCCGGACGTGGCGCAGCTCGCCGACGCGCGTGAACGGACCGTTGCGCGGAAGCACCAGACGCCCCGCCCGCACGTACCAGTCGCGCTCCGCGCCGCGGGCGCGCCGCAGGTCATCCGGGTCCCGCCAGTCAGCCACCGCCTGCGCCACGCGATCGGCCTGGCCCGCGTCCACTCGCAGCGCGATCAGCAGGGCACGCAGCCCCTCAACCGAAACGCTATTCAGGTCGAGCCGCGTACCCGCGTCCTCCAGCTCGATCCGCCAGCGCGTGCCCCGCTCCGTCCGGACGGAATCCGGCACGAGCCGGGAGGGTTCGCGCCAGGGATCGAGCCGGAGCCATCCGGCCGCCCGCGCCGCCGGATCCTGCGCCCGCCGGTGCGCCTCGTCCAGCGCGGCGAACGCTTCCGCGATCCCCGACTCCGCGGCGGCCCGCGCGGCCGCCGCGTCGACCGTGTTCAGCGCCACCCGCCGCTGGTCGCGCGCGCGGTGGCCCCACTCGAGTCCGACCACGCCGATGGCGACGACGAGCCACAGCGTGGCCAGGAGCGCGAACCCGTCCCGCCGGGGCACCATCCTCATCGGGCGGCTCCTATGGCGGCTAGGATCGGAAGACGGAGCAGGGGCGCGATGGAATCCGGATCGGCCGCCGTGATCGTCAGCTCGATCCCGAGGGGCAGGTTCGTGGCGCTGACCCACCCGGGCAGCCAGCGGCGGTCCCCGAGGCTGGAGAGATAGCGCAGATGGAGTCCGGCGGCGCCCGGCGCAAGCTCGACGCGCTCGACCGGGTCTAACGGAGCCCGCGGCCAGGTCGCGACGACGGCGACGAGCCCCCGTTCCGGTGTCGCGACGTCCCTGTCGATGTGGAGGCGGACGAGCGCGTCGCCGCCATCCGCGAGGGGCGAGGACGTCGTAAGGAACGACAGCTCGTCGTCCGGATCATCGCCGTTCACCCCGTCGAGGCCCTGGAACGCGGGTCCATCCCGCCCGGCCACCCGGGCGCCGCGCAGCCACTCGGTGATCGCTCGGCGGACCAGCGCTTCCCGCGCGGCTTCGTCCATCCGGCGGACGGCGCGCTCCCGATGATCGGCCACGCCGGCGAAGGCCGCGCGGCCGCCGGCGAGGGCCGCACCCATGATCGCGAGCGCGACCAAGAGCTCGAGCAGCGTCAGACCCGCGCGCCCGGTCATGGCGCCACCCTGGCCGGCCGCCTGTGGATGAATCCGGCGAGCGCCCGCCGACCGTCCGCCCACGTGACCTCTACCCGGACGCGATACAGCCCGGGCCTACCGAAGACGGGATCCACCTCCGCCTCCCAGCCGTAGTCGTCGAATGGCGGTGGGAACCGGCCGCGGGCGAGGGAGTCGGGCAGGACGTGCAGGGTGCCGGCGTCGAGCAGACGGATCAGCTCCAGCCGGTCCTCTGCCAGCGCGGAGCTCTCGAGCGCCGTTTGCGCCCGCGAGGCCGCTTCGAGGTCACGACTGACCGCGCCCAGCGCGGCGACGCCGACCAGCGACAGGATCGCCAGCGCGACCATCGCTTCGAGGAGCGTGAATCCGTTACGGCGCATAGAACGACACCTCTCCCGTCCACCGGTCCGCCGTCACCCGAACGACGCGTCCGCGCTCCAGTACCGGAATACCGCCTCCGACAGCGCCGCCGCTCGGTCCGAACCTCATGATCACACGTTCACCGCCGGGCGCCGCCGCCATGGAGCTGACGCGGAGTAGCCCGCGCTTCACCACGCTGTCCGGTGACTCCAGCGCCCAGACGCCCGTCGTCGGATCCATCGTCAGCATCACCGGCACGCCCGTGCGGAGCGCTTCCGCCCGTGCGGACCGGAGGAGCGAGGCCACCTCCTCGGCTGGCCTCGGGCTGGCATCGAGCCATACGCCCAGCGCCGGGGTCGCCCCGGCCGCGACCAGGCCCATGATGGCAATCACGACCATGAGCTCCGTGAGGGTATAGCCGCCCCGCATCAGAAGGCGCTCGCGTTGACGCCGTAAATCGCCTGGAGGAGGGACAGCGCCACCAGTCCGACCACCGCGCCGAACGCGAGGATCATCGCCGGCTCCGCGAGCGAGGCGAGACGTTCCGAGGAGCGGGCGACGCGCGTCTCGAACAGGTCGGCCGCCTTCCCGAGGAACTCCTCCAGACGGCCCGACTCCTCCCCGACCGCCACGAGCCGGGACAGGAGCGGAGGGAACACGTCGCCTTCCTCGAGAGCGCGGTTCAGCGTGACCCCCTCGCGCACCCGTTTCCGGACTCTGACGACCTCGTCACGAGCCAGCGGATCGGAGAGGCTCTCCGCCGTGTCGCCCAGCGCGTCCAGCAGCGGGGCACCGCCCCCGGCCAGCGTCCCCGCCAGGCGCGCGAACCGGCCCGCCAGCGCATCGCGGCGGAGCGCCCGCACCCCCGGAATCGTCAGCAGCACCCGCGACGCCGCGCGGCGGCCGCGCTCGGTCCGCACCCACGCGGCCGCCGCGGCCACCGCCACCGGGGGTCCGACGACGAGCACGGGCCAGATGCTCACCGACGCGTCGGAAACGACGAGCAGAAGCCGAGTCGAGGCCGGGAGTGACGCGCCCGCGTCGAGGAGCAGCTCCGCAAAGCGCGGCAGCACGAACAGCGTGAGCAGGACGATCGCCACGCCGCCCACCAGCGCGAGGATCGACGGGTACAGCGCCGCGCTCAGCAGTCGCGCCCGCAGTGCCCCTTCGCGCTCGAGCTGGGCCTCGAGTCGGTGAAGCGCCGCCGCCACGTCCCCGCTCCGCTCCCCGGCCCGGACCACACCCACGTAGGCCGGCGGGAAGATCCTGGCGTGTTCGGCGAGGGCCGCGTGCAGCGACTCGCCCCGCCGTACCCGCCGGCTCACCACTTCCAGGACCTCGCCCATCCCGCGGCCTACAACGACCCTGGTGACCTCGAGGGCCCTCGACAGCGGCAGCCCGGCCGAAAGCAGGGACGCCAGTCCCCGTGTCGTGTCGAGCAGGCTCCTGCGTGCACCGGCCGCTCGCCTCGACGGTGCGGCGCGCGTGGCGATCTCCAGAACGAGGAGCCCGCGCTGCTCGAGGACATGCGAAGCCTCCGCCGGGGTCGTCGCTTCCTCGACGCCCGTATGACGTTTCCCACTCGTATCGACGGCCCGGTACGCGAACATTGGCATGCTGGCTCTCTCTGCTACTCCCAGCTCCGGATGTCGGCGTCCTCGCCTTCGCCGCCCGGAGCTGCGTCGGCGCCATAGGTGAGGAGGTCGAACCCGTTCGGGTTCTCTTCTCCAGGGTTCCGGTAGATGTACGCGTTGCCCCACGGATCCCGCGGCACGGCCTTGCGGAGGTATGGACCGCGCCACGCCTGCGGCAGCGGCTCCGCTACAGGCTCCGTCCAGAGTGCCTCCAGGCCCTGCTGCGTCGTCGGATACCGTCCGTTGTCCAGTCGGTACGCGTCCAGCGCAGCCGTCAACATCTCCATCTGGCTGCGGGCTGCGCCGTCCTTGGCAGTCCCGAGATTCCGGAAGACGTTCGGGGCGACGAGAGCGGCCAGGAGCGTGATCACCACGATCACGACCATCACTTCGATCAAGGTGAAGCCGCCGCGAGCCCGAGCATTCCTCACGAGTAAATTGCTCCGGTCTGGCTTGTCCGATTCGGCTACCAGCAGGCGCCGGGCCTGCACCGCCAACGCTGATGGGGCGACGTGGCCCGCTGGCCGGCCTCCTACTTCACAATCGGCTCCCCCGGCCCTGGCCTGGTCCAAGTCTCCGACGAGGGGTTTCGAGGGTCGCGGCACGCCGCGGCGCCTCCCAGGTACTGAGAGCTTAGAGTTACGCCGGCCACGCTCAGGTGGGTGCGATTTGACAATCCAGGTCTCGACCTCATCACGGTGGCGCTCTACGCGGCCGTGGTTGTAGGTTTCGTGCGTCGGCTGGAGCGGATCCGACAGTCAGGTTGAGGCGTCCCTACGGGCGGCCTTCTATCGCACACTCGATCGCTCCAGCCACCCTCTTCGGGCACGTGCCCGGCGCGCATCCAGGGATCCGATTGAGGCGTCAACTCGACGGCCTCCGACGTTACACTCGATGGCGCCGGGCACTTCACTCCGCATCTCCGGCTTCAGGCACGTCCCAGTTGTTGAGGATCGTGCGTCCTCTCGGAGTCAGCCGAAACCACAAGTCGTCAATGGGGACGTCAGCAGGCAGTGTGTTGCCTTCGCGATCAACCAAGGCACCTTTCGCCTCCGAATATTCGCAGGGCGAGATGTTTCCATCTTGTATGCCCCGGAGAATCGCGGTTACAACCTCGTCACGCCCAAAGGCGTCGGGATGAATATCACGCCACCCGAGTTCAGTGTCACTGTTCAATATTCGCAGAATGTCCTCCAAGCTCTCGAGGTCATTCGCCAGAGCGTCGAGCACAACGTAGTCAACCAATGGCCTGTTCATTACGGATCGATTTCGTCGACTCTGGGGTTGTACCATGGACGAGGGTGTGGCCCGTCAATAGCCCGCCCGGCGCGGTCCACAACAGTATGCTGAATGATGCGTTCACCATCCGCATTCTCAAATATCTCCTGAATACTGGCGCCGCCACGAGCTCGGCGGTTGGTGGCCGCCTCGATGAAAGCACCCACCCTGTTCCAGTTTCCAGGGTTGTCGAGGAAGTCACCGACCAGGGCTCGCGCTGCCTTGCCGCCCTTGCCGCCCGGTAGGGCGAAGAAGGCGCCAGCAGCGGCCGCAGCCCACCGTCCCTCGCCCGCCGCATCGACAGCGGCAAACGCATCATTGACGCCCGATACCTCAAGTGCGGCGACGCCTGCGGCCCCACCGTTCAGTGCGAGCCACCCGGCCACGCCGCCGCGCCGAGCTCCCCAGTTGGCGAGGCCTTGGAGCTTCTCTTCACACCACGGACACAAGCCGAAGGGGTCTGAATAGGAGACCGGATCCCCGTTTGCATACCCAAAGATGTTAAGCCCACCAGCGATTCCGATCGGGTCCGGCTGCGTGAACGTTCCATTGCGCGGGTCCACGTAGCGATTCCGGCGATAGAGGTACCCGCTTGCGTCGATCTGTCCCGTCACGAGGCTACCATACCAGCTTTTCGGGCCGTACGGGGGCGGGTTGCGGTCCGCGCCGAACAGGCTCAGCCGATTTCCGGGAATGTCGATGTCGTCTGTGACAGGGTCGCACGCATCCAGGCCACAGGTGACGATCCGGTAAATGCCCCGTGCGTTCAGGTGAGGGTGGACGACCTCGGAGCCTTTCCAGAGGGCCAGCGGCTGATCGATCCCGCCGACGTGCAGGTAGCCCACCCGCCCGTAATGGAGGCCCGTGTAGGTATCCGAGTCCGGTGAGCTCCAGGGTGCCCGGATCTCGTACGCCACCTGGTTGCCCGACCACATCGTGCGTGTGACGGTGCTGAGGCAGCCGCTCGTCGGGTCCTTGTTCTCGCAGTTCGACTGCTTCCACGACCACACGAGGACCCGGCGTCCGAGGGCGTCGTACCAGTACCCTTCCTCGGACCGATAGCTCTCGTAGAGAGAGTAGGGAATCGGAATGGTATCGGCCGTGAAGATAGCCTTGCTGAGGCGGAACTGACCGTCGTAGGCGTTGTCCGTGCGCGTGACCAGGACGGTATCCTCGACGGACGACACATCGCTGACCAGTTGAATCCGCTCCTGATACTGCTGCCCGCCCTGGCTGTTGAACTGGTACGTCGTCGTGTCCGTGCTCATCCCCACGTGCTCGGTGTACTCGAGAACGCCGGTCCCGGGCTCGTAATAATAGTACGTTAGCGCGGGGTACTGGCCGATCTTCGAGTTCGACGAGACCCTGCGCGCCAGGACATCCGTTTCGAAGCTCTCCGTCGACCCGGCCAGTCCGTAGGTGAGCGGGCCGAGCGGATGGTACTCATAGCTCTCACCGGCCGCGCTGTTGCTGATGACGCGGTCGAGGTGATCGTAAGCGGGGTCCTCGTGAAGCAGCTCGCCTGCCGTAGTCGACAGCACCTTGCGGAAATTGAGTCGCGACCGCGCGTCGTAGGCCATGGTGTCCCAAACCGAATCCGTCCCGATGAGGCGGTTCACTCGAGTCGGTCTGCCCTCCGCATCATAGCCAAACAGGTAGGTGTTGCCCATGACGTCCTCGACCGTGTCGAGGAAACCCGCGCCCGTGTAGGCGTAGCTGATGCTGTCCTCGCTCGTGCTCGGCGCCAGGTTCGAAGAATGCTGCTGCCAGACGGGGCGCCCGTTCAGATCGTAGCCGTAACGGAGCACGTACACATGGCTGCTGGACGAGAACCCGTTCGGGAGCTGGCTCGAGGAATCGAACTGCGCGATCCAGAGCGTGTCGGTCGTGATCCGGCCGGCCAGGTCGTAGCCGCGGCGGACACGGGCGAACTCGTTGTCCGCGGCAAGCAAATTTCCCGCCGCGTCGTACACGAAGGTGGAGGATCCCTCCGAGATCATCCGGCTGTTCGCGTCATAGCCGCGCGCGGCGGGCCGTGGTCCGCCACCCGTTACGTTCCCGGCCTCGTCGTAGACCCAGGACACCGATGTCCCGCCGCCCACGTCCGAGAGCATCCGGCCGAGGCGGTCGTAAGTGTACGTGTGGGTGACGGCGCCGATCCCGTTCGGGTCGGGATCGACTTCGGTGGTCACCGAAAGCAGCAGCCCACCCCGGCCGTAGGTCTTGTGCGTCTCGATCGCGCTCCCGGACGCCTCGTCGACCGTGAGCGTGTCCCGGCCCATGGCATCGAAACGGATCCTGGTCCGCTTGGATATCGAGTCCGTCACGGGAGTGACCAGGAGCGTATCGGCGCCCCACGCGTCCTGCTCGAAGCTGGTGGCGGTGCCGTCCCGGCTGACCGAGGCGACGTTCCCGGTGCTCGGGTCGTACGCCACGGTCGTGGACGCGGAGAGCGGCGGATCGATCTGCGAGAGCTGACCGTGAGCGTTGTAATGGAAGCTGACCCGGCTCATGGTTCCGCGCGCGTCCTGGCGCCAGGAGCGGTTGCAGCTAAGGTCGTACCCGTACTCGATCCAATCGCCCTCGGGATTGGTGATCCTGTCCGGGAAGTCCTGGCAGGCCGCCGACCACGTGTATGTGGTCGTGGCATAGCTCGAGCCGTCCGTGGTGCCGTAGTCGGTCATCGAGGTGATCCGGCCCCTCGAGTCGTACGCCGCCGCGATCTCGCGACCATTCGGCTCCCGCACGCGCGTGACCAGCGCGGGGAAATCCGCGTCCCTCGTGATCACGCGTGTCCAATGGCCCAGCGGGTCGCTGATGCTGTCCGGCTCGCTGTACGCGTTGAGGTAGAACCGGCTGGTATCGGAGATCCCCGGGCGGGGACCGTCGATCCACGTGTGGACCCGGTTCAGCTGAGCCGGCTGGTGGATCCCGGCATCGTCGAGGCCCTGCCCCTCCTGATGCCGGAGCGATGTCTGGACGTACGACCCGTCCGCGTGGTACTGCCGCACTACCTGCACATGCCGGGCGCCATTGAGCAGGAATTCGGTGCGGGTGCCATCCTGCACGTCCCGGAACCGGATCAGCCCGGTGGTGGTATTGGCGTACTCGAAGGAAATGATGGTGCCGTCCGGATCCGTGATCGATTCGACCCGGGCGGAGGGGATGGAGAACTGCGTCGTGCGGGCGGCAGTGCCGCCAGCGCCATAGGCCGCGACCGCGGTGAGCCTCCCGTTCGACCCGTAGTTGAACTTGTAGTAGGGGGGAACGCCTCCCGCGGTCGGGAGCGTGATCCTGTCCAGGAGCCCGCCCGCATAGGCGAACGTCGTGCTGTTCGCGTTGCGGTCGCGCGTCTCGACGTGATCGCCGGACGTGTTGAACCGGACCTCCACGCCCGCCGGCGCCATCCGGACGTAGTGCGTGCCATCCCAGATAATGCTGTCGGGCCGGGCCCGGTTCACGCCGCGCCAGACATCCGGATCTGTCGTTACGTCGTAGATCCGCGCCGACCCATCGCCTCCGGTCCAGAGCATCCGGCTCTGACCCACGTAGCGGAGCTCCTCGAGCCCCGCCAGAGACCAGCCATCACCGAATTCGCTCGTGGACCGGCTGACGTGCAGCAGGGTCCCCGAACCCGTGGCGCTGTAAGGCGTGGCTCCGTACCAGTTCGTGACGGTGAGATCGTACGGCAGGATCCCGGTTGTGTTGTTCGAGCGCTCCGCAACGATCCGTATCGTGCTACCGGGGACCCAGTGTGAACCCGACCACGCGCTCCTGCGGGACGCGCCATCCACGGTCAGGTCGGCAGTCACCGAATCCGGCACCAGGCCGCCCGACGGCAGCGCGATGTCCGCGGTCATGGCGACCAGCGCCGGGCCGGTGGCGGCGGCACTGTAGACGAGCGTGGGCGCGAAGCTCTTGTTCATGCTCCGCATCGCCGGGAGCGGGTGTACGATTCTGAGGTCGCCGCAGCTCGCGGCCGCCGCTTCGGCCAGACCGACCGCCAGGCAGGACGCGCGATCGACCACCTGGTCCAGCGGACCGGTCGCGACGATCACCGGAGCCACCGGATCGCCGCCCGAGTACGTGAGCTCGATCGTGGCCGATCCGGTGTCCGATTCGCCGCTCCCGCTCGCCTGGAGGCTGATGTCGACCGTGGTACCGCCATAGGCCGTGCCGTAGTTCAGGTTCACGGTAGTTCCCGCCCCGGCTGACAGCGTGACCGAGGTGGAAGAAGGGGCGCACGTGCTCGTCGCGCCACTACCCGTGCAGGTGGCCGTCAGGTCGTAGGTCGTGCCCGTGTTTCCATCATTCACGACCGTGAAGGCGAAGCTGTCGCTCTCGCCCGCGGGCGTGGTCCCCGACCCTCCGTCCGGCGTGACCGAAACCGTGTACGTATGGGGCCGGGTATACGTGACGGTTTTCGATGAGCAGCGGCCGGCGTTGTCGCAGATGTAGGCGTAGAGCGTGTTGTCGCCTGGATCGAGCGACACCGTCCCCGAGGAGGTGGCGGAGGTGCTGGTTCCGGAATAGGAGAAGGAGCTCGTGACCGATGTTCCGTTCAGCTCGATGATCCGGGACGAGGCATTGAGCCCCAGGTTGTCCGTCCAGTCGATCGTGACCGAGGTGCTGGAGCTCTCGATCGTGCTCGTACCCGGAGAGATGGACACGCCGGGATCGGCGTTGTCGTAGGTGTAGGTGACCGTCTGCGACGCGCAGCGCCCGGCGCTGTCGCAGATGTACGCGTAGAGGGTATTGGAACCGGCCGTCAAGTTCACGGACCCGGAGGAGGTGGCCGACGTGCTGGTGCCGCTCCAGTCGAAGCTACTCGTGACCAGCGAGCCGTTGAGCTTGATCTGACGGCTGCTCGCGTCGAGGGACATGTTGTCTCCCCAACTGATCGTCACCGACTGCGACGACGATGTCGTGTACGAGGTCCCGGGCGAGATCCCGACGGTGGGATCGGTGTCGTCGTACGTATAGCCGGCGCTCGCCTCCGTGCAGTTGCTGGATGCGTCACAGATCCGGGTCCACAGGGAATTGGAGCCCGGGGTCAGCGTGATCGTGCCCGTCGCGGTCGCGGAGGTGGGTGGACTTCCCGAGTACGTGACGGAGAAGTCGGTCCTGACGTCCACGTCGTTGAGCTCGATGAGGGGTCCGCCCAGCTCGACGTTGTCGGTATACTCGATCGTGACGGATACGCTCGCGGTCTTGTAGAGACCGCCCGTGGGCATGTCGATGGTTGGCGCGACGGTGTCGTCGTCGCCCGGCTCGCATTCGAGACACTGGGCCAGAGCGGAATCGAGGCTCCACAGCAGCGAGGGCAGGACGAGCAGAAGCAGGCGGACGTGGCGCATGGTTCACGTTCCAGAGGCTTGGAGGACACGGGCCCGAGCGGGCGCTGGATGGTCCGCGGGAAAGGCAGGCGGCGTGCCGGTTCGCGCCAAGCATCAACTCGTTGGTGGATAACGAGATACATGCCCGTGTCGATTCGCGATTCGCGCTCCGTTCGCGCGAAATTCGCACGTCCGGTTGCGAACGTCGCCCGGTGCGGTCAGGGGCCGTGCGCCGCCGAGCCCGCGCCGTCCTTGGAGGGAAGCGGGATTCCGAAGCGGTGGATCCAGCGGTAGACGGTGGCGCGGTGAACGTCGCGGCGCTCCGCCACGAGTGCCGTATCGCCGTCGCATTCGAGCAGCAGGGCCTCCAGCTCCCGGCGCTCGCGGTCGACCGCCCGGGGCCGGACCGCTCGCGCTCCGAGGACGGTTTCCACCGTTTCGGCGCCGACGAGCGGGTGCTCGGAAAGGGTGATCGACGCCTCAATGACGTTGCGGAGCTCCCGGATGTTTCCGGGCCAATGATGCGAGCGGAGAAGGGCGACGGCTCCCGGAGAGAAGGAATACGGTGGGCGCTTTCGTGCGTAGTGGTCGACGAGTAGAGGAAGGTCCCCGATCCGCTCGCGGAGCGCGGGGACTCGCAGGACGAGCCCGCGTATGCGGTGATACAGGTCGTCCCGGAACTCCCCGGCCGCGACCAGTCGCTCCAGCGGCTTGCTGGTGGCGGCGACCAGCCGGAAGTCGCTGCGGGCCATCCGGTCCGCGCCCACGGGCCGGAAGCATCCGGTTTCCAGGACGCGGAGCAGCTTGGCCTGGAAGCTCACCGCCAGGCTGTCGATCTCGTCGAGGAACATCGTACCGCCATGCGCTTCGCGGAGGTAGCCGGCCCGGGCACTCGAGGCTCCCGTGAACGCCCCCTTCACGTGCCCGAACAGCGCGTCCTCGAACATGCCGGGCGAGATGGCGGAGACGTTGAAAGCCACGCAGCGACCGGTCCGTCCGCTGAGCTCGTGGAGCGCCTCCGCAACGAGCTCTTTCCCGGCGCCGGTGGGCCCCTGAACCAGGATCGGAAGGCGGGAGGGAGCAACCTGGCGAATGAGACCGCGGAGCCGGACCATGGCCGGCGCGGCGCCGATCATCCGATCGAGTGATGCCACGGGGACGTCCTGTTTGGGTTGAATGTTTCGGCGCGATCACGTGACAGTGTCCGGCCCGAGCGGTTCGCCGGACTGGAAACCGCGGGATGGTGGCCGTCACCAATGTCGTCTGAAAAGTCGGGCGCGTGGTGCAGCTCGCGCCCGCGGATCCGCAAGCCCGGAAAGGGGGTTCGGTGGGCGGGATCCGCTCTGGTTTCAGCCAAAATGGGCGGCGGCAGGCGACTCTGCAAGCCTGGATTGCCGCGCCGGCCGCGGCGCCTGTAGCTTGGGCGGACTCACATGACCACGTCGCGCACGATGGACCCGATCCGCACCCACCGCGTCGAGACCCCGGAGCAGGTCGACCTGGGATTCGAGATCGCGGACCTGGGGTCGCGCTTCACCGCGCTGGTGCTGGACGGGGTGGTCATCGGGACTTCCCTCCTGGTGCTGCTCCTGCTCCTCCTGTGGCTCGGCTACACCGTCGATCTCTCCCCCCTCGCGGGCGGCTGGACCCTGGCCGCAGCGCTGCTGCTGGGCTTCACCCTGCTCTGGGGCTATTTCGTCTACTGGGAGGGCTACCACAACGGGCGTACGCCCGGGAAGCGGTGGGCCGGGGTCCGGGTGATTCACGACGGCGGCCACCCGCTGACCGTTCGGGGCGCCGCGATCCGCAACCTGCTCCGCGTGATCGACGCGCAGCCGGCGTTCACGTGGATGGTCGGCGGGGCGGTGATGATGCTGCACCCGCGAACGCAGCGGCTGGGGGACCTGGCGGCGGGGACGCTGGTGATCCGGGACCGGGGCGCGTCGGAGCTGACGAAGGAGGAGCTGGAGCGGATGGTCCGCGCCCCGGCGGAGGAGCGGCCGCGGCTCCCGGACGAGGCCTTCGAGGCGCTGGACCGGTTCGCCACCGGGCGGGGCGAGCTGGGGAAGGAGGCGCGGGCCGGCCTGGTGGCGCGGCTGACGGCGGCCCTGGCCGATCACCTGCCGCCGTCGATGGGGGCCGGGGCGGAGGAGGAGCGTCTCGTGGGGTTGTGGGAGGACGAGTCGGGTCGGCGCGGGGTGGCGGCGGGCCCGACGTCGTCTCCCCTGGCGGTGGGGCTGGCCCGCGCGCAGGCGCGGGACTGGATCGAGTACCGCACGCTGGTGGAGCGGGCGGGTCGCCGCGGGCTCGACGACCTTTCCCCCCGGCAGCTGGAGCGATTCGCCGCGCTCTACCGGGCCACGGCGGCGGACCTGGCACGGGCCCGGACGTACGGGGCCGCGTGGCCGCTGGTGTTCTCCCTCGAGCGGTGGGTCGGCGCGGGGCACAACCTCCTCTATCGCCCGACCAGCCGGTCGTGGCGCGGGCTCCTGGGCTGGCTGCGGCACGGCTTTCCGTCCCTGGTCCGTGCCCGCCGGCGGTACGTCGCCCTCGCCGCTCTGCTGCTCTTCCTCCCGGCGATCGGGGTGTTCACCGCCGTCCGCCAGGACCCCGCGCTGGCCCGGGAGCTCCTCCCCCACGGCATGCTGGAGCGGGCACGGACGGCGCCGGAGCGGGCCCGGCAGGGAGGCGGCTACGTGGACGTCCCGGAAGTGTTCATGCCCGTCATGTCATCCGGGATCATCGCGAACAACGTGCAGGTCACGTTCTTCGCCTTCGCGGGTGGCATCCTGGCGGGGATCGGAACGGCGCTCCTCCTCGTGGTGAACGGCATCAGCCTCGGCGCCGTGACCGGGCTCTTCCACAACGAGGGGGCCGGGGCGGTGCTGTGGCAGTTCGTGGCGCCCCACGGCGTCATCGAGCTCACCGCCATCTGCATCGCCGGGGCCGCGGGGCTCCTGCTCGGCAGCGCGCTGATCCACCCCGGCCGGCGCAGGCGCACGGATGCGCTGGCGGAGCGGGCCAGGGAGGCCGTGTCGCTCCTCGCCGGGACCACGCTCCTCCTCGTCCTGGCCGGGCTCGTGGAAGGGTTCGTCTCGCCCGCGCGCATCCATCCGGGGGCCAAGCTGGTGATCGCGGGCGCCGTCGCGGCCGGGGTCCTGGCCTACCTGGTGGCGGGCGGGCGGGCCCCCGAAGCGGACCCCGCGCCGGACGTCACAGCCGCCCCCGGTACTTGATCTCCAGGTAACGCTCGACCATTTCGGCCACGGCCCGCGACGGCTCGACGTCCAGCCCCTCGACGCCCGCGCGGCGCATGCGGGCCAGGGCCACCGCGCGGGCCTCCAGCATCTCCTCCGCCGCCGCCCGGCGATAGGCGCCGGCGTCGGTGTCGAGGGGGTGGCGGGCCCACGCGTCGAGCGCGGGGTTCCGCAGCGCGACGGTGAGGACCAGGTGCCGCCGCGCCGACCGGGCGAGCTGGGCCAGGAGCGCGTGGGAGGCGGTCGCGTCGATCAGGTCGGTGAGCACGATGACGAGGGTGCGTCGCCCGAGTCGCCGGCGCAGGAGGCTGAAGGCGAGGGGGTAGTTCGGCTCGACCATCCGGCCGTGGATGCGGGCCATGGCGCCGGCCAGCTCGGACACCGGCGCGCGCCGGGGCGGGAGGTAGGCCAGGACCTCGTCGGCGAAGGCGAAGAGGCCGACGCGATCGCCCTGGAGACTGGCCACGTCGGCGAGCTGGAGGGCGGCGGACATGGCGTGATCCAGCCGCTCCAGGTCGCCGATGCGCTCGAGCATCATGCGTCCCGCATCGAGCGCCAGGACCACGTTCTGGCTCCGCTCCGCCTCGTACTGCCGGACCATGAGCCCGCCCCGATGGGCGCTCGCCTTCCAGTCCATGGTGCGCGGGTCGTCGCCGGGGACGTATTCCCGGAGGCTCTCGAAGGACCGGCCCTCCCCGCGCTGCCGCACGTTGCGGAGCCCCGCCCGCCGGAGCCGCTCGCGGATCCCGAGGGCCCGGAGCCGCCGCAGCGCGGCGAGCCCGGGCAGCACCAGGACCTGGTCCCGGCGCGCCAACCGCCGCAGCCGCCACGCGAGGCGCCACGGGCCGAGCACCCGGACGTGGACATCCCCGAAGACGTGGATCCCGCGGGAGCCGGGTCGGAACCGGTAGACGATCTCGGCCCGTCCCGCGACGTCCCGCTCCCACGCGTCCTCGTCGAGGCGCGTGACGCCGGGGGGAAGGTCATCGGTGACCCGGGCGCGCGCCGTCCGGCCGGCGGCCGCGAGCAGCGTGAGCCGGGCGGTGCCGCGCTCGCCGAGGGAGAGCTGGGTGGGCAGTCCGCGGCTCACGTCGAGGGTGGTGGCCCGGCTCGCGTCCAGGAGAGCGGCGGCGAGCAGGGCGAGGTCGAGGAGCAGCGCGACGCCGGCCGACCACAGGAACAGGAGCGACGCGGCGGCCAGCAGGGCGAGCAGGCGGCGGGAGGGGAGGGGCATCATTCAGCGGTCCCGGGGGGCCTCCACGGACTCGAGGACGTCGAGCAGCCACTCGTCCGCGCCGCGCCCTTCCACCTCCGCCTCGGGCGTGAGCATGACGCGGTGGCGCAGGACCGGGATCGCCAGCGCCTTGACGTCATCGGGGGTGGCGAAGTCCCGGCCCGCGAGCACGGCCTCCGCCCGCGTGGCCAGGAAGAGCGCCACGCCGCCGCGCGGGCTCGCGCCCAGGCTGAACGTGGGGTGGTCGCGGGTGGCCCGCACGATCCGTGTGATGTAGCGGCGGACCGGCGGCTCCACGTGCACCGCGGCGACCTGTCGCTTCATCGCCGCCAGGGATCCCGCCCCCACGGCGACGGTCGCCGGGAACGTCTCCGTCCGCTCGGCATCGAACCCATCGACGTACCGGTCCAGGATAGCGGCCTCGGACTCCTCCCCGGGGTACCCCACGCGGATCTTGAGGAGGAACCGGTCGAGCTGCGCCTCCGGCAGCGGGTACGTTCCCTCGAACTCCACCGGGTTCTGCGTCGCGAGGACCGTGAAGGCCGGCGACATCCGGCGGGTCTCGCCGTCCACGGTGACCTGGCGCTCCTGCATCGCCTCGAGGAGCGCGGCCTGCGTCTTGGCCGGCGCGCGGTTGATCTCGTCCGCCAGCAGGAGGTCCGTGAAGACGGGGCCCGGGCGGAACTCGAACGTGGCGGTCCTGGGGTCCAGGACGTTGACGCCCAGCAGGTCCGTCGGCATGAGGTCGGGCGTGAACTGTACCCGGCCGAACCGCAGGTCCAGGGCACGGCCCAGCGCCCGCACCGCCAGCGTCTTGGCGGTGCCGGGCACGCCCTCGATCAGGGCGTGCCCGCCGGCCAGGAGCGTGATCGCCAGGTGCCGCACCAGGTCCGGCTGCCCCAGCACCACGCTCTCGATGCCCGCGGTGAGCGCCTCCATTCCGTCCCTCTCCGTGGAGTCCATCACGCCGTCCTGTTCAGTCGGTTGAGTGCTTCATCGATCCGCTCCGCCAGCTCCCTCACCGGCAGCCGCTGCCGCCACGCCCGCGACACGGCCGCGACGGCGTCGGCGCCGCCCGGCGCGCCCCGTCCGACCCGATCCAGGAACGCGACCTCGCCACCCGCGGGGGGACGCTCCCGGCCCAGGCGCCGGGCGAACCCCACCAGGAGCCGGCGACGGGCGAGGTCCGCCGCGCGCGCCTGCCGATACACCTCACCCAGCGCCGCCACGTGCTCGAGCGGGGACCGGCGCGGGGCCGCGGCCGCCGCGACCGGCGCGCCGAAGCGCACCGCCGCCGGCAGCGCCGCCAGCGCCGCCACCAGCGCGAGCTGGAGGAAGAGCCACCCCGCCGGCGCGCCGAAGAGGAAGTCGAAGAACGCACCCGTGGGCGTCCCGCCCCGGTAACCGTGGTGGTACTCGTCGAACACCAGGGGGTGCCCCGCCCGGGCGGCCTCCGCGGCCGCCCGGGCGAAGATCGGGGCGGCGCCCGCGGCCCGCAGTCGGCCGTTGGAGAGGATCCGATGGTCGCTGAGGAGCACGACGGTGCCCCGCCCGAGGCGGGCCCGCAGGGCCACGATCCGGTCGTCGTCTCCGGCCACCACGAGGGGCTCGATGGCGATCAGCGCCGTCGTGTCGGCCACGTCGAGCACGTAGAAGACCGAGCCCACCGAGTCCACGCCCTCCGTCAGGCGATCCGGGACCGACCGCGCACTCCCCCCGCCCGCGCCGACGAACTCCGGCGCCAGTCCGAGCCGCCGGAGGAGCGGGTCCCCGTACGCCAGCGCGGCGATCAGCGTGCCCCCGCGCTCGACCCACCGGACGAGCGAATCCCGCTCTGCCGGGTCCAGTGGCTGCGTGGGGGCGAGGAGCGCCAGGGCGCCGCCGATGGGCGTGATCCCATCCAGCGGGGTCATGCGGCGTTCCACCGGGATGTCCAGGGCGACCAGGAGCTCGTACAGGGCGGCGGCGCCGTCGGGGCTGGTCCGCATCGTGGTCAGCCGCTGGTCCAGCGGCACGCGTCGGCCGGGCACCATCAGCAGGAGGATGACGGCCAGGGTGGCGCCCAGGCCGATGGCGAATGGAATCCAGTCCCGGCGGCGGTCAGCCATGGGACCCGAGCAGGGCTGCGGAGTCGATGAGGCGGCCGTAGTGGTCGGGGTGCGGGGCCCCGGCGCCGTAGGCCAGCTGCTCGAAGCGGTGGAGGAACGCCTCGAACCGCGCGGCCAGCTCCCGGTCGCCGCTTCGGATGTCCCGGCGGTAGTCGCCCGGTGTCTTCGCCCGGTCCAGCGTCAGCGCCCCCGCCCCGGCCAGGCGCAGGAGAACCGACTGGTACATCGCCATGGCCGCGGCGCGCCAGTCCTCGCGGGCGGCGGCCGCGCGGGCCAGCGCATCCCAGTCCGCGGCGGTGGCGGGTGCGCCGGCGCCGGCTGCCGCTGCACGGCCGGCAGGCCTCCGCCGCCGGCGGATCGCCCGCGCCGCGAGGTAGGCGAGGTAGGAGAGGAGCGCGAGGCCGAGCAGTCCGCCCAGGCCGAGGAGGGCGTACCCGAACGCCTCCCACCCCGGACCGCTGAAGTCCACGTCCGGCACGAGCCGGCGGAGGAGCGGGGAGAGGCGTTCTCCGATCCACCCGAGCGCCGCGCCGATCCAGCGGAAGAGGAGGGGCGGCTCGGCCGGGGCGAACTCCGGCCGGGCCAGGATCTCCGCGAGCGCGGCGTCCACCTCATCCGCGGTGATCCCGTGCCTCGTCGGCGCCCCCTGCGGCATCGTCAGCGCTCCGGCCGCGTCGCCGCCCGGCGCGCGGCTAGGCCGTGACGGGAACCGAGGCGGACCCCGGATCCACGCCGTAGCCTTCCCTGCGTACGCGGCGATCGTAGTAGGTGTAGACCATGGTCGCGGCCAGGAACGGCGTCGTGAGCGCGCTGAGTCCGAAGGTCAGCCCCTGGTACGCGTAGAGCTGGAAGGCTCCCATCTCACCCGCCGCCTGCGGGTCCCAAATCAGGGCACCGGCGCCCAGCAGGAAGGGCAGGCCGAGGGTGGGCAGGACCACCACCAGCCAGGCCAGCACCGCGGTGACGAAGACCCGCACCCGCCCCCCTTTCGCCAGCTCGTTCGCCCGGCGCAGGGCCTGGATCGGACCACGCTTCTCGATCACCAGCGCGGGCAGGATCAGGAAGGCCAGCGCCGACCACACGACCAGCGCGATCCCTCCCGGTATGGCGATGGCCAGGATCGTCAGGATCACGCCGCCCGCCCCCGGCGCCGCTCCGCCGATCGCGGCGATGAAGCCGGCGATCAGCGCGACCGGCAGGATCAGGCCCAACAGGGCCAGGTACACCAGGATCATGGCTCCCACCAGGCGGAACAGCGCGCCGAGTCCCGTCTTCAGGCCCTCCGTGACGGTCACCGACCGGCCTCTCGCGGCCTGGTCGATCTGATGCGTCAGCCCGGCCCACACCGCCGCCGCACCCACGATCATCGCGGCGGCGAGCACGAGCAGCGTGAGCCCGAGGCCCGCGACGATGGCCTCCTCCGGCACCGCGCCGTACGGGACGCCGGCGATGATGTAGATCATGAGCAGCGGCGAAAAGCCCACCAGCGCGGTGCCCATCAGCGTTCCGAACTCGCTCCGCAGCGCCTGGAAGGAGCGGTCGAGGATCTCGCCGACCCCCATGGGGCGCATCTTCGGATGGGTCACTGGATATCCCGGAAAAGGGGTGCGTTGAATGGTGTGGGGAGGGTCTGCGAGGATAGCACCGCCCGCGCCGGAATCGCAAGCATCTCCGTGCCGCGAACACGGGACCCTGTCGGAGCGCTCGCTGCGTCCCGCCCACGGGCCCCACGGATTGCGCGGAGACGCCGGTTGGCGGAGGTTTGTGGATGGACTGATATCACACACGTCTCCCGGACGGCACTCATGAAGACGCGGGACCACATCACGGAAGTCGAGCGCTACAGCGCCCACAACTACCACCCCCTCCCGGTGGTGCTGACGCGAGGGGAGGGCATCTACGTGTGGGACGTGGAGGGGCATCGGTACGTGGACATGCTGTCGGCGTACTCGGCGCTGAACCAGGGCCACAACCACCCCCGGATCGTGAGCGCGCTGATGGATCAGGCGCAGCGCCTCGCCCTCACGTCACGGGCCTTCCACAACGACCGGATGGGGCCGTTCCTGAAGCGGCTGTGCGAGCTGACGGGGTACGAGAAGGCGCTCCCCATGAACTCCGGGGCGGAGGCGGTGGAGACGGCCGTCAAGGCCGTGCGGAAGTGGGGCAGGGATGTGAAAGGCGTGCCCGATGGCGAGGGCGAGATCATCGTCTTCGAGGGGAACTTCCACGGCCGGACCACGACCATCATCAGCTTCAGCACAGAGGCGCTCTACCGCGAGGGGTTCGGCCCGTTCACCCCCGGGTTCCGCGTCGTGCCGTATGGCGACCTCGAGGCGCTCCGGTCGGCGATGTCGCGCCGGACGGTGGGGGTGCTCGTGGAGCCGATCCAGGGCGAGGCCGGGGTGGTGGTGCCACCGGAGGGGTTCCTCCAGGGAGCCGCGGCGCTCTGCCGGGACCACGGCGCGCTCCTGGTGGCCGATGAGATCCAGACCGGGCTGGGGCGGACGGGTCGTCTCCTGGCGTCGGAGTGGGAGGGTGTGCGGCCGGACGTCGTGATTGTCGGCAAGGCGCTGGGCGGGGGGCTGTATCCCGTCTCCGCGATGCTGGCGGACGCCGCGGTCATGGACGTGTTCACGCCCGGCAGCCACGGCTCCACGTTCGGCGGGAACCCCCTGGCCGCCGCCGTGGGACTGGCGGCGCTCGACGTGATCGTGGACCAGCGGCTGGCGGAGAACGCCGCCGAGCTGGGCGCGTGGTTCATGGAGGAGCTGCGGGCGATGGACTCCCCCGTGGTCGCGGAGGTGCGGGGGCGCGGGCTGCTGATCGGCGTCGTCATCCGTGACGACGCGGGGGCCGCGCGCCCCTATTGCGAAGCGCTCAAGGAGCGGGGAATCCTGGCGAAGGAGACCCACGATCAGGTGGTGCGCTTCGCGCCGCCGCTGGTCATCACGCGCGACCAGCTCGCCGAGACGCTCCCGTCCATCCAGGAGGTCCTGAGCCAGCCGGCCGCCCTCCCGGTGTGAGCGAGGAGCGGCCCGGTCCTCAGCGGCTCCGGAGCAGCCGCGCGGAGTTGCCGAGGATCCCCAGGTCGGGCACCGACTGCGCGGCCGCGGCGAGGATGGGCGGGAGGATGCCCACGGCCGCCAGCGCGAGCCCCACGACGTTGTAGATCCCGGTCAGCCCGAAGTTGCCCTTCACCACGCGCATGGTCCTGCGGGCGGTGCGGAACGCGTCGGGGACCAGGCTCCAGTCGTCGCGCATGAGGGCGACGTGCGCCACCTCCAGGGCCAGGTCGCTCCCCGCCGCGCCCATGGCGATGCCGACATCGGCGCGGGCGAGGGCCGGGGCGTCGTTCACCCCGTCGCCGATCATGACCACGGTCCGCCCCTTCGCCCGGTGCGCCTCCACCACCTGGATCTTGTCCTCGGGGAGCAGCCCCGCGCGGAAGGAGATACCCAGCGCCCGGGCCACCGGCGCCGCGGCCGCTTCGTTGTCCCCGGTGAGGAGCTCGATGGAATCGAAGCCCATCTCCCGGAGCGCCGCCACCGCCGCGGGGACCTCGGGCCGGACCTCGTCCCGCAGCCCGATCACCCCCACCAGCTCGCCACCGCGGGAGACGAAGGCGGTGGTGGCGCCCTCCTCGGCGAGGTGGGCGGCCTCGGGCGGAAGCGTGTCCAGCCCCAGCGCCCGGGCGCTGCCGACCACGACCGCCGCGCCCGCCACCGTCGCGACGACGCCGCTCCCCTCGAGCGACCGGAACTCCAGCGGGCTCTCGAGCGCGATCCCCCGTCGCGAGGCCTCGCCCCGGATCGCCGCGGCCAGCGGGTGCTCCGAGTCCCGCTCCGCGGACGCCGCGAGCCGGAGGACCTCATCCGGGCCGGAGCCGTCGAGGGAGATCACGTCGTGGACGCCGGGGCGGCCGATGGTGAACGTCCCGGTCTTGTCCACCAGGATGACGTCGGCGCGGGCCAGCGCCTCGATGGCCGCCCCGCCCTTGATCAGCAGCCCGCGCCGGGCCGCCGCGCCGATGGTGGCGAGCATGGCCACGGGAGTGGCGATGGCGAACGCGCACGAGCAGGCGACGACCAGGACCGCCGCAGTCGCCAGGGGGTCCCGCCGGATGAGGAACGTGAGCAGCGCGATCCCGCCGACCACGGGGAGGTACCAGCCGGAGAACCGGTCGGCAAAGCTCTGCACCCGCCCGCGGTTCGCCTCGGCGTCCTCCACCATGCGGAGGATCCGGCCGAACGTCGCGTCGGAGCCCACCCGCCGAGTCCGGACCCGGAGCGCGCCGCCGCGAACGATGGTGGCGGCGAAGACCTCCGTCCCGGGGCCGGCGTCCACCGGCATCGCCTCACCCGTGATGGCCGCCTGCTCGATGGACGCCCCGCCGTCCACGACGACGCCGTCCACCGGGATCCGCTCCCCCGGCCGGACCACGACGACGTCGCCGGCCCGGACCTCGGCCACCGGGACCTCCTCCGCTCGGCCCCCCCGCTCCACCCGCGCCGTGGCGGGGGCGAGGGCCGCCAGGTCGCGGAGGGCGCGGCGCCCCTTCCCCAGGGTGAATCCCTCGACGAAGTCGCCGACGCGCATGAAGAAGGCGACCACCGCCGCCGTGACCCACTGGCCCACCACGAGCGCGGCCAGGACGCCCACCATCATGAGGGTATGGGAGATCACGCGGCGGCGCAGCGCCGCCCGGACCACGCCGACGAACGCCGGCCAGCCCACCAGCGCGACGATGACCACGCCGACGGCGAACGGGATCCGGTGGGTGGCCGCCTCGAAGAGCCCGAGCCATTCGCCCGCCACCACCACCAGGAGGACCGCGCCGAACGCGAGGCCGGTGACGCCCAGCGCCCCGCGGCCGAAGGCCTGCGCCCCGGCCTGCCGGGCCGCCAGCCCGGCCGCGCCATCGGACCCGGGCAGCGCGTCGGCGGGGACCGAATACCCCGCGGCGGCCACGGCGTCGGCGAGCCGAGCCAGGTCGGCGCGGGCCTCGTCGTAGGTGACGATCGCCTTCTCCGCCGCCACGAGGACGTCGGCGGACTCGACGCCCTCGACCCCCTCCAGCGCGTCCCGCACGTGCGCCGCGCAGGAGGCGCAATCCATGCCCCGGACCGGAAGGTCGATGGTCTTCATCGGTGGATGATGCGGCAGGGAGGTCCCCACGGTCCAGTGCGGCCCTCCGCCGCACGCGTCCGGCGCAGTACCTTCAAACCGAACGCGCTGCCCGACCGTCCCATCTCCGGCGAGCACGACCGGCCCGCATGAAGGAGCGCACTCTCATCGCCAGCACAGGAGCCCGCGTGGACGCGGAGACGCTCGGCGCGGGAGCGGCCGGGGCGGGAGACGACCTGGACCTGGCGCGGCGGATCCGCGCGGGGGACGACCGGGCGTTCGACATCTTTTACGAGGCGAACGTCGGACGGGTCTACGCGGTGACCTTGCGCCTGTGCGGGGACGAGGCGAAAGCGCGGCGGCTGACGCAGGAGGCGTTCGTGCGCGCGTGGGAGCGTCTGGACACGTACCGCGGCGGCAGCCGGCTCTCGTCGTGGCTCCACCGCATTGCCGTGAACGTGGCGCTGGAGAGCGGGCGGCGCAGGAGCCGGTGGTGGCGCCGCCTGGTCCCGGAGGAGGCCGGACAGGCGATCCCGGAAACGGCGCGGCAGCGGCCGGAGTTGCGGATCGACCTGGAGCGGGCCATCGCGGCGCTCCCGGAGCGGGCGCGGGAAGCGCTGGTGCTGCGGGACGTGGAAGGACACTCGTACGAGGAGATCGCCGCGCTCATGGGCGTGGCGCTCGGAACGGTGAAAGCGCAGATCCACCGGGCTCGAACCCTGGTGAGGGAGATGCTGGAGCGATGATGGGAAGCCATGTCCCGCCCGACCGCCTGGACGACTACGTCGATGGACTCCTCGAGCCCGCGGCGGAGGAGGCCGTCGCGGGCCACCTGGCGGTGTGCGGCGAGTGCGCCGCCGAGGCCGGCGCGCTGCGGGCGCTCCGGGCGGAAGCCGGCGCGCTGCCCCGATCGCTGGATCCGGGGGCGGACCTGCGTCCCGGGATCCGGGCCGAGCTGGCGCGCCGCGCGGGGGCGGGACGGCGCGACGACCGCGTGCCCGGCGGTGCCGGCCTCGGGGGGCGCGGCCTGGCCGCCGCGGCGGCGGTCATCCTTGCGGCCGGATTGCTCACGGTGGTGCTGGTCCGCGGGCTGTCGGAGGAAACGGCCGCTGCGGGGCCGCCGATCGCGGCCGCGGCGGGCGAGGCCACGGCGGGCGACGCCGAGGCCACCATCCTCTTCCTCGACGGGGAGTACGCCCGCGCGGCGGACGAGATGAGGAGCGCGGTGGACGCGGCGACGGCGACGCTGGAGCCGGCGACCGCGCGGCTGGTGCGGACGAACGTGGCGGTGGTGGAGCGGGCGCTGGCGGAGTCACGGTCGGCGCTGCTGGAGGACCCGTCCTCGCCGGTGTTGCGGGAGCTGGTGCTCGCGGCGCACCGCCAGCGACTCGAAGTGTTCCGTCAGGCCGCGGCGCTCGCGGCGAAGCACGAGGAGGCGACATGAGGATGTCCATGGCCGTGTGGGGCGCGCTGCTGCTCGCCTCGCCCCTCGCCGGGCAGGAGGTCATCGAGCGGACGGCGCCGTTCACCCGGGACGGGGCGTTCCGCGTGACGGTGATGGAGGGGACGGTGCGGGCGCGGGCCTGGGACCGGGACAGCGTGCGGGTGGTGGCGCGGCTCACGTCCGAGGGCCGCCGCGGCTTCTACCTGAGCGTCACGCGTCAGGGGGACGGCGGGAAGATGGGTGTGGAGGACGGGGGCCCGGCGGATGTCGAGGTGTTCCTGCCCCGCGGCGCCAGCCTGTGGGTCAAGACGGCGGGGGGCGCCATTGACGTGACGGGGATCCAGGGTCCGCTGGACCTTTTCTCGGTGACGGGGGAGATCCGCGTGGTGGGGAGCCCGCGCTCGTTGCACGCGGAGTCGATGGGCGGCGCCATCGCTCTGGAGGGGGAGCCCCGGGTCGCCCGCATCCGGACGGGGGCGGGGGGGATCCAGGTGCGGGGCGGCGGGCCCGACCTGACGCTGTCCAGCGTGAACGGCCGGGTAGACGTGGCGACGACGATGCCTCTCCGGCGCGCCCTCGTCGAGACCGTGAGCGGGACCGTGCAGGTGCGAACGGCGCTGTCGGCGGGGAGCACGCTGGTCGTGAACAGCCACGACGGGCCGGTGGATCTCGTGCTCCCGGCCGGCACCGACGCCGACTTCCTGGTGTCGACCCTCGAAGGCGAGCTGCGGAACCGGCTCACGGGGGGAGTGGCCCGGAAGACGACCGGCCTGCGGGGGCGGGAGCTCTCGTTCACCAGCGGCCAGGGCGGCGCGGAGGTCACCATCCGGACGTTCAGCGGGGCCATCATCGTGAGGCCCGGTGACGACGGCTGACGCGCCGGTCCAAACTCCCACGGACCCCCGGCCGTCTCAGGGACGAACGGGAGCGCGGCCGTGCCGGTCCCGCTCCGATCGCACCCTCTGACAGGAGCCAGACCTCCATGTCGATGTTCCGCCGGAGCACCATGCTCCTCCTGACCCTCGCGTCGGCCGCCACGCTCATGGCCGCGGCCGGCCCGCCGTGGATCGCCATCGAGTACCCCGCCAACCCCCACGACCCGGAGACCCGGGGCGCCCTGATGGTGGTCCGGACCTATCACCACGAGAGCGCCGTCGGCGCGGAGATCAGCGCCCGGGCCCTCGCCACCGTGGACGGGCGCCGCGTCACGGTCGCGCTGCGGGTCCGGGAGACCTCCCGGCCGGGCGTGTACGCGATCCGCGGTGCGCTGCCCGGCACGGGGGCCTCCGTGGTCACCGTCACGCGCGGGTCGGGCTCGGATGGCGCGACCGCCCTCGTCGCCATGAACCAGCACGGCGAGATCCTCGCGGTGCAGGTGCCGCATCGGACGGTGGAGAACGGGCGCTGGGTCGTGCCGCGGGCCCCGACGGCGGACGAGGTCGAGATGCTGTTGCGCACCGCGTCCGCCATGGACGCCGCGGCGAGCTCCGCCCGGCTGGCGGCCGGCGCGGGGGTCGCCCTGTTCCTCCTCCTGGCAGTGCCGTCCGGCGCCTGGCTGGCCCGGAGACGACGCGCGCGGTAGCACCCACTTCCCCGGGTCGTCATCTTCCGCCGACGCACGACCCGGGCCCCCCTCCGACGGCGCCGCGCCGGAAGCGTCGACGCAGCCCCTCGGTCTTCCTGGAGCACGCCATGGGCGTCCACCGGAGGGGGGCATCACTCCTCTACATCAACCCGGGAACGAACTACTGGGGGCTGCCGTTCCGCATCGGCGCGCTGCCGGAGGTGACGATCGTCACGCTGCGAGTCGGCGAAGGGCCGCGGTTCGTCGTGGATTGATTCGTCACTCCCCGCCGCCGGGCACCCGGGTTACCTTGGTTCCCCCGGCGGGGCGCGACCGGGGTCGAGCGGAACGAGGGAGAGGCATGGCGACGAAGAGGGGCGTGGGCCAGTCCGGGGCCGCGGCGGAGGCCGCGGCGGAGGCGCTGGAGGGACGCGACTTCATCCGGAGCATCGTCGCGGGGGACCTGAGGGCCGGGACGCACGGCGGCGTCGTCGTCACGCGCTTCCCGCCGGAGCCGAACGGCTACCTGCACATCGGCCACGCCAAGGCCATCGGGCTCAGCTTCGGGATCGCCGCGGAGGTGCCGGGCGCCCGCTGCCACCTGCGCTTCGATGACACGAATCCCGAGACGGAGGACATGGCCTACGTCGAGGCGATCAAGCGGGATGTCGCCTGGCTCGGCTGGGACTGGGGCGAGCACCTCTACTTCGCGTCCGACTACTTCCCGCAGATGTACGCGTTCGCCGAGCACCTCATCCGCGAGAGCAACGCGTACGTGGACAGCCAGACGGAGGACGAGATCCGGGCGGCGCGCGGCACGGTCACGGAGCCGGGCCGCCCCGGCCCGTACCGGGACCGGTCGCCGGAGGAGAGCCTGGACCTCTTCCGGCGGATGAAGGCGGGCGAGTTCCCCGACGGCGCCCACGTGCTGCGGGGGAAGATCGACCTGGCGTCGCCGAACATGCTGCTGCGGGACCCGGTCCTCTACCGGATCCGACACGCGAGCCATTACCGCACCGGGGACGCGTGGTGCATCTACCCGCTCTACGACTACGCGCACCCCATCGAGGACGCGCTGGAATGCATCACGCACTCCCTGTGCACCCTGGAGTTCGAGATCAACCGCGCGCTGTACGACTGGGTGGTCGAGAACATCCCGGTCGAATGCCGGCCCCGGCAGTACGAGTTCGCCCGCGGCAACCTCGACTACACGGTGATGAGCAAGCGGAAGCTGCTCACGCTCGTGAAGGAGGGACACGTCCGCGGGTGGGACGACCCGCGCATGCCGACCATCGCCGGCCTCCGACGACGCGGGTTCACCCCCGATTCCATCCGCGCGTTCTGGGACCGCATGGGCGTCGCCAAGGCCAACAGCCGCGTGGACATGGGCAAGCTCGAGTTCGCCATCCGCGACGACCTGAACGCCCGGGCGCCGCGGGTGCTGTGCGTGCTCCGGCCGGTCCGGGTGGTGATCACCAACTACCCGCGGGGCGAAGTCGAGGAGATCGAGGCCGACTCCTGGCCACACGACGTCCCCCGCGAGGGCACCCGGCCGCTCCCGTTCTCCGGCGAGATCTTCATCGACGATGACGACTTCCGGGAGGATCCCCCCGCCGACTGGAAGCGCCTCGCCCCCGGCCGCGCCGTGCGGCTCCGCCACGCCCACGTCATCCGCTGCGACGAGGTCGTCCGCGATGACGCGGGCGCCATCCGCGAGCTCCATTGCACGGTCGCGCCGGACAGCGGCACCGGCGGCGCGCCCGCGGACTGGGAGGTGGGCGGCGCCATCCACTGGGTGGACGCCGGGCGCTCCGTCTCCTGCGAGGTGCGGCTCTACGACCGGCTGTTCTCCGTCGCCGACCCCGACGCCACGGCCGCGGAGGAGGGACGGCCGTTCACGGAGTACCTGAACCCCGAGTCGCTGGTGGTGGCGGAGAATGCCCGGATCGAGCCGTCGGTGGCGAACGATCCCCCCGGGAGCCGCTACCAGTTCGAGCGCCTCGGCTATTTCATCAGCGATGAGGAGGAGTCCCGGCCCGGGCGGCTGGTGTTCAACCGGACCGTGACGCTGCGGGATGCGTGGGCGAGGATGCGGGAGGGAGCCGTCGCCGGCGCGGCCCCCGGAGCGCGGGTCCGCCGCGACGCCGAGCGGCCCGCCGACCTCTCCCCCGAGGAGCACCGGCGGCTGCGGGAGGCCGCGGCGCCGGAGCGGTCCGCGGCGCTGGAGGCCCGGCGAGGTCGCCTCGAGGCGGAGCTCGGGCTGGACGCCGAGGACGCCGAGCTGCTCACCCGGGACACCGCCACGGCCGACTTCTTCGAGGCCGCGGTGGCGGGCGGCGGGCCGGCGGCGCGGACGGCCAACTGGGTGATCAACGAGCTCCCCCGGCACATGGGCGACCGCGCCATCGATGGGCTGCCGTTCGCGGGAGACGCGTTCGGGGCCCTGGTGGCGCTGGTGGAGGACGGCACGCTGTCCGGCGGCATCGGCCGGGATGTGCTGGCGGAGATGGTGGAGACCGGCGCGGACCCCGGCGCCATCGTGGACCGGCGCGGGCTCCGGCAGATCGCCGATGCCTCGGCGCTGGAGCCGGTGGTGACGCGCGTGATCGCCGCGAATCCCGGCAAGGTCGAGGAGTACCGCGGCGGCCGGACCGCGCTCCTGGGATTCTTCATGGGCCAGGTCATGAAGGAGACCGGCGGCAAGGCCAATCCGGAGGTTGCCCGGCGGATTCTCTCCGCGGCGCTGGACTCGCGGTAGGCCCCTCACCGGGAAGGGTGGAAGATCCGGCGTCTCAGCTGTCCCCGTACAGTCCTTCGTACAGCGCGCGGTTGCGCGTCAGGATCTTCACATAGTCCCGCGTCTCCCGGAAGGGGATGCGCTCGGTGAACAGCTCGTCGTCCCCGTACTCGGGGAACGCGCTCCAGCGCTCGACCCGGTGGGGGCCGGCGTTGTAGGCGGAGAAGACGGACGGGAGGGAGCCTTCGTAGGTCTCCATCTGCTGGGCGACGTAGCGGACGCCGAGGTGGACGTTGATCTCGGGGTGGTACAGCAGCTCGGCGTCCCAGTGGTCCATGCCGGCCGCATCCGCCACACGCGCCCCCGTCGCCGGCATGATCTGCATGAGCCCCCGGGCCCCCGCGGGCGATGTGATCCGCACCTCGAACATGGACTCCTGCCGGATCAGGGCTGCGGCGATGAAGGGGTCCAGCCCCCGGTCGCGCGCCTCCTCGGTGATCAGCGTACGGTACGGGAACGGGTAGAGGATCCGGAGGAGACGCGGGTTGGGCGGGCCAGAGCCCTGGAGCCCGATGCCCAGCAGGATCGCCCGCTGGCTGTAGCCCCGCTCCGCCAGCGCTTCGGCCAGGGCGTACCGCGTGGGGCGATCCGTGCCCGCTCGACCGGCGATCTCGCTGGCCAGCGCCCCCGCGGCCTCCGCGAACCCGGCCTCCCGCAGCAGATCCAGCTCGCGCATCCAGCCCGCCACGAGCCGGTCCGCTTCCGCGCTGCCGGCGGGGCTCGCCTCCATCGGAAGGGGCCAGAACGGCTGCCCCAGCTTCTCGCTCGCGACCAGGGCGTAGTACGAGTCCCGCTCGCGGCCGAGGACGTCCCGGAAGAGCGCCGCCGCGCCGGCGGAGTCGCCCATCTCGGCCCGCGCCCGCCCCGCCCAGTACGTGGCCTGGAGCACCCGATCGCCGCGGGCGTAGCGGCTCCGGTACTGGTCCCAGAGGCGGGCCGCCCCCGCGTGGTCACCCTCATCGTAAGCCATGCCGGCGAGGCGCATCAGGGCGTGCCCCATCCGGTCGCTCCCCGGATAGCGGCGGACCACCTCCTGGTACAGCGCACGGGCCTCGTCCCGCTCCCCGGCGTCGTGATAGGTCCCGGCCGCGAGGAAGAGCCCCTCGGACCCCGTCCCGCTCCCCCGGTACAGTCTCACGGCCGCCGCGGTGCGTCCGCGGTGGGCCTCCGCCCGGGCCAGCAGGTGGCGGGCCAGGGTCTGTCCGGCGATGGGGCCGAGGGCGTCCCCGACCTGATCGTAGCGCTCGGCATAGAAGAGCGCGGTGGCGTGCTCCATGTGCACCGCCGCGCGCTGCGACCCGGTCCCGCGGCCCGCGCTCAGCCAGCGCCGGAACCCGGCCACGGCCTCGTCGTGCAGGCCCTGCGCCGCCTGGACGCGCGCCACCGCCAGGTGGTCTTCCGGGGTCATGTCCCCTTCGGCCAGTAGCGCCCCGGCCTCCCTGGCGTGAGCGCCCGCGGCGCTCAGGTCGATGACGCCGCGGAACGCGTCGCGCGCCGCCGCGCGGTCGCCCATCTCGCCGGCGATCCGCCCCGCGAGGAGGAGGAATTCGGCGCGGGTATCGTCGGTGCCGGCCCAGCCCCGCGCCCGGTTGGCCAGCGCCCGCGCCCCGGCCAGGTCGCCCGCCCGCCGGGCGGCCTCGACCCGGGCGCGCCAGCCCCTCAGCCCCAGCATGCCGCTGTCGAAGCCCGACACCGCGCGGCCCACCGCCGCCGTGTCGCCGGCCGCCGCGAGGGCCTCCGCCTCGAGGAGCTGGAACCAGGGAGAGCCGGTGACGTCCAGCGCTGCCAGCTCCCCCCGCCCCCCCGGCGCGTCCCCTGCGCGGATCAGCGCCAGCCCGAGCCGGAGCCGGGCGGCCTCGCGCTCGGCCTGGAGGGCACCTGCCGGGGGGGAAAAGGCCAGGAACGCCCGGTACGCCTCCACCGCCCGGCGCGCGTCGCCCTGCTCATCACGGGCGCGGGCGAGGAGGTACAGCCCGATTCCGTTGTCGTGGCTCTCCAGCGACGGGATCCCCTGCATCAACCTCAACGCCTCCGGCCAACCGCCCCAGCCGCCGTGGGCCCGCGCCGCCAGGACGAGGTGGTCGGCGGGCGGATCCGTCGTCTGCTCCAGGTAACGGTCCATGGTGCGCGCCGCCCGCCAGGGGCGGTCGGTGGCCAGGAACCCCCGGGCGAAGGCGGGAAGCTCGTCCGCCGCGAGCCCGCCGACCACTTCCTCGACGTCCCCCGCGACCCGGCTCCGGACGGGGTCCTTCTCCGCGGTCCGGGACAGGAGGACGAGCGGGATGATGAGGACCGCCAGAGAGGCGAAGAATCCGAGAACGAAGCGTCGAGACATGTGTTTATCACGTGGCAGGTTTCGGGCCGGCCGGCGGCCGCGATACACCGTCTCCGTGATCCAGCCACGCCCTCGTCGCCCGGCTCGGGCGGGAGAGCGGTCGCCGTCCCTGACGCGCCCGAACGCCCACGCCGTTACCTTACACCAACCCGAGCCCGACCGACTGCCAGGAGAGGAATGAATGCAGCACCGCTACCCCGAGCTGATGATCGCCCCCATGCGCGCGGACATGACCACCCTCGGCGCCGAGGAGCTGCGGACCGCGGAGGACGTCGACCGCTTCATGGAGGCGGCCGCGGACGGGACCGCGCTCCTGGTCGTCAACTCGGTGTGCGGCTGCTCCGCGGGGAGCATGCGACCCGGGCTGCGCACGGCCCTCGAACGCGCCCGCCCGTCCCGCATCGGCACCGTGTTCGCCGGGGCGGATCTGGAGGCGACGGAGCGCGTCCGGGAGATCTTCGCGCCCTTCCCGCCCTCCTCGCCGTTCATCGGCGTGTTCCGCGACGGGGAGCTGGTCGGCGCGCTCCAGCGCATTGACATCAAGGGGATCCCGCCGGAGGACGTGGCGGACGCGCTGGTACGCGCGCTGGAGGAAGCCACGGCCTGAGCCGCCGCTCCTGAAGCCCGCTGCCCGGCCGGGAAGCGCCGCGACCCCACCCGGTCCGGATCCTGCGCCGCGGGTATCAGGCCTTACAGGAGCGGGACAGGCATGCGGACGCAACAGGCGCGCACGGAAGGAAGCCGGGCCCGGCGCTGGATGGTCGAGCGCCAGATCGCCAGCCGCGGAGTCCGGGCGGAGAACATCCTCGACGCCATGCGGACGGTCCCCCGTGAGGTCTTCCTCCCCCCCGACCTCGCGCCGTTCGCCTACGAGGACCGCCCGCTCCCCATCGGCGAAGGGCAGACCATCTCCCAGCCCTTCATCGTCGCGCTCATGGCCGAGGCCGCGCTTCTCCGACCGGACGACCGCGTCCTCGAAGTGGGTACCGGCTCCGGCTACGCCGCCGCCGTCTTCAGCCGCGCCGCCGCAGAAGTCTTCACCGTGGAGCGCCACGCCAGCCTGGCGGAAGAGGCGCGCGCCCGCTTCGACGCACTGGGTTACGACAACATCGATGTGGCGGTGCGGGACGGCACGCTCGGCTGGCCCGAGCACGCCCCCTATGATGCCATCATCGTCGCCGCCGGCGGCCCCGGCCGGATCCCGCCGCCGCTCCTCGACCAGCTGGCGCCCGGCGGACGGCTGGTCATCCCCCGGGGTGATACGCTCGAGGGGCAGGAGCTGGTGCGCGTCCGCCGGTCCGAGGACGGCGACCTGCTGGACGAGGAGAGCCTCGGACCCGTCCGGTTCGTGCCCCTCGTGGGCGCGGCCGGGTGGACGCCCGATGGGCAGGTGGCCCCACCCGGGAGCTGATCGAGCGGAAGGGGTTCGACTTCATCGCCGTCGAGGCGGACTGGCCGGACGCCGCCGAGATCGACGCGTACGTGCGCCACGACCCGCGGGACCGGCCGCACCGCAAGCCGTTCCAGCGGTTCCCGCGGTGGATGTGGGCGAACACCGACGTGATGGAGTTCGTGCACTGGGCCGTGGAGCTGGCCGGGGCCGCCGGGCGGGGCTTCGTCGGCGGCCCCCGCGCCGGCCGGGCTCGCCGCCCGCCGCGCCCGAATCTTGCCGCGACCCGGTGGGTGCAGTCACGCGCTCCTTACCCAGGAGGTATCCATGCAGATCCGGATTCTGGCGGCCATGCTCGGCGCGGGGCTCCTGCTCGCCTGCGACAGCGGGGCGATGCAGGAGGAGTCGCCGGCGGCGGAGCCCGGGGCGGAAGTGGTCGGCTCCACTGTCGATCGGGCGGTGGCGGACCTGTTCGTCGATGACACGGGCGCGAGCGCTCAGCTCGTGTTCGTGGCGGACCGCATGAGCCAGGCGGCCCGGGACGCCGGCGCCGTGTTCCTCCCGCTCTCCACCTTCAGCGTGGAGAGGGATGGGATTCCCAACGAGTTCCCGGCCCCTGACAGCATGGCCGCGACCCTCGAGGCCGCGGGCATACGGGGAGGACGGATCCTCATCGTCGGCGCGCCGATTCCGGCCGGCCGCGCGTACGCGGCGTTCGACTATCTCGGCCTCGGCGACCGCGCCGCCCTGCTGGAAGGCGGACCGGCCGCCCTCGCAGCCACCCCCGCCGCCGACCGGCGGACCGCACCCGGGGAAGACGCGGCGGAGCTGGACGTGGACGTGCGCGATGACATGATCGTCGACGCCGGATGGGTGCACGACCGGCTCGATGATCCGAACGTCGTGATCCTCGATGCGCGGCCCCCGGCGGAGTTCAGCGGCGAGACCCCGGGCGAGGGGATCGACCGCCCCGGCCACATACCCGGCGCGCATAACGTGTTCTGGCAGACCCTCGTGGAGTCCCCGGACGCGCCGCGCCTGAAGGACGAGGCGGAGCTGCGCCGGATCTTCGAGCAGGCGGGTGTCGGGCCGGACGACACGGTCGTCGCGTACTGCCGCACCGGCGGGCAGGCCAGCTTCCTGTATACCGTCGCGAAGCACCTGGGCTACGACGTCCGGCTCTACGATGGCTCGTACGTCGACTGGAGCAGGACGGAGTACCCGGTCGAGCGGTGAGCGGAACGCGCTGAGAACGCGCCGGAAACGGCATCACGGCCGCGGCCATCCGGTCCCTGCCGGCCCCCGGGCCGACACGCGCTCCGGAGGGCCGCGGCCGGTCCGCGCCCCCCGTGCCCGGTCGCTGTAGGGACTATCCCCTCGGCCTGTAGGGACTTGCCCTACCGGCGCCCCGGCGAGCATATTGATGCTGCCCCCAGACCCATCGAGCCGGGTCCCCGTCACGGGACGCAGAGATCCGCGGATGCCGCCACGGGAGGGCAGCGCGAGCCTGCGGCCCGGCCGGTCTCTCCTCAGCGCCGGAGGTGACGCGTGGACGTCCGCCGAGCCTACTGCTCCGCCGTCGACCGGAACGTGCCCGTCGTGCTGAAACCCGGACGCGCTCCGCGCGAGCGCGTGTCGCTGCACGACCCCGCCGACCTCGTGTGCCTGGACTATCGGGTCCGGTGCACCGGCTGGATGTGCCCGCTGTTCTCCGTGAGCGACGACCCCGACCCCTCGAAGCCCGAGAAGCGATGGAGCCGACCGACGTAGGGAATCCGCAGTACTACCACCGCGTCGTCGACTGCCAGTGGGCCTGCCCCGCCCACACCGATGTGCCCGGCTACATCCGGCTGATCGCGCAGGGGCGCTACACCGACGCGTACATGCTGAACCGGCAGTCCAACGTCTTCCCCGGGGTCCTGGGGCGGACGTGCGACCGGCCGTGCGAGCCCGCCTGCCGCCGTGCCCGGGTGGAGGAGGGGCCCGTCGCCATATGCCGCCTCAAGCGGGTGGCGGCGGATCTGCGGGGCGACATCACGGACCGGCTGCCGACGGCTCCCGCGACGAAGAACGGGAGACGGATCGCGTGCGTGGGCGCGGGGCCGGCGTCGCTCACCGTCGCCAACGACCTGATGCCGCTGGGTTACGAGGTCACGATCTTCGAGAAGCAGGGTCGGGCCGGCGGCCTCATGTGGACGAACATCCCCCAGTTCCGGCTCCCGCCCGCGGTGCTCGATGACGAGATCGGCTACATCCTCGACATGGGCGTGGACCTGCGCCTGAACACGCCCATCGCCAGCATGGCGGCGCTCCTCGAGGAACGCTGGGACGCGGTGTTCGTGGGATCGGGCGCGCCCCGCGGCAAGAACCTCGAGCTGCCGGGGCGCTACGACGACGCGGACCACGTGCACATCGGCATCGACTGGCTGGAGTCGGTGGCGTTCGGGCACACGGAGTCCATCGGGGAGCGCGTGCTGGTCATCGGCGTCGGCAACACCGCCATGGACTGCTGCCGCACCGCCCTGCGCATCGGCGGCACGGAGGTGAAGGTCATGGCGCGCAAGCCCCGGGGCTACTTCAAGGCCAGCGCGTGGGAGCTGGAGGACGCGGAGAGCGAGGGCGTCGAGATCGTCGAGAACCACTCGCCCACGCGGTTCGTCGTCGAGGACGGCCGTCTGACCGGGATGGAGTTCGACGTCTACGAGTCGTGGGAGGACGAGGGCGGGCTGCACCAGAAGCAAACCGGCACCGTGGTCATCCCCTGCGACGACGTGATCGTGGCCATCGGGCAGGACGCCGCGTTCCCGTGGATCGAGCGGGACATCGGGATCGACCTCGACGACCGCGGCCTGCCGGTGGTGGACCGGACCACCTTCGTCAGCACCCGTCCCGGCGTGTTCTTCGGCGGCGACGCGGCGTGGGGGCCCGAGAACGTCATCTGGGCCGTGGAGCACGGCCATCAGGCGGCCATCTCCATCCACAACCTCTGCCACGGCCTTCCGCTGACCGAGCGGCCACCGTACGGGATGAACCTCGCGTCGCTCAAGATGGGGCTCCACGAGTGGAGCTACTCCAACGACTACGACGAGTCCGAGCGCACGCCCATGCGCTACGCGGAGGTCGAGGCCCGGCTCAAACAGCTCGATGTCGAGGCCGAGCTGGGATTCGACTACCGGCAGACGCTCCGCGAGGTGGAGCGCTGCCTCAACTGCGACGTCCAGACGCATTTCACCGCGCCCCTCTGCATCGAGTGCGACGCCTGCATCGATGTGTGCCCCGTGGAGTGCCTGACCATCACCGTCAACGGCGACGAGGCCGAGCTGCGCCCCCGGCTCAAGGCCCCGGCCCTCAACCTCCAGCAGGCCATCTACGTCTCCGCGGACCTCCCGCATACCGGGCGCGTCATGGTCAAGGACGAGGACCTGTGCGTCCACTGCGGGCTGTGCGCCGAACGGTGCCCGACGGCGGCCTGGGACATGGCCAAGTTCGAGCTGCTGATCCCGTACGCGGGGAGGGAGGCTGCGGCCCCCGTGGCGCGCTGACGCTCTGCGCCCTCGAGTCTCATCTCCCCCCTCACCCTGCCGATAGCGCAACGCGCCGACGACATGACGCAACTCGCCGTGAACGACTTCGCCCTCAAGATCGCCACCATCAACGGCACCGGGTCGGCCAGCGCCAACACGCTGCTGATGCAGGCCATCTTCCGGATGGGGATCCCGGTCTCGGGGAAGAACCTGTTCCCGTCCAACATCCAGGGCCTGCCGACGTGGTACGAGATCCGGGTGAACGGCCGCGGCCACACGGCGCGCACCGGCGTATTCGACCTGGCGGTCGTGCTCAATCCCGCCACACAGGCGCGGGACGTGGCCGAGGTCCGGCCTGGCGGGTGGGTCCTCCACGACACGTCCTGGACGCTCCAGCGCGAAGCCCGGCGCGATGACGTGACCTTCATCGGCGTGCCGCTGGCCGACCTGTCCAACGAGCGGTTCCAGGGAAGCCGCACGCGCATCCTGCTGCGCAACATCATCATGGTGGGCGCGCTGGCGGCACTGCTGGGCGTGGACACGGAGGTGGTGGAAGGGCTGATCCGGGAGTCCTACGGGTCCAAGAAGAAGCTGCTGGACTCCAACCACGAGGCGTTCAAGCTGGGCCACGACCACGTGCGGGCCCACCACCCGTGTCCGCTCCCCATCCGGCTGGAGCGGCAGGACTCCACCGCGGACTCGATCCTGATCGACGGCAACACCGCGGCCGCGCTGGGCTGCATCTACGCGGGCGCCACGGTCGCCGCCTGGTACCCCATCACACCCTCCACCTCCCTGGTGGACGCCTTCGCGGGGCTGTCGGACCGGTTCCGCAAAGACCCGGAGACGGGGCGGCTGCGTGTCGCCATCGTGCAGGCGGAGGACGAGCTGGCGGCCGCCGGGATCGTCATCGGGGCGGGGTGGATGGGGGCGCGATCGTTCACCGCCACCAGCGGGCCGGGGATCTCCCTGATGAGCGAGTTCATCGGCCTCGCCTATTACGCCGAGATCCCCTGCGTGTTCTTCGACGTCCAGCGCACGGGCCCATCCACCGGGATGCCGACGCGCACGCAGCAGGGCGATCTCATGGTCGTGGCCTACGCCTCCCACGGCGACACGCGGCACATCGTCCTGTTCCCGGGCGACCCCGCGGAGTGCTTCGATTTCGCGGTGCGCGCGTTCGACCTGGCCGAGCGCTTCCAGACGCCGGTGTTCGTCCTGAGCGACCTGGACATCGGCATGAACGACTGGGTCGTGCCACGGCTCCGCTGGGACGACGCCTACCGCCCCGACCGCGGCAAGGTCCTGAGCGCGGAGCAGCTCGAGGCCGCGGGCGGGTTCGCCCGCTACCTGGACGTCGATGGCGACCACATCCCCTACCGGTCGCTCCCGGGCAGCCACCCGAAGGGCGCGTACTTCACGCGCGGGTCCGGCCACGACAGCCACGCCCGTTACACGGAGGATGGCGCGGGTTACATGGAGGTGGTGGACCGGCTGGACCGGAAGGTGGATTCGGCGCGCACCGCCCTCCCCGAGCCCGAGACCCGTGCCACGCCGGGCGCCGACATCGGCATTGTCACCATCGGCGGCTGCCGCAGCGCGGTGCTCGAGGCACGGGAGCGTCTCGAGGCCATGGGGGTGAGGGCCGACGTCCTGCGGGTCCGCGGTTTCCCGTTCCACCCCCTCGTCGCCGAGTTCCTGGTGCGCCACGCGCGCACGTTCGTGGTGGAGCAGAACCGGGACGCCCAGCTGCTGAGGATGCTCGCCATGGAGACCGGCGTGCCACGCGACCGCATGTCCGCCATCGGTCTCTACGACGGCATGCCCGCGAGCCCCGGCCGCGTGGTCAACGGGATCCTCGCCGGGCTCGGCATCCCGGAGCCCCCCGGCCTCAACGGCGGACCGGCCGGTGTGGCCGCGACGGAGGACGCCGGACTCGAGATCGGGGGGGGCGCATGAGCTACATCAGGAAGCCAAGGATCCATCACGCCCGGCGGGAACGGAACGCGCTGGGGCTGACGCGGCTGGATTACGAGGGCTCCATGTCCACGCTGTGCGCCGGCTGCGGCCACGACTCCGTCACCGCCGCCATCGTCGACGCCTTCTTCCAGCTCGACATCCCGCCCCATCGGGTGGCCAAGCTGAGCGGGATCGGCTGCTCCGGCAAGACGCCCGCCTATTTCCTGGCCACCGCGCACGGATTCAACGGGGTCCACGGCCGCATGCCGGCGCTGGCCACCGGCGCGAACGCCGCCAACTCCGGCCTCAGCTACATCGGCATCTCCGGCGATGGCGATTCCCTGTCCATCGGGATCGGCCAGCTCTGCCACGCGATCCGCCGCAACGTGAACATGCTCTACGTGCTGGAGAACAACGGCGTCTACGGCCTCACCAAGGGGCAGTTCTCCGCCTCCGCCGACCTCGGCTCGAAGTCGAAGCGGGGCGAGGCGAACCTGCAGACCCCCATCGACCCCGTCTTCCTCGCCCTCTCCCTCGGCGCGACCTTCGTCGCCCGGTCCTTTTCCGGCGACAAGGCCCAGCTCGTCCCCATCCTCAAGGCCGGCCTCACGCACCGCGGGTTCGCCCTCGTCGACGTGATCTCGCCCTGCGTCACCTTCAACGACCACGAAGCCTCCACCAAGAGCTACCGCTACACCCGCGACCGGAACCGACCCGTCCTGGAGGCGGATTTCGTCCCGCTCCGGAGAGCCATCACGGCGGACTACCCGGAGGGCGATGTGCGGGACGTCCCCATGCACGACGGAAGCGTGATCCGGTTCCGGAAGGTGCCGGAGGACTTCGACCCCACGCGCCGCGACCGCGTGTACCGCTACTTGCGGGAGCGCCAGGAGGCCGGCGAGGTGGCCACGGGGTTGCTGTTCGTGGAATCGGATGTCGGCGACATGCACGAGGTGCTCGGCACCGTGGAGCGCCCTCTCGTGGACCTCCCCTACGAAGACCTCTGCCCGGGCGCCGACGCCCTGGCCGAGCTCATGGAGGATTTCCGCTAGTCGATGACGAGACCGCTCCTGTAATCTGGCAGCGCGGCGAGCGAGATCGTGCCGACCCCCCCGGTGTCGGGGGCGACCATGCGGCGGTGGTAGTCGAGCTGGCCGAGGTGATAGCCCAGGTGCGATACGAGGTGCACCAGGAAGTCGGCCGTGCGAACCCTTTGGCCCGCCACCATCTCCGGGTACTCGCCTTCGACCTGCGCCCCCGTCGCCGACGTGAGCGACCGGTCGACGGCGGCAGCCGCGGCCTCGACGCGCGCCCGGACTTCCGCGCGGGTCAGGCCACGGGTGGCGAACTCGGCATCCCGGTCACGGACGTACCCGGTGCCGCCGAGGACCGCGCCCACGTAGTGCTCGAGGTTGCCCGCGAGGTGAAGGGCCAGCGTTCCCCCCGGGTTGGGGAGCCCCGGCACCTCGCGCCACAGGAGCTCGTCGCTCGGGTACGCCGCAACTTCCCGGGCGACCGCGCCGAGCTCGCGGACGAGGACGTTCCGGATCCGGGCGGCGACCATGGTCATCGCGCCGCCTCGGCCCGGATGTCCCCGACGTCCTTCAGACCCAGGTCCGCCACGCCGCCGCGCACGGCGCGCATGAATCGCTGCCCCGGATCGATCTTCGCGGTGCGATAGCCCTCATCCCGCTCGCGCCATAGCGGGTGGCCCTCGAACGCCTCGTACTCGTGGTGGCCGATCAGGTACTCGATCCTGGGATGCTTCCCCGCCAGGTAGCGGACCAGCCGGATGTTCGCCTCGATCTGCGCCTCCGTCAGCGTGTCCCCCTCCCCGTCCCCTGTCCCTACGTTCTCCACGCCGACCGCGTCGTAGTTCAGGCCGATCACGTGCCGCGCCATCCAGGTCTCGGGCATGAGGCGGTAGATCGAGCCGTCCTTGTCCACGAGAAAATGGATGGAGACGTTCACGTCCCCCGCCGCGGACAGCTCCGGCCGACCGGCCAGCGTCTCGCGGTCGAACGCGCGGAAGGAGGCCTCGAGGTCGTCGATCGCCGTCCAGTGCAGCACCACGACGCGCGGCGTGATGGTGAGGTCCGGCGGCGTCAGTCCGTAGTGCTCCCGGATGTACGCCAGCGTATTCGCCTGCCGCTCCGGCGAGAAGGAGATCGGCCGGTCCACGATCCGTGGCGCGTGCGACGACGCGTCCGACGGGACGGCGCCGTGCACGGCGCAGGCGGCGAGGGCGGTCGCAAGGAGCAGGGCGAGGGAGGCGGCGCGTCGCATGTACGGGATCATACCGGATCGGCCGGACGGAGGAAACCGGCGGAAAGGCCGCCGAGACCGGTGCGGTTTTCCGACGACCATGCCATCTTCACTGTGCGGCTGCCCACGCGGAGCCGCAGGGACCCCTCCCAGGAAGGCACGCATGGCACAAGCGAAGATCCGGTTCCCGAAAAAGGACGCGGCGCTGTTCATCCCGGAGGTGAAGGACCGCGTCGCCGCCTACTTCGAGGAGACCGGCCTCTCCACCAAGGCCGATCGCTCCATGGTGCTGAAGACCGTCATCATGCTCGGGACCACCTTCGGGGCGTACGGCCTCATCATGAGCGGCCGGTTCTCCCCATGGACCATGCTCGGCCTCGCCGTCGTCATGGGCGTCGGAATGGCCGGGATCGGCTTCGCCGTCGCCCACGACGCCCTCCACGGCGCCTACTCCGCGAACCCCCGCATCAACCGCGTCCTCGGGTTCACCTTCGACCTCCTGGGCGCCAACGGCTACATGTGGAAGATCACCCACAACGTGATCCACCACACGTACACCAACATCCACGGCGTCGACGAGGACCTCACCGTGTCGCCCCTGCTCCGGCTCTCACCCGGCGCCCCGCGCTACGGATTCCACCGCTATCAGCACTTCTACGGCCTCGCCGCCTACAGCCTCGCCACCCTCAACTGGGTCTTCGCCAAGGACTACCAGCAGTTCCTGAAGAAGGACATCGGGCCCTACCGCGACCGCAGGCACCCACCGAGCGAGATCGCGACCCTCATCATCATGAAGCTCGTCTGCTACGGCTACATGATCGTCCTGCCGCTCCTCCTCCTGGACATCACCTGGTGGCAGTTCCTCATCGGCTTCCTCGCCGCCCACCTCACCGCCGGCACCATCCTCGGCGTCATCTTCCAGCTCGCCCACGTCGTCGAAGGGCCCGAGTACCCGCTCCCCGATGACGGCGGACAGATGGAGCAGGCCTGGCTCCTCCACGAGATGGCCACCACCTCCAACTTCGCTCCCCGCAACCGGCTCCTCTCCTGGTATGTCGGCGGGCTCAACTACCAGATCGAGCACCACCTCTTCCCCCAGGTGTGCAGCGTGCACTACCCGGCCCTCGCACCCATCGTCCGCGAGGTCGCAGAGCGCCACGGCGTACCCTACCACTCGCAGCCGACACTCCGCGCCGCCGTCGCTTCGCACCTGCGCATGCTGAAGCGCCTGGGCCAGCCCGACGCAGCCCCCCGCGCCCTCGCGACCTGACGCGCGGCTCGACGCGGATCCGCCGTCGCGGCCGACGCGCCGGGTCCGCTGCGCGGCGCGTGTACACGAGCCGGGAGCAACCACTGGCTCCCTCGGGACATCGGAACGAGAGTGGGGTATTCTCGATCATGGACGCGTTGATTCCCGTTTCCTTCGTTCCGCTCGGGCTGCTGATGCTCGTGGCCGCCGTCCTCGTGGCGATCCCGCTCCTGCGGTTCGCCCGCGCACGGGGACGGGCACGCCGCCGCGTCAGGGAGCAGCCCAACTCCCATTACACGGCCCCGCTCGTGCGCGACAGCGAGACGCGGAGCCGGTGGCACGGCATGGCCCTCGAGCGCGTCCACGAGATCAACCGGGCCGAGGTCGTCCGGCTGCTGGCCAAGGTCGACGCCAGCGGCGTGGAGGTGCTGCGTCCGAGCGAGCGCACCTTCCTCGACCACATGACCCAGCTGGCGGGGACCCGCGCACCGGCGGAGCGCCCCGAGCCGGGCAAGCAGGGGGTTCCCGAGCTGCGCCACCGGCCCGCGTAGGGCGCTGGCGTCGCCGGCCCTCCTCGTGAGCCCGGGCGGCGACGCCCCGCCGTGAAAACGGTGGTGCCGCGAGGGCCGAGCCCCTATCTTGAGGACGCTTCCCCCACCTCTCCCCCGCCCAGATCGTCCCGGAGGTTCTTCGTGCGAAGGATTTTCCTGTCGCTGCTTGTGCTGGCGGGCTGCGCGGGCCCGGACTCGGACCCGGTCGACGTGGCGGAGCGCTTCCACGCCGTCCGGCTCGCGGGCGACGACCGCGGGATCCACGCGCTCCTCACGGACGCGGACCGCGCGACGATCCCGCTCGAGGCGTTCCCCGCCGCGCTGCCGCCCCGGCTCGCGCTGGAGCTCCTCGGCTGGGGCGCGGCGCGGCTGGACTCGGCTTCGCTCCTGAGCGCGGAGCGGGATACCGCGGCCGTGCTGCTGCACGTCGCCGGGGTCGGTCAGGACACGCTGCGCCTCATCGCGAGCCACCATCCCCGCCGGTTCTGGCTTTTCGAGCTGGATCGCCTCCGCTGGCGGGTCTCCATCGGGGTGGCCGAGCGGGCCCTGCTCGACTCGCTGGCCACGGCGCTGCGCGCCGACGCCGATGACCACGCCGCCGCGGTGGCGCACGCGAGAGCGTACGTCGAGGCCGCGGAGCGGCACCCGGCGAATGCGCGCCCGGCGGACCTGGCCGCCGCCCGGACCATGCTCCGGAAAGACGCCATTGCCGGGGCGCTCCACATCGAGCTCCGCGTGGACGACTCCTTCACCGGCACCCGCATCGTGGCGGGGCGGGTGGAGAACCCGACCCGGACCCGCGTCGGCACGCTCAGGCTGACGGTGCGGGACGAGGCGGGGGGCGAGGAGCACGTCGAGCTCTGGGACATCGCGCCCGGCACCACCGCGACGGTGTCGCAGGTGTCACGGCTGCGGAAGGGGCCGGCGACCTACCGGGTGGAGCGGATCCGGGTGTTCTGACCCGCGAGACCCCTACACGCGCGGCGCCCTCCCCCTCGTGATCAGCCCCACCAGGAGGGCGAAGAGAGTCGCCCCGATGATCGCCCAGATCACCGGGAACGGCCACCCGCCGATGTTCACCACGAAGATCTCCGGCAGCCCGAGGGTGCCGGCCAGCCACCCGCCCAGCAGCGCGCCGATGAGGCCGACAGCGGAAGAGACGAGGCAGCCGCCGAGGGAATAGCCGGCGATGGACTGCCCGATGGCCCCCGCGATGGCGGCCACCAGGAGCAGGACCAGGAGTCCGATCAGTGACATTCTGTCCTCCGGGAGGAAAGGGACGCGGGCCGGGCTCCCGCACGAGGCGGGCCGAAAGCCTCGAAGCGCCATCGCTGGAACGACACCTGCCGCATTTTCGGGCGGGCGGCGTTGTCTTGTGGGCCGCCCGGCCCGGATCTATCCTCCCCGGACAGAAGGACGTGAAGTCCATTTCCGCGAGTCGAGACCATGTTCGTGTACCGCACGTTGCCCGCCTCCTGCGCGCTCCTCGTGGTCGCGGGATGCACGGGGCATTCTTCCACGAGCTCGGAGCCCATGCGCGATCCCGCACCCTCACCCGCTGTCGCGGCCGCCGTGGCCGTCCCGGTTGGAAACCCGCTCGTGGCCGGGTGGACCGGCCCCTACGGCGGTGTCCCGGCGTTCGAGGCCATGGACCTGGCGGACCTCCCGGGGGCGCTGGACGCCGCCATGGCCCTGGAGCTCCGCGAGGTCGAGGCCATCGCCGCCAACCCGGCGCCAGCCACATTCGAGAACACCATCGTTCCCCTGGAGAGGGCGGGACGCGCCCTGGACCGGGTGCTGACGTATTACGGGATCTGGAGCTCGAACCGGTCCAGCCCGGAGTTCCGGACGATCCAGGCCGAGTTCGCTCCGAAGCTCTCGGAGCACAACACGCGCATCACCCAGAACGACGCCCTCTTCCAGCGCGTGAAGGCCGTGCGGGAGGGCCCGAAGCTGGCGACGCTGCGGGCGGACCAGCGCCGGGTCGTCGAGCTCGTCTACGACGGGTTTGCCCGCAACGGGGCCACCCTCGGGGGAGCGGCGAAGGCGCGCTACGGGGCCATCAACGAGCGCCTGGCGCAGCTCCACACGGCCTTCGGCAACAACGTTCTGGCCGACGAGGAGGGCTACGTCACGTACCTGACCGCGGACCAGCTCGACGGGCTGCCCGAGTCCTTCGTGCGTGCCGCGGCGGCCGCGGCGGCGGAGCGCGGCCGGAAGGGCCAGTTCGCCGTCACCAACACCCGCTCCTCCATGGACCCGTTCCTCACGTTCTCGGACGAGCGGGCGCTGCGGGAGGAGGTCTGGCGGGCGTACTACTCGCGGGGGGACAACGGCGATGAGCACGACAACAACGCCCTGATCGCCGAGATCCTCCAGCTCCGGGACGAGCGCGTCGGCCTCCTGGGCTACGACGACTACGCGAGCTGGCGCCTGGAGGACCGCATGGCCAGGACCCCGGCGCTGGCGCTCGCGCTGATGGAGGCCGTCTGGCCCGCCGCCATCGCCCGCGTGGCGGAGGAGGTGGCGGACATGCAGGCCATCGCCGACGCGGAGGGAGCGGGGATCACCATCGAGCCGTGGGATTACCGCTACTACGCGGAAAAGGTGCGGCAGTCGAAGTACGACCTCGACTCCGACCAGGTGAAGCAGTACCTCCAGCTCGCGAACCTGCGGGACGCCATGTTCTTCGTGGCCGGCGAGCTCTTCGGATTCGCCTTCGCGCCCGTTCCCCCCGGCACCGTCCCCGTCTTCCATCCGGACGTCGACGTCTTCGAGGTGACGGACCGCGGGACCGGCGCGCACATCGGCCTCTGGTACCTCGACGCCTACGCGCGCACCGGCAAGCGCTCCGGCGCCTGGGCCACCACCTACCGCAGCTACGAGACGTTCGACGGGAAGAAGACCGTCCTGGCCTCGAACAACTCCAACTTCATCAGGGGCGCGCCAGGCGAGCCGGTCCTGATCTCCTGGGACGATGCCACCACGCTCTTCCACGAGTTCGGCCACGCGCTGCACTACCTCGCCTCGAACGTCGCGTATCCCACGCTGAACAGCGGCGTGCGGGATTATACGGAGTTCCAGTCCCAGCTCCTGGAGCGCTGGCTGCTCACCGAGCCGGTGATCCGCCGCTACCTGGTGCACCACCGTACCGGCGAGCCGATGCCGGCGCACATCGTGGCGAAGATCAGGAACGCCGCCACCTTCAACCAGGGCTTCGACACGACGGAGTACCTGGCCTCCGCCCTGGTCGACATGAAGTACCACACCCTGCACGATCCGGCGGGCATCGACCCGGACGCGTTCGAACGCCAGGTGCTGGCGGAGCTGGGCATGCCCGAGGAGCTGGTCATGCGCCACCGTAGCCCCCACTTCGGCCACATCTTCTCGGGCGAGGGCTACGCCGCCGGCTACTACGGCTACATGTGGGCGGATGTTCTGACGGCGGACGCGGCGGAGGCATTCCGGAAAGCCCCGGGCGGCTTCTACGATCGGGAGCTGGCGAAGAAGCTGGTGGAGCACCTCTTCGCGCCCCGGAACTCCGTGGACCCGGCGGAGGCCTACCGCGCGTTCCGCGGCCGGGACGCCCGCATGGAGGCGCTCCTGCGTGATCGCGGGTTCCCGGTGCCGGAGAGGTGAACCGACGCGCTCAGTCCCGTCTCAGGGCCCGCGCCGGGTCCACCCGGCTGGCCCGGATGGCCGGGATCGCCGAGGCGACCAGCGCCGTGGTGGTGAGGATGCCGGTGATCCCGAGGTAGACCACGGGGTCCAGCGGCTCGACGCGGAAGAGGACATCCTGCATGGCCATCGCCAGCCCCGCGGCGAGGCCGAGCCCGAGGGTGAGGCCGATGGCGATCTGGACGGCGCTCTGCTGCATGACGAGGCGGAGGACATCGCCGGCTGCCGCGCCCACGGCCATGCGGATGCCGACCTCGTGCGTGCGGCGGCCGACGGAGAACGCGGTCACGCCATACAGCCCGGCGATGGCCATGACGAGGGCGATGAGTCCGAAGACGATCATCATCCCGCCGAAGATGTCGATGGTCCAGAGGTTCCGGTCGATCCCCTCCTGGAGGGTCCTGACCCAGTAGAGGGGCGTGTCGGGAGACAGCCGCTGCACCGCCGCCCGGACGGCCGGGGTGATGCTCAGGGCTCCGGCCGCGGTCTCCACGGCTCTCACCGCGACACTCACGAAGCGCGTGTCGTCCTGGGCCAGCGGGACGTACAGGCCCCGGCGGATGTCGCCGGGCTCGTTGTAGACGCCCTCCATGGCCAGGTCGGGGACCACCCCCACGATGGTTCGCCAGGGCGTCCCGTCGTCGCCCGCGGCGCCGAGGCGGACCTGCCGGGCGATGGGGTCCTCGCCCGGGAAGAGCTCGGCGGCGAAGGACTCGTTGATCACGACCACGGGGAGCGACGCCCGCGTGTCCCGCTCGTCGATGACCCGGCCGCGTACCGCCACGGCCTCGAACGTCTCGAAGAAGCCGGGCGAGACCATGGCCGAGCGGGCCCGCGGCTGGTCCCGCTCCTCCGCGTAGGCCACGCCCTGGATGGCCACCCGGTTGTTGGCGGCGCCCGAGCCGGGGAGCGCGCTGGTCAGCGCGGCGGCCCGGATGGCGGGGTCGTCCTGGAGGGCGCGGAGGAGCTGGTCGTAGAACGCCTGGCGCGCCTCGGGGCCCGGGTACTCGCTCTCGAAGAGGCCCATCCGCGCGGTGAACACGGACTCGGTCGGGAACGGCAGGTCCAGGTTCCTGCGTTCGAGGATCCCCCTGGCCATGAGCCCGGCGACGACGAGGAGTCCCAGCGACAGCGCGATCTCCGCCACCACGAGGCCGCGGCTCAGCCGGCCGAGGCGCATGGAGGAGGAACCGCGGGAATCGTCCTGGAGGATGGCCTGGATGTCCCCGCCCGTGGCCTTGATGCCCGGGATGACGCCGGAGACCACCGCCGCGAAGCCGGCGATCAGGACCACGAAGACGAGGATGGGGCCATCGACGGCGAAGACGAACCAGAAGGGCGGGTCGGTGAAGGCGATGGCCTCGCTGAACCACCGCATGGCGACCCAGGCGCCGGCCGCCCCCAGGACCGCGCCCGCGGCGGCGAGGACCCCGGCCTCCGCGATGAGCTGGCCGATGAGACGGCGGCGACCGGCCCCGAGCGCCGTGCGCACCGCGATCTCCCGGGTGCGGGTCGCGGTCCGCGCCAGGAGGAGATTGGCCACGTTGGTGCACGCCACCAGCAGGATCAGCCCCACGACGCCGAGCATGGTGAGGAGGATGGTCGTCGTCTCGGACCCCATGTCCGTGAACGACGTGACGTTGACCCCGAGGTCCGCGTTGGTTTCGGGGAACTCGGAGGCGAGGCGTCCGGCGATGGCACTCAGCTCGGCCTGCGCCGCTTCCCGGCTCACGCCGTCACGGAGCCGGCCGAAGACCAGGACGTCGGTGCCCGTGTTCCGCTCCTCGGCCGGGCTGCGTCGCATGGTGACCCACGCCGCCTGGACTTCCGGGAACTGGAAGCCCCGGGGCATCACCCCCACCACGGTCGACGCCTCCCCGTTCACACGGATCCCGCGGCCGACGATGGCCGGGTCGCCATCGAACTCGTCCTGCCACACCTGGTTGGACAGGATGATGACCGGCGCGGCACCCGGCGCGTCCTCACCGGGGAGGAACCCCCGGCCCAGCACCGGCCGGACCCCGAGCACGGCGATGGCGTTGGCCGTGAGAAACGAGCCATCGAGACGGATGGCCCGCTCGCCCGTGCTGACGTTCACGGTCCCGCTGTACCCCGCCGCCAGCTCCACGAGCGACTTCTGCTCCGCCTTCATCTCCAGGTAGTCCAGGTACTCCACGGAGCTACGGTCCCACCCTTCCGTCGGGTTGGCCGCCCAGACTCTCATGATCCGGTCGCCATCGAGGAACGGCAGCCCCCGATAGAGCGCGCCGTGCACGATGCTGAACATGAAGGTGGTGGCCCCGATGCCGAGACCGAGCGTGATCACCGCCAGGGCGGTCACCCCTCTGTTCCGGCCCAGGGCGCGGGCAGCGAGCTTGACGGTATGGGCGAGATTCATCGGGAGGCTTTCCTCGTTTGCCGGGTTGGTCCACAGAACGAGAGGACCTCGGCCAGGGTTTCAATGTCCCGGGCGCCGCAGCACCGCCGGGACGTGCTTCTTGCTCGACGCCTCCCCTGCGAGCGACCTTCCGGAATGTCCAGCGTGCCGATGACGGATGTGTCCGCGGCGAGTTAGCGGCGTGTGGAGCCGGGAGCGCCCGCCCACGGGGGCGCCGGTGCCCACCCCGCTCGCGGAGCTGCCCGAGCGCCTGGAGGCGCTCGATCGGCGGGTGGTCGTCGAGCTCGACGGGGCCTGGCTCGACATGCTCGCGATCCTGGACGAGCAGGCCGTTGCATGCGCGCCTCCGCCGGGTCCCGACCCCGAGAGCATCGAGCGGCTGCGCGCCCTGCGCGCCCGGGCGATCGGGCGGTGTCTGGTCCCGACCATCGATAACGTGGTGAAATCGGCGCCGGATGGGCGCGCCCGTGCGGCGATCGCCCTTCACGACCGTACGCTCCGCAGCTGGATCCGGCTGCTGCCCGAGACCGTGCCGCTGAGCGGAAAGCAGGCGGCTGCAGTGGCGGAGGCATGGGGCGTGAAATCCCGCTGGGCCTGGATCGCCCGCTGGCGGGGAGCCCCCGGCCCGCTTCGCCTCCGTGCCGTCGCCACCGACGTCGCCGCGTATCTGGACGCGGAGCGCGCCAGGGCGGATGCGGCGTGCCTGACGACGCTCGCGAACGCGATGGGGCAGGCGCGGCGGTCCTGGGACGTGGCCCGGCTGGCCATCGACGCGACGAGCGACTGGAGCGTCGGGTCGGGCGACCTGCGACGGGCCCGGCAGCGCGCGAACGCCGCGCGGGTGCGCGCCGAAGCGCGCGGCGAGCGCGCCCTGGCCCGCCGCCGCGCCTTTCTGCGCCGCCGCTTCCTGCCCGCCCTGGGAGCGGCCATCGTGCGGGGCGCCGTCCTGCGGAACCGCGCGGCATCGACGCCGCCGCGGCGGCGCGCGCCACACCCCGTCGAGGATTTCGCGGCGGACGGGGTCCGGGCCGAGCTGGCCCTCGAGCGGGGTCTGGAGGAGTGCACGGGGGGGCTGCTCTCTGCCCTCGATCGGGCCATGGCCGCGGCCATGGAGGACGATGCCGCCCTGGATGCCGAGCTCGACCGCCTGGTCACGGCGCTGCCGGGCTTCCCGTCCAGCGCCGGCGAGCCGCGGGTCGAGGTGGAGGTGAGGCCGGCGGCCGCCCGGTTGACGGACCTGGACCGCGTCGCCGAGGCGGAGGCGGAGTCGCTCCCCGCCGAGCTGGCCATCGGCGCCGCCGGTGGGGCGCGCAGCCGTGGCCGGGGTCGCACGGTCCACCCGAGGCGGGCGCTGCTCGACGCCTACCAGCGCGCCATGCGGCCATCGTGCGCGGCGCTCTTCGCGGCCATCGAAGAGGAGCACCGCGAGGTCGCGGGCGACCTTCAGCGCGCCTGCCAGGTGGTCGCGTTCGCCGCCGGCGTCGTGCGCAGCGGTGACGCGACGAGGGAGGTGGTCGAGGAAGCGGTTGAGCACGCCGTCGATCTCCTCCAGTTCCGACGGAGCGAACCCACCCAGCGGCCGGCGGACGGCATGCGCGCCGCGGCCGTCATCTGCCGGGCCGTCCGGGACACGCGCGTGGCGCTCTTCGCGGGCCGCGCGGGGCGAGTGCTACACCGGACCCGCCGCGAGCTCGAGCGCGGCGTGCCCGCGGCCGCCGCCGTGCTGGCCGTGACCGCGGCCCGCCAGCTGGGTGTCGTCGGCCGCTCGCTCCGGCGCACCACCCGGCGATTCCTGGCCCGCATCGGGTGGAGCCCCGACACCGCCGGCGGCGCGTCCCACATCTCCATCCGGCCTCTGCTCCCCGGCGAGTTCTCCGGCGATCCCACCAACCCGGAGCTGCCGTCCCTGTACCGGCATCTGTTCCGCCCCGACCCGGTGAAGGACGCCCGCCTCCTGGTAGGCCGCGCGGCGGAGCTCGCGGCCATCGCGGACGCCCGGACGCGCTGGCAGGAGGGCCACGCGGCGGCGGTGCTGGTGACGGGGGAGCGCGGCAGCGGCAAGACCAGCCTGATCAACTGCGCGCTGGACGGCCCGCTCGAGGGCCTGCCGGTGCTGCGTGGCGAGTTCCACCACCGGGTCTTCGATCCGGCCGATCTCGCCCCGGCGGTCGCCGCCATCGTGGGCGCCCCGGATCCGGCCCGGCTCGAGGAGTACCTCGGCGCGTCGAAGCGCGTGGTCGTGGTCGAGGAGCTGGAGCGTACCTTCCTGCGGAACGTCGGCCACTACGAGGCCGCGCGCGCGCTCGGACGGCTGATCAGCGCGACCAGCGAGTCCGTGCTCTGGATCGTGGTGGTCAACCAGACCGCGTTCCGCTTCCTGGACGCGGCCATCGGCCTGGGGCAGCGCTTCTCGCACCGCATCCACGCCGGCACGGCCACGGCGGAAGAGATCCGTCAGGCGATCCTGGTGCGACACAACCTCTCGGGGCTGCGGCTCCGGTTCGAGGCGCCGGCGGAGAACGGCGGCGCGAGGCGGGAACTCGCCGGGCGATTCCATCGTCCCAGGGACCCCGAGCGGGCGTTCTTCGAGATGACCGCGCGGCAGTCCGGCGGGGTCTACCGCACCGCCTTCAGCATCTGGCTGGGGCACATCGGCGCGATCGAGGACGGCCTGTTCACGGTCAAGGCTCCGGCCGCGCGCGACCTGGCGCCCGTGATCGCCGGGCTGTCGCTGCCCGACCTCTTCTCGGTGGTCGCCCTCATGCAGCACGGCAGCCTCACCGCCGCCGAGCACGCGCTGGTCTTCCAGCAGCCGGTCGAGGTGAGCGACGCGCAGATCGACGAGCTGGTCGCCCGACAGATCATCGCCCGCGACCCCGGCCGGCCCGGGTTCCGCGTTCGGCCGGAGGCCATGAGCGCCGTGCACGAGGCGCTCTTCCGCCGCAATCTCCTGTGACGACCGGAGCGACAATGAGCCTCGGCGCGAGCGCGGCGGTGCAGTCACCCCAGGAGGAGCTGTCCGCCCTGATGGAGCTGCTGGAGACCATCTCCATCGGCGCCATCGTCGTCGTCGTGGTCGTGCTCGCGGTCGCCTACGGCCTCAGCCGCCTCATCGTCTTCGGCATCGAGGCCCTCAGCGCGCGGGCGCCCCGCGCGCGCTTCTTCTTCAACGTGCTGGCGCCCGCGGTCCGCCTCGTCATCTGGGTCGCTGCGGGGCTCATCATCCTGTTCGGCGTGATCTCACCCACCGAGACGACCCTGCTGGCCGTGCTGGCATCCATCGGCATCGCCCTCGGCCTGGGCGCCCAGGACCTGGTGAAGAACCTGATCGGCGGCATCGTCATCCTCATCGACCGGCCGTACCAGCTCGGCGACCGCGTTCGCATCGGCGAGGCGTACGGCGAGGTCGACTACATCGGGCTGCACAGCACCAAGCTGACCACGCCGGACGACACCCGCGTGACCATCCCCAACGGCGAGGTGCTGAGCGGGCTGGCGTGGAACGCGAACTCCGGCAACCCGGACTGCCAGGTGGTGACGGACCTGTTCCTGCCCCACGACTGCGATCCCGTCGAGGCGACCCACGTCGCTTCGGAGGCCGCCTACAGCTCCCCCTACGTCCTCCTCACCAAGCCGGTGGTCGTGCGGATCGAGGATCGCTTCCAGGACGGGCCGTACACGCTGGTGCGCGTGAAGGCCTACGTCTACGACCATCGCTTCGAGCGGTCTTTCCAGACCGACATCACCGTGCGCGCGAAGACCGAGTTCATGCGGCGCGGCATGCTGCTGCGCTGGAACCGCCACGACCACGCCCCTTCCTCCGCCGAGCTCCGGGCGACCTGAGCGCCCGCCGCCCCCCGGCACACGACCGCGCCGCTACCGCGGACAGGTGTCGATTCCCCGGCGCAGCCACCAGCGCGTCACGCGCGCCGTGCCCGGCAGACCGTCGGGGTTCGCCCGGAGCCGCGCCACGTTCTCCGGGATGGGGGTGTCGAGGGCGAAGCTGATCCCCGGGGCGCTGGCGAACCACACGACCACGGTGCCCTCCCCGACCCCGGCGCAGGCCGCGCCATAGGCCGACCGCAGCTCCTCGAGGCTCGAGCCCACCCCCAGCCCCTCCTGGGTACGGAACGCGGGTTCCCGCACCTCCAGCCTCAGCACCGAGTCGCCGCTGAGCACGGCGAGCGTCCGACCCCCGTTGGCCAGCGGCACCCACGCGCCGCGCTCGGGCATCCCTTCCTGGCTCCACGTGGTATCCCGCGCCGACGGCACCGCCTGGCGCAACGCCGCGACGGTCATCCCCAGCCGCACCGGGCCGATCCGATCCCGGGGGCTGGCGTCCTCCATCGGCTGGCGCGCCGAGTCCGGCGAAACGGCGGGGTCGAGCGCGATCTCGCCCTCGACTTCGGCCAGCGGATCGCCATCGGCGTTGAGCAGCCGCGCGCGCACGACCCGGGTCCAGCGCACGTTGGGCTCGCCCCCGGTGCCCACCGCCGGCACGCGGATCCGCTGTTCGACGGACTGCGTCTGGCCCGGCTCGATGGGCGTCTCCTCCATGCGGTAGGAGAAGCGCGTACCCCCGTCGGTCAGCGCCGCCATGGCGACCTCCCGATCGCCCACCCGCGGCGGCATCGGCTGGGCCCAGCCGGGGACGATCAGCTCGAGACCGATGTCCGCCACCGTCGTATCGGTGCGGTTGGAGACCGACAGTCGCAGCACTCCCTCCTCACCCGCCCGCAGCATGCCCGGCGCATGGAGCCCGAGCATCAGACCGCTCCCGCTGGCCTGCACGGAAAGCGTGTCGCCGGTGCCGATCCGGTCCCGCACCCGATCCACCACGTCGCATGCCGGCGCGCCCGGGAGCGCCGTCGCAGCCGCGAGGGCCAGGATTCCGCGGCCTCGCCTGCCCCGCCGCACCAGGCCGAGCACGAACAGCAGCAGCACCGCGCCGATGAAGGCGACGAAGATGACGCCCGCCAGGCCCCCGAGGGGCGCCGTCCACCCCAGCCGCGCGAACAGCCATCCGCCGAGCACCGCCCCGACCATCCCCACGATGATGTCGCCGATGATCCCGTAGCCGATCCCTCCCATCACGAAGGAGGCGAGCAGCCCTGCCACGAGACCGACGAGGAGCCAGGTCAGAAAGTCCATGCGATGCCTCCCGGGAAGAGGGACGGTGGAAGTCGCGATCGCGATCACCCTGCGCCAGGGTCGCCGGGAAAAAACTAGCACGTCGCCGGGTCTTCTGACATATGCGCGAGGACATATGCGCGAGCCTTGCGCCCTGCGCCTCCGGAGTGCGAATTGTCAGGGTTCTTCTCCGGTCCCCTACTCCCGACAGAGCCCCATGCCACGCCTCGCGGTCCGCCCCCGCTCGCTCGTGCCCGTCGCATCCGCCCTCACCCTCGCCGCAGCCCTCACCGCCGGCCAGCCCGGGGACGCTCCCGTACCGGGAACCCGCGAGGCACCGGACGACCGCCCCAGCATTCTCCTGATCGTGGCCGACGACCTCGGCTATGCGGACCTCGGAGCCTACGGAAGCGACATCCGCACCCCCAACATCGACCGGCTCGCAGCCGAGGGACTCCGCTTCACGCATTTTCACACGGCGCCGATGTGCGCACCGACCCGGGCCATGCTTCTGACGGGCAACAACAACCACGTGGCGGGGATGGGGCGCCAGAGCCCTCCCCCGGAGCTCGCCCGGATTCCGGGCTACGAGGGGTACCTGTCGGACCGCGTGGCACCCTTCCCGCGCCTGCTGCGCGAGGCGGGCTATCACACCTACAGCACCGGCAAGTGGCACCTGGGTAACGCCCGGGAGCAGAGCCCCCTGGCGGCCGGCTTCGAGCGCTCCTATCAGCTGACGCACGGCGCCGCGAACCACTTCAACTCGGTCGGCTTCTTCGACGGGGGCTCGCTCTATCGGGCGGACGGGGAGGAGGTCGAATACCCCGCGGGCACCTACACGACCGAGCTCTTCACCGATCGTCTGATCGAGTTCATCGACTCCCATGTCGACGACGGACGGCCGTTCTTCGCCTTCGCCGCCTACACCTCCCCACACTGGCCGCTCCAGGTGCCCGACGAGTGGCTGGATCGCTACCGCGGGTCCTACGACAACGGCTATGACGCCCTGCGGGAGCGGAACTTCGAAGCGTTGCAGGGGGCCGGGATCCTGCCCCCCGATTCCAGGCTCCCGCCCCGCAACGACGCCATCGTCCCCTGGATCGAGCTCGGCCCGGAGGAGCGCCGGATCGAGGCCAGGAAGATGGAGCTCTACGCGGCGATGGTGGAGAACCTCGACCACCACGTCGGCCGCCTCATATCGCACCTGAAGACGAGAGGGCTCTACGAGAACACGCTGATCGTCTTCATGTCGGACAACGGCGCCGGCGCGGAAGATTTCTACCACACCGGCCCTTTCGTCGAATACGTCCGGACGAATTACGACAACTCGTATGAGAACATGGGAAGGCCGGACTCGTGGGTCTCCTATGGACCGCAGTGGGCCGAAGCCGGATCCGCCCCCTTCAGCCGCTACAAGACCTATACGCGCCAGGGTGGGATCGCCGCGCAAATGATCATCGCCGGGCCCGGCGTCATCCACCGGGGCGCGCTCAGCCGCGCCTATGTCACGGTGATGGATCTCGCCCCCACCTTCCTCGAGCTCGGCGACGCGACCTATCCGGGCGACGGGTCGGTGCGTCCCATGGAAGGTGAAAGCCTGGCGCCGCTCCTCGCCGGCGTGGCCCCGACGGTGCACGACAGCAGCTACGTCACCACCCTCTTCCACGCCGGCCGCGCATTCATCCGCCGGGGGCCCTGGAAGCTCTCGAACCTGGAGCCCCCCTTCGACGAGACGGCTTTCGAGCTATTCGACGTCGCGGCGGATCCCGGAGAGACCACGAACCTGACCGACGCCCATCCGCAGGTATTCCGCGAGATGCTCGAGCTGTGGCGGAGCGAGCGGAAGCGGCTCGGGATCGTGCTGCCGGGAGAGAGCCGCCCGGACGGCGCCGCGCCACCCCCCTCCCGGTAGGTCGGCGACCAACCGGTCGAGGCCGCCACCTCCCTCTTTGCCCCCTGCCGCCGACCACACCACCTTGTCCGGATGGCGGTAGCACGCGGACCGAGCAGGGCGGCGAATGTTCCAGGTAGACGGCCTGATTCTGGTGGGGGCGGTGCTCGTGCTGTTCGCCGTGGCGTCCAGCAAGTTCTCCGCGCGACTCGGCGTGCCCGTGCTGGTGGTCTTCATCGGCCTCGGCATGCTGGCCGGCTCCGAGGGGCTCGGCGGGATCGAGTTCGAGAATTATGTCCTCGCGAACGGCATCGGTACCATCGCCCTGGCGCTGATCCTGTTCGATGGCGGGCTGCGGACGTCCCTCGGCGCGCTCCGGGTCGCGTGGAAGCCGGCGCTGGCGCTGGCGACCCTGGGCGTCCTGCTCACGTCGCTGGTCACGGGCTACGCGGCGGCCTGGGTCCTGGGCATCCCGCTCCTCGAGGGCATGCTCCTCGGGAGCATCGTCGGGTCCACGGACGCGGCGGCCGTCTTCTCGGTGCTCAGGAGCAGGGGCGCCCGTCTGTCGGAGCGGCTCGCGTCCACGCTGGAGGTGGAGAGCGGCTCGAACGACCCCATGGCGATCTTCCTGACCGTGGGGCTTCTCGAGATCCTGCTCGGCCGCATGGATCCCGGTTGGCCGCTCCTGGGCTTCTTCGCCCTCCAGATGAGCGTGGGCGGCGCCGCCGGCCTGGTGGTCGGGCGGCTCGGTGTGGAGGCGAACAACCGGATCAACCTGGACGCGGCCGGCCTCTACCCGGTCATGATGGCCGCGGTCGGCTTCCTCGCCTACGGCCTGGCGGCCTCCCTCGGAGGGAGCGGATTCCTGGCGGTCTACGTCGCCGGTATCGTGCTCGGCAACAGCCGCATCGTCTTCCAGCGGGGGATCTTCCTCTTCACCGACGGGATGGCCTGGCTCGCCCAGATCGTCATGTTCACCATGCTCGGGCTCCTCGTCTTCCCCAGCCGGGTCCTCCAGATCGCCCCCGAGGGCCTCGCCATCTCGGCCGTCCTGATCCTGGTGGGGAGGCCGGTGGCGACCGCCATGCTGCTCCCCTTCTTCCGGTTCACCGCACGGGAGATCACGCTGGTCGCGTGGGTGGGCCTGCGGGGAGCGGTGCCGATCATCCTGGCCACCTATCCGCTCCTCATGGGGCTGCCCGACGGCCGCCTGCTCTTCAACATCGTTTTCTTCGTCGTCCTGGTGTCCGCCGTGACGCAGGGCTGGTCGCTCCCCCGGGTCGCGGCCGCCCTCGGCCTGGACCGCGCGGCCGAGCCCGAGCCGCCCGTCACGCTGGAGATCACCTCGCTGCGGCACATCCCCGGCGACATCGTGGACTATCTGGTCGTGGAGCGCGCGAAGGCCGCCGGACGCCTGATCCGGGACCTCTCGCTCCCCGATGGCGCCGTGGTGGCCATGGTGACCCGGGGCCAGGAGATCATCCCGCCCCGCGGCAGCATGCGCCTCCTCCCCCTGGACCACGTGTTCTTCGTCCTCCGCCCGGAGGTGCGCCAGCTCGTGGACCGGCTGTTCGCGCCGCTCGGGGAGGAGCCGGAAGAGCCGCTGCCGCCCGTCGAGTTCCCCCTTTCGGCCAGGACGCGGATCCGCGAGCTCGTGGAGTTCTATGGCATCGACGTCGACGCGGCGCCGGAATCCACACTGGGAGAGCTCCTCCAGGCCCGCCTCGGCAGCGATGCGCTCACCGTCGGCAGCACCGTCGATCTCGGCAGCGTCCGGCTGCGGGTCCGGGAGGTGTCCACGGACGGTGTGGAGGTCGTGGGGTTACAGGTGCTGGCCTGAGACTCCGGTCCTGGACCGCGAGCCCGTTGCCCGGGGGCACACGAGTTGCGTCGGCCGGCGGGTCGGCCCGGAGCGAATCCGGGGCGCCCACTCGCTCGGAGGATGGTTCCATGCGCACCACCCGCATCACCGTGTGCCTCATCGCCCTCGCCCTCGTACACCCCGCGTCGATTCGCGCGCAGCAGAGCGACGCCCGTCCTGGAGACGGCTCCGCCGTGGCCGCGGAGGCCGGCGACGACATCGAGGCCGCACGCGACCGGCTGCATCTCCTCCTGCTTCGCCCCGACGTGCGGCGGGCCGCCCGCGACCGCGGCATCGCCCTCGATCCGATCCATGAGGGGATCGAAACGCTCACGCCCGCAGCCCTCGCGCAGGTCGCGCCCTACGCCCGGGCGGTCGAGTCGGCGAACGCGCAATCGGCGATCACTTTCTCGACGACCGCCATCATCATCATTCTGCTGCTGGTGATCCTCCTCGTGCTGATCACCTGACGCCATTTCCGGGGGCGATCCCCAGGAGGCGGAAGGTCGAGCGAGCGCCCGCCCCGGACGATTCAGCGCGCGAGCGCGGTCGGTGGCGGTCGCTCGCCGTGGCGATGGCCGCGAGAGCTGCCCGCCCCGGCCACGGGGAGCCGTCCGCCCAGGCGCCGGTGCGCCGGGGACCGGTCATCGGCGCCGGCGCCTGGTGGGGTGGGGCGGTTGGCATGGCACCGTAGCGACCGACACCGCCGGTGCGCACGCGGTCGAGTCACTCGCTCTCCGAGCAGCGCCGGTTTCCCTGAACAGACCTGTAATCACCGCTCAACGGGCGTATCCGGCCGGCGCGCCCGCCGTTTCGCGGCGGGTGCCGGACGAGACCGCTCTCCCTCGGAGTGGCCATGGTGGATCGGGCCTTCGCCCGCGCGGCCCAGCATGCCGACGACAGAACTATGCAGACCTGCCTGACCCGGCAACGGGATCCGATCTCAGCAGTCTTACTACACAGTTTCGACGATCTGCTACGAGGGTGCGATCGTGAGGGGCACGTACGGGGTTTTGCTTAGGACCCCCCTGCGGGGTTGATAAGATAGACGGAAACACTCGGAACGTTGTATTCGTCCGTTGTCAGTACCACGACCCGATCCTCCGAGGCGGCGAGGACGCGCTCCTCCGGACCGAATCGCACACGGAATTTTTCATTAAGATTTGCGTCCAGAACGTTCCAGATGCGCCCATTTTCGTCAATGCTTACTGACAACCAAACGTCGCCCTTGGCTGTCATCAGAGCGTCATAAACCGGGACAGCGAATCGAGCGTCACCGAACGCCGCAAGAAAAGCATCTTCGATCTCACTGTGTCGCCACCCGGCAATCTTTCCGATTTGTTCGTGGTAGGAATCAATAACCCCATCCAGCTTTTCGCGCTCGTAGCTTTGAAGGGGTTTGGGGACGTAAGGGAATGTCTTCGCAATTCGCCGACCGTCTCGATACGCTACCACGGTGTATTGAGCGGAATCCGGGTTATCAGGTCGAGGTCGCTCGACAAGGGCAATTCCCGAACCGTCGCCGGCCGCCGCGGAGATGGCGTGATCGGCCAGGGGGTTCACAGCGTTTAGAACTCCATCCCGATCCCTTTCGAAAGGTATTCGCCGCCTGATGGGCGCGGTGTGAAAATCCCCGAGATGCTCAATTCGGGTGCCATCACGCAGCGCAACGTCGACTATGATCCGGCCGCCCGCAGGCAAGATGATGACCATCAAGCCGTTCACGAGGAACGTTGCTGGGAGAAGAGGTAGGCCCGATTCTTCCGCCTCCACAGTCTCCACTCGGACCAGTTCACCATTCGCGAACCAAGAAACCCTACGTAATTGGTAATCCTGTATCCATAACGTGTCAGCGAGATAACCGACGCGGTTTATCCCCTTGAACTCTCCCGGTCCGCCTCCCTCCCTGCCGATGCGCCTGATGAACGTACCCTTCGAATTGAATTCAAGGAGCGAATTCTCCACGGCATCCTGCAGCAGAAGGCCTCCGGTCGGAGTAAAAAGCGCCTTTGTGATTCGCGTAAGGAAATATCCGTTTCCCTCCCCGGCAATTCTTAGCGCGTGATCGAGAGCCTGTCCACGCAGCTCCGCAATATTTAACGCAATCAACGAGATGCCGAGGATTCCGGCGAGCAGGACCTTCGTCGTAACTCGGTGCGTGCGACTTGGCAAGAATTCATTTCATCCTGATAGAATTGGACTGAGCGGCCCATCACGCGTCTCTGAATTTACCCCTATTTGCGATCGCCCATCGCAGTGCGGCTCTTGGGCGACACCGCCGTTTCGGTAGTCCAAGCCGACGAAGTGCTGCGGTCGCTGCGGAGTGAGGTCGCGACATCCCGATCCATCGTGGCGCTTCGGAAGCCTGACGGGATCAGGGCCTCAGTAGCGCGTGGTGCCGTTCCGGGTTCTGGAGTAGATCCGGGAGCTGCGGGGCCGCGGCATGGGCGATCTCCGGGGTTCGGGAGGGGCTCCGATGAGCCGACTTGTTACCCGGAACGTTACCCGCCTGCTCGACGCGGTGCAACAAAGAAGCCCGCCCCTGCGTTTTTTCGCAGAACGACGGGCTTTTTCAGACCATGGTCGCGGTAGGACTCGAACCTACGACCTCACGGATGTGAACCGTGGCCCCCGTCGGGGAGATGCGGCGATTTTCGCGTGCTGCCGTGAGATTCGGAAGTTCCTGCGGCAGGGCTCGCCGGCGTTTTCGCCGGGGCTC
>DATKBW010000039.1:0-11862 GCA_035513575.1 Longimicrobiales bacterium | reverse complement strand
GTGATCGAGGCGCTGGACCGGGTGCTGCCGCTGGAGGACGCGGAGGCATCGAAGGTGGTGGCCCGGGCCTGCCAGAAGCGCGGGATGACTGTCCTGGAGGGGGCGAAGCTCGAGAAGGCCGAGATCCTGAAGACCAAGGTGAAGCTCACCGTCAAGCCGAAGAAGGGCGCCGCGCAGCAGCTGGAGGTGGAGCGCGTGCTGGTGGCGGTCGGCCGGGCGGCGATCGTGGACGACATCGGCCTGGAGAAGGCCGGGGTGAGGGTCGAGAACGGCTTCATCCAGGTGGACGGGCGGATGAAGACCAGCGTCGACGGGATCTACGCCATCGGCGACTGCGCGAAGCCGCCGCTGCTGGCCCACAAGGCCAGCCACGAGGGGATCGCCGCGGCGGAGGCCATCGCGGGCGACCCGCACGCGGGCGTGGACTACGACAACATCCCCTTCGTGACGTACTGCCACCCGGAGGTGGCCTCCTGCGGGATGACGGAGGAGAAGGCGAAGGAGGCCGGGCACGACGTCGAGGTGGGCAAGTTCCCGTTCAGCGCGAACGGTCGGGCCCGCACGGCGGGGGAGACCGAAGGGTTCGTCAAGGTGGTGCGGGACAAGCAGTACGGCGAGGTGCTGGGGGCCACCATCGTCGGTGCCCACGCCAGCGAGCTGATCGGCGAGTTCATCGTGGGTCGGCACCTCGAGACCACGGCCGCGGAGATGGACCGGGCCATGCATCCCCATCCGACGCTGTCCGAGGCGATCGCCGAGGCGGCGCTGGCCAGCCTGGGGCACGCGCTGCACATCTAGAGGCGGATTTCGGGGGAAGGTATGAGGGCAGGTATGGCTCGGAGGGGGTGGGCGCTCGGTGTGGCGCTCCCGGTGGCGCTGGCGGTGTGGGGTTGTGGCGACGACGGGCCGACGGGGCCCGGGCTGACGCTGGAGGCGGTGGCGGGGGTCTATGACCCGACGGAGCTGACGTTCGACCCCCAGGGGTCGCCGCCGCCGGGGGACGTGCTGGCGCAGATCCAGGCGACGCAGCCCCAGCTCGTGATCTCCGTGACCGGCGGGTTCCAGATCGCGTTCCTGGATCCGGTGACGGGCTTCATCCGGACCCCCGGCGGCATCGCCGACCCGACGGCCGATGGGGTCCGGCTGGCGTTCAACAACCAGGCGGACGCGGACCTGCTCCTGCTCCCGCGCACGCTGGTCCTGACCTTCCATGAAGACACGGGGACGCTGACGTTCAGCGGGTCGGTGTCCGTGCCCAGGTCGCGCCTGCTGTCGCTGTTCCCCGACCTCTACGGGAGCGAGGCCTTCCAGGATCCCACGCCGGGGACGCTGATCGTCACCTTCGAGCGCAGGACTATGACGAGCTGACCTCGATGGCGCCCGGGACGCCGTCCCGGATCTCGCCGATGATCGCGGGCGCCCCGGCCTCACCGCCGGCGGCGCCCGCGGCCGTTCCGGGGCCGGCCTGACGGAGGTCCGCGACCAGGCGCTCGGCTGCCTCCCGTGGCAGCGCCACGAGGAGCCCGCCGGAGGTCTGGGCGTCGGCGAGGAGGGTGCGGGTGACGTCGTCGTCGGTGCCCCAGCGGACGTGGGGCGCCAGGTCCTCGAGGTTGCGCCGGGTCCCCCCGGGGACGTGGCCCTCCGCCACCAGGACCCGGGCGCCGGCGAGGAGCGGCACGGCGGCCGGGTCCACCCGGGCGGCCACGCCGCTCGCAGTCGCCATCTCCCGCAGGTGCCCGAGCAGCCCGAAGCCGGTGACGTCGGTGCAGGCGTGGGCCCCGTGGCGCACCATGGCCTCGGCGGCGACCCGGTTCAGCGTCGTCATCCAGGCGACGGCGTCCTCCACCACCGCGCGGGGGGCCGCACCGGCCTTCACGGCGGTGGCGATCGCCCCGGTGCCGATGGGCTTGGTCAGGACCAGCGCGTCCCCCGGCCGGGCGGTGGAGTTCCGCACCAGCCGGTCGGGGTGGACCACGCCGACCACGCAGAGCCCGTATTTCGGCTCGGGGTCGTCGATGGAATGGCCGCCGAGGATGGGCGCGCCGGCGGCCCGCGCGACCTCCGCCCCGCCGGCGATGATCGCCTCCAGGATCCCCTCCCCCAGCAGGTCGCGGGGGAACGCGACCAGGTTCAGCGCCAGGAGCGGCCGCCCGCCCATGGCGTAGACGTCCGACAGGGCGTTGGCCGCCGCGATGCGCCCGAAGTCCGCCGGGTCGTCGACGATGGGCGTGAAGAAGTCCGCCGTGACGACGAGGGCACGTTCCTCGTCTATACGGTAGACGGCCGCGTCATCGGCGGTGCGGGCATCCACGAGCACCGCCGGATCATCGGCCGGGAGGATGTGACGCAGGACCTGCGTCAGCTCGGCGGCGCCGAGCTTACAGGCTCAACCCGCGCCGTGGCTCAGCGCCGTGAGGCGCACCGGCTGGTGGTCAGACATGCGCGTATGGTAAGCCGGGCGGGGTGGGGGTGACAGGGCTGGACCGGGACAGGGGCCTCAGACGGAGAATACGGAGGCGTCCTGCCCGATTCGGGAACGGATGTTGCCTTCTGTGGAGGTACGAAAACGGCGGCCAAAGGGAGGGAAGAATGACGGATAAGAACATGCCCGAATTCAGTGGCGCGGAAGGGCTGGCGCTGGCGCTCAGCTACCTCGACGACCCGTCCGACGTTCCCTGCCCGACCTGCGGCCCGGGGACGATGGAGGTCGTGGCCTACCTGGACGGCGGCGGGATCGAGGACGGCCTCGTCCGGGCGGCCGACCCGGACGGGGACTACACCGTGGTCCTGTACTGCCACGAGTGCGGCCGGGCGGCGGCCCTCGACCTGAGCCCGGACCGTCAGATGGACGGTCATGAGGAGGGCGGCGGCCGGCGAGCCGCCTGACCCACGCCCCCCGCCCCGGAGCCCGGGGGCGGGGCCCGCCTTCGATTGCCTGCCGGCTCCGGGTCCGGTTACGTTGACCCCCGATGAATCCATCGGCGAGAGCTCGATTGGCCGAAGTGGCAGCGCGGTCGGACCCCGGAACCGATCTGGCCGCGACCGCCCTGCTGATCGCGGCCGAGGAGTACCCGCAGCTCCCCCTGGCGCCCTACCTGCGACGGCTGGACCTCCTGGCCGATCGGGTGGGTGACCGGCTCGCCGGCGAAACCGCCCCGACCATCGTCCTGGGGGAGCTGTGTCGCGTGCTCTTCCGCGAGGAAGGGTTCCGCGGCAACGCGGACGCCTATTACGACCCCCGCAACTCCTTCCTGAACGACGTCCTCGATCGGCGCCTCGGCATCCCCATCACGCTGGGGATCGTCATGCTGGAGGTCGGGTGGCGCGTGGGGCTTCCCCTGTCGGGGATCAACTTCCCGGGCCATTTCCTGGTCCGCTACGACGGCGAGGTGGCGCGCCTGCTGATCGACCCGTTCGACGGCGGCCGGATCCGCTGGGAGGACGAGGGGCAGGAGCTGCTCGACCGCGTCTACGGCGGCATGGTGCGCATGCGGGAGGAGTTCCTCCGCCCCGCCTCCCGCATGGACATCATCGCGCGGGTCCTGACGAACCTGAAGGGCATCTACCTGAACGCGCGGGATGACGCCCGGGCCCTCGCCGCCGTCGACCGGATCCTCCTCTTCCGCCCCGGCGCGGCCGTGGAGCTGCGGGACCGGGGCCTGCTGCTGGCCCGCGCCGGCCGGACGGACGAGGCGGTGCACGAGCTGGAGCGGTACCTCGATTTCGCTCCGGCCGCCCCCGACGCCCACCGGGTCCGGTCGCTCATCCGGGACCTGTCGCGCATCCGGGAATGAGCACGCCCCTCGCGGTCCGCCGCCCCAGCACCGTCCTCCGGGTCTGGGGCCGCGATCCGGTGAAGATGCTCCACGGCCTCGCCACCGCCGACATCGGCATGGTCTCGCCGGACCGGGCCGTCTATACCGCGTTCCTGACCCCCAAGGGGCGCATGGTGGCGGATGGGCTGGTGCTGCTGTCGCCCGGGGCCGAGCCGCCGGAGCTGCTCCTGGCGACGGATCCCGCCGCCGCCCCCGGGCTCCTCGACCACCTGCGCAAGTTCGTCCCGCCGCTGTTCGCCCGTTTCGAGGACGTGTCGGCCGCGTGGTCCGTGGTGGGGGTGTACGGCACCGGCGCGTCCGCGGCGGCGGAGGCGGGTCTGGGGGCCGCGGGCGTGGAGGCGACGCTGTCGCCCGATCTCCCGGAGGATGTCGTGGGCGCCCGGTCACCCGAGCCGCCGGCGCTGGCCGTGCGCTCGGCGGTCACGGGTGCCGACGGCTGGGACCTGTACGTACCGGCGGACCGGGCGGCGGCGGTGGAGAGCGCGCTCGAGGCCGCGGGGGCCCGGGCAGGGGGCGAAGAGGACCTGGAGCCGCTACGCATCGCGGCCGGCCGCCCGCGGTGGGGCGCGGAGCTCACGGACAGCGTGATCCCGCTCGAGGCGGGTCTGCTGGGGCGGGCGATCAGCCAGACGAAGGGGTGCTACACGGGGCAGGAGGTGATCGTCCGCATCCTCCATCGCGGCCACGTGAACCGCCAGCTCCGGGCGCTGTCCTTCCGCGGCCCGGCGCCCCCACGGGGGACGGAGCTCTTCGAGCCGGGCAGCGACAGGCCGCGAGGCGTGGTGACCAGCGCGGCGGCGCTCCCCGGCGGGAGCGGGGGCGCCGGGCTCGGGTACGTGCGGCGGGAGGTCGAGCCGCCCGCCGAGCTGCGCGCCGGCTCGCCGGACGGCGCCCCCGTGCGCGTGACCGCGCTGCCGTGACGTGAGCGGGCGTGGCCGGGGGCGGTTCGGGCCGGGCGCGATCGTCGCGGCCGCGTTCATCGGGCCCGGCACCGTCACCACGGCGACGCTCGCCGGCGCCGGGTACGGCTTCACCCTCCTCTGGGCCCTGACGTTCTCCCTGGTCGCCACGCTGATCCTCCACGAGATGGCGGCGCGCCTCGGGCTGGTCACGGGGACCGGCCTCGGGGAGGCCGTGCGGCGCCGGTTCGAGGGCCGGCTCACGCGCGTCGCCGCCGTGGCTCTGGTCATCGGCGCCATCGCGTTCGGCAACGCCGCCTACGAGACCGGGAACCTCCTCGGCGCGGCGCTGGGCGCCCAGGCGGTGTGGGGCGGCGGACCCCGGTTCTGGGCGGCCCTCGCCGGCCTCGCGGCCTTCCTGCTGCTCCGCACCGGCAGCTATCGCGTGGTGGAGCGCGTCCTAATCGCCCTCGTCGCCCTCATGTCCCTCGCCTTCCTGGCGACCGCGGTGGTGATCCGGCCGCCGCTCGGCCCCCTCCTTCACGGGCTCTTCGTCCCCACGATCCCGTCCGGAGCGGGGATGCTCTACGTGGCCGGGCTCGTGGGCACCACCGTGGTCCCGTACAACCTCTTCCTCCACGCGGCCGCCGTCCGGGAGAAATGGGATGGCCCCGAGGACCTGCGGGCCGCACGGCTGGACCTGGGTCTCAGCATTCTGGCCGGTGCGCTGGTGAGCATGGCCATCGTCGCCACCGCGGCGGTGGCCCTGGGGAGCACGGCGGGGGCGGACGCGGCCATCGGGAGCGCGGCCGACATGGCGGTGGCCCTCGAGCCGCTCCTCGGCTCCTGGGCCCGCGTCCTCTTCGCCGTGGGGCTCCTGGCCGCGGGGCTCACCTCCGCCATCACCGCGCCCCTCGCCGCCGCCTACGCCACGGCGGGCGCCCTCGGGTGGCCGCGGGACCTGTCGGCCCCGCGTTTCCGCGCGGTCTGGATGGCCGTGCTCGCGGCGGGGATCGTCTTCGCCGCGCTCGGCGCCAGCCCGGTCCCGGTGATCCTCTTCGCGCAGGTCGCCAACGGGCTGCTGCTGCCGGCCATCGCCGTCTTCCTCCTCCTGGCCGTGAACGACCGCCGGTGGATGGGGGACCGGGCGAACGGCCCCGTGCTGAACGGCGCCGGCGTGCTGGTGGTGGTCGTCGCGCTGGTCCTGGGGGTCCGGGCGCTCTGGGGCGCGCTCTCGTGAACCTCCATCCCGGCGCCTGAAGCGGGTCGCCACCGCCCGGGATGGAACCTCCCTTGCACGGGCACGACCGACAGGCTGCGGACCGACCCCCGGCCACGTTCCCCGGACCCGACCGGCCATGCTCGCGTACCTGGTGCAGCACGGGAAGGCGAAGACGAAGGATGAGGACCCCGATCGCCCGCTCACCGACGAGGGGCGCAAGGAGGTGGAGGCCGTCATGCTCCTCGCCCAGCGGTTCGGGGCGATCACGGCGTCCCGCGTGGTCCATAGCGGGAAGCGCCGGGCGGCGGAGACCGCGGAGCTGATCGCCTCCAAGCTCGAGGCCGATGTCGAGGCCGCGCCGGGCCTCGATCCGGACGACGACCCCGCCATCTGGGCGGGGCGCCTGGGCGAGGCGGACCGCGACCTGGTGGTGGTGGGCCACCTGCCGCACCTGGAGCGGCTCACCTCCTTCCTCCTGTGCGGGAATCCGGATGCCGGCGTGGTGCGCTTCGCCAACGGGGGGGTGGTATGCCTGAGCGGAGATGGGGGCGGCTGGACGCTCCAGTGGGCCATCACCCCCGCCCTCGTGCAGGAGTAGCTCGACACACTTGCCGGGAGCGTCCACAGGCGCGTGATTTGGGGGATGCGCCTGCCACCCAGCCTCCTGCTCGCCACTCTCCTGGCCGCCTGCGCGGAGGCGGGGCGGGAAGAACCGCCCGAAAGCGCCTCGGCGCCGGACACGCAGGTCGCGGTCTGGTTCAGCCGTGGCGAAGCGCCCGTGGCGGTGGAGCGGCGGGTCCCCGAGCCGACGCCCGAGGCCGCGCTGTCCGCGCTGCTGGCGGGCCCGTCGGAGGCGGAGCGGACGGCCGGTGTGGGCTCGTGGTTCTCGGCAGAAACCGCGGATGCTCTGGCGGGCGTCGAGTCGAGGGACGGCTTCCTCGTCGTCGGGTTCAGCGGCCTCAGCCAGCGTATTCCCGGGGCGGGTAGCAGCGCGGGGTCCGCCCAGCTCCTCGCCGCGCTCGATTCCACCGTCTTCCAGTTCCCGGACGTGGATTCCGTCGAGTATCGGCTCGACGGGAGCTGCGAGGCGTTCTGGGGCTGGCTCCAGCGCGAGTGCCGCGTGGTGAAGCGGCCGTGAGCGAGGCGGCACAACCGGAGCTCACCACCGCGCGTCTCCTGCTCCGCCCTTTCCGACCTTCGGACGCGGACCGCGTGACGGCGCTGGCGGGGGAGCGGGAGATCGCCCTCAACACGCTCAACGTCCCGCACCCGTATCAGCGACGCGACGCCGTGGAATGGATCGGGGCGCACCGGGCGCAGCTGGAGCGGCGGGAGGCGGTCACGTACGCCATCACGGTGTGGGAGGAGGGGCTGGTGATCGGGGCGGCCGGGCTGATCCTCGACCTGGCCAACGAGGTGGCGGAGCTGGGTTACTGGATCGGCATGCCATACTGGGGGCAGGGCTACGCATCGGAAGCGGGCCGCGCCCTCGTGGGGTGGGGCTTCCGCGAGCTCGGCCTGCATCGCATCCATGCGAGCCATTTTCCACGCAATCCCGCTTCGGGTGCGGTGCTGCGGAAGATCGGCATGAGCTACGAGGGGCGGCTCCGGGAGCACGTGAAGAAGTGGGGCGAGCACCTGGACCTCGAGCGGTACGGCATCCTGCGGCGGGAGTTCGAAGCGGACGCCGGCGTGGTGCAAATGCCCGCGTCGCATTAACTTGTCGCCCTCCCCGGAAAACCGAGATCATTCCCATGCCCCGCTGCGGGGCTGCCCCGGAGGCTGAACCCTGCCCGGATCGGCGCACTTCCACCTCTTCACGTACGGGACGCTGAAGTCCGCGGTCTCGACCCCGGCCCGGCGCGAGCTCCTGCGGGAGAGCGTACGGGTGGGCGAGGGAACCGTCCGGGGCACGCTGTACGACGTCGGCGCGTACCCCGCCCTGCTCCTGGGCGGCGAAGGGGAAGTGGAGGGGGAGGTGTGGCGCTGTCCCGTGTCGCTCCTCGGGGTCCTCGACCGGTACGAGGGGACGGAGGAAGGGCTGTTCCGCCGGGTCGCGGTCGAGGTGGGCGGCCGCGCCTGCTGGGTCTACGCGGCGGGTCCGAAGCTCGGGCCCCGGCTGCGGTCGGACGCGGTGGTCGAAACCGGGAGCTGGCTGGGATGACCCACGCGATCGAGATGATCGATGTCGTGAAGCGCTATGGCGATTTCGAAGCGGTCGCCGGGGTGGACCTGCGGGTCCCGCCCGGGGCCACCTACGGCCTCCTGGGACCGAACGGCGCCGGCAAGACCACCGCCATCCGGATGATCCTGGCGATCATCGAGCCGACGGTGGGCGAGATCCGGGTCCTGGGGGAGCCGGTGTCGCGGGACATCCTCGACCGCGTCGGCTACCTGCCGGAGGAGCGCGGCGTCTACAAGAAGATGACCGTCCGGCGGCTGTTGAGGTTCCTGGCGGAGCTGAAGGGGGTGCGGCCCCGGGAGAGCGCACCGCGCATCGACCGCTGGCTGGAGCGGTTCGAGCTCGAGGACTGGCGGGACGCGCGTCTCGAGGAGCTGTCCAAGGGGATGCAGCAGAAGATCCAGTTCATCACCACCGTCCTGCACGACCCCGAGATCGTCATCCTGGACGAGCCGTTCAGCGGGCTCGACCCCATCAACCAGCGGGTTCTGCGGGAGATCATCGGGGACCTGAAGCGGGAGGGAAAGACCATCCTCTTCAGCACCCACATCATCGAGCACGCCGAGCGGATGTGCGACCACGTCTGCATCATCGCCCGGGGCCGCAAGCTCGTCGATGGGCCGCTGCAGCAGGTGAAAACCGACCACGCCGAGCGCTACGTGTCCCTCGCCACGGCCGATGGCAGCGACGCCCGGGCGATCCTGGCCGCATCGACCGCGGTGGCCACGGTGCGCGACCCCGCGGGACCGGGCGAGGCGGGGCGCGGCGTCCACAGCGTCTCGCTGCGCCCCGGCGTGGACCCGAACGACCTGCTGGAGGAGCTGGTGGCGCGGCGCGTGGCGCTGCGGCGGTTCGAGCTCGTCGAGCCCACCCTGGAGCAGGTGTTCATCGAACGGGTCGGACGGGACCCCGCGCCGGAGGAGCGGCTGGCGGAGCGCGAGGTGGTCCATGTCTAGGACCTGGCCGGTCATCAAGCGCGAGTTCACCGAGATGGTCCGCACCAAGGCCTATGTCCTCGGGACCCTCCTCGGACCCCTCATCATCGTGGCGTTCATCGGCGTCCCGCTCCTCTTCCTCCGGGCGGGGGGTGGCGGGGAGCGCCACGTGCGCGTCCTGGACGCCACCGGCACGCTGGTGGGCGAGGAGATCGCGGCGACGCTGAACGCGACATCCGCGGCCGCGGCGGGGCAGGCCGACCTCGGGGACAGCAGGTTCGTGGCGGAAGCGCGGGCGGTGACCGGGTCGGGCGAGGAGGAGCGCAGGTCGGCGCGGCAGGAGGTGTCCCGGGACGGGAGCGAGCTGGACGGCTTCCTGTTCCTGGCCCCCGACTTCATGGAGTCCGGCCGGGCGCTGTACGAGGGCCGGAACGCCACATCCGTGACCCAGATGGGTCAGCTCCGGAGCATGGTGACGCAGGTGGTACGGACGCGTCGCCTGAACGACGCGGGGGTCACTCCGGAGGTCCTAGCCCAGGTGCTCCGGCCGGTGAGCATCGACGCGCGGAAGCCGGGGGCGGAGGACGAGGAAGGTGCGGAGGCGGAAACCGCGCCGGTGATCGGGATGCTCATGGCCATGGCCGTCTACTTCGCGGTGGCGCTGTTCGCGGCCAGCGTGATGCGGGGTGTGCTCGAGGAGAAGCGCGACCGGATCGTGGAGGTGCTGCTCAGCTCGGTGCCGGCCCGGAACTTCATGTTCGGGAAGGTGCTCGGGATCGGCGCGGCGAGCCTGCTCCAGATGCTGGTGTGGGTGGGCTTCGCGGCCGCCGCCCTCACGTTCGGGCCCGGCTTGGCCCGGTCCGCGGGCCTCGCCGCCCCGGCGCTGCCCCAGATCCCCGCTTCCGTGGGCGTGGTCTTCCTCTTCTTCTTCGCCACCGGGTTCCTGCTCTACGCCGCCATGTTCGGCGCGGCCGGGGCCATCGCGACGACGGACCAGGAGGCGAACCAGCTACAGTTCCCCGTCACCATCCCGCTGCTGATCGGCTTCTTCATGATGTACACGCTCATGGCGGATGCCGAGAGCGCCATGGCCGTCGCGGGGTCCCTGATCCCCTTCACCGCGCCGGTCGTCCTCCCCATGCGGTCGATGATGACGGACATCCCCACCGGGCAATACATTGGCGCGGTGGTGCTGATGCTCCTGACGGTCTGGGGCATCATGGTGGCCGCCGCCAAGATCTACCGGATCGGCGTGCTGTCCACGGGGAAGAAGCCGACGCTCCAGGAGCTGGGGCGTTGGCTCCGCACCACCTGAATCCCGAGCAAGGGCCGGTCTGACCCATGGTCAACGCAACGGACATTTCCCTGGTCTTCCTGGGCATCCTGATCATCATGGTGCTCCTGGAGGTGAGGAAGCTGAGCCGGAAGCCCGAGCCGGTCAGCCGCCTCGAGGAGAAGTTCGACCGCCTCTCGCTCCAGATGGAGCGGATCGGGGCGCCGCCGGACCTCAAGCTGCCCGGCGGCGCCCAGATCGTGGAGGCCGGGCAGACCTTCGAGACCATCTCGGAGCAGCTGGAGCGGCTGGGGGAATCCACCACCGACCTGGACTCCGCGATCTTCACCGAGCAGGAGATCCGCCGGTTCAGGGAAGGGCTCCACCTGCTCCAGGCGGACCTGCGCGTCGCCCAGCAGCTGTTCGAGCGCGCGGCGGCGGGACTCGGCCAGGCGTCCGACGCCGTCCTCTCCGCGGGCTCGACCCTCCAGCGCATCGACGCGCGCCTCGAGAGCGCCACCGCGCCACGCCGCAAGAAGTCCGAGGAAGAACCCGGGGCCGACCCGGCCCCGCGCCCATCGCGCGGCTAGAACAGCTCGGCCGCGCCCCCGATCGCGCCCTAGAGCAGGGTCTCCAGGACCACCCAGGCCAGCGCCACCACCGCCGCGAGCAGGACCAGCAGCCCCACCAGCACGGCCACGAGGATCGCGGCGCTGTGGTGGCCCTGCGAGCCTTCCTCCCCCAGCCACTCCTCGAGCAGGGCGACGTTCCGCGAGTTGGCGTGCCACGCGGCGTCGAAGAGGTCGCCGACGACCGGCACCGCCCCCACCAGCGTATCCAGCAGGACGTTCCCCATCATCCGCCCGATCGTGGCCCCCGGCGCTCCGTTGAGCCAGGCCACGTAGAGGATGTACCCGGACGCGAGCGCCGCGAGGGCGTCACCGCCCACGGGAAGCAGCCCGATGATCGGGTCGAGGCCGAAGCGAAAAGAGGTGCCGGGGATCCGGAACCGGCGGTCCAGCAGCCCGGCGACCCTGCGCGCCCGATCGAGCTGGCGCGGCGGGCGGCGGGGAGGATCGTTCTCGCTCATCGGGCGCCCTTTTGCGCAAGATGCCGGCCCGCGGGCGGGCGCGTGCCCGGGTCGAGATCGTGGCCGTCCGCTGCGGCGGGTGGGGGGACGCGGACCTGGCGGGCGCGCGCGCCATCGCCGGCGACCCGGCCGACCTCCTCGCGCGCTACGAGGAAGTCTTCCTCGACTGGGCGGCCGGCGCCTAGGCTGTCCTCATCGATCCGCGGGGCCCCGGCTCCCTGCGGCGGCGTGAGTCGAGAATTCCTGCCCCTCGTCATCCCTCTGTTCTCGATCCACGGCGCTGAGCGACGTCGGGGCTGCACGCGTCGCCGCTCCTTCGCATTCCGTGTCGCTCCGACGCCGAATCCCGACGTGAAAGGAGAACGAGCGGCGTCGGCAGTGCCAGACTTCAGCCGGGACGTCGCCCGCCGGCGGAAATGCGTCGG
>DATKBW010000038.1:0-2883 GCA_035513575.1 Longimicrobiales bacterium | reverse complement strand
CGGCATCATGGGGACGGACGTGGGCACGCGCTGGTTCCTGGACGACATGACGGCGGCCGCGGTCGATGACCCCGGTTCGGTACCCGACCTGGTCACCGAGCTGACCGTGCCGTTCCTCCCTTACCCCCTCGGGCTACTGGTGGAGGGGCTGGGGCCGCTCGTCGCCAACGATGCGTACGCGACGCCGCAGGTGTGGGAGGCATTCGAGCGCGATACGTACCACTCCCCGCGCGTGGTCTGGGGCCGCGAGGTGAACCTGCTCCTGCTCGGCCTGATGCGACAGATCGACGCCGCCCACGACCACACCGGCGCGCTGCGCGACCAGCGACTCCGACCCTACGTCGCCGCGCTGGAGGACGGCCTGCGGGCGACCCTCGATGCCGTCGAGGCGTCGGGACTCAAGCACAACGAGGTCTGGAGTTATCGCATCGCGGGCGGCCGGCTACAGCCGGTCCGCTGGGGCAACAGCTCCGATGTCCAGCTCTGGAACCTCACGAACCTCGTCGTCGAGTTCCAGCGCGCGCGTGTGGTGGAACGGCCGTAGCGGGCCCGGCCCTGTGCACGGAGCCTCCGCGATCGCCCCTCCTTGACCGAACGGAGCGGCAGCGCGACTCTTCGGTGTCACCAGGACCTCCATCCGTTACGGCCCCTCGGAACGTCCGAGGGGCTTTTTTATCACGCCCAGGAGCGGTGCCCACATGTGTTCCATTCTTGCCATTCTCGAGATCGGGAACGACCCTGCCGGCTACCGGGAGCAGGCGCTGCGGCTCTCGCGGCTGCAGCGTCACCGCGGCCCCGACTGGTCGGGCGTGTTCGCCGACGAGCGGACCGTCCTGGTCCACGAGCGGCTGGCGATCGTGGACGTCCTGCACGGCGCCCAGCCGCTGGCCAGCCCCGATGGAGCCCTCCAGCTGGCCGTGAATGGGGAGATCTACAACCATCGGGAGCTCGAGGCGGGGCTGGAGCTGAGCTATCCCTTCCAAACGGCGTCCGATTGTGAGGTCATACTGGCGCTCTACCACGAGCGGGGAACCGCTTTTCTGGATTCCCTGAATGGGATCTTCGCCTTCGTGCTGTATGACGCGACCGGGAATCGGTACCTCATCGCACGGGATCCGGTGGGCGTGGTCCCGCTCTATATCGGTCGGGATGAGCGGGGCACCCTCTTCGTGGCGTCCGAGCTGAAGGCGCTGGTACCCGTGTGCAGTGAGATCGACGTCTTCCCCCCCGGGCACCTGCTCGATAGCCGGGAGGGCGTGCTCCGACGCTATCACCACCGGAGCTGGACGAGCTGGGACTCGCTGGAGCGGAGGTCCGCCGACGTCGCGGAGCTGCGCGGTTCGCTGGAGCGCGCGGTGCAACGGCAGCTCATGACCGATGTGCCGTACGGTGCCCTCCTGTCCGGCGGCCTGGATTCTTCCGTGATCGCCGCCCTCGCCGCCCGCCACGCGGCCCGACGCGTGGAGGATGACGAGCGCAGCCCGGCGTGGTGGCCGCGCCTGCACACGTTCTGCATCGGCCTGCCTGACTCGCCGGACGCCGACGCGGCCCGCGAAGTGGCGGAGCACATCGGTTCCGTCCACCACGACTTCCGCTTCACGGTCCAGGAGGGTCTGGACGCGCTCAGGGACGTGGTCTGGCACCTCGAGACCTACGACGTGACGACGATCCGCGCCGCCACCCCCATGCTCCTCATGGCGCGTCGGATCCGGGCCATGGGGGTCAAGATGGTGCTTTCCGGAGAGGGCGCGGACGAGATCTTCGGCGGCTACCTCTATTTTCATCGCGCGCCCGACGGACGCGCGTTCCACGAGGAGACCGTGCGGAAGCTCGGGCGGCTGCACCTGTACGACTGTCTCCGGGCGAACAAGGCCATGGCCGCGTGGGGCGTGGAAGCCCGCGTGCCGTTCCTGGATACGGCGTTCCTCGACCTGGCGATGAGCGTCGATCCGGACGCCAAGCGCCCCCGGCCGGACCGGATGGAGAAGCACCTTCTGCGCGAGGCCTTCAGCGATATCCTCCCGGAGTCCGTGGCCTGGCGTCAGAAGGAGCAGTTCTCCGACGGCGTGGGATACGGGTGGATCGATGCGCTGCAGGAGCACGCCGACAGACATGTCGCCGACAGTCGCCTGGCCGATGCGCCGGCCCGCTTCCCCGTGAATCCACCCCTAACCAGGGAAGCGTACCTTTACCGCGCCCTGTTCGACGAGCTCTTCCCGCACGCCGCCGCGGCGGCGACGGTGCCCGGCGGCGCTTCGGTGGCGTGCAGTACGCCCGAGGCACTAGAGTGGGACCCGTCCCTTTCGGCGCGGGTCGATCCGTCGGGGCGGGCGGTCCAGGGGGTCCATCGTGCCGCCTACCGCTGAGCCGCCCCTCCGCGTCGCCATCCTGGGTTATGGCCTCGCCGGGTCGGTGTTCCACGCGCCGTTCATCCATTCGATCGACGGGCTCGAAGTCGCCGCGATCCTCACCCGGGATGCCGACCGCTCCGCCGCGGCCCGTGCCCGCTACCCCGGCGCGGACATCGTCGCGGACGTCGACGAGGTGTGGACGATGGCCGATCGCCTGGACGTCGTCGTCCTCGCCACGCCCAACCGCACGCACGTGCCGCTCGGCCTGGCCGCCGTCGATGCGGGCCTCCATATCGTGGTGGAGAAGCCACTGGCCGCTTCCGTCGAGGAGGCGCGCGCACTCATCGGGGCGGCTCACCGCCGGGACCTCGTGCTGACGGTGTATCAGAACCGTCGCTGGGATGGCGATTTCCTGACCCTCCGCAGGCTGATCGGCCAGGGCGAGCTGGGGCAGGTGCACCGCATGGAGTCGCGCTTCGAGCGCTGGCGTCCCGTGCCGAAGCCGGGGTGGCGGCAGGCGCCGGCGCCGGAG
>DATKBW010000037.1:0-3873 GCA_035513575.1 Longimicrobiales bacterium | reverse complement strand
CCCGCGCCGGGTCCCGCCGCGCCGGCCCGGATCCCGGCAAGATGGTGGTGCCGCGGCGCACGAGCATCTATCTTTGACGCATCCCCCGCCACACCCTCTCCCCGGCCACACCCCTTACGGAGGTTTCTCCGTGCGAAGGATGCTCTGGCTCCTCATCGTGCTGGCAGGCTGTTCGGGTCCGGACGCGGACCCCCTCGACGTCGCCGCGCGGTTCCACGCGCTGCGGGTCGACGGTGACGACCCGGGCATGCACGCGCTGCTCACGGCCACCGACCGGGCGGCGCTCCCGCTGGAAGCCTTCCCCGCCGCCGTGCCCCCGGGGCTCGCGCTCAAGCTGTTCGGCTGGGGCAGCGCGCGGCTGGACTCCGCGTCACTGCTGAGCGCGGGACGCGATACCACGGCCGTGGTGCTGCACGTCGAGGGTGCGGCCAAGGACACGCTCCGCCTCGTGGCGACCCGTAGGCCGCGCAGCTTCCTCGGCCTCGAGAGGGACCGCGTCCGCTGGCGCGTCTCCATCGGGCTGGCCGAGCGCGCGCTGCTCGATTCGCTGGCGACGGGCATGCGCGCCGATGACCATGCCCCCGACAGCGCCACCCTGGCACAGGCGAACGCCTACCTCCGCGCCGCCGAGCGGCATTCCCTCATGGCGCGCCCGGCGGACGTCGAGGCCGCCCGCTCCATCCTGCGCAGAGCTCTCGTCGCCGATGCCCTACGGGTCGACCTCCGCATCGACCGAACCATCTCCGGAGCACGCTTCGTCGGCGGGCAGGTCGAGAACCCGACGAAGCGCCGGGTAGCCACGTTGAGGTTGATCGTTCGCGATGCCGCCGGCTCCGAGGAACGCGTCGACCTCTGGGACGTGCCGCCCGGAGGCGCCACTCCGGTCTGGCACCTGACGCGGCTCCAGGACGGGCCGATCACCTACCGCTTCGAGCGGATCCAGGTGTACTGAACGAGAATCGCACCGGCGGCCCGAAACCTGCCCTGCATGAAGGCATGTCAAGACGCCTTTTGCTCGGTCTGTTTGCGGCCCTCGCGGTGCTGGCCATTCCGCTCATCCTCATGTCCCGGACATCCGATGAGGAGGCGGTGCTGAGCCGCGTGGCGGGGGACGTGGAGGACGTGCTGGGGGACGTCGCGACGGAGGAATTGCCGCGGCAGGCGCGCGCGTTTCTGGCCACGGATCGACCGTGGCGCGCGTCGCGCACGCTCGACCTTTATCTGGAGCGGGTGACTGACCCGCCGGAGGACCACCTGGTCCTCGCCGCGCGGGCGCACGGCGGGGCGGGCGGGTGGGCGAGAACGCTGGCGCTTCTCGAGGGCGTCCCCGCGCTCGAGGGTTACCAGAACGGCATCGGGCTCTATCTGCTGGCGCGGGCGCGGGACGAACAGGGTGACGCCGCCGGAGCGGCGGAAGCGTATCGCGCGTTCCTGGCGTTCGCTCCTCCCGCGGGCGAGCTGGAGGCGGAGCGTCAGGCAGCGCGGCTTCGTCTGGGGCTGACGCTGATCGGGGCCGGGGATCGTGCTGCGGGACGCGCGGAGCTGGAGGGTCTGGGGGTCGCGGCGTCGCCGTGGTTCGGGGTGCTCGAGGCCGATGCGCTCGCCGCGGCGGGCGACACCGCGTCCGTCCGCCAGGCGGTGGCGGGCCTCGACGAGGGGGTGCTCGGGCTGCGTGCCTGGCGTGCGCGGGTGGAGGCGGCGCGGGTCGCTGGAGACGTGGCAGAGGCGCGATCTCTCGCCAATCGCGCGCGCTCGTGGGCCCGCACCGCCGACTCGAAGGCGGAGTTCCTCCTCCTGGCCGGCCGGATGGCGCAGGAGATGGGGGACGTCGAGGCGGCTCGGGCGGCGTTCCGGGACGTGATCGAGAGCAGCGCGTCCGGCGCCCACGCCCGTGGCGCCGCGGATCTCCTGCGCGCGGGCGAGATGAGCCCGGACGACCACCTCGCCGTGGCGCGGGTCGAAGTCGCCCAGGGGCTGCACGAGGAGGCGCTGGACGGCTATGCCCGCTGGCTGGACGCGAACGGCGGGACCGCATCACGCCGTTCGGACGTCCACTATGAACACGCGACCGCGCTGTTCTACGCGGAACGGTACGACGACGTGGCCGGAGCGCTTCGCCCGATCCGCGGTGAGCGGCGGGCGCGGCTGCTCCAGGCCCGGGCGGAAGCCCACCGGGGCAGGGTGAGCGCCGCGGTTCGGATCTACGAGGACATCGCCCAGAGAGATGCCGGCACCGCGAATGGCAGGGAGGGGCTCTTCCTGGCCGCGGGAACCCTCCACGACGCGGGCGAGATGGACCGCGCGAGAACGCTCTACCGCCAGGTGGTGAGCCGCTATCCGGGGAGCGATCGGGCGGGGCTCGCCATGATGCGGCTCGCCGGGCTGGCGTTCCACGAAGGCGAGTACGCCGAGGCCGCGCGGATCTGGGACCAGTACCGGACCCGGTATCCGCGAGGTGATCGGGCCCTCCAGTCCACCTACTGGGCGGCTCGGGCCCGGGAGGAGATGGGAGACTCCACCTCCGCGAGAAGCCTGTTCCGCGATGTCCGGGAACGGGAGCGGGACTCCTATTACGCGCTGCTCGCCAGCCAGCGGCTGGGCGAGCCGTTCTGGCCACTGCCCCTCTCGGCCAGCCCCGGCGCGGACCCCGCGGCCGAGCGCCTCGTCCGCGGCTGGATGCGCGAGCTGGATCTGCTGCGAGATGCGGGGTTCCCGGATGCCGCCAAGGCGTTCGCCGACGAGCTGGCCGCGGACGTCGGCGGCGACCGCCCGACCCGCTACGTCCTGGCCGAGGCGCTGGCGGAGCGCGGGTACAGCCAGGGCGCCATCCGGATCGGCATCACGCTGGAGAGCTCCGGTCCGCCGAGCCTCCGGCTCCTCCGCATCCTCTACCCGTTCCCCTACCGGACGCTGATCACGGAGGAGGCACGTGACCGCGGGCTCGACCCGTTCATCGTCGCCGCGCTGATCCGCCAGGAGTCCATGTTCGAGGTCCGGATCACGTCACCCGCGGGCGCGCGAGGGCTCATGCAGATCATGCCCGCCACGGGCCAGAGCCTTGCCGAGGCCGTGGGCATCGCCGACTGGGACCCGGAGCAGCTCTACCACCCCGAGATCAACGTGCACCTCGGGATCCGCTACGTGGCCCAGCACATGGAGAGCTACGGCGGCTCGCTCCCGTCCGTCTTCTCCGCCTACAACGCCGGCTGGCACCGCGTTGAGCGGTGGAGCGGATTCCCGGAGTACGGCAACGAGGAGCTCTTCACCGAGCGCATCCCGTACCGCGAGACGCGCGACTACGTCAGGATCCTCACGCGGAACCGGGCTCTGTACAGCGGCCTCTACGCCGCGGCCGACCAGGCGGCCGACGCCGATCGATAGGCCCGCTGCTCTCAATCGAACGCGTTGATCCGCTGCTCCGCCAGGATCCGGTTGACGTCCACCAGGATCGTGATTTCGGTGGTCGTCAGATTCCCGTCCTCATCATACGGCGATGCGGGCGTAAACAGGTCCATCTGATCGCTCGGCGGAAGATAGCTCGGCACGACCGGGACCGTGCCCGGGTCGTCATCGTTGATGTTCTCGTTCGCATCGATCTCCCGCAGCATCATCGGCAGCCGGATCCCCAGGTCCGACATGCGCCGGCCCTCCAGGAACAGGATCTCCTGACGCGCGAGATGGAAGGCGTGCCACGTCTCGTCCGGGTCGGTCAGCGCCAGGATGCTGTCCGCATCCAGCGATGTCCCCGAGATCGTCGGGATCGTCAGCAGCGCTCCGGGCCGATCGAGCACGAGCCCCGCCCTGAGCGGCGCACCCGGCTCGGCGCGGACCAGGATCGAGCTGTCACGCGGCCGGAAAGTGAGGTCCGCGTTG
>DATKBW010000036.1:0-11492 GCA_035513575.1 Longimicrobiales bacterium | reverse complement strand
TCGGTGCCGCGGCCTTCCTTCTGCTGGTCCCTGTGTTCACGGCACAACATCGAGCCGCCAAGCTCACCGCTGCTCCTGTATCGGAAGATCGGCCGCTGAGCTACGGATTTGAGGTCGTATTCCCTGGAGGACTGGTGCTCTTCCTGCGAGCGATCCCAGAGAGGCCTGTCGGCATCAAGGTCGAGGATGGTGGGCAGTACCTCCTGAAGAAAACCAGTCGTCTCCCAGGTTACGTCGAAGTCCACTACGTTCCTGCGGAGGGCGGGCAAGTTCTTCAGCAGACGTTGGATTTCGGGCCTCACGCTAAAGCAAGGGTAACTCTCAACCCAGCGTACGAATTGGAAATCAGAATGGTGCCGGTTCGGAGGAGCGCATTTCCGGCACTTACTCAAGGTTGTCAACCTCGAGGATCGGTTCTTTTTGCATCCCTGAGGCCAGCCATCGCTCTCGACCAATGCTGTTCGACGTGCAATGGCGTCGAAGCCTGCGGTTGTTCGGTCGAATGGCCCAACGACCCGGGGTGCGGTTGCTGCAGCACGGCGCAATGCCCTCTCGAGGATTGCCCCCCTGGAGGTTGATTTTCGCGGGTAACCCTGTTCCCTCAGGAAACTGCAGAGGCCAGCACTTACTTTGAGCGGCCCCTCGCGCCGGTCCATGGTCCTGCTACTGGTTGCCCCGGTCCTGCTGGGTTGCAAGGACCGGTGGTCGTCGGATGGCGATTCGCCGGAATCAGGGCAGGCGATCCTCGTGGCCAACGGCTCGGTAGCCGGAGCCGGCGCGCTGAACTGGCGCGTGGGCTCTGAGCCCGTCGTCCTCATCGGCGGGTCGAACGCTGCAGGCAAGGATGCCTTCCACAGGCTGGCCGGCGCGAGCCGGCTCCAGGATGCCACGATCGCCGTGGCGGATGGCGGGAGCGGGGAGATTCGCCTGTTTAGTCCGAACGGGGTCTACATCAGGGCAATGGGCGGGGCTGGCGATGGCCCGGGAGAATTCAGCTCGCTCAGGATCCTGTTGAGATTGCCCGGGGATTCCCTCCTCGGATACCAGTTGGGCGGCCACAGATTCGTCATCTTTTCCCCGGATGGCGGCCATTTTCGCACCGGTCAGCTTCAGGGCCCACCAAGCGTCGTCGCTGTGGAAAGCGTCCTAGGAGACGGCAGTTGGATCGGAACGGTGGTTCAGACCGGGGCGGCGGCACAGGGCATAAGCCGGCCCGTGCTCTATCTGCTGCGGTATGCTTCGAATGGCACCCTGTTGGATACGGTGGCCACGGCGTACGGCAGCGAACGGGTGATGGTTCAGCAGGGTGCCGCCGCGACGACTCAATTGATTCCGTTCGGGCGAAACACTCTCAGGGCGGCCGCCGGGTCGTACGTGATCGTCATGGACACCCACGAGCCGAGGCTTCTCTATTACCGACCTGATGGAGGGCTCGCCAAAGTGGTCACATGGCAGGCCGAACCAGCCCGGGTGTCCGGCTCGGAATGGCAGGACTACATCGATTCCGTGAGCTCCGGGTCACCCGCATCGCAGGCGTTGGTCAGGCGGCGTTTGCTCGAGCAGCTCCCCAGGCCAGAACGGTTTCCGCTGGCTAGCGATCTGGCGATCGACCGCGCAGATAATGTTTGGATAAAACGCTTTGCTTCCGATGAATGGGTAGTATTCGACGGGTCAGGGAAACTGCGTGGCAAACTGCGCCTTCCCCCCAGATTTTTGCCATCTGACATAGGACACGACTACATCTTGGGGATCGGCAGAGACTCGTTGGACGCCGAGTACGTGGCGCTCTACGAACTCCAGAAGTGAGGGAACCGATTAGGCTCCCGACCGTGCGCCTGTGGGGTCCTCCCTCGCCCGCTCAACGCCAACGCCGCGTGCTCGCGCACCAGCGGCCAGCGCTCCGGCAGCGCCCTCAGCGCGCTGTCCTCCGCCGTGGCGGCATCGAGGCCGAGCGCGCTGAACTGCGCCGCGGACCAGGCGAGCATCAGCCGGAAGATCCCGGCCGCCTCGTCGCCCAGCTCCCCGCTGTGCTTGCGCAGCTCCGTGCACAGCGAGCCGATCGGGCAGCCATGCGCGCTCAGGGTCGCCGGTCGCGCACGTGCATATCGACGTATGCCCTCAGCCGGGCGCGCGGATCATCCTCGGCCTCCCACTCGGCGAGCAGCAGCGCGTAGCGAGCGTGCAACGAGTCCACCACCGCACGCCCCACCTCGTCCTTCGTCCTGAAGTAGTAGTAGACGCTCCCGGGCGGCACGTCTGCCGCCTCCGCGATGTCGCCGATCGTGGTCCGCTCGAAGCCGCGCGTATAGGCGAGCCGCGCGGCCGCCCCGGTAAGGCGCTCGCGCTTGTCGCTGGCTGATCGGCCCATGTTGCTTCTCCTCTCGGGCGAGTGACCGTCCCCGCAAGTAAGTTAACTGACTAGTGCAGGGGAGCAAAAACAGCCTTCTGATCGACGCGATCGAGGCCGATTCACCCAGCAAGCGACAGGCGATCGGTGAGAGAAGGGGCGGCGCCCATTGCGGGCGCCGTCCCTATCTCCGCTGAAGCACCTCCCGCACCTTCGACTCCGCCTCCGCCGCCGGTAGCCTGCCGGTCCATCGGCCGCGGATCACCCCTCCCCGTCCAGGAGAAAGGTTTCAGGGACTCCGATCGTCCTGAACGACCGGGTCACGCGGCCGCGCGGATCGTGGAGGACAGTGAACGAGATCCCGTAATCGTCGACGAACCGCTGCACCTGCGCGCTCGCGTCCGCCTGGTCGATGCTCACGCCGACGACCCGGAGTCCTTCAGCGGCGAACTCATCGGCGATCGCCTGGAGATCCGGCATCTCCTCCCGGCACGGTGCGCACCAGGTCGCCCAGACGTTGAGCAGGACGGGCGCGCCGCGCAGGTCGGCCAGGGCGACCGTGTCGCCGGCGAGGGTCGTGGCGGCATAGTCGGGCGCGGCAATCCCCGCCCCGAACCGTTCCGGCTGAGCGCGCGTCGCCGCAGCCGGCGCACGCGGCCAGAAGTGCCGGTACGAGGAGGTACTCAGCGGTCCGCATCGGCCGCCCGCATCACCCGGATCCGCTGCCCGTCCAGCCACGCGAGGACGATCCTGTTCGCCGGTGCCGTCACCGAGGGGAGCCGCCCCATGGGGGCGCCCACATCGACGGTGCGGGGCTCACCCTCGCCTTTGGCCCTCGCAAGACGGAGGGTCGAGACGGCGCCCTCGGGATCCTCCCATGCGACCCAGACCGCGTCCTGCTCGTCGGCGTCCATCTTGACCTGCGTGGTGGGCGTTTCACCGGTAGGGGTGAGGGCCGTCGGTCGACGGAATTCCTCGCCGGTGTCGGAGCTGGCGTGGTACGCGCCCGACCGGCCCTCCGCCCCGGTGAACCAGGCGACGTGGATGCGCCCGGCGTTCGCTAGCCACGATTCGCCTCTGTTGCTTTTTCCCGCCGCCCGCCATCCTAGAGCGGCGCTCCCGACTCCGAACAGTCCGACCCGATGCCCCAGGAACACCCGCGCTCGTCGCGGCAACGCTATCGTTCGTTCCTGAACGATTACAGGCTGCGTCGCCTCGATGACGCGGCCGAGGCCGCCGCGGGCGGCGGTCCGGCGGACGGGGCGGGCACCGGGGAGGCGCCCGGGGACGCCGAAGGCCGCGGGCCGCGTCGCCTGCTACGCGGCAGGCGGCGCGAGTACCTGCGCGACTACCTGCGCTGGCTGCGCCCGCACCGGGGCGCGGTGGCGCTGGTGTTCCTGCTCGCCCTGATCGGCGCGGTCCTCCAGATGGTCGAGCCGCTGTTCATGCGGTACATCATCGACCGCGTGCTGCTGGACGACGCGCTCGACACTCCCACCCGTCTCGCGCGGCTCCGGCTGGCCGGCGGGACGTTCCTCACCGTCATCATCGTCTCCAACCTGATCGGCACGCTCAAGGATTACCGCCAGCGCCTGCTGAACGTCGACGTGATGCTGTCGCTGCGCCGCTCGCTTTTCGACCGGATGCTCCGCCTCCCGCTCAGCCGGCTCTACGACATGAAGACCGGCGGGATCCTCTCCCGGTTGACCGGGGACGTCGACACCACGACGGGGCTGCTCCAGATGGCCCTGGTCTCCCCGGCCGTGTCGGTCATCCGGCTGGTCATCGCCGCGGCGGTGCTGTTCACCCTGAACTGGCGCCTGGCGCTGACCGCGCTCGCCATCGTGCCGGGCGTGATGCTGGCCAGCCTCACGTTCGCCCGCCGCGTCCGGCCGATCTACCGCTCGGTTCGCAACGACGTGGAGCGGATCGACGGTCGCGTCGGCGAGACGTTCTCCGGGGTCCGCGTGGTGCGCGCGTTCCGGCGCGAGCCGCTCGAGCTCCTCGGCTACATGCGCGGCCGGCACACCGTGCTCCGCAAGGAGATGTTCGCGCACCGCCGCGAGCTCGTGCTCTGGACGTCGTGGAGCCTCGTACTGGGCGGCGTCAACGTCGCCATCGTCTGGTACGGCGGGTGGCTGAACATCCAGGGGCGCGCGTCGATCGGCGACATCATGGCCTTCCAGTGGTACACCTTCCTGCTCCTGAACCCCGTCTGGAGCATCGTCAACTCGTTCTCAGAGCTACAGCGCTCGCTCGCCGCCATGGAGCGCGTCTTCGAGGTGCTCGCGCTGGACCCGGACAAGCCGGACCGACCCGACGCCCGCGACGCGCCCTCCATCGTGCACGAGATCCGCTTCGCCCACGTGGACTTCGAGTACCGCGAGGGCAGGCCCGTGCTGCGAGACTTCGACGCCGTCGTGCCCGGCGGTACCGTCGTGGCGCTCGTCGGCCGGAGCGGCGCCGGCAAGACCACCGTCACCGACCTGGTCGCGCGGTTCCACGATCCCACCCGCGGGACGATCCTGCTCAACGGAACCGACATCCGCGAGCTCCGGCTGGCCAGCTATCGCGGCCTGCTGGCCATCGTGCAGCAGGACGTCTTCCTGTTCGACGGCTCGGTGCGCGACAACATCGCCTACGGGCGCCAGCGCGCCACCGACGCCGAGGTCGAGGACGCAGCGCGGCGCGCCAACGCCCACGAGTTCATCGAACGGCTGCCAGCGGGCTACGACACGTTCATCGGCGAGCGGGGCGTCAAGCTCTCGGGCGGGCAGCAGCAGCGGCTGGCCATCGCCCGCGCCATCCTCGCCTCGCCGCAGATCCTCATCCTGGACGAGGCCACCAGCAACCTCGACACCGAGAGCGAGCAGCTCATCCAGGCCTCCATGGCGACGCTGCTCGCCGGCCGCACCACCTTCGTGATCGCCCACCGCCTCTCGACCGTCCGCCGCGCCGATCTGATCCTCCTGCTCGAGGAGGGCCGGATCATCGAGCGAGGCACCCACGACGAGCTGATGCGCGCCCGTGGCGCCTACCACGACATGGTCCTCCGTCAGATGGAGTCCGACGCCCGCGACGCCCAGGCCGTGCTGACCTGAGCGGAGCGCCCGCCCGAGAGCCCGACATGGCGGGCCCGCACTCGGTCACCCCGGGCTCAGCACCGCCGCCTCGACGAGGTCGGCCAGGCGCGCGCCCATCTCCGGGTCGGCGAGGGAGAAGGTGGGGAACGGAACGCGGGCCGCGTAGCCGTCGTCGTCCGTGACCCCGGCGATGTAGTCGGGCGCGGTGGGGGCGGCCGGGTCGTACACGGGATGGTCGTGGGCAGCCCGCCGGAACACCTCGATCTTCGGCGCCCGCTCCTGCTTGAACCCCTCCACGACGACGATGTCCGCCTCCGCCAGGTGCCGCGCCGCCAGCTCCGCCGGGCCCACCTCGTCGCCGGCCGGCCAGCTCCCCAGGATCGCGAACTGACCCGGACCGGCCAGCACCACCCGCTCCGCGCCCCCCTCGCTCCGGTGCCGCCAGGAGTCCGTTCCCGGCCGGTCGAGATCGAACGCGTGTCCGTGCTTGATGGTCATCACGCGCCGGCCGCGGCGCTCGAGCTCGGCCACCAGCTTCAGCACCACGGCCGTCTTGCCGGACTTCTTCTTCCCGACGACGCAGACGAGGGGTGGACCTGGCATGGCCGCAACATGACAGCCGGGCGCGCCCCGGCGCCAGGCGACGCTCAGCGCGGCGGCCCGGCGCTTCCGGTGGCGGGGGGCGGGTCGGCGGTGTCGCGGGCGATGGCCTCGATCAGACCCACGAGCTCCCCTCGCGCCGACCGCTGGGCGTTGTGGTCCGCTTCGAGGACGTGGACCTCCCATCCCAGCGCCGCCGCGCGGTCGGCCGCCCACTGGAAGCCGTCGGGTTCGGGGCCGGTCTCCCGGGTGAGGATGTAGGCGGCCCGGACGCCCGCCGCCGGAGCATTGCGGAGGGCGAGGGGCTGCGTGAGCGTGGCCGCGGGGTGTGGGACGTCGCGGGGGAAGGGCGCGGCCGGGTCGACCCAGGACGGGACGATGACCTCGGGCAGCTCGCCGTCCCGGCCGAGGGCCACCCGCGGGACCAGGTCCATGACCGACTCACCGGACCAGGGGACCATGGCGTCGAGGTAGACCACGGCCTCGAGCCGCTCCGGGATGCTGTCGGCCACGCCGGTGATGACCATCCCGCCGTAGCTGTGGCCCAGGAGGACGACGTCCCGGAGGTCCTCGAAGAGAATGGTGTTCACGACATCGGCGACGTGGGTGGAGAGGTCCACGGCGGGGCCGACCAGGTGGACCCGCTCGCCGAGGCCCGTGAGCGTCACGCGGTACACGTCGTAGCCCCGGGCGGTGAGCATCCGGTCCACCGGGCGCCAGTCCCACCCGCCTCCCCACGCGCCGTGCACCAGGACCACGGTCCCGGCGAAAACGGGGGTCGAGAAGTCCGCGCCGGACGGGGCCGGCAGGGTCGCGGTGGTGGCCGTGGTGACCGTGGTGGCGGGGGCGGCGCATCCCGCCAGCGTCCCGGCCGCGACCAGGACCGCGAGCGCGACGCGCGCAGCGATCCCGCGAGGACCCGTGGAGCCCGTGGAGCCCGTGGAGCCCGTGGAGCCCGTTCCGGCCCTGGTGCGGGCCTCGTCGTGCTGCGTCATGGCGATCTCCTGGAAGGAGCCACTGGCCTCAAACCTCGTCGGGGCGCGGCGCGCGCGGCGGCGGGGGCTCGAGGCCGGCCCTGCCGGGGAAGATTCGCGGCGGCAGGGCTGCACTCGCTCGTCGTCGTGGCGAAGGCCTCAAGGTTGACGCCAGATAGCGACGGCAGGACTGCACCCGGTCCGCGTCGAGGGCGAGGACTTCAGGATTGACGCCGTATCGCGACGTCAACCCTGAAGACGGCGCTCCGCTGGCCACCGAGTGCAGCGTTGACGTTACGCCCCGGCCGTCGAGACGGCCACCGTCCCGCGCGTCGGGGGGGGCCGACATCCCGCCCCGGACGCCAGGCCGACCCGGTCACCTCCCCGCGCCCACCCCCCCCGGCTCCCCCGCCCCCTCCGGCCGGGCGCCCACGGCGAACCAGTCGATCCGCCGCGTCGCGAACATGAGGCCGCCCAGGATAAGGAAGAGGCCCACGGAGCCGATGAGGAGCGCGTAATCCTCGTTCATCAGGAGGACGTAGAGGTAGGCGTAGAGCAGCGAGACGCCTGCGCCGACCACGGTCGCGCGGCTGGGGCGGCGCAGCACGGCCAGGGAGTAGCTGGCCACCATCCCGATGACCGCGACGCTCGCCAGGGCGTAGGCGACGGGGAACCCCAGGTGCTCCGCGAGCGACAGCTCGAGGAGGTAGAACACGCAGAGGGCCGCGCCGAGCATGAGGTACTGGATGGGATGGACCCGGACGCCGGCGAGCACTTCCATGACCCACACCGCCGCGAACGTCAGGAGTATGAACATCGCCGCGTACTTCACGCTGCGCCGGGCCATGCGGTAGTGATCCACCGGGCTCATGAGCTCCACGCCGAAGCGCGACGCCTCGATGGCTTCCGCCATACTCCGCCCCGAGGTCCACGCCTGCGGGTAGTTCCGCCCCAGGAACGGGATGGACCAGCGGGCGCGGAACCCGTCGCCGGACACCGAGCGCTCGGTGGGCAGCCACGTCCCCTGGAAGCTGGGCGCCGCGAAGTCCGACTCCAGATCCACCACGGTGTTCTGCCCGAACGGCGCGACCTGCACGCCACCGGTCCCGTTCAGCGCCAGCGGAAACGAGAAGGCGAAGCGCTCCGTCCCGTCCGCGACCCCCACCGGCGCGTGAACGCCGGGGCCGAGGTCGTCGACCCCTCCGCTCCCCGGCAGGAACCCGACCCCCTCGCCGTTCCAGGTCACCGCCGTCTCCTCCTGGATCGCCCGCGCGTCCGAGATCCCCACCGCCAGCCGCGCGCGCTCCCAGTCGATGGCCGCCGCGTCCACTCCCAGCTCGGCGAAGCTCGGCCGCGCAAACTCCCCGTCGACGACGGCGCGCAGCCGGTACACCGGGATCGAGAAGATCCCCCGGTTCAGCGTCCCCGACTCGATCGTCCCCCGCACCTGGAGCCGCTCCGGCAGGAACACCGCCAACCGCTCCGCCGTCCCCGTGACGGTCTGCCCGTCCGCTCCCGTCCCCGTCCGCCGGTGCGTGTACGGGACGACCAGGGCCGGCCCCGTGATCGCCTGCGCGTTCCCCCACTTCGACGATACGTCCGCAACGGCCGACTCCCGCCGCTGCTGCCGCTCCGTGATCAGCCCGCTGATCATCGCGACCGGGATCAGCAGCACCAGCACCAGCCCGCCGACCACGAACAGCCGCAGCGTTTGCGAGTCGCGGATCGAAGCCGCCCGTCGCTGCACGGGATCCTGCATCGCAGCCCTCCTGTGGTTATGCAGTGCCTCCAACCGAGCCACATGAAGGTTGGGCCTCCTCTCTATCGCTGTCAAGTACTTTGCTCTACAAAGTCGAGCGCTGCCCTGGCCGCCGCTCCCGCATATACGGAGGGAGAGCGGCTCGCGGGAGCAGGCGACGACCCAGTGGAAGGCCGGGAACGGAGCGCAGTACTCTCCGCCCTCGGCCTGGGCCGCATGGGGATGAGCTTCGGCTACGGTCCGGCAAGCGGCCAACCCCGCACCGGCCCGCAAGCCCTCGACCCCGATGTCGTGTTCTCCGCGCTATGCGCGGTCAACCCGACACGCGCCGCTCCGGAGCGCGCCGGTGGCGGGCCGCTAGCCCGTCTGGATCGGGGCGCGCGCGTAGCCGACGGCGTCCATGGTCGGCGTGGCCCGCTCGGCGGCACGGATCAGGGCCTCGGCATCGAGGGCGTCGTCCGGGTAGAGCGCGACGCCGATGTGGCCGGCGGAGCCGTGGAGGCCCCGGAGCGCCCGGTGCAGCCGGCGGGCGGTTCCGAGCGCCACCGACGGGTGCCGGACCTCCGCCAGCGCCACGGCGAAATCGTCGCCGGAGACGCGGGCCGCCAGGCCGCAGTCGCGAATGATCATGCGGACCAGGTCGGCGGAATCGCGGAGCAGGGGCGCGGCGCCGTCCACCGCCGAGCGCGGGTCACGGCCGACCAGGCGAATGTTCAGGACGGCGACCGGGCAGCCGGTCCGGCGGGCGTCTTCGAGCATCCGCTGGAGCGCGTCCAGGAGACGGGCGCGGCTCGGCAGGCCGGTGATGGGGTCGCACGCTGGGGAGTCGGACGGAGCGGGGTGTAGCTCGTATGCGGGCATGGCTCTCGCGGCGCGGTGTGGGTCGTCTGTCCCCATCCGACGATGGACGTGGCCGCGGCGTCACATCGGACCGGGTGGCGTTCCCGCGTGATCCGGCGCCCATGGACGACGGTCCAGGCCCCGGAAGGCACACTGCGCCCACCGCGCTCCGGGGTGAATGACCGCGACCCGGACCGGCTTGACCCGCTGCTCCCGCCGGGCTCATCCTACCCGGTGGCAGGAGTCGCGCCTGGATCTGGCATCACGGCGCGCTGTGGACATCCTCGGCGGTGACGAGTCAGTAATGCGACTGCACGACTTCATCCGGGACCACCGTGAGCAGATCCTGGCGGAATGGGAGTCGTTTGCCAGCACGGTCTCGCCGGCGAGCGACACGATGGACGTCGCTGCGCTGCGCGACCACGCCGACCAGATGCTGACCGTCATCGCCGCGGACCTGATGACGGCCCAGAACCCGCAGCAGCAGGCGGAGAAGTCGAAGGGTCGCGCGGAGGACGCGGACAACGTCGTCACGGCGGCCGAGGAGCACGGCGCGGCGCGGGCGGAGAGCGGGTTCAGTATCGAGGAGATGGTCGCCGAGTACCGGGCCCTGCGGGCGAGCGTGCTCAGTCTCTGGACCCGGGAAGTGGGCGAACTGAAGACGAAGGACGTCGAGGATCTGATCCGCTTCAACGAGGCCATCGACCAGTCCCTCGCCGAGTCCGTCACCGAGTTCAACGAGAACGTGGAGGAGGCGAAAGAGATGTTCCTCGCTATCCTCGGCCACGATCTCCGCACCCCGCTGGGAGCGATCTACACCTCGGCGAAGTTCATGCTCGAGACGGGGGAGCTGAAGGAGCCGCACCTGTCGCTCACGGCGAGGATCGTCAACAGCGCCACGCGAACCGTCGGCATGATCGGCGACCTGCTGGATTTCACCCGGAGCCGCCTCGGCGGAGGGATCCCGGTGGTCCGCGAGAACGTGAACCTCGGCAAGCTCCTGCACGAAGCGGTCGATGAGATTGCTGCGGTGCACCCGCAGCGCAACTTCCGGGTGGACACGCGAAAGGACCAGAGCGGCGAGTGGGACGCCGCACGTCTCAGTCAGGCGCTGACCAACCTGATCGGAAACGCAGGGGAGCACGCCCCCCCCGGCACGAGCATCTCGGTCGGGCTGGACGGCGAGCGGGACGACGTCGTGATCACCATCCACAACATGGGCGCCGGGATCCCGGGTGATCAGCTCGACGGTCTGTTCAATCCGCTGAAGACCAGGGAACGGGGCTCGGTGGCCGCGTCCCGCGGGCCGACGGGCAACCTCGGGCTGGGCCTCTACATCGCCGAGCGGATCGTGCACGCCCACGGGGGACGGATCGACGTCGAATCCTCGGAAATGGAGGGTACGACGTTCACGGTTCACCTGCCGCGTCGGGAATAGCCACGTCCGCGTGACTGCCAGACGCCGAGCGTATGGATGACGGGCGGTGGCTGCTGATCCCCCTCATCCTCCAGTGGACGCGCTACCGGACCGCCCTCGGCGCGGAGCCGGCGCCCTACGTCGCGCTCACGCTCGTGATCGGCGCCATGCTCGGCCCCATCGCCCTGGGTGTGTGGCTGCCCCCCATCTCCCGCGAGGTCCGCGAGCAGAGGAAATGGGAGGCGGAGGGGCGCTGACCTCTCGCGCGCGGGCCCTTCGCCGGGTGCGGGAGGCGACAGAACCGGCGGCGTGAAACATGCATTTCTCACCTGCGCAGACGCACCCACACAAAGGAGCGACCATGGGCGACCGGGACCGCGAGCGCGAAGTGAAGGAAGAGGGCCTGGAGCAGGAGGGCAAGGGCCGGGCGAAGGAAGTCGAGGGCAAGGTCCAGAAGGAGGCCGGCCGGATC
>DATKBW010000035.1:0-2098 GCA_035513575.1 Longimicrobiales bacterium | reverse complement strand
GGGGCCGTACCGCAAGCGGCTGGACACGATCCTCTCGCGCTACCCGAACCGGCGGGCCGCGCTGCTCCCGGTGCTGAACCTGGCGCATGAGATCCGCGGCCACCTGTCGCAGGAGACGATGGACGCGGTGGCGGGCGAGCTCGAGGAGTCGCCGGCCGCCGTGCGCGGCGTCGCCACGTTCTACACCATGTACAACAAGCGGCCCGTAGGGCGGCATCTGATCCAGGTGTGCACCAACGTGAGCTGCAACCTGTGCGGCGGGCACGACGTCTTCGAGGCCTTCCTCGCCCACACCGGGACCGAGCCCGGCCAGATCAGCGAGGACGGCGAGTTCACCGTGATGGAGGTCGAGTGCCTGGGCGCCTGCGGCTTCCCGACCGCCGTCCAGGTCAACGGCCGCTACTTCGAGAACGTGGAGGCCGCGCAGGTGCCGGACCTGCTCGCCCGCCTGAAGGAGCACGGGACGGAGCCGGTGGATGGGGGCGGCGCGGAGAATTCGAATTTGAATTCAAATTCAGATTCAAATTCAGATTCTAATTCCGGGGCCGGGGAGGGGAGAGCGTAAATGGCGTATCCCTACACGCACGACCGGGAAACGCGCGTGATGAGCCGCGGCTACGGCGATCCCGCCACGCGGACGCTGGAGGGCTGGCGGAAGCTGGATGGCTACCAGGCGCTGGAGAAGGCGCTGGAGATGGGGCCGGATGCCGTCGTCGAGGAAGTGAAATCGAGCGGGCTGCGGGGCCGCGGCGGCGCGGGGTTCCCGACGGGGGTGAAGTGGGGGTTCATGCCGAAGGAGCCGCAGGGTCCGCAATACCTGCTGGTGAACGCGGACGAGTCGGAGCCGGGGGCGTTCAAGGACCGGGAGCTGATGCGGTGGACGCCGCACCAGATGGTGGAGGGCGCGCTGATCGGGGCGTACTCGATGCGGGCCCAGCACGTCTACATCTACGTGCGCGGCGAGTTCTTCGAGCCGGCGCAGATCGTCGGCCGCGCGATCGAGGAGGCGTACGCCGCAGGGCTCGCCGGGAAGGACATCCTGGGGAAGGGCGTGGACATCGAGGTCACGCTGCACCTGGGCGCCGGCGCCTACATCTGCGGGGAGGAGACCGCGCTCATGAACTCGCTGGAGGGGCGGCGCGGCCAGCCGCGCATCAAGCCGCCGTTCCCGGCCGCGTCGGGCGCCTTCGCGAAGCCGACGACGATCAACAACGTCGAGACCCTGTGCTCGGTCCCACACATCATCCGGAACGGGGGCGCCTGGTACCGGCAGTGGGGGACGGAGAAGAGCCCGGGCACGAAGATGTTCAACGTCTCCGGTCACGTGGAGCGGCGCGGGAACTACGAGCTGGCGCTGGGCTTCCCGATGGACGACCTGATCTACGAGGTCTGCGGCGGGATCCGGGACGGGCGGAAGCTGAAGGCGGTGATCCCGGGCGGGAGCTCGGTGCCGATCCTGACGGCCGAGGAGATCGAAGGGCTGGCGGGGGATTACGAGAGCGTGGCGCAGGCGGGGAGCATGCTGGGAACGGCGTCGGTGATCGTGATGGACGACCGGACCAACATGGTGACCCAGGTGCGCCGGATGGTGGAGTTCTACGCCCACGAGAGCTGCGGTCAGTGCACGCCGTGCCGGGAGGGGACCGCGTGGATGGCCAGGATCCTTCGGCGGATCGAGGCGGGGCAGGGGACGCCCGCGGACGTGGACACGCTGCTGGACATCTGCAAGAACGTGACGGGGACGACGATCTGCGTGCTCAGCGACTCGGCGGCGGCGCCGGTCACGAGCTGGATCCAGAAGTTCCCGGAAGACATCGATCTGCTCGTGAGCGGGCGGCGCGGGGCGGGAGCCCCGGTGGCCACGGCGACGGCATAGGGGACGCAGGGAGCGAATGGCGAACGGAGCGCAAACGGAGACCGTCACCTGCACGATCGACGGCCAGGAGGTGACCGTGCCCAAGGGGTCGCGGATCATCGAGGCGGCCGAGCGGATCGGGGTGGGCATCGTGCACTACTGCTACCACCCGGCGCTGTCGGCGCCGGCCATGTGCCGCATGTGCCTCGTGGAGGTGGAGGGGGCGCCCAAGCTCCAGCCGGC
>DATKBW010000034.1:0-102236 GCA_035513575.1 Longimicrobiales bacterium | reverse complement strand
CACGAAACGCACCCTGGCCGCGCTGGCGCTGGTGGCTTCGCTGGCGGTGGCCGCCATGGCCGCGCCCGCGCCGGCCCGCGCCCAGGATCTCGAGGAGGCCGGCGGCTCGATCCTGTCCGCCGGCATCGGCACGACGGCCGGGCTGGTGGGCGGCGCCTACGCGAACCTGGCGCTCATCGTCCTGAAGGCCAGGCTGGGTCACTACCAGCACTCCTTCACGGAGGCGTTCGGCTGGGAGTCCATCCCCATCCTGGCGGGCGGCGGCGTCGGCCTCGCCATCGGCCTGTGGGACGAGGACCGGCTCTGGCCCTGGATCCTCGGCGGCACCGCCGGCTTCGCGGCGGGGGCCGTGGCCGGGTACCTGCTGGGATCCGTCGCCTGGGGCGACCCGGAGAGCCGCTGGGCGAACGCCGCCATCGGCGCGGCCCTCGGCATAGCCATAGGCAGCACGACGGCGTATTTCCTGGCGCGTTCTGACGACGACGATCCCGCCGCCCCCGAGGCCGCCTCCGTCGTGCTTCCCCTCGTGCGCGTGCGCTTCTGACCATGAGCCCGCGATCCTGGCCCGCCCACCGGTCCCGACCCTCCCGCGCCGCTGCGGCGCTCGGTGACGCGCTGGCCGCCGGGGCGGCGGCGCTCGCGCTGGCGGCTTGCGCCGGCCCGCGCCAGGGAGCGCTGCCGCCCTGGGAGCCCGTGCCGGTGCCCGGTCCCGAGGCGGTCGAATCGGTGATCTTCCTGATCGGTGACCCCGGCGTGTCCGACTGGCAGCGGGCGCCGATCCTGTCGGAGATCGCCCGCGAGGTCGAGGAGTGGTCGGGCGAGCTCGGGAGGGATTCCGCGGTGGCGGTCCTGGTGCTCGGCGACATCGTCTATCCCAGGGGGATGCGGGACCCGGGGACGGAGGAGTTCGCCGGGGATTCGCTGCACGTCGAGGCCCAGATCGACATGGTCGACGGACCGCTGGCGCGGCGGTACGCGACCGCCGGCTACTTCCTGGCCGGCAATCACGACTGGGGCATGGCGCGCGGCATCGAAGGCAAGCGGCGCATCACGAACATGGGCGATTTCCTGAAGCGGAACCGCGTCGGCCGGGGTCTGCACGTCGAGCTGATCCCGCCGGCGGGGGAGCCCGGGCCCGGCGTGATCGACGTGGGCGCGAACCTCCGGATGATCCTGCTCGACACCGCCTGGTGGCTCCTCGCCTGGGAGCCGCAGGGCAAGCCGGGTCTCATCGCCCGGATCGAGGAGGCGATCGCGGGGGCCGGTGACCGGCACATCCTGATCGCCGCCCATCACCCCTGGCGCACCGGCGGCCCGCACGGCGGGCTGGTGGACTTCTGGTCCACGTTCGGCGTCCGCTGGTTCCTCAACAAGACGGGATCGCTGCTCCAGGACATCAACTCGCGCCCCATGCAGGACCTGCGGCTCCAGCTCGAGGAGATCTTCCAGCGCCACCGCCGCCCGCTCCTCTTCGTCGGCGGGCACGACCATTCGCTCCAGGTGATGGAAGGGGTGAAAGCGAGCGACCCGCTCTGGATCGCCGTCAGCGGCACCGGCAGCAAGGTCAGCGACGTGGCGGATGCGCCGGGCATGCGGTTCCGGGCCGAGAAGGTTGGCTACATGACGCTGCTCCTCCTCCGCGACGGCGGCGCGATCCTGTACGTCCGGGGCGCCGACGAGGACTGGGTGGGCTGCCCCAACGACCTGCACGAGGACCCGGTCGCGTGCATGGCGGCGGCGCCCCGGGCGTTCGACACCCTGTTCTCCACGCGCCTCCACGGCGGCTCCTGAGCCGGCTCCTGACGCCGGATGGACAATCTCACCCACTCGCTGGTCGGCGCCGCGCTTGCGGAAGCGGGCCCCCGGGACCGCGTCGTGCTGGCCACCCCCACGCTGGTCCTGGCGGCGAACGTGCCGGACGTGGACATCGCCTCCTACCTGATCGGCGGCGAGTTCGCGGCCCTGGCGTGGCGGAGAGGGATCACCCACGGTGTACCGGCGCTCCTGCTCTGGCCGTTCGTGGTGGCCGCCCTCGTGCTCGCCTGGGATCGTCACGTCCGGCGCCGGCGCGACCCGACCGCCGCGCCGGCCCGGTTCGGTCCCCTCCTCGGCCTGGCCGCGCTGGGGGCGGCGACGCACCCGGGGCTGGACTGGCTCAACACGTACGGGATGCGCTGGTGGCTGCCGTTCGACGGAACCTGGAGCTACGGCGATGCGGTCTTCATCGTCGACCCGTGGCTGTGGCTGGTGCCCGGCGGGGCGGTCTTCCTGGCCCGCTCCGCCCGCCGTCGGGCCGTGGCCGCGTGGGCCGTCCTGGCCGCTCTCGCGTCGCTCCCAGTCCTGGCGCTCGGCATGGTGCCGGCGGGCACGAAAGTCGTCTGGATCGCTGGCATCCTCGCGCTGGGCGGGGTGCGCTGGCTCCGGCCTCTCGCAGGCGACGCCCGCCGCCGCTCCGCCCGCGTCGCAGTGGCCGGAGCCGCCGGCTACGTGCTGCTGATGATCGGGACCGCCGCGCTGGCCGAGCGGGGGGCGCGGACAGGCGCTCTCGCCCGCGGGCTGGACGTCGTGGACGTGATGAGCGGCCCCCGGCCCGGCAGCCTCGCGGCGCGTGACGTGATCGTCCGCACGCCCGGGGCCTACCATCCCGGAAGCTGGCGGTGGGGGCGGACCCCGGCGCTGGAGCTTGCGGCCGACGAGGTGCCGATCCGCCGCGGCCCGGACGCCGCCATCGATCGCGCCCTCCACGACCCCCGCGTCCGGCATTTCCTCACCTGGTCGCGCTTCCCCTACGCCCACGTCACGGAGGTGGAGGGCGGATGGAGCGTCCGGTTCGGGGACGCGCGCTACTCCGGCCGTGGACTGGGCGGGCTCGACATCCGCGTCGACGACTGAAGCGGGGGACGCGGCCTCACCCGGGGCAGCGCCACGCCGTCTCGACGGGGGCGTAGCCGAGGCGCGGCAGCACCTGGCGCGCCCCCAGGGCCGCTCCGGCGAAGAGGAGGATGATGGCGACGATGTGCGCGAGGCCCATCCGGGTCCGCCACGCGGCGTGACCCGCCCAGACGCCGGCGACCAGCGCCACCACCACCGCGGCCAGGTATCCGGCGAGGGGGAAGCCGCAGATCGCATAGGGCCACTGGGTCAGGCCGATGGCCAGGACCGTGACGAGCGCGACGCGCGCCCAGACCCCCCGTGGCGTCGGAAGCGGCGCGGGCCGCCGCGCGGTGGCAGGGCGCGGACGGGGGGTCGTTGCGGGCCGCGGGACACGTTCCTCCGGCGGCCGGAGCTGCCGGAGGAGGCGGTCTACCTCTCCGGCCATTACAGTGTGGTCTGGATTGCGGGGTGGGTTGGGCATCGGAGTCCCCTCGCGGTTGCCGCCGCCGGATCGCATGGGCGGGGTGACCGGTGCCGGGGAACACCGTGATCCGTAAAATAGTGCCGGCGACGCGCCGGGGTCAATCGAGTCGCGGCGGAGCCGCGCCCGCCGCCCGGCGCTGGTGAGGAGCCCATGGACGGGAGAGCTTGCCACGGATGGGAGCGAAAGCCATGAATCGCCGGGCCCCGGCCGCCCTCGTGCTGGCCCTCGCGGCGTGCGGGGGCGGTCCGCCGGAGGACCTGGCCGGATTCGCGCCCGGCATGTCGCAGGAGCAGGTCGTCGAGACGGCGCGCGCCGCCGGATCGTTCACCTGCCGCCTCCAGGGCACGCAGCCGAGGATCACGACCTGCGAGGGCCCGACCCCGGAAGGCACCGTCCGGGTCTTCGTCCGCGACGGTGTGGCCCGATCGGTCACCCTCGTGCGCGACCCCGGGGGGTCGAACCCCCGGCGGGCGATGCGCCGGTTCGTCCGCCGGTTCGGCGACGCCGCCTGGCGGGAGCGGCCCTTTCCCCGCCGCGGCGCACCGGTGCAGGGTTACCACACCATCTGGCTCAACCAGGACAGCACCCGGGCCCTCGCCGCGGTCTGCGCGGGGACCGAGCTCCGCCCCCCGTGCGTCCTCGAGCTGGCGACGACCTCTCCGGCGGGCGTCCTGGCGAAGCTCGACACCCTGCTCGGCATTCCCGGGCAGCGCCGGCGGTGACCACGGTGTGGACACGCGCCCGGGTTCCGCTTCTCGCGAGCGCCGCCGCGGTGGCGCTCCTCCTCCTGGCGGCCCTCGCCTGGCTCTGGGTTCAACGCCGCGCGGATCCGCTGGAGGCGCTGCGCCGGGACCCGGGGGAGATCCGGGTCGTGCGCGACTCGTCGTATCCCGCGGTCACGGCCACGGGGGAGGAGCGGCTTTACCGCGACCTGACCATTTCCACCGTCGGCGCCGGCGTCATCCGCATCACCACGAGCCGCCCCGCCGAGCCCGCCACCGGGCGGATGCCGCTGCTCGTGATCCTGGCGGGGCTGAGGACGGGGCGGGAGTCGCTCGGCGTGGTCCCGGCACACGGCCCGAACCTCCTGGTCGGCTACCAGTACCCGTACGATCAGGAGACCTGGTACCAGCGGGCCAGGCCGGCGCAGGTCCCGGCCATCCGGCGCGCGGCCCTGGACGTGCCGTGGCAGGTGGCCCACGTGGCCGGCCGCATGAGGGCGGAGCCGTACGTCGACCCGGGCAGAACGGCGCTGCTGGGCTACAGCTTCGGCGCCATGTTCGTCCCCGCCGCCCAGCGACTCGCCGCCGACCAGGGGCACGCCTTCGATGCGGCCATCCTGGCCTTCGGGGGCGTCGACATCGAGGCGCTCATGGACGCCAACCTCGACCTGGGCCCGCCGGCCGCCAGGCGGGCCGTGGCCTGGCTCGGCGCCACGCTGCTGCACGCCCTCGAGCCGGAGCTCCACCTCCCCCATCTCACGGGCCGCTTCCTCGTCATCCGCGGCGCGGCGGACCGGCAGATCCCGGCCGAGGTCTCCGAGCGCCTGGCGGAGCTCACGCCGGAGCCACGGGAGGTCATCACGCTGGACGCCGGCCACATGAACCCGCGCGACCCGCTCCTCACCGATCGCGTCGTGCGCCTGTCCCAGGAATGGCTGGTCCGGACGGGCGTGGCCGACCCGGCCGCCTGCTCGGGGCAGGGATGCCAGTCGGAGGGCTCCCGCTGAGCGCGCGAGTGGCATGAACGGCGTCAGCGGGTGAAAGCGGCGGTCGGCATGCTCGAGAACCTCTCCGGCGTATACGGGATCGACATGGAGGAGCTGTTCCGGGCCGTTGCCGCGCGGGCCGGCGCGTCGAGGGGGAATGCCGACGCCATCGCGGCCCGGGTCGCCCGCGAGACGCTGGAAACCGAGTAGCCTCGCGTTCTCCGCCACCCTTCGTGAAACCGGGGCGGCCCGGGTCTCGTCCGTCCTTCTGGCGCGACCCCTGCACCAGGGGACGTGGCAGACGCGAACAGGAGGCCGCGCGATGGGGTGGAGACAGAGATTGCAGGGGCTCACCCGGCGGTTCGCCATGCTCCGCCGCGGCCGACGGGCGAGAGCCGACGAGTTCACGGGCGCCGACCACGAACCCTCGTACGCCGACTTCGACGAGGCCGTGTACGCCATTCCGCCCGGCCCCCCGGGTACCGACGGGCTGCGTGCCGTCACCCGGCCGATGGACCGGTGGTTCGCCTTCGAGGTCCATCATCTCGAGAAGGAGGCGCGCGCGGCGGGCGCGGAGTGGGCCCAGGCGGGGCTGCCACGGTCGGACGCTCAGCCGGAAGGGGAGCTGCCACCGGAGCAGTCGCTGCGCCGCCGGGCGAGCGAGATCTTCACGCAGTGGGTGCAGAAGGTCACGACGCGGGTCCAGGACGCCATCGAGACGAAGGTGCAGCGGACGCGGCAGGCGCTGAACGACATGGCGTTCTCCCTCGAGGAGGTCCGCCGCGCGCGGACCGAAACGGCCGCCATCGACGCGCGCGCGGAGCTGCTCGAAGCGGCGAACCGGGGGCGGCAGTCCAGCTTCGGGTTCCGCAGCTACTGGCAGTGGTGGTGGTTCGTCCCCGCCATCCTGCTGCTCATCGCGGTGGACTGGGTGGCCAACGTGCCGGTCTTCCAGGAGCTCCTGCCGCAGGACGCCGACGTGTCCGGCGCGTGGCAGGTGCTGGCCGCCGAGGCCGAGACCCACGGCGCCCTCGCCGGCCTGTACCGGATGGGGTACCGCATCGCGCTCGCGCCCGAGGTCGCGCTCCTGGCCCTCGGCGTCATCGTCTTCCTGGTGGTACTCGCGCACATCTTTGGCGAGTCCATGCGCCGGATCGTCGCGGTCAGCGAGCGCGACGTACCGGAGGCCGGCCGCAGCGTGCGGCAGTACCGCAGGCAGTTCTGGATCCCCGCGGCCGTGGGCCTCATCGGCGGGGTCGCCGTGGTCACGTTCCTCTTCCTGGCGCGACAGGAGATCGCCACGTTCGCCGAGTCGCGGCTGACGAACGTGACGGAGCAGATCCGGACGCTCGACGAGCAGATCGCCGGGGCGACGGAGGCCGGGAACATCAACGAGGTCGCGCGCCTCAGCGCGCTGCGCCCGGCGCTGGAGGACGAGCAGCGCACGCGGGAGGAACGGGTGAACTACGCGGACCGGATCCGCGCCACCAACGTGCCCATCGCGATCCTGAACGGCGTGCTCTTCCTCACGGCGGCGCTGCTGGGCTACCTGAAGGTGCGGGACGAGGTGACCGCGGCCGACCCGCAGGACCCGCGGCTGGTGGACCTGATGCAGCGCAAGCGCGAGCTGCGGGCGTCGGTGGAGCGCCATCGGGAACGCGTCCGTGAGGCGGATCGGGATGCCAGGGAGGGGATCGCGTGGGCGGAGTTCCTGGCGCAGTCCCGGCCGTTCGAGGACTGGGAGGGGAGGCGCGACCGCCTGGCGCGGGTCACGTCCATGTTCCGGGCCGAGAACGCCCGGCTGCGGGGGATCGACCCGCAGAACATCGCGGCGTTCCGGACCGAGGCGCGTTTCGACGTCGCCGTCCCCGAGGCCCACGGGCGGTTCCGGCTTCCGGGCGATTTCGGGGCCGTGAAGGAGCGCCACCTGTCCCTGCTGCAGCAGTGGAATCGCATGGAGGAGCCGGAGGCGCAGCGCGAGCCGGACTCCGGCCCCGCGCCAGCGGCGCTGCGGTCACCCGAGAGCGGGAGTCAGATCGATGCGTAACCGGATGAGGGGTGGAAGAGCCGCCCGCACGGGCAGAGCGCTCGGCGTGTGCGCGCTCGCCGGTCTCGCCGTGGCCGGCTGCGCCGATTCCCGGGCCTCCGGCGCCGCGGTCGGGGAGGAGTCCGCGGGGCCGCCGCGAACCGTGGTGGCCGTGGTCGATTTTTCGGGCAGCCAGACGTCGCACTCCGTGGCCGGGGCGCGCCAGTACCTGGCGAAGGTCGTGAAGGGGCTGCGGTACGGGGACCGGCTCGTCCTGCTCGAGATGTACCGGACCGGATCGCGGGACTCCGTCGGCAGCTTCGTGCAGGACATGCCCCAGCCGATCCGCCCCGGGGCCATCACCTCCTACGATCGCCGGGAGCTCGACGCCGCGCGGCGCGGCGTGCTCAACGCGCTGCCCATCTTCTTCGACCCGGCACTGGTGCGCAGCGTGCCGACCACCGACCTGCTGACGACCCTGCACATCGCCGCCGAGCACCTGCACGACGCCGGCGACCGCGAGAAGGAGCTGATCATCCTCTCCGACATGCTCCAGTCGACGCGCGCGTTCGAGTTCGAGGGAGCGCGCCGGATGCCGCCCGAGGGGTGGGTCGCGGCCCAGGACCAGGGGCGGCTCCTGCCGTCGCTGCGGGGGGCATGCGTGGTCGTGGTCGGCGCCGACCACACCACGCCCCACGGCCAGCGGGTCCGGCGGTTCTGGGGGGACTACTTCCAGGCCACGGGCGCGCGGCTGGCCGCCGGCAACTACCGCCTGCGGCCGCCGACCGACCGGGTCGAATGCTGAGATCGCCTCGGCCGCGTCTGCCCCCGCTGGCCGACGCTGTCCGCCGCGCCGCGCCCCGTCAGGGCTGGGGCTGGGGCTGGGGCTGGGGCTGCGCCTCCACCGCCACCGGCCTGACGTAGGCGGCGATCTCTCGCAGGACGCGGCTGGGGTCGCAGGGCTTGTGCATGAAGCCGGAGCACCCCGCGGCCATGGCGGTCGCGCCGATGGCGCCGTAGCTGTGCGCGGTCATGAGGAGGACCGGGATGTCGGCCGTGGCCGGCTCCGCCTTCAGCGCGCGCGTCACCTCTAAGCCGCTGAGCCGGGGCATGGAGTGGTCCAGGACGATCACCGACGGGTGCTTGGCGCGGGCGAGGTCCAGGGCGGTCTGGCCGTCCGTCGCCCGGAAGACCTGGTAACCGTGCCGTTCGAGGTAGGTCGCGTGCAGGGCCACCAGCTCCGTCCGGTCGTCCGCGACCAGCACGGTCGCGGGGCCGCGGACCTGCGGGGCGGCCGGCCTCGGCGGGAACGACTCCGGCGGGGGAGCGGGATTCGTGGCCCACGTGGTGCGGCGGCGGGCCGCGAGATAGGCGAGGTCCGCGTGCTCCCGCCGCGTGGCGACCGCGGCCGCGTCGCGATCACCGCGTCGGGCGGTGCCGTGCTGCCAGCCTCGCAGAAGATACCCCACGACGGCGCCGAGGAGGAAGGCGATCACCAATCCGAAAACGGCCTGGGCGGTCGGAACGAGGGAGGCGGCGGACGGACCGAACTCTTGCATGGTTGACGATATACTCCCGTGACGGGAGAGTAAAGTGCGCGTGGCCTGGAACCGGATCGGGCAAGGGCGGCGAAGGAGGTGATCGGCTGATCGGGAATCGCGACCGCCGCGGGCGGAGCCCGTGAACGACGGCGACAGCACGCCGGGGCCGGCGGGGCTGCCGCTGCGGCCGTTCGCGCTCGAGCGCTTCTACGCGCGCTGGGAGTTCGCGGTGGCGCACAACCTGAGCGCGTCGGACGTGGAGCCGGTGTCGCTGGCGGAGCTGCTGGCGCTGGCCGACCCCGGGAGCGCCGCGCTCTGGGCTGCCCTCCGCCTCGGGTACACCGAGTCGGCCGGCCACCCGCTCCTGCGCGAGGAGATCGCCCGGCTGTACGAGCGGGTCTCCGCCGGTGACGTCCTCACGGTCTCCGGGGCGGAGGAGGGGATCCTGCTGTCGGTCGGCGCCCTGGTCGGTCCGGGCGATCACGTCGTCGTCGTCGCGCCCGCCTACCAGTCCCTCCACGACGTCGCGCGGGCGCGGGGGGCGGACGCTTCGCTGGTGTGGCTCGAGGCGGCGAACGGCTGGCGCCTGGACGCGGATCGTGTGCTCGATGCGCTGACCCCGTCCACCCGCCTGGTGGTGGTGAACTTCCCCAACAACCCCACCGGGTCACTGCCCGGCGCGGCGGAGTTCCAGCGGCTCTGCGCCGAATGTGCGGAGCGCGGCATCCGCTTCTTCTCCGACGAGGTGTACCGCGGCGTGGAGCCGGAGCGGGGCACGCGGCTCCCCGCGGCCGCGGACCTGGGGGAGGGCGCCATCAGCCTGGGCGTGATGTCCAAGGCCTACGGGCTCGCCGGGCTCCGGATCGGCTGGATCGCGTGCCGGGACCCCGTCGTGCTGCACCGCGTCGGCGCCCTCCGGGACTACACCACGATCTGCTCCAGCGCCCCCTCCGAGATCCTGGCGATCATGGCGCTCCGGGCGGGTGACGTCCTGATCGACCGGGCGCGCGAGATCGTGTCCCACAACCGGGCGCTCCTCGCGGACTTCTTCGCCGCCCACGCCGACACCGTGCGCTGGGTGCCCCCCCGCGCCGGGACCACCGCCTTTCCCGAGCTGATCGGCCGGGACGCGGACGCCTTCTGCGGGCGGCTCGCCGCCGAGGACGGCGTCCTGCTCCTCCCTGGGTCGAGCTTCGACGTCCCGGGCGGCCACTTCCGGGTCGGGCTCGGGCGCCGCGGAATCGAGAGGGGGCTGGAGCTGCTCGGCGGCCGGCTCCGGGAGGTTTAACGCTCCGCCGCGGACCCCAACGAGCCCAGCCCGAGCTGCGCTTCCCCCCGCTCCAGCTCCAGCAGCCGCTTCTTCCGCCACAGCCCGCCGCCGTAGCCGGTCAGCTTCCCGTCCGCTCCGATCACCCGGTGGCAGGGGATGATGATGGCGATCCGGTTGTCCCCGTTCGCCCGCGCCACGGCCCGCACCGCACCGGCTCGTCCGATCCGGCGCGCCTGCTCGCCATAGCTCCGCGTCTCGCCGTACGGGATGGTCCGCAGCTCCGCCCACACGTCCTCCTGGAACGCCGTTCCCGCGGTGGCGAGGGGGAGGTCGAAGTCCCGGAGCGTGCCCGCGAAGTAACGCTCCAGCTCCTCGGCGGTGCGCCGCGTGATCTCCGTCTCGCCCGGGACCAGCACCGCCCCCAGCTGCCTGCGGACGCGCCGCAGCTGCGTCTCGAGCATGCGCCGCTCGGCGAACTCCAGGAGGCACAGCGCGTCGTCGGTGGCCCCGGCGAGCATCGGGCCGAGGGGCGTCGGGATCCGCGTGAGGTGGACGACGGTGGTCTCGCGGACGCGGCCCGGAGACTCTCCGGCCAGGCGACGGATGGCGTCGTTGAACCCGCTGAGGGATTCGAAGCCGTTGCGGTATGCGGTCTGCACGATGTCGTCTCCGAGTGAGAGCTGTCCCAGCGCACGGCCGAGCCGACGGGCGCGCTGGTAGGCCTGGAAAGTCATGCCGTGGTGCGCCTTGAACCAGCGGCGGACGCGGGCGGGGTCGAGCCCGGCGTCCCGGAGGTCGCCGTCCCGCACGCGACGGGCGGGCTCCCGCTCGATCCGCTCCAGCACCCCGCTCAGCCACGCGGGCGCCTCGCCCCGCGGCTCCAGCGGCCGGCACCGCTTGCACGGCCGGTAGCCGGCGAACAGCGCGTCCGCGGCGGTGCCGAAGAACTCCACGTTCTCCCGCAGCGGCTTCCGGGCCGGGCAGGTCGGACGACAGAAGATCCCCGTGCTCCGGACGCCCGTGAAGAATACGCCGTCGTATGCGCCGTCCCGGGCCGTGAAGGCGCGCCACATCTCGGACCCGGAAGGGAGGTCCCGCTCGGCGGCCGCTGCGATCGAGTTCTGCATGGGCTGCAAGATGGCGCAGGGCCCGGTGCCGCGTCCACCGAAAACCGGACACCGAACTTTTCGGTTCTTTTCCACAGCCGGCGTGGAGAAGCGGGCCCTCTCCCGTGGATGGGACGTGGGAAAGCGAGGGAAATCTGTGAATTCCAGCTGTTACAATGGTGGAAGTCGAGACGCCGCAGCCGGTTCCGCGAAGCGCGCCGTTCGGCTGATTCGAATGCCCGCGACGCTATTCTGTAACATGTTGGCGGGATTGTAGTTACGCGTTTCCGAACAGGGCTTGACCGGGCCGCTGGCGGCCTGTACCATTCATGCAGACGTCACGGCGCTGCGACCCGAGTGCCGCGGACGTCGCCTCCGGGAGGGACGCTTTCCGGAAGGCTGCTCGCCGGGAGTTCGGCACCGAGCGAGCGGACTGCGAGGTTACTGGCCGCAGTCGCAGCCCCGGGCCAGGGGCACCCCGAGCCGCGGGTCGCGCGGAACGGGAGGAGAGAGGCAGGACCGGGCGGGCCTCCGGGCGCCGCCACCGAAACACGGACCGCTCTCGCCAGTAGCTGGACCCCCGACATCGGCCTCGGCCGGTGCCGGGGGTTCGTGCATCCGGGTCGGACGTGCTTGCCCGGTCCGGGGCGGGCCGGCACTTTTCGGCGAGGATGTCCTGGTCCGTGATGGGAGGGAGGGACGAGCATGGGATGGCAGCGCATGGCCCGGTGGCCGGTGGTGGTGACGGTGGCTCCGCGGGCGGCCGCCGGCCGGGCGCGGCTGACGGCCGCGCTCCCGCTGGTGCTGGCATGGGCGGGGGCGTGCGCGTCCCCGGCGGCGCCCCCCGCCGCCCCGCCGGCCCCCGCGGGAGGGGGACCCGCCGTGGAGCGTCCCCCCGCCGGCGACTCCCCGGCCGCGGCAGGCCCGCTCGCCGCGTACGTGGAAGAGGCGTCGTCGCTGGCGACCGACCCTCGGGTGCGGGAGGCCTTCCGCGTGGTCGAGGCGCTGCAGCCGCGCACCCGGCGCGACCATATCACCCTCACGGAGATCCCCGCGCCGCCGTTCGCCGAGGGAGCCCGGGCCCGCCACTACGCCGGGATGCTGCGGGAGGCCGGTGCGGACACGGTCTGGATCGACGCGGAGGGGAACGTCCTGGCGCTGCGCCGGGGGCGGACGGAGGGCGGGGCGCTCGTCCTCTCGGGGCACCTCGACACCGTGTTCCCCGAGGGGACGGACGTGACGGTGCGGGTGCGCGGCGACACGCTGCACGCGCCGGGCGTCGGGGATGACACGCGCGGCCTCATGGTCGTGCTCACCGTGCTGCGGGCCATGGAGGCGGCGGGTCTGGAGACGGAGCGGGACGTGCTCTTCGTCGGCACGGTGGGGGAGGAAGGCCTCGGGGACCTGCGGGGCGTGAAGCACCTCTTCCGGGACGGCGGCCCCGCCATCGCGTCGTTCATCTCCATCGACGGCAGCGGGGACGAGCGCGTGACGCACCAGGCGCTGGGATCGAGGCGCTACCGCGCGATCGTGGGCGGCCCGGGGGGTCACTCGTGGGGCGCGTTCGGCACGGCGAATCCCGCCCACGCGCTGGGTCGCGCGATCCGGCTGTTCGACGAGCGGGCGGCCGCGTACGTCGCCGAGGGCCCGCGGACGAGCTACAACGTGGGCGTGATCGGCGGCGGGACGTCCGTCAACTCCGTTCCGTTCGAGGCGTGGATGGAGGTGGACATGCGCTCCGTGGACGACGACCGCCTCCGGGGCATCGATGCGCTGTTCCGCCGCACCGTCCGGGAGGCCGTCGCGGCCCAGAGCACCGAACGGGCGCGGGGCGATTCGCTGACCGTGGAGCTGCGCCTGGTCGGGGACCGGCCCTCGGGGGAGATCGCGCCCGATGATGCGCTGGTGCAGCGCGCCATGGCCGCGATCGCCCGGTTCGGGCTGCGCCCCGCCCCGGGCCGCAGCTCCACCGACGCCAACATCCCGATCTCGCGCGGGATCCCCGCCGTGACCCTGGGGGGCGGAGGGGAAGGGAGCGGGGCCCACTCGCTGCACGAATGGTGGCTCGATCGGGACAGCCACATCGCCATCCAGCGGACGCTGCTCGTGGTGCTGGCGCAGGCGGGGCTCGCCGGGAGCTGAGGCCCGGGGGCGCCGCCCGGCCCCGGCGGATGGGGAAAGTCAGCGGCTCCGCAGCGCCTCCAGCGGCCGCACCCGCGACGCGCGCCAGGCCGGGACGTAGAGGGCGACGGCGGCGATGCCCATCATGAGGGCGGTCAGGATCACGTAGCTCAGCGGGTCGGTGGGGCTCACCCCGAAGAGCATCCCCTCCATGAGGCGCGTCAGCCCGAAGGCGGCGGCGAGTCCGGCCACGATCCCGGCCAGCACCACGGCGAAGCCCTGCCGGACCACCATGGCACGGACCTCACGGGCTCCCGCGCCGAGCGCCATGCGCACACCGATCTCCGTCGTGCGGCAGCTCACCGCATACGCCACGACGGCGTACACCCCGATGGCGCCGAGGAGCAGCGCGATGGCGGCCGCCACGCCGATCAGGGTGAGGGCGAAGGCCGCGGGTGCGGTCGCCGCCGCGATGAGGTCGTCGAGCGTGCGGACCGAGGCCACCGGGATGGCGGGGTCGGCATCCGCGACCGCCTGCCGCACGGCGGAGGCGATGGACGCGGCCGGGACCGTCGTCGTGACCACGTACGACAGGAACGAGGGCGGCGGACCGGCGCCGGCCTCGGACGGCAGAGGCAGGTAGATCAGCCGCGTGAAGTCGTCCGTGGCGACGCGCCCGCGCACGTTCGCCGCGACCCCCACCACCGTCAGCCACGGCGAGTCTCCCTCGAAGCGGACGCGGCCGCCCAGGGCGTTCTCCCCCGGGAAATACGCGGCCGCCGCGGCCTCGCTGAGGATGGCCACCGCCTGGCCCACGCCCTCGTCGGCGGACTCGAACGTCCGGCCCCGAACCGGGATCCCCATGGCGCGGAAATAGTCGGTCGTGGCGATCCGCACGCCCGTGACGGGGGGCACCTGTCCCTCCGGCGTGGGCGCTCCCTCGGCCTGGAGGGTCTCGCCCCAGCACATGCTGGGGACGAGCGGGAGGCAGCGGCCCACCGCGGCGGCCGTCTCGACGCCCGGGATCGCTTCCAGCCGGGGGAGCAGGCCCCGGTGGAATGCCACGCGCTGTGCCGGTGTCTCGTAACGGCTCTCCGGGAGCCCGATCTCGAACGTGAGCGCGCGCCGCTCCGTGAACCCGAGATCCACCGCTCGCAGCTGCTGGAACGTCCGGAACAGGAGCCCCGATCCGATGAGGAGCACCAGGGCAAGGGCGACCTGCGCGGCCACCAGGATGTTGCGGCCCCGGATCCGGCGGCGGCCCACCGTGGTCCTGCCGGCACTCTCCTTCAGCTCCGCACCGAGATCCCCCCGTCTGCGCAGGGCCGGGATGAGCCCCAGGACCACCGCCGCCGCGAGGGACGTGGCCAGCGCGGCGCCGAGCACCACCGGGTCCAGCCCGACCTCCTCGAGGCGGGGAACGTTCACCGGCGCCCGGAGCCGGAGCAACCGCGTGCAGGCCGCCGCCGCCGGGACGGCGACGGCAGCGGCGGCGCCCGCGATCAGCAGCGTCTCGGCCATGGCGCCGCGAACGAGCCGGGCCCCGTCCGCTCCCAGTGCGGTCCGGACGGCGCTCTCCCGCTGCCCTTCCTCCGCCCGGACCAGGAACAGGTTGGCCACGTTCGCCACCGCGATCAGGAGAACGAAGGCGACCGTGCCGAGGAGGACCCACAGCATGGGCCGGATATCGCCGACGATGGACTCCTTCAGTGTGACCACGCGCGGGGTGACCCGGGCCTCGTCCAGGTACATGGCCACCCGCGCGGGGTCATCCTCCCCCCGCCGCAGCACCGGCAGGAGCGAAGCCAGCTCGGCCTCGAGCACCTGTGGCGTGGCCCCGGCGGCCAGCCGCGCGACCGCCTGCTCGTTCCACCCGCCGATCCCCGTGGCGGGCACCGCCCGCGCGATCCACAACCTCGCATCGGCGCTCGGGAACGCGAACGACGCCGGCATGACGCCGACCACCTCGAACGCCTGCCCCGCCAGCTCCGCCGTCCGGCCCACGACCGACCGATCGCCACCGAACCGCTCGCGCCACAGCCCGTGGGACAGGACCACGGTCGGGGCGGCACCCGCGGCGCCTTCGGCCGCCGTGAACCACCGGCCGAGCAGGGGCCGGACGCCCAGCACCTCATCGAGCGATGGCGTCGCCCGGACTCCCTCCAGGCGCACCGGCTCCCCGCGCCCCGTCAGCGTGAGCCCCAGCCACGAATACATTGCCATGCTCTCCGCCGTCCGCGCCCGCTCCGCGTAGAACCGGTAGAATCCGTACGTCACCCCCAGGCCCCGATCGATGCCCAGCCCCGCACCACCATGGTCCACCAGGACGATCCGGTCCGACCCGGGATAGTCCAGCGGGCTCAGCACCACGCCGTGAACCAGGCTGAACACCGATGTCGCCGCCGCGATCCCGAGCCCCAGCGTCAGCACCGTCGCCCCCGCGAACGACGGGCGCCGCGACAGCCGCCGCCCCGCCTGCCGCACGTCCTGCAGCGTACCCGCCCACCCCGTGGACGCGCCCAGCGCCCCCGCCCGTGCCGCCGCCAGGTGCTCCCGCGGCGCACGACCCACCAGGTCCACGATCGCACGCGCCGTCACACCCACCACCGCCACGCGGCCCCGCCCCCGCGCCTCCCCCGCGATCCGGGCGAAGCACGCCACCAGCTCCTCCCGGAACCCCCGCCGGAACGAACGCGGCAGGAGCGCCGATGCCCGGCTGTAGATCGCCACCGCCAGCCGGACCATCCGCGACCTCCGCTGCACGCTCATGCCTCCGCTTCTCCCAGGGAAAGATGCGCTCGCGCCAGCCGCGCCAGCCGCTCCAGCCGCGTCGCCTCCGCCCTCAGCGCCGACCGCCCCGGCCCCGTCAGCGCGTAGTACTTCCGCCGCGCGTCGTCATCCGCGCCGCCCGGGCTCGCCGCCTCCTCGATCAGCCGCGCATCCGACAGCTCCGCCAGCGTGCCGTACAGGCTCGCCGGCCACAGCCGCACCTCCCCCGCCGTCCGCTCCTCCACCTCCTGCCGGATCCCGTAGCCGTGTTTCGGACCGGCCGCCAGCGACAGCAGGATGTGAAACGCCTTCGAATCCATGATCGTCACTCGTGCGAGTGGGGCAGCACTGGCCACCCGGTGCCTGATAGGTACTGATTAGTATATATATGGACAGGGATACAACGGAAAGGGTTGCGCTGGAAAAGGAACGAGCCCCCGACCGGGTGGCCGGGGGCTCGTTCCTGCCGCGCGCGTGGCGCTCAGCCGCTGCCGGGAGGGCCGCCCTGCCCGGGCCGGCCGGTGCCGCCCGGCCGTCCGGCGGCGGGCACGCCCGGGGGCGGGCCCTGTGCGCCGGGTTGGCCGGCCATGCCGGGGAGGTTCATGAGAGCCTGGTCGCCGCGCAGCATGGCTGCCTCGACGCGCCGGGCGGCTTCCTCGGGGAAGATCCCGGCGGCGACGAGCTGGGCGAGAGCGGCGATGGCGACGGTGCGGCGCTCGTGGCCGGCGTTGCCGGCGATGCGAGCGAGGACGGCCTCCTGGACGCCGGCCTGGAGGGCGTCGGCGCCGACGGCGATGTCCTCCTGGGGCACCGGCTGGTTGGCGAGTGCGGCGTGCAGGACGGCGGAGGCCCTGGTCATGGCCGCCGCGCGCTGCTCGACGGCGAAAGCGATGCGGTCGATGGACACCTTCTTGGCGTGCCCCTCGGCGATCTTGCTTTCGAGGAGCTCGACCGGTAGCCCGGTGGCGCGTGCGCGCTCGAGGGCAGCGGCGATCCTCTGTTGCGGGTCCTGGGCGGCGGCCGGCCCGAAGGCGGCGGCGGTCGCGAGGACGGCGGCAATGAGTGTTCTGTTCATCGGGGGTTCCCCCTTCGTGAGGGTCCTGCTGCTTCTACCCTGATAGACGTCTGGTGGTCGGCCGGGGTCACATCCTGGGCGGGATCGAGAATGGGGCGGAGGCGCATTTCGAGCTCTTCCCGGGCCCTCTTGACCCGCATCTTGAGGGCGCTGCGGGCGACGCCGGTGGCGTTCTGGATCTCGTCGTAGCTGAGACCGTCGACGTGCTTCATGACGAAGGCCTCGCGGAGCGGCGCCGAGAGGGTCTCCAGCGCCTGGCGGATGGCGGTGCCGATGGCGTTGCGCTCGAGGTCGGCCTCGGGGTCGTCATCGGACCGGAGGTTGGCGGCGGCGGCCAGGGGCGTCTGGCGGCGGCGAGCGGAGCGGAGCTCGTCGAGGCAGCGGTTGCGGACGGAGCGGTAGACCCACCCGCCGAAGCGATCGGGGTCCGAGCAGCTGCCGAGGCGCTCGTAGGCCTTGAGGAAAGCGTCCTGGACGATGTCGGCGGCGACATCCGTGTCGCCCACGAGGGCGACGGCGCGGCGGAAGAGGGTGTCCTCGTGGCGCTCGACGAGGATGCGGTAGGCCTCGCGGTCGCCCTCGAGCACGAGGTGGACGAGCCTGCCGTCGGTGATGGGCGTCATTGGACCACGATGGTCGCGATGAATCCGCCGAAGCCGTCCGGCTTGCGGCCGGGCGTGCCCTCCGGGACGAACCAGGACCCGTCGGGCGCGACGAAGGCGTACTCGTAGACGCCGGCGCCGAGGCGGAGCTCGGTCACCCAGCGACCGCCGGCGTTGCGCATGGGCTGGGGCTCCCAGCCGTTGAAGGTCCCGGCCACGCGGATGGGGCCGGCGCGGGCGTCCGCCTCGACCTCGAGACGGATAGGCCGCCCGGGGGCCGCGAACACGGGGGCCGGCAGGCCGCGGGCGGGGGGAGCGGCGGCGCCTAAGCGCAGCCCGATGCTCCACGAGCGCTGGGTCGGGCTGAAGAAGAGGATGTCGGTCGCGGGGCGGGAAGCGTCGACGACGAGCGCGAGCTGGTCGGAGACCGCGAGCTCAGCGCCGATCCCCCAGCCGGTCCCGGGTACATCGTCGTGCAGCCACCGTGACACCCGGCCGTAGACCACGAGGGGCGGGGCGGATGCCAGCGCGACGGCGCTGACCTCGGGGTACGTCGCTTCCGCCGCGGCCCACACGTCCGTGGAGCCCCTGACCAGGAGAGACGGGGTCCCGAGAGTGACATCGGCGCCGACCACCGCGAGGGCCCGCCGGACCGTCGCGGCGCCCCCGGACAGGGTCCCCGCCCGCCCGCCGCCGCGGAGGCGAAGGCGGACCGGCCCTGCGCCGAACGCGCGATACAGCTGGGCCTCGCCCGCGGCGGCGGCGGCGGACGTCTGGAGGATGGGATCGCGGTAGACGAACCCCCGGCCGTCCCCGAGCAGGCCGAGTCCGGCCGCCGCATCCGGCAGGTCCATCCAGGCTGCGATGCTCCCCCACCGGCTCCCGCTCGCCGACTCCAGCGGGAGCCCCACGCCGATGTGGAGCCCACCGACATCGACCAGATGAGAGAGGCCGATGGAAATGGCGGCCCCGCTGCTCGCGCCCGTCGCGGCGTCGGCGTTTTCACCGAACCCGACGGAAACGGCGGTCTGCGCCCCCGCTGGCTGCGCGAGGGCGAGGAAGAGGCCGGCGAAGAGGGCTGCGCGCCCGAGCTTCATGTAGCGGAGGCGAGGAGTGCGATACGGTTGTTGAAGGTTCCGAACCCGTCGGCGATCCGCGGGGCGGCCGGGTCGAGCACCTGGCGCTCTCCGTCCACCACGAACACGTAGTCATGCACGCCGGGGGCGAGGGGAACCGTGACGGTCCAGTGCCCGTCCGCGGCGGGGGTCATCTCGTAGGCCGGCTCCCATTCCGAGAAGGAGCCCGCGAGGTGAACGGTGCGAGCATCCTCCACCTTGAGGTCGAAGCGGACGAAGACCGCGGGCGCGCCGGCGGCGACGGGGCCGGCCACGTCGACAGCCGGACCGCCAGCACGGGACGCGGTCCAGAGGCCGAGGCCGAACCCGGCGACGAGGCACGCGGCGGCGAGCGCCGCGGCGGGGCGGAGGACCAGGACGCCAGGCGCGAACGCCGAGCGGAGTCGGGCGAACAGCGGCCGTATCGGTGTGGGCGCATCCGCCAGCCGCGCCATCACCCCGGCCGCGAGGTCGGGGGACCGGAACGCGCTGGACTCGGCGACGAGATCCAGCGCATGCTCGAGATGCCTGGCGCGGTCCCGTTCCTCCGGCGCAAGCGCCTCGAAAGGCAGCTCGCCATCGAGCCAGGCGTGAATGCGGTCGGTCATGCGTGTTCCCCGGGTCGAAGTGGGTCGTCCACAATATACACGATTCATCGCGTCCCGGGGTCACATCGTTCGACAGGGGACCCCGGCACGGTTCTGGATGTGACCTGCCGGGGCCTTCACACGTGTATAGGATGAAGACCCCCTGAATCACCGAACGGGAGAGCACTGAAAATGATGCGAAAGAACGGATCCCTGGCGGTCCTCGCCGCGCTGGCGCTGGCTGGCGCGGCGGCGTGCGATGACACGACAGGTACGGGCAGCACCACGTTGCGGGTTCTGCTCACCGACGCGCCGGCGGACTACATCGACTCGGCGTTCGTGGACATCGGCGCCATCCAGCTGCTCCCCGACGATGGGGCACCCATCACGCTGACGACGGACGGCACCGACGGGTTCGTGGACCTCCTTCAGCTACAGGGTGCGGCCACGACCCTGCTGGCGGAGGCGGACATCGAGCCCGGGACGTACCATCAACTGCGATTGATCGTCGAGGCGGCGCGGGTGCGCCTCGTGGAAGGCTACACGTTCACGGACGGCAGCACGGAGAAGGACCTGTTCGTCCCCAGCGGGGCGCAGACCGGGATCAAGCTGAACCTCGGCGTGGCCGACGGCGAGGAGGACGGGGCGGGGCTCGAGATCCTTCCGGGTCAGATGGTCCTGGTCCTGGATTTCGACGTGAGCCAGAGCTTCGTGATCCAGGGCAACCCGGAGACGCCGGCCGGGATCATGAGCATCCTCTTCAAGCCCACGCTGCGGGTGATCGCGAGCGACGTCGCCGCCACCATCTCCGGGACCGTTTCCACGGCCGTGGAGGGTCTGAGCGTCGGGGAGCTGACGGTCACCGCCGAGCCGGTGGAGGGCAGCACGATGGGGGAGTTCCAGTCGCAGACGGCGACGACGCCGACGGCGGCCGACGGGAAGTACACGCTGTACTTCCTGGTCCCGGGCACCTACAAGGTGACCGTCGCTGCGCCGGAGGGATACGTGTCCGACCCGACGGAGATCTCCGTGACGGTGGGCGCCAAGGAGGACGCCACGGGGGCGGACTTCCAGATCGTCGCCAACTGAATCGGCGACGCCCTCGGGCCGGATGAACGGAAGAGAGCCCCGGCGGCAGCCGGGGCTCTCTTCATTCCTAGTGTCCCGCGCGTTCCTTCCTCAGGAGAGAGGGTCCCCCTTCGAGGTGCGGGTATACCCCTCACGGACGTAGGGCCGCAGCGCGTCGTAGTCGTGGCGGTCGCTGCGCCAGTTCTCCCGCAGCGATGGCTCCACCTCGTCGAAATCGCGGCCCCTGTACTCCGGATGCCGCCCGGCGATGTGGCCGACGCCGTAGCCCACCCGCGCCTGCTCGTAATCCAGCTCGTCACGGCGGTTTGCGCGGTAATGCTCACGGTAATGGTCCTCGTGCTCGCCCATGTCCTCCCCCGCGCGGCCGACCTTCTCTCCGGCCCACCAGCCGCCCGCGGCCCCGGCGATCCCGCCGATGATCGTGCCGATGGGACCCGCGGCCGATCCGAGCCCGGCGCCCGCCAGCGCGCCGCCGATACCCCCGACGCCCTCCCCGACCTGCTCGCCGACGCCCGGGTTCTCGTCGCGGGCGTCATCGCTGAGATGCTTTCGATCCGTCATGATGATCATCCTTTCCTGAGAGTCGAATGCTGCCCTGCGCTTCCTTTATCCCGCAGATCCCACACCGCCAGGGTGCGCCGGTGGGCCAGTGCGGACGAAAGGACACGGCTGACGAGGGGGTGAGCGCGGGCCTTCCAGGGGGTTGTTGCCGACTGGCGGGATCCCCATGATTAGGAGCAGAACCCCCTCCGCATGCATCCATTTCAGGGAGAAGGCAATGAGACTGACACGCCTGATGCTGCCACTCGTTCTTGCGGTGGCGGCCGCTGGTGCCTGTGCGTCCACCGGGGGCAGCGGGGACGGCGGCGCGGTGACGTCGAGGAACGTGATCACGGGCCAGCAGCTCGCGGAGCTTTCGAGCCAGACCGCCTACCAGGCGGTGCAGAAGCTGAAGCCGCGGTGGCTGCAGCGCCGCGGCCAGGTTTCCTTCCGCGGTCAGACACAGCTCCTGGTGGTGGTTGACGAGGGGCAGTTCTACGGCCTCGGCTACCTGCACTCGGTGCGGGCGAGCGACGTAGAGGAGATCCAGTACCTGGATTCGCGGCGGGCCACGCTCAAGTACGGCGGCCGGGCGAATGGCGGAGCGATCCTCGTCTCCATGCGGTAAATCCGGCAGGCCGCGCGGATCGACCCGGCCGGATCCGTCGTCGGCGAGCAGAGGCTGGCGGGGGCGGGCCCCCGCCTGGCTGCCTGGCGGCCTGTTACTCGTAGCGGAGCGCCTGCATCGGGTCGACGCGGGACGCCCGCAGGGCGGGAAGGTACGCGGCCCCGAGCGCGACGAGACCCAGCAGGATCACGGCGCCGGCCAGCGCGAGCGGGTCGCTGCCGCCGACGCCGTAGAGCAGCGAAGCGGTGGCGCGGCCGAGGGCGAGCGCGGCGATGATCCCGACAACTCCGCCGCTGACCAGCATGCGGGCGACCTGGCGGAGGACCATGGTCCGGACGATGGCGCTTTCGGCTCCGAGGGCCATGCGCAGTCCGATCTCGCGCGTGCGCTGGGCGACCGTATAGGCCAGCACGCCGTAGAGCCCGATGGCGGCGAGGAGCGTGGCCAGGATGGCGAACGCGGCCGCGAGGGAGCTGATCATGCGGTCGAGGAACACGTTCTCCCGGGCCTGCTGCCGGAGCGTTTTCAGGTCCTGCACCGGCAGGTTGGCGTCGAGCCCCTTGATGACGCCGGGGATCGCCCTGACCACCGTGCGCGGTTCGCCCGCCGTGCGGACGTAGAAGTTCATGCTCCCCAGCGACTCGTTCTGCCGGTATGGGCTGAAGTACATGGCCGGGATGTCGTCCTTGACGCTGGAGTACTTGGCGTCCTGCACAACCCCGACGATCTGCATGTCCAGCTCGTCCGTGTCCCCGACGGCCATGAGGGCGCCCACGGCCCTGCGTGTGTCGAGGCCGAACTTGCGCGTGAATGACTCGTTCACGATCGCCACCCCGGCAGCGCCCGCGCCGTCGGCAGTGGTGAACTCGCGCCCCGCGATCAACGGGATCCCCATGGTCCGGAAGTAGCCGGTCCCGACGGCGTTGAAGCGGGCGTTGTCATCGACGTCGGGGCCGGACTCGAACCCTTCCACGGACACGTCGTTCGCCCAGTTGCTGCCGGCGAGGATGGGGATGTAGGAGGCGGTGACCCCGGTGACGCCCGGCACCGCGGCGAGCTCCTCCTCGACGCGGCCGAACAGGATGTGCGCACGCGCCGGCTCGTAGCCGTTCAGCTCGGGGGAGATGCCGAACGTGATCATGTTGTCCGCCCGGAGCCCCAGTTCCACCCGGCTGACGTTGGTGAGGCTGCGGGTGAACAGCCCGGCGGCCACCAGGAGCGCCATGGAAAGGGCGATCTGGGCGGTCACCAGCGACGTCCGGAAGCGGGCGGCACCCCGTGAGCCGGACGGCTGGCCACTGGCGTTCTTCATGATCGTCGCCAGGTCGGCGCGGGTGGCGTGGATCGCCGGGTAGAGGCCGAAGAGGATCCCGGTCCCGATGGAGACCGCCGCGGCGAACAGGATGATGCCGGGCCGCAGCTCGAGGGCGAGGGTCGAGCCGGCCTCGGCCGGCAGGATGGCGCCGATCACGCCGAGGGTCCAACGGGCCACCAGCAGGCTGGCGGCGCCGCCCAGGAGAGCGAGGAGGAGAGACTCCGTGAGGAGCTGGCGGAGGAGCTGCCGCCGGCTGGCGCCGAGGGAGCCCCGGATCGCCATCTCCTGGGTGCGGCCCGCGCCGCGGGCGAGCAGCAGGTTGGCGATGTTGGCGCAGGCGATGAGCAGGACGATCCCCGTGATGGCGAAGAGCAGGATCAGGGGGATCCTCGCCTCCTCGTGGACGGAGCTCTGGCCGCGCCAACCTTCCTCGAAAGTGAGCTGCTTCGCGCGGAAGCGCGCCATGGTCTGCTCGCTCAGCCCCTCGTACAGCGGGACCTCCACCTCGTTGACGATGCCGCTGTAGAGGGTGTTCATGGCGGTCGCGGCCTGATCCATTGCCACGCCCGGCTCGAGCCGGCCGAAGACGTAGGCCCAGTAGCTCCGGCGGTTCTCGAAGGCGTCGAACCCGGGCTCGATCGCGCCGCGCATGGTGAGGGGCACGAAGACGTCGGGGCGCGCGCCGAGGGTGGTGCCCCGGAAGCCACGGGGCGCCACGCCCACGACGGTCATGGTGCGCCCGTTCACGACGATGGCCGAGTTGAGCACGTCCGGGTCCGAGCCGAGCTGGTTCTCCCAGAACCGGTAGGCCAGGATCGCCACCGGGTGCTCGCCGACGGCCTGGTCATCGCCGGGGCCGAAGAGGCGCCCGAGGGCAGGTCGTACGCCGAGGACCGGGAAGTACGACCCCGAGACGAGCATCCCCTCGCCGTCCACCGTTTGGTCTCCCAGGGCGAGGTTCGCGCCGAAGGCGCGGTGGGCCGCCAGGCCGGTGAAGGAGGTCTGCTGCCGCTCCAGGTCGCGGAACATGGGATAGCTGAACACCTGCTCGCAGTCCCCCGCCTGGTTGCACGAGAGCGCTCCCCCCTTGGGACCGGGGGCGCCCAGGTTCACCAGCGAGCCCGGGTCCCGCACGGGTAGCGCCTGGAGGAGCATCTGGTCGGTGAGGGAGAAGATCGCCGCGTTCGCCCCGATGCCCAGGGCCAGGGACACCACCGCGATGAGGGTGACGAACGGCGATTTCACCAGCGTGCGCAGCGCGAGCTCGAGGTCGGCCATGGAACCCGTGTGCAGGATGTGGCGGCAGACGCCCGGAACCCCACCACGTACGGCGCATGGCTCCGGCGCGTCAAGTCGGACGCCCGTCCGGGCGGAAGGGTTGGTCGGCGCGCGGCGTGAGGCCGAGCAGGAGAAAGCTCAGGGTCACACGGGCGTCGCCCGTGGCCGTGTCGATGCCTGCGTGATCGAGGTGGAAGGCGCTCGGCGACATCCGCACCAGGTCGGCGACGTCGTCGCCGGCCAGATGCGCCTCCCATTCCAGCGCCTCCTCCCACGCCGGCTCCAGCTGCGGGGCCAGCTGCGCGAGCGTGCGCTCCCGCTTCTCGGGCTCGATGCCCAGCAGGGGCAGGCGGCCCCGGAGCTCCGCCAGGTGGCGCTCGCCCGGGACCACCACCAGGAGGAGGCCGTCGGGCCGGAGCACCCGGGCGAATTCGGCGACGTTGCGGGGGGCGAACACATCCAGCAGGACGTCCGTGGAGTTGGCGGGAAGGCAGACGCGGTGCCTGACGTCATTGACGGCGAAGCGAACCGCGGGACGGGCCCGCGCGGCGAGGCGCAGCGCATCCCTGGAGACATCGAAGCCGAAGCACGCGGCCTCCCCGAGCGCGTCCGCCACGGCGCCTATGTAATGCCCGCTGCCGCACCCGGCCTCCGCCACGACGAAGCGCCCCCGGTCCCCGGGCGTCGCCGCCCGCCGGCCGCCGGCGTGCTCGAGGACGAGCGCGACGATCCGGTCCACGAGCCGGCCGTAATGCCCCCGGGCGAGGAAGCGCTGCCGCGCCCGCGCCATGGCGGCGGTGTCCCCCGTGATCCCCGACCGGCCGTGTCCCACCGGCAGGAGGTCCACGTATCCCTCCCGGGCGCGGTCGAAGGCGTGGCCGGCCTCGCAACGGTATGAGCGGCCTTCGAGCGACAGGGGGCGGTCGCAGATGGGACAGGTGAACATCCCGGAAGAAGTACGCGCCTGCGGTGAAAGCGCCAGGCGCCAGCGCGGCGGCGCCAGCGCGGCAAGTGATCCGATCCTTGTCCCGGCCCCCGAGCAGCGGCATCCTACCACCCCACGAGCCACGGACGGACCGCACCCGGAGACCCCGTGATCGCCGAAGGCACCCCCATCGCGTTCGTCCCGTGCCGCGACCCGGCGCGCTCCCGGCCGTTCTACGAGGAGATGCTCGGGCTGGAGTTGATGGCGGAGGACGAGTTCGCACTCACCTTCGACGCCGGCGGGACACCGGTCCGGCTCACGCGCGTGCCCGCGCACCAGCCCGCGCCGTACACCATCTTCGGGTGGGAGGTGGACGACCTCGGCGAGGCGGTGGCGGAGCTCGGAAAGCGCGGGATCCCCCTCGACCGGTTCGGACGGGAACGTACTCTCGATCACGGAGGGCCTCGAATGACGCGCGCGGAGGAGATCCGGCAGCTTTACCGCTACAACCGGTGGGCGAATCGGCGCATCCTGGAGGCCGCCAGCGGCCTCACCGAGGCGGCCCTGGGCCGCGACCTGGGCTCGTCCTTCCCGTCGGTGCTCGCCACACTCGCCCACACCATCGCCGGCGACTGGATCTGGTTGCGCCGCTGGGCCGGGGAGTCGCCGCCGGGGACGCCCGCCGACTGGGACCTGTCTTCGCTCGGGGCGGTCGGGTCGAAATGGGAGGAGATCGAAACGGAGCGGAGCGCGTTGCTCGACTCGCTGGACGACGAGGGGCTGGTGCGGGAGGTGGCGTACCGCAGCACCGAGGGCAGGCCCTACACCAGCCGCATGGACCAGATGCTCCGCCACGTGGTGAACCACTCGACGTACCATCGCGGTCAGGTGGTCACGATGCTCCGGCAGCTCGGCGCCACGCCGCCGGTCACCGACCTGATCGCGTATTACCGGGAAATGGGTCCTTCGGGGGGCCGCCGCGACGCGGCTCCCGGCGTCGCCGCCCGGGAGCCGCAGGCGACGGGGTGACTAATCCCTGCGCATCCGGTTGGTCACGGCATTGAAGCGGACGCCCTTCATCCGCTTCACGCCGTCGGCGCTCTGCTTGTACACCGTCACGTCGGTCCGGTCCCCGCTGTCACGGTTGGACCAGAAGTAGGGGGTGGGCGTGCCGTCCTTCTTGAAAATCTTTACCTTCGCCATGGGGCATCTCCATCCGTACGAGAGGATCGAACCACGCAGGGGCGTTCGTAGTGGTGTGTCGTGAGGAATTTGATACCCCCCGCGCCGCGCGACGGTCCGTCGTGGTCGAAATGTCGAAGAGGCGACGGGGAGCCATGCGACTCGACCCGCTGAGGAACCGCCTTCGTCGTGTCTCGTCCCTGGCCGGGACCGCCCTGGCTCTGGCCGGCTGCGGCTCCCCCGAACGCGCCGCGGACGGGTGGGCCGGCACGACGGACACCCTGCCATCGGGACAGGTCGTGGTGCGGAATACGGCGGAGCCCGTCTGGGCGCAGGGGCGCGGGTGGCGGGTCGAGGAGGAGCTCCGGCTGGGGCGGGTGGAAGGGACCGGCCCCGACATGTTCGGGCGCATCGTCGCCCTCGAGGTGGACGGTGGGGGTCGGCTGTGGGTCTTCGACGGCCAGTCGCAGGAGCTGCGGGTTTTCGACGCCTCGGGAGCCCACGTCCGCACCATCGGGCGGCGGGGCGGCGGCCCGGGCGAGTTCGCGCAGGGAGTCCACGTGGAGCAGGGGCCGGACGGGCACATGTGGGTGATGGACCCGCAGAACAACAGGGTCTCGCGGTTCGACACCGCCGGGGAGCACCTGGGCGCGCGACCGGCCGCGGGCGGCTTCGTGATCATGCCCTGGCCGGGCGGCTTCGATGCGGAAGGCCACTACTACGCCCCCTTCTTCCGGCGGCCCGACGGGGAGTTCCGGCTGGCGCTGGTCCGTCACGATGCGGCGTTGGTCCCGCTGGACACGCTGGACGTGCCCGACGACCCGGTCGCGCGGGGCCGGTTCGAGCACCGGTCGAGTGGGGGCGGGCGAATGGTCGCGGGGATCCCCTTCCAGGGCGGGCTGACCTGGCGGCTGACGGAGCGCGGGACCATCCTGGGTATGCTCACCGACGAGTACCGGCTGTTCGAGCTGAACGCGGCCGGGGACACCCTCCGTACGATCACCCGGGATTACACCCCGCTGCCGGTGACGCCGTCCGACCGTGCGGAGGCGCGCCGCGAGCTGGAATGGTTCACGCGTCAGGGTGGGCGGATCGACCTGTCGAAGCTGCCGCCGACCAAGCCCGCCGCCACGACGTTCTTCGAAGACGACGAGGGCCACCTCTGGGTGGAGCGGGTAACCGCTCCCGGGAACTCCGGGTCGGCCCACGACGTCTTTGATCCCGGGGGTCGGTTCCTCGGCAAGGTGACCCTGCCGTTCGCCCTGTCCCAGTCGCCCGCGCCGATCCTGCGGGACGGGATCCTCCATGGCGTCACGCGGGACGACCTCGGCGTGCAGTACGTCGTGCGGGGGCGCGTCGTGAAGCCGGGTGGCTCGGGGGCGGGAGGACGGGAATGACCGCGCGCGGGTGCGCGTTCCTCGCCCTCGTTGCCGCGGTTCCGCTCCTGGCCTGCGGAGCGGACGGAGCAGGCCGGGAGGTCGTCGCCCGGGACAGCGCGGGGGTCCGCATCGTGGAGAGCTCCGGATCCCGATGGGGGGCGGAGGACGCGTGGCGGCTGGGGGAGCCGGCGCTGACGATCGGCCGCCGGGAAGGGGAGGAGGCGTACCTGTTTCACGGTATCGCGGGAGCGAAGCGGCTGAGCGATGGGAGGATCGTCGTGGCCGATGCGGCCTCGAACCAGCTCCGCTTCTTCGATGCGGAGGCGCGCTTCCTCGGGGCCGTGGGGCGTGCGGGGGACGGCCCCGGAGAGTACCGTTTCATGAGCGCCCTCGCCGTGCTCGCCGGGGACACGCTCGCGGTCACCGACCTGGCCGGGATCACGATCCTGGACCCCGACGGCGCCTACGCGCGCACGATCCGCATGGGGATGGCCGGCGAGCGCATGGCCCACGCGCTGGGGCTCCTTGCCGGAGGCGCGATCCTCGGAGCGAGCGGCTCGCGCGGCTTCGGGCCGGCGGACGCGGGGACGGTAATCCGGGATACGCTGCGGTTCTACGCGTTCCGCCCGGATGGCGCGTTCGTCCGGGAGGTCGTCGCGCTTCCCGGCGCGGAGCGGTGGGGACTCGCCGCCGGGGGAAGGTACTCCTTCCCGTACGTGCCCTTCGCCGGCGGCCCGGTCTGGGCCGCGGGCCGCGACCACTTCCACGTCGGCACCGGGGTCGACGCCGATCTCCGCGTGTACGGCGAAGAGGGCGGGCTGGAGCGGGTCAGCCGCTGGGAAGTCCCGGCGCGCCAGGTCACGGACGAAGACCGGGCCGCACTCCGCTCCCACCTCCTCGCCTCCGCCCGGACCGACAACGCGCGGCGGCGAGACGAGACCTTCCTGGCGGAGGCCCCGCAGGCCGAGCGGATGCCGCGTTACCAGGCGGCCGTGGTCGATGCGGAGCAGAACGTCTGGCTCGAGCGCTACCGGGCCCCGTGGGAGGCCGGGCCCATCTGGGACATCATCGATCCCGGCGGCGCCTGGCTGGGGGCCGTGGAGACGCCACCCCGCTTCGAGATCCGCCAGATCGGTCCCGACTTCGTGCTGGGGACCTGGCGGGATGAGGCGGACGTCGCGTACGTCCGGGTGTATGCCTTGATGAAGCCGGAGTGACCATGGCGCAGACCCCGCCTGTGCGCCGCTTCGCGCTCCTCCGGGGGATCAACGTCGGGGGGCGCACGGTGAGGTCGCCGGCGCTGTGCGCGGTCTTCGAGGCGATGGGGTTCGGCGGTGTGGCGACGTTCCTCGCCAGCGGCAACGTCGTGTTCGAGCCGGACGCGGGGGACGCCGCCCCCGGGGAGGCGGCGGCGCTGGAGGCGCGGATCGAGGCGCGGCTCCGGGAGGCGCTGGGCTACGAGCCGGCGACGTTCCTCCGCTCGTGCGCGGAGCTGGCGGACGCCGGGTCGCCCGAGCGGCTGGACGGGTCGCCGCTCGCGGGGGAGGAGGGGGTCACGGTGAACGTGGTGTTCCTGAAGGGTCCGGCGCCGGGGGATTTCCGGGATGCGGTCCTCGCGCTGCGCTCTGACGTTGACGACTTCCTCTTCCACGGCCGTGAGCTGTACTGGCTGCGGCGGGGGAAGATGAGCGAGTCGCCGGCGTGGGTCCCGCTGGAGAAGGCGCTGGCGGGGCGCGGCACGACCCGGAACCTGAACACGGTGCGGCGCATGCTGGCGAAATTCTGCGGCGACGAACCGCGTTGAGGCGGGTCGCGGCGGCGGCCATGGCGGTGCTGGTCCTCACGACCGCCTGCGAGGGCCCGGTTCCGGACGAAGGCGGGGAGGCGGTCGTCGCGTTCGACACGGCGACCGTCGCCATCGAGACGGCCGACGCCACGGTGACGCTGCAGACGGAGCTGGCGCGCACGCCGGAGCAGCGGGCGCACGGGCTGATGGAGCGGACGTCGCTCCCGCGAGGCGCGGGGATGCTGTTCCTGTACCCGGCGCCGCAGGACTCCACGGGCGGGTTCTGGATGTTCCGGACGCGGATCCCCCTGGACATCGCGTTCCTGGACGACGACGGGCGGATCCTCGCCATCCGGTCCATGGTTCCGTGCGAGAGTCCGAACCCGCGCGTCTGCCCGGTCACGTCCCCCGGCCGCCCGTACCGTGGGGCGCTGGAGGTCAATTCCGGATATTTTGAGGAGCACGGGGTGGCGGTGGGGGACCGGTTGGTGCTGCCCACGGAGGGAGGTGTCCGATGATGAGGGTCCTGGCGATGGCGCTGCTGGCGTTCTCGCTGACGGGGTGCGGCCTGGACAACCGCTTCCAGTTGGGCGGCGTGGGGCCGGGCGGGAAGACGGTATCGGCGAAGGAGGAGCCGATCACGCTGGTGGCCGTGGACGGCACGGTGTGTCAGGTGACGCCCGCGAAGTTCCACCGGGTGAAGCGCGGCGACCGGGTCTGGTGCGGCTGGCGGAACCGGGGCGATGCGCCGCGGCCGGGCGGGGGGGGCGGATGATCCCGATGGAGCCCATTGGCCGGGTGGTGAGCCCGTTCGCCGACGTGGCGGAGATCCCGAAGGGCCCGGGGGCGCGGCACGAGGCGGAGGGGTGGCTGGAAGTGCGGCCGGAGCTGGAGGCGGGGCTCACGGACATCGAGGGGTTCTCCCACCTGTACGTGCTCTGGGTGTTCGACCGGGTGGACGGCTACGACCTCGTGAGCCGCCCCCCGACCGACGATCGCCCCCACGGCGTATTCGCCAGCCGGTCACCGCGACGCCCCAACCGGATCGGGCTCACCGTGGTCGAGCTCCTCGGCCGCGAGGGCACCCGGCTCCGCGTCCACGGCGTGGACATGCTGGACGGCTCGCCCATCCTGGACATCAAGCCCTACCTGAGCAGCGTTCCGGAGAACTGGCTGCGCCGCGGCTGGCTGGCCGAGGCGGAAGCGCGCAGGGCGGACGCGAAAGAGTGAAGGCGGCCGCCGCGCCGGCGTAGCGGTTTCGCGGATCCAGTCCGGCGGCGTCCGCTGATCGGCGCACACCACCATCACCGTCCGGGAACGCGGTTGTCGAACCGCTCCAGGAGCGCCCCGCTGTACCCGCCATCGTGAGCCCGGCGCCGCGCATGGAAGTTGCCTTGCCCTTCGCGATTCCACCGATGGGGAGAAGCGAATGGCGCGGGAAGTGTGGCCGGGGCGGGCGTACCCCCTGGGTGCGACGTGTGACGGGGAAGGAACGAATTTCTCGCTGTTCTCCGAGCTGGCGGAGGGGGTGGAGCTCTGCCTCTTCGACGACGCTGGCGAGGAGGAGCGGATCCCGTTGACCGAGGTGGACGCCTACTGCTGGCACGCCTACCTGCCGGGGGTGGGGACCGGACAGCGGTACGGGTACCGGGTGTACGGGCCGTGGCGGCCGGGGGAGGGGCTGCGCTGCAACCCGAGCAAGCTGCTGCTGGACCCTTACGCCCTGGCCATCGAGGGAGGCGTGGACTGGGATGAGGCCTGCTTCCAGCACCGGGTCGGTGACGAGGGCGCCCGCAACGACCTGGACAGCGGGCCGCACGTGCCCCGCAGCGTGGTGGTGGACGGTGCGTTCGAATGGGGGGAGGACCGTCCGCCGGACACGTCGATGCACGAGACGATCGTGTACGAGGCGCACGTGAAGGGGCTGACGATGCGCCACCCGGACATCCCGCGAGAGCTGCGGGGAACGTACGCGGGGGTGGCGCACGCGGCGGTGATCGAGCACCTGACGGGGCTGGGTGTGACGGCTCTGGAGCTGCTCCCGGTCCACCAGTTCATCCACGACGCGTTCCTGGTGGAGAGGGGGCTCCGCAACTACTGGGGGTACAACACCATCGGCTTCTTCGCCCCGCACAACGGCTACGCCAGCGGCGGCCATCGGGGTGAGCAGGTCCGGGAGTTCAAGGCGATGGTGAAGGCGCTCCACGCCGCCGGGCTGGAGGTGATCCTCGACGTGGTCTACAACCACACGGCGGAAGGCAACCATCTGGGCCCGGTCCTGTCCTTCAAGGGGATCGACAACCCGGCGTATTACCGGCTCGTGCCGGGAGACCGGCGGTTCTACTACGACACGACGGGCACCGGGAACAGCCTGAACGCCCGCCACCCGCACGCCCTGCAGCTCATCATGGACAGCCTGCGGTACTGGATCACGGAGATGCACGTGGACGGGTTCCGCTTCGATCTGGCGTCCACGCTGGCCCGGGAGCTCCACCAGGTGGACCGGCTGAGCACGTTCTTCGACCTGATCCAGCAGGACCCGGTGGTGAGCCGGGTGAAGCTGATCGCGGAGCCCTGGGATCTGGGCGAGGGCGGGTACCAGGTGGGGAACTTCCCGCCGCTCTGGTCGGAATGGAACGGGCGCTACCGGGACGCCATCCGGGACTTCTGGCGCGGGGGGGGTGGCGTGGTGGGGGAGCTGGCGGCGCGGTTCACGGGGTCGCCCGATCTGTACCTGGCGGACGCGCGGCGGCCGTCGGCCAGCGTCAATTTCGTGACCGCCCACGACGGCTTCACGCTGAACGACCTGGTGAGCTACAACGAGAAGCACAACGAGGCGAACCAGGAAGGGAACCGGGACGGGGACAGCCACAACCGCTCGTGGCACTGCGGGGCGGAAGGTCGGACGGAGGACCCGGTCGTCGTCGCCTGCCGGGAAAAGCAGCGGCGCAACCTCCTGGCCACGCTGATGCTGTCCCAGGGGGTCCCCATGCTGCTGGGCGGCGACGAGATGGGGCGCACGCAGGAGGGGAACAACAACGCCTACTGCCAGGACAACGAGCTCTCCTGGTTCGACTGGGAAGGGGCGGACCGGGACCTGGTGGAGTTCACGCGGCGGCTGATCCGGTTCCGGCGCGCCCACCCCGTCCTCCGCCGCCGCCGCTGGTTCCAGGGGCAGCCGATCCGCGGCGTCGACGACATTGCGTGGCTCCGCCCGGACGGCGAGGAGATGGAGGACGCGGACTGGGAGACCGGCCACGCCAGCGCCATCGGCGTCTTCCTGAACGGCATCGGGATCATGGTGCCCGACGAGCGTGGCCGGCGCGTTCGTGATGACTCGTTCCTCGTGCTCATGAACGCGGACGGAGAGGCCCTCGGGTGGAAGCTGCCGGAGGAGCGATACGGTCAGGCCTGGGTGGTGTGCCTGGACACGACGGACGGCACCGTCGAGGAGCACCGGGAACAGGCGCGGGGAGAGGAGGTCGGGCCGGGGCGCGTCGTGGAGACGGAGGGGCGGTCGGTCGTGGTGTTGCGGCGGGTGCGCTGAGGTGCAGCGTGGCAGGACTGGAGGCGCGTCCCACACGGAGACGCGCCGTCTCCGCGGGACACGCTTCGAGGCTGGTCAGTCCTTCACCGCGCAGTAGCGGAGACTCTTGTTCGGGCGAGCGCGGCTGAGATCGACGACGTCGACGATGCGGCCGCCGGCGCCGCTCACCGCCTCCTCGACGGTTGCGCGGGCGAGGTAGTGCATCTCGTAGGGCCTGCGGCCGCGGACCCGCTGGGCGAGGCGGCGAAAATGGCGGCGGTTCAGGGTGTAGAGCCAGGCGCGGAGGCTGCCCGGCCGGATGCGCGGGCCGTTGCGCAGCTGGAAGACGGCCACGCCGCCCGGGCGCAGCACGCGGACGAACTCCCGGATGTAGGCCGCCTGCGGGCCGGGTGGGATGTGCTGGAGCACCTTGTTCGTGTAGACGAAGTCGAAGGAGGCGGTCTCGAGCAGGGCCAGGTCCGGGCGGGTGTTGTGCACGTACGTGACGCGTCCTTCGTGGCGGTCGTGGCGGCGGGCCGCCTCGAGCATGGCGGCCGCGATGTCCACGCCCACCGCTTCCTCGAAATGGTCGCCGAGCGCCTGGGTGAGGCGGCCGACCGCGCAGCCGAAGTCCAGAGCCCGCCCCCGGGCGGGCTCCACACCGAGGGAGCCCAGATACAGCAGCACGTCCCGGATCTCCTGCCGGCCGTCCTCGAAGAACTCGGCGGGGTCCCAGCGATTGTTCTCCCGGCCGCCCCGCGTGAGCGCGGCGTACATCGGGTCGTCCCGGGCGAACTCCTCGAAAGCCTCGCGCACGGGCTCCAGGCTCGAGCCGCCCCCCCGCGCGCTCCCTCCGGTCATCGCCACCCGCCCGTCCAGCGGCCGGGATCGAACACGCCGTCGGGCAGGGTCGTGTCGGCGACGATGTCGTAGTATTCCTCGCGCATGAACTCGCGACCGTCGAGGCGGAACACCACCAGCGGTGCGATCCAGCCGCCCTCCAGGGGCTGGTAGTCGACGAGGAGGAGGTGGCGAAGGCGGAGGGGGAAGGGCGGACGGCGTCGCATGAGGGGGTCTCCGGCGGAGAGTCGCGGAAATCGGCACCATAACACCGACCAACGCGCCCGTCGAGGCGACGTCGGGGCGGCCCCGGCGCGTGAGGGTGCGGTGCTCGGGCCGGTCCGCCCGTCAGTCGGACCGGAGCGAGCTGGCCGGGTCGATGGCGGTGACGCGACGGGCCGGGATCCAGCAGGCCATGGCGGTGACGGCGACGAGCGCTCCGGCGACGGCGGCGAGGGTCAGAGCGTCGAACGGTGAGATCCCGACGACGACCCCGCGGAGCAGCCGACCGGCCACCCAGATGCCGGGGATGCCGGCGAGGAGGCCGAGGCCGACGAGCGAGAGGCCATCGCCGAGGACCATGCGGAGGACGCGGCCGGCGTCGGCGCCGAGGGCCATGCGGATTCCGAGCTCGGTCCGACGGCGGGTCACGGCGGCGGAAACGATCCCGAAAAGGCCCATGGCGGCCAAGATGAGGGCGCCGAGGGCGAAGGCGGCGATGAGCGTGGCGCTCAGGCGCTGCCTGCTGAGCGACGCGTCCACGAGGACCTCGATGGGGCGGGCCTGCGAGACGGGAAGGGACGGGTCCGCCCGGCGGACCGCGGCGCGCACGTCGGCGATCAGGGAGCCGGTCGGGCGGCCGGATCGGATGACGTAGAAGAGCGACCGGTAGGTGTACTCGCGGTTGCGCCGCCAGATCTGGCCCCGGCCATCCTGGTGGACATCGTACAGCCGGGGCTGCTCGAGGACGCCCGCCACCCGCAGCGTGTCGTCCCCCATCCATACGGTCGCGCCCACGGCACGGCCGGTGGGGTAGAATTCATCCGCGAGCGTGTGGTCGATCAGGACTTCGTTCGCGGGCTCCGCACGTGGAGCGGAGAAAGCGGTCCCCGCGATGATGCGCGCGCCCAGGGCCTCGAACGCCCCTTCCGTGGCGGAGATGATGTCGATCAGCGGCGCATCGTGGTCCCCCTCGCCCGTGTTCCCGGGAGCGCCGGGGAACGCGATCCGGGTCTGGTCAGCCCCCGCCGTGAGAGGCAGGGACGACAGCCCGCCGGTCGACTCCACCCCGGGAATGGCCGAGAGCTCGGCCAGCAGCCTGTCGTGCAGGACCGTCAGGGCCGCCGCATCGGGATAGTCACCGGCGGTCACCGGGACCCGGAACGTGAGCGCATCCGTCGCCCGGAAGCCGGGATCCGCGGCCAGCAGGCGCTCGAAGCTCCGGACCAGCACGCCGCCGGCGCTCAGGAGCACGAGAGACAGCGCGACCTGCGCCACCACCATGCCCCGCCGGATCCGCCCGTGACCGCCGCCGCCGCGTACGGCCGCGTCCCGGAGAACGGTGGCCAGTCGCGAGCGGGCGGCCCAGACCGCGGGAACGACCCCCGCCGCCAGTCCGAGGAGGACACCGGTGGACAGCACGACCGCCACCACACTCGGGTCCACGGCGATCTCCGCCCGGCGCGGGAGCTCGGCGGGCGCGATCTCGACCAGCGCGCGCGTGCCCCGGAGAGCGACGAGAAGGCCGCCGGCGGCGCCAAGGAGGCCCAGCAGGCCGCCCTCGAGAAGCGCCGCACGGGCCAGGGTCCAGCGGTTGGCGCCCAGGGCCCGGGACACCGCGAGCTCCCGCTCCCGCTGGGCGGCGCGGCCGAGGAGGAGCGTTGCCAGGTTCACCGTGATCACCAGGACCAGGAAGGCGCCCGCGAGACCGAGGACCACCAGCGCCGGACGAACGCGGGCCACCAGGTCCTCCATGAGTCCGACCGGGTAGTAGCGCATGCCACCCCCCTCGAAATACTCCTCGTCGAGACCCCGGCCGACGGCCGTGACAGCGTCGGCGACCGCCTCGGGGGTCGTCCCGGGCCGCGCACGGACGAGGCCCGCGTACGAACCTCCACCGGGTGGCTGCGCGCCCAGGTCGAAGGCGAACGTCGTGTACAGGTCCGCCGTCTCCGGACTGCCCAGGCTGGAGTGCCGCGCGAATCGGAAATGCTCGGGCATGACGCCGATGACCGTGAACGGCTCACCGTTCAGCCGCACCTCCCGCCCGACCGCCGCCGGGTCCGCGCCCAGCCTGCCCTTCCACAGATCGTGCCCCAGCACCACTACCGCTGGCCGCCCCTCGCCCACCTCGGCCGGCGCGAAAACCCGGCCCAGCGCCGGTCGCACACCGAGGAGGTCGAACAGCCCGGGCTGCGACCGCATCGCCTTGAGCTCCTCCGGCCGGCCGCCTTCGCCCAGCTCGACCGTCACCGGTTCCACCCGCATCCCCACCGCGCCCGCGATCGGACCCCCCGCGGTGTCCAGCGCCACCACATCGGGGCCCGCCAGCCAGCCACGGTCCAGGTCGAAGAACGCACGGTAGTCCCGCCACACGAAGTACAGGTCTTCCGGCCGCTCGTACGACGGGGGCTCCAGCAGCACGTTGTCCACCGCGCTCCAGACCACCGCGAACGCGCCCAGCCCCACCGTCAGTGTGCCCACCGTCGCAAGGGTGAACGCCGGGGCCCGCACCAGACGACGAATCGCCCGCTGCGTGTCCCGTCCCCAGTTGCCGCGCCGCCGCCAGGTCACCGCCGGACGCAGCCGCTCACCGATCCCGTTCCGCACCGAGTCGGCGGTGGCCCGGACCCAGAACCGCGCCCACGCGACGCCGCCCCACTCCCCCGCCCGCCGGCAGCCGTCACGGTATGTCTCCAGCCACTCGCTCCCCATCTCGTCGCGGAAATCCTCCGGGTACAGCCGGAGCAGCAGCCGCAGCACCCGCTCGGCACCCGCGCCCACCTCGCGGCCGCTCAAGCGACACCCTCCAGCAGCCCGCCGGCACGCGCCGCTCGCGTCAGGCTGGCCAGCCGCCGCGCCTCCGCACCCCCGACCTCCAGTCCCAGCTCCGTGATCCGGTAGTAGTTCCGCCGCCCATCCGCCGACGCCTCCGACGATGGCGCGGCCGCCTCCGCGATCAGACCCTGCTCTCGCATGCGGCGCAGCGCACGGTAGAGCGTTCCCACATCCGGCACCGACGCCTCGCCACGCGCTTCCGCGTCCTGGATGATCCCGTACCCGTGCCGCTCGCGAGCCGCCAGGCTGAGCAGGACGTGGAACTCCACGGGTCGGAGGGGGAGGAAGGAAGAGCAGTCGCTTCGTCGTCGATCCATGGTCCAGAGCTCCGGAGGGTGCGTGGCGCATATATGTGTACCGCATATATGGCGGGCCGGCAAGGGGACTGCGCGAAAAGGGGGTTCCTGGCAGTCCGTCCCCCTTCTATCGGAGCAGGACCGACGCCTCGCGGAGCGCCGCGGTGACGGCTTCGAGCCGCTCGGCGATGTGGGCGACGAACGCCTCCGCCTCGGCGTATCCTTCCTCTTCGAGCCCTTCCCGGACGCCCGGGAGCGTCTTGACGCCGTATCCCGTGTAGAAGCCGGGGGCGTAGATCATGTGGCGGAACCACGGCCGGCGCGGGAGCCCTTCCTCGCGGGTCATGAGCCGCTCGGTGCGGATCAGGAGGGCGTTGACGCGGACGGCGGTCCCCGGGTCGACGCCCCGCTCGAGCGCGCGGGCGGCGTCGTCGTCGAACGCGGCGGCGGCGTCCTGGAGGCGCGCCACCGCGTTCTCCAGCGGCGCGAAGTTGAGGAAGGGGACCGGGGGGGCGGAATCCGGCGCGAAATAGGTCTCGCGGGGGTCGGCCGCGAGGCGGAACGCGTCCATGGCGAGGAGGCGGTTCGTGCGCTCCGCGTCGTTGCGGACCCGCCCGGCCAGGGCCTTCACGTCGTCCAGGTATTCCTCGACGCGGTCGGCGAAGTTGGTGAAGCGGAGCGGGACGAGGTCGGCGTTGGCGAGGCGGAGGGTCGCCCGGCCGGCGACCCTGGCGAGGGCGATGCCGTACGGGAAGCCCGGGTCGCCGAAGCGGGTGTAGTGCTCGAAGGAGTCGTACTGGGAGTGGTACGACCCGCCGCCGCTCTCGCCGCCGAAGCCGAGGTTGAGCGACGCGATGCCCAGGTGCTGGAGGAAGGGGGTGTAGTCGGAGCCGGAGCCGAGGGGTGAGATGGGCAGGTCGCGGGAGCCGAGGACGTCGTCGCCGCCCACGGCCCGTGCGGCGCGGGCCCGCTGCTGGATCGTGACGCCCGTCTGCGGGTCGGGAACGTCCGCGGCGACCTGGTTGATGAATCGCTCCAGGGTGTGGGAACCGCCCATGCTGAGGAACCCCCGGCCGGAGGCGTCCGTGTTGATGTAGGCGACGGCCTTCGCCCGCAGCTCGTCCGCGTGGTGTTCGGCCCACTCGGTGGAGCCCAGGAGGCCGGGCTCCTCGGCGTCCCATGCGGCGTAGATGATGGTGCGGTCGGGGCGGTGACCGGCGCGGGCCAGCTCGCCCACGGCGCGGGCTTCTTCCAGCAGCGCGACCAGCCCGGAGATCGGGTCCATGGCCCCCATGGCCCAGCCATCCCGGTGGTTGCCCCGGATCACCCACTCGTCCGGCGCGGTGGCGCCCGGGAGCCGGGCGATGATGTTCTCCGCCGGCTGGAGGCTCCAGTCGAAGGCCAGCCTGAGCCGGACCCGGGCGGGGCCGGGGCCGATGTGGTAGGTGAGGGGGAGCGCGCCGCGCCACGCCGGGGGCGCCACCGGGCCGCCGATCTGCTCGAGGAGGGGCCGTGCGTCGCCCCAGGAGATGGGGAGCACCGGGATCTTCATGATCGTCGGCGACTCCTCCACGGTGTACCGCTCCGCGTCCGCGGTGGCGCCGACGCCGGGCGTCAGCGGGTCCCCGGGGTAGCGCGGCATGTCCTGCACGGCGCCGCGCTGCACCCCCCACTCGTTGCGGTACGCCCCCTCGGGGTACACGTCGCCCTGCCAGTAGCCGTCGTCCCGCGGGTCCGAGTACAGGATCGCCCCGATGGCGCCGTGCTCCGCCGCGACCTTGGGCTTGATCCCGCGCCACGACCCGCCGTAGCGCGCGATCACGATCTTCCCCGCCACGCTGATCCCGCGGCGCTCCAGCTCCTCGTAATCGGCCGGCACGCCGTAATTCACGTAGACCAGCTCGCCGGTGACATCGCCATCGGCCGAGTAGGCGTTGTACGTGGGCAGACGACCCGACACCCGCGACGACGCGTCCCCCGCCACCGCCGGCTCCTCCAGCCGCGCCCGGTACCGCACCGGCGCCACCATCTCGAGGCGGCGCTCCTTCGGCGTGGGAAAGAGGACCTGATAGGTCGCGATCTCCGTCTCGTAGCCCCACGCGCGGAACAGGTCCACGAGGAACCGCGCGTTCTCGCGGGCGCCCGGCGAGGCGACGTAGAACGGCCTGTCCGTCAGCTCGCGCATCCAGGACTCCAGGTTCTCCGGCCGGAGCAGCGCGTCGTAGCGCCGCTCGAGGTCGATCTGGGCGGCCGCGGACCGATCGGTGAAGCCCAGGAGCTCCTGGGCGGCCACGGAGGCCGGGGCTGCGAGGAGCAGGAGCAGGGGGAGTGCGGAAAGGATCGTGGGTCGGCGCATGGCTGCGGCTCGATCGTTGAAGTGTCGGGTTCGCGCGGACGGAAAATATACGGGGGGCCCGAGGTTCGCGCGCGAGCTGGAGGAGGGCGAACCCGACGGCAGAGGTTCAGGTGTCGCACGCCTCGGGGTCGCCCGACTCGTACCCGATGCGGAACCAGCGCGCGCGCTGCTCCGAGGTGCCGTGGGTGAAGGACTCGGGGACGATGGTGCCCTGGGTGCGTCGCTGGATCGCGTCGTCGCCGATGGCCGCGGCGGCGTCGAGGGCTTCCTCGATGTCACCGGGCTCGAGGAGATCGCGGCCCCCCTGGTCGTGGGCCCAGACGCCGGCGTAGCAGTCCGCCTGAAGCTCCATCCGGACCGCGCTGCTGCCGGGCCCGGTCTCGGCGTAGCCGGTGAACCCGTGCATGGCGCCGGTGACGTTCTGGACGTGGTGGCCGACCTCGTGGGCGATGACGTACGCCTGGGCGAAGTCGCCGGGCGCGCCGAAGCGCTGGCGCAGCTCGCGGAAGAAGTCCAGGTCCACGTAGACGCGGGCGTCCTGCGGGCAGTAGAACGGTCCCACGGCGGAGCTGGCGGTGCCGCACGCGGACGCCACCGCCCCGGAGAAGAGGACGAGCGTCGGCTCGGGGTACTCGGCGCCGCGCTCCGCGAAGATGCGGTTCCACGTGTCCTCGGTGTCCGCGAGGACGACCGCCGCGAACCGGCCACCCTCGTCCTCGGGCACGCCCTGCTCACCCGCCGGGGCGCCGCCGTACCCGCCGGACGGGTCGGCGCCGCCGAGGATGGCCGAGGGATCGACGCCGAAGAGCATCGCGATCACCACGACGGCGACGAGTCCGATCCCGCCGCCGACCGCGCCCCGCACGGGGATGCCCCGGCGGTCCTCGACGTTCGAGCTCCCCCTTCGGCCCTGCCAGCGCATGCGGCCCTCCTGGAGAATGGTCCACCAGGGGATAGGCAAGGTGCGCGCCGGTCCGCGCGGAGCGAGTCCCGAGTCAGAAGTGCGCCGGCACGCGGGACGCTAGCTGCGCGGCAGCGACAGCGTGAACACGGAGCCCACGCCCACCGTGCTGGAGACGGTCAGGTCCCCCCTCATCCCCCGCGCCAGCTCGCGGCTGATGGCCAGCCCCAGCCCGGCGCCCTCGTGGGAGCTGGTCAGCGTCCGTCCGAGCTGCGTGAACGGCTCGAAGATGGCCTCGGTCTGGTCCGCGGGGATGCCGCCGCCGGTGTCGCCGACCTCCAGCGCCGCCCGGTCGCCGCGCAGGAAATGGCGAACGGAGACCGACCCCCCGGGCTCCGTGTACTTGACCGCGTTCGTGAGCAGGTTCAGGAGGATCTGCTCGGCGCGCGCGGCGTCGGCCGCGGCCACCACGGTGGCGTCCGCGTCCTGCCATTCGATGGCGATGCGCCGCCCGGCGGCCTGCGGCGCGATGAGCGGCTCCACCGCCCCGGCGACGTCCGCCAGCCGGACCGGTGCGATGATGTAGCTCAGCCGCCCCGCCTCGACCTTGCTGAAGTTGAGCAGGTCGTTGATCAGCATCAGCAGGTGGTGCTGCCCTGCCCGCACCCGCTCGAGGGCGGTGAGCTGCGCCTCGTTCAGCGCCCCGTGGACGCCGTAGGCGAGGAGGTCGACGTAGCCGCCGATGGCATTGAGCGGGGTCCGTAGCTCGTGGGACATGGTCGCCAGGAACTCGCTCTTCGCTCGGTTCGCCGCCTCCGCTTCCGCGAGGCGGCGGGCATCCTCGATGGCCTGGAGCTGGGCCGCCCGGCGATCCGTCAGGTCGCGGGTGACCTTGGCGAACCCGACGAGCTCCCCGGCGTCGTTGCGCAGCGCCGTGATCACGACGTTCGCCCAGAAGCGGGTCCCGTCCTTCCGGATTCGCCACCCCTCCTCTTCGTAGCGGCCTTCCGCCTCGGCCACCCGGAGCTCGTGCTGGGGGTGCGCGCGGTCCAGGGCGTCGGGCGTGTAGAAGGTGGAGAAATGCCGGCCGATGATCTCTTCCGCCGTGTAGCCCTTCAGCCGCTCCGCTCCGGCGTTCCACGTGAGGATGTGCCCGGTGGTGTCCAGCACGAAGATCGCGTAGTCCTGCACGCTCGCCACGAGGAGGCGGTGGATATCCACCGTCTCGTGCGGCGCTCCACCGGCTCCGAGCGCCGAGCGGAACCGGGCATCCTCCTCGCGTCCCTGCCGGGCGGCACCGCCCTGGGGATGATCCGTCATCGTTGCTGGCGTGAGAAAACGGGTCCAGGGAGGCTCGGGGCCGAAGGCCCTGAACCCGGGGGCTCGCCGCGACTGCGCCGGGCGGCCCCACCGCTGGCAGGGCGCCGCAAGCGGCGGGCCAGCAACCGGGGGGCCCCGCTGCGGGGAAAGCCGTGCGCGAGAATCAGGACGGTGGGCGGCGACGAATGACGCGCTGGCGGAGCGGGTGCTCATGGTGGGTGGGACTCCGCTCCACACCCTGGAGGCGGTGCTCCACGCGGCCGCCCTGGACGAGGACCAGGAGCTGCCCGAGCCCCCGGAGATGGTGGCCCGCATCGAGGCGGACCTGCGGGCGATCCACGCGGCGGCCGGGAAGGTGATCGAGGAGGCGGAGGATGCCGGGGACCGGGGGACGGCCAACCTCCTGGACGAGCTCCGGGACGGGCTGGAGAAGGATGTGTGGATGCTGAAGGTGTGGCTGGAGCGGACGGCGGCCTGGAAGTAAGGTGACGAGGTCAGATTCCAGATTTCAGGAGTCAGCGGCCAGCGCCAGCGGGCAGCGGTCGGGGGCGTGATCACGGCTCGGAGGCGCGGTTTCTCGTTCCTTCGTCGGCGATGGCGCGGAGCACCTCGATCACGGGGTCGCCGGCGGTGTAGCGGCGGCCGTACTCGAGGTTGAAGGCGTAGTCGAAATCCGGGGGGTTCCGCCCCTGGTTGTGTTGCAGGATGGTCTCGATCTTGTCCAGCGCCTTGGCGACGCGGGCCTCGGGCGACGCCGCATCCTCGTACTCGTCCCAGAGCGCCACGATTTCCACCCGCTGCGCGGCCGGGAGCGGCGTCAGGAGGGCGAGGAGGTCCTGCCGCTCCGCGGCGGCCTTGGAGCCGGTCTGGAGCTTCGCCGAGATGTCGCCGCCGATGGCCTCGCCGAGGTCGTGGACGATGCAGATCTTCACCAGCCGGGCGAAGTCCACGTCGGGGAAGGCATCCTCCAGGAGCATGGCCATCAGGCAGAGGCGCCAGGTGTGCTCGGCGACGCTCTCCCGCCGCCCCTCGGACGTCCAGGAGTTGCGCGTCACGTTCTTCAGCGCCTCCGCCCCGTGGAGGAACTCGACGACCTGCCGGATCTCGCCGGGGGTCATCGCCTGCGCCCGGCGAGGGCGGTGAGGATGCGGTCCAGGGCCGCGGCGAACGCCTGCTTCTCCCGCGTCCCGTACGCCGCCGGCCCGCCGGTCTCGACGCCCGAGCCCCGGAGCGTCTCCATGAAGTCGCGGATCGAGAGGCGCTCCCGGACGTTCTCCTCGCTGTAGCGCTCGCCCCTGGGGTCCAGGACCAGGACGCCCTTCTCGACGAGGATGGCGGCGAGGGGGATGTCCGCGGTGATGGCCAGGTCGCCCCCGGCGGCGTGGTCGGCGATGTGCCGGTCGGCCACGTCGGGTCCGCCGTGGACCTGCACGGCGGTCGCGTACGGGTTGTCGCGCGGCAGCGAGAGCCGCTGGTTGGCCACCAGCACCACGGGGATCTCGAGGCGCCTGGCGGCACGCATCACGATTTCCTTCACCGGCCTCGGCGCGGCGTCGGCGTCCACCCAGATCCTCATGCCGTGATGGTAAGGCCTGCGCGGCGGCGTCGCACGCCGTGACGGCCGGCCACCGGCGCGCCGGCGGGGCCTCCGGTCCTGTGCGGGCGGGTCCGACCCTAGTGGGCGTCCACGGCCTTCCTGACGATGTGCCGGACGTGCTGGGCGTGGGCCCGTGTCTCGGCGTTGCCGGTCCTGCCGGCCATCATCGTGTCGATGCGCTGGAGGTTGGCCAGCGCGAGGCCGCGGGACACATGGTCGTACCGGTTGGTCTCGGACTCCCGGATGATCCCCGCGAGGCGGTTCACGTACTCGACCTGCAGGTTCTGCCGGAACGTGTTGATGCCGGCGTTCCGGTCCGCCGCGAAGATGGCGTCCGTGAGGTCGGTCAGCATTTCCGCGAGCGGATACTCGTTCCCGTAGAGGCGGGTGTCCGTGATCCGCTGGAGGACGGCGGGGTGGAGCAGGTGCGCGAGCACGCCCCGCTGCGCGTTGAGAGCCCGGTCGTGGAGCTTCGGGTCCTCCGTGCCGGCGAAGAAGTCGAAGCCGCGCCGCTGCATCGCCAGATGCGCCGCCAGCTCCGACGGCGCGCGCCACGCGTCCGGCGCGAACATGCTCCGGCTCAGCGCCGCCATCGCCCGCTTCTGGTCCGCGCGGCTCACCGGCGTGAACGGCCGGCTGTGCCCGGGCTGCCCCTGCATCCCGCGGTCGACGTAGACGCCGCCGATGTAGCGGCTGATCACGCCGCCCGCGATGGCCTGCTGACCCGTGAGGATCATGTAGGCGTTGCGGAGCGCGTGGTACGACGAGCCGGGCTCCTCGTACCGTTCCAGCAGCCCGGTCTGGAGGCCGCGGGCGTGCTCCATGAGCCAGGCGGCGTAGCCGATGGCGTCGGAGGACATGTCGTAGATGTTGACCCGCGGGTCGATGGCCTTGCCGGGGGCGCGCATGTCGTCCGCGTCGTTGCCGAAGACGAGGCGCGGGTCCGTGGACCGGGCCAGATGGGCGGCCATGGCGGCGTCGTCATCCAGGCGCGGGTCGTAGCCGAACTGGATGGCCCAGTGGTCGTAGGGTCCGACCGTCGAGATCCAGTACTCGCCCTGGGTCTGCCCGGGGCGGGCCAGGTTCACGGCCGGGTAGTCCATGACCGAGGAGTACAGCCCTTCCTGCGAGGTGCGCGCCCGGTCGTGGGCCTCCGCGGGGGACCAGAGCTGTGTCCCCTTCATGTTGTGGTTGAGCCCCAGCGTGTGGCCGACCTCGTGGAGCACCAGGTAGTGGATGCTCTGCCTGATGAAGTCGGTCATGTCCGCCTCGGACACACCGGCCGCCCGCAACGCCTGGGCACCGAAGAGCGCGGCGTTGTGGAGGTACGCGCCGGCCGCGCACGCCCCGGCCGCCTCCGCTCCAGTGAACGCGTCGGGATCGAACGGCTCGACGAGGCCGAGGGCCGCGGTCTCGAACACGCGGTCGAGGGGGATGCGATTGGTCACGAACGTGTACTCGAGCATGATGTCCGCGCCCAGGATCTGGCCGGTGCGCGGGTTGGTGAAGCTCGGCCCGTAGCCGCCGAACGGCGGGTTGGGCGACGACGTCCAGCGCACCACGTTGTAGCGGATGTCGCCCGCATCCCAGTCGGCGTCATCGGGCTGGACCCGGACCTCGACGGCGTTGCGGAACCCGGCCGTCTCGAAGGCCCTGTTCCAGTGCAGCAGCGCGTCGCGGATGGTCTCGCGGAAGATCTCGGGCGTGGTGTTCTCGATCCACCAGACGATGGGCTCCACGGGCTCGGAGATGGCCGCGCCCGGGTCCTTCTTCACCAGGCTCCACCGGTTGATCAGGTCGCGGTACGGCGTGGGCGACGTGGACAGCATGTCCGTCTGCCGGTCCGTGAAGAAGCCGACCCGCGGGTCCTCGAACCGCGGCCGGTAGCCGTTCTTCGGCATGGCGATGAGCGTGTGCTGCATGCGGATCGTCACGCTCCGCGGGCTCACGACCCCGCTCGAGCCCCCGGCCGTGGGCGCGGGGTTGTCGTACACATAGTCCACGACCACCGCGGTGTTCTCCGGGTAGTTGCGCAGGTCCACGTAGCGCGTCTTCGACTTGCTCAGCTGCCCCAGCGAGAAGCCGCGCTGCGGCCCCGGCTGCGACGACGGCTTCACCTGCGCGAACACCTCGCCCAGGAACAGGTTGTCGGCCTTGATCAGCACCGCGCCCGTCTCGGCGTCACGGGCGACGATGTCCTCCGCCGCCACCACGGCCGGGCTCACGTTGGCGTCCGCGGCTCGGCTGAGCGGCTCGGCCGGGTCGAAGTAGAGGTGCGTCGGCTGGATCACGAAGCGCACCCTGTCGTAGTCCCGCTCGACCGTGAACACCTCGTTGTCGCGGAACGCGCCCCGGAACGCGCCGGCGTCCACCACGCCGTCGGCGATGTGTGCCCAGTAGATGAACTCGCTCCCCACCTGGTCGGGGTCGATCCGCATGTGCGTCGAGCCGGTGAGCGTGTCCTGGAAGAGCGTGAACAGCCCGTCCAGGCGACGGCTGTCCTTCGTCACTTCCGCGATCGTCTTCCCGCCGCCGTTCCGCTGTGCCGCCTGGGACGGCCCCGCCTGGGGAGTAGGCGAGGCCGCGCTGGCGGACGCGCACGCGGACGCGGAAAGCGCCGCGAGGAGCACGACGGCCTGGGTCATCTGCCGCTTCATTGGCCACCTGCGTGTTGGGAGAAAGGGCTGGGCCGCCCGCGCGAGGGCGCGAGGGTCGGGGCGCGGGTGAATTCTAGGACGCGCGAGGTCCTGGTTTCGTTGCACGGCGAGGATGGGTGCTACGGGTCGCCCCCGCCCGGTACCGTCGGGACGGTCCTACACGTTGTCCGCGGCCTCGGTCACCCCCGCCGCCCGGGCGCAGCTCGCGCAGCAGTAGAAGGTCCCGCTCGCCTCGATGCCGTGGCCGGCGATCCTGACGCCGCACGTCTCACAGATGGGGGCCAGCCTGTGGATCGCGCATTCGAAGCTGTCGAACACGTGACGGTTGCCGGCCGTGATCACCTCGAAGGACATGTGGTACTCGTTCCCGCAGACTTCGCACTTCGCCATGTTCGCCTCCCTGGTCGGGCTCTTCGCGCGGGGGTGCACGGACCGGGCCAGCGTCCGGGGGCGCCGCGCTTGCTCCCCCCTGCGCCCCCGGCCTACTGTGGACGCCGGCCGGAGCCCCGCCCACGGACTTCAGGAGGAGGACCCGCATGAACGGGACCCGTCTCGCCGCCGCCCTTGCCGCCGCGCTCATGGTTTTCGCCGGGCCGCCCGCCCTGGTGGGACAGGGCACGCCACCCGCCGACCTCGTCCTGACGGGCGGCCGCGTGTGGACGGGGGACGAGGACCGGCCGTGGGCCGAGGCCGTGGCCGTGCGCGGCGACCGGATCCTCGCGGTGGGCACCGCCGCCGAGATCGACAGGTACGCGGGGCCCCTCACGCGGACGATCGCGCTGCGGGGTCGCTTCGTCTCGCCCGGCTTCATCGACAACCACACCCACTTCGACCGCGCGGGCGAGCTGCTCCTGGGCATCAACCTCCTCGAGGTGGCAGACGCGGCGGGGCTGGTCCGCGCGGTGCGGGAGACGGCCGGGCGGCTCCCGGTGGGCGCATGGATGGTGGGCGGGAGCTGGGGCGCGTACGAGCAGTGGGCCCGCAGCTCGACCGGGCGCGATGACCCGCGCCGGGAGCCGGCGACGCCGTTCCGTCCGGGGCGGGACCTCGTGGATTCCGTGTCGCCGGCGCACCCGGCGCTGCTCTGGAGCTGGGACCGGACGCTCTTCCTGGCCAACGCCGCGGCGCTGGCGGCGGCCGGGGCGGACTGCTCCTGGGCGGGTGTCGAGTGCGAGGGCGGGGTCCCCACCGGCCGGCTGGACGCGGCCGCGGCGGAGCGAATCCGGGGAGGGATCCCGGCGAAAGCGATGGAGCAGCGGCTGGCCGAGGCACGGGCGGCGCTCGAGGACCTCCGGCAGCACGGCGTGACCACCTTCTTCGACATCACGCCGCCCTCCCAGGTGGAGGTGTACCACCGTCTCCGTCGGGCGGGCGAGCTGACGAGCCGGGTCAACATGCGGCTGGTCCTGGACACGTGGGACGAGATGCGCGACGCGGGGATCGTGGAGGGGTACGGCGACGAATGGATCCGCTACCAGGGGCTGAAGGGGTTCGTCGACGGGATCATGGGGAACTCGTCCGCCCGCTTCCACGAGCCCTATCTCACCACGGGCGTCCGCGGGGTGTGGCGGGACGCGACGAACACGGGCCACGTGACCGGCCACGGGTCCGGGCTCGAGCCGCCGGGGAACATGGAGCGGCTGGTGCGCGCCGCCGACTCCGCGGGGCTGAACCCCCGGGTCCACGCCATCGGCGATGCCGCCATCGACACGATCCTCGACATCTTCGAGAGGGTCATGGAGGCGAACGGACCCAGGCCGGGACGGCGCTTCGCCATCATCCACAACCAGGTGATCCGCGGCCCCGAGACCGCGCGGCGACAGGCCAGGCTCGGCATCGTCGCCGAGATGCAGCCCTACCACACCATCGATGACATGCGGTGGATGGAGGAGCGCATCGGCGAGCGGGCCCGCTGGGCGTACGCGTTCCGCACTCTCCACGAGGCCGGCGTGCTCCTGTCGTTCGGGAGCGACTGGCCGGGGACGAACGCGGCATGGTACACGTCCAACCCGCTCCACGGCATGTACGCCGCCGTGACCCGACAGACGCTCGAGGGGACGCCCGCCGGGGGCTGGTATCCGCAGGAGCGGATCAACGCGGAGACGGCCCTCCGGGCGTACACCGTGAACAACGCCAGGGTGGCGGGAGAAGAGGCCTACAAGGGGCGGCTCCGGCCGGGATTCCTCGCCGACCTCGTCGTGCTGGACGCCAACCCCCTCGAAGTCGAGCCCGCGCGGCTCAGGGACGTGCGGGTCGTGCTGACCCTCGTCGGCGGGCGAGTGGTCCACGAACGACGCTAGCGGTCGTTCTCCTCCAGGCACCGGCCCACCGCCGCCACGAGGTCGCAGGCGCCCGCTGCTTCGAGGTCAGGTCGCTCACCCGGCCCCCTCGCCCCGCGGCCGCCACATGATCCGCACCGTCACCGCCCGATCCGTGCCGCACTCCGCGGCGGGGGCGGCCGGCCCCGTGACGACGACGCGGTCGCCGATCTCGAACCCGCCCCCGGTCAGCGGCCCCGGGAGCCCCACCTCCGTCCCGGTCGCCGTCCGCAGGACGGTGCATCGCGCGCCGCGCCGGAGCACGCCCTCGTAGCGGACGAAGGGCTCGGGGTCGACCGCGGTATCCGCGGGCGTCGCGGCGTCGGGCGCGGCGGCGGCGACGGCGGCGGAATCCGGCCCCACGACCACCGCGCCGGTGGGCCCGATGATCACCGGCTCGAACACGGTCCCGATGCGGGGGAGGTCCGGGATCCGCACCTTGCCGCCGGCCCTCATGTTGTCCGGGTTCTCGAGCGCGGGGTTGGCCGCGAGGATGAGGGGAATCGTGAGGCCGCACTTCTGCGCGATCTCGTCCAGCGTGTCTCCGGGGCGGACCGTGTAGAACCCGCCGCACGCCTCCATCGGTGTGGGCCGGACCCCCGGCCCCGGCATCCGCATCTGGCCGCCCGGCTGGAAATCCCTCTCGTCCCGGATCGCGGGATTCGCCGCCAGCAGCGCCGGGACGCTGGTGGCGCAGCGGATGGCGATGTCCGCGAGCGTATCGCCCGGACGGATGGTGTAGAACCCCCCGCACGGCTGCTGGGCCGACGCGGTCGCGGCGCCGACGGCGATGACCGCGGCCGTGAGGGAGGCAAGGAGCAGGTTCTTTCGCATGGCTCGACTTCTCCGTTTTGGATCCACCCGTCGTCAGTGCATGGGGCGTTCCACACCGGCGGCGAGGTCACCAAACGAGGCGAATGCGGCGTCTCCCGCCCAACGGAACCCTGCGCTCGCGCGTCACACCTGGATGAGGCCCGAGTTGGCGCGCACCGTGTCCCGACCGTATCCTCGCCCGATCGACCGCAACAACGACCCTGCCGGAGGACCTCGATGAATGGAACCCGCCGCGCTCACGCCCGCGTGGGCCGGAACGCCGCCCTCGCGCTGGCGATCACGCTCTCCCTCGCCCTCCTGCCGACGGAGCCCGGGCTCGCCGCCCAGGCCGCCACGGAAGCGGCGCCGCCCGTCCGCCCGGCGGTGCCGTCCGTCCGCTCCATGGAGGTGGTGGGCGGCCCCGGCTCGGCGAACTACCGCCTGGCGGCGCGCTTCGCGCCCTACAAGCTGGACGACCTGATCCACAGCACGAGCGTGAACCCCCGGTGGATCGAGGGGAGCGAAGCGTTCTGGTACGACTTCGAGACGAGCGAGGGGAAGTCCTTCCGGGTGGTGGACGCGGCCCGTGGCCGGAAGCGGCTGGTCTTCGACAACGCGAAGCTGGCGGCGGAGCTGACCCGGATCACCCGGGACCCCTACGACGCACGCCACCTGCCGATCCGGGAGATCCGCTTCATCGACGCGAACACCGTGGAGTTCGAGGTGGAGTCGTCGCAGGACGAGGAGAAGGAGGACGACGGGATCCTGGGGGAGCAGGTGGACACCCTGGGGGAGGGGCAGCGGGAGCGGCGGGGGAACGGGCGGGAGAAGGCGAAGAAGAAGGTCCATTACTTCCGTTACGACGTGAACACGCAGACGCTGCGGGAGCTGGAGGAATACGAGGAGCCGGATGACCACCCGGGCTGGGCGAGCGTGTCGCCGGACGGGAGCAGCGTCGTCTACGCGAAGCAGAACGACCTGTGGCTGATGAGCCGCTCGGAGTACGAGAAGGTCCTGGACGCGCGACGGGGGGAGAGCGGGGAGAAGGCGGACTCGCTGGACCAGCTGGTGGAGGTGGAGGAGACCCGCCTGACGGAGGATGGCGAGGCGCACTACGGCTGGGCGTCGACCGGGGCGGACCGGGGCGACACGGACGTGGAGAAGGAGAAGAAGAAGGACTGGCGGAAGCCGGCGCCCGTCGTCTGGTCGAGGGACTCGCGGCGCCTGGCGATGGTCCGGACGGACCAGCGGAAGGTGGGCGAGCTGTGGGTGATCCACTCGGTGGGCAACAAGCGGCCGGAGCTGGAGAGCTACCGGTACGACATGCCGGGCGAGGAGCACGTCACGCAGAGCGAGCTCTGGATCTACGACCTGGCGGGCCGCCGCGCGACGAGGGTGGAGTGGCCGGACGCGTGGAAGGACGAGTCGCTGAACATCGCGACCGCCCGACAGTTCCGCTACCCGGACAGCACCGAGCCGTTCCGGCAGATATGGCTGGGCGATGGCTCCGACCTGGTCCACTTCGCCCGCATCAGCCGGGACCGGCACCGCGTGGACCTGATGGTGGCGGATGCGCGCACCGGGCAGGCCCGGACGCTGTTCGAGGACCGGCTCAACACGTACATGGAGACGCGCAACCCGGACATGCTCCCGAACGGGGACATCCTCTGGTGGTCGGAGCGCGACGGCTGGGCCCACCTCTACCGCTACGGCGCGGACGGGCGGCTGAAGAACCAGGTGACCCAGGGCGAGTTCGCGGTGCACGGGATCGAGGCCGTCGACGGCCGCAACGGCGTCATCTACTTCGAGGCGAGCGGCCGCGAGGGGGGCGAGGACCCGTACTACACGCACCTGTACCGCGTCGGCGCGGACGGGAGCGGACTCCGGCTGCTCAACCCCGGCAACTACGACCACCGCGTGAGCGTCGGTCCCTCCACGCGGTTCTTCGTGGACAACTACTCCCGCGTCAACACGGTCCCCGCGGCGACGCTGCGGAACGCGGCGGGCGGCGAGGTGGCGCCGCTGGAGACGGCGGACTTCGACCGGCTGATGGCCGCGGGGTGGCGCATGCCGGAGCCGTTCCGGGTGAAGGCGGGCGACGGCATCACCGACCTGTACGGCGTGATGTACCTGCCGTTCGACTTCGACCCGAACCGGCGCTACCCGATCATCGCGTACGTGTACCCGGGCCCGCAGACGGAGGCGGTGTCCAAGTCGTTCTCGACGAACCGGTACGAGAGCGCGCTGGCGCAGTTCGGCTTCGTGGTGATCACGGTGGGGAACCGCGGCGGCCACCCGTCCCGGTCGAAGTGGTACCACAACTACGGCTACGGCAACCTCCGCGACTACGGCCTGGAGGACAAGAAGGTCACCATCGAGCAGCTCGCCGACCAGCTCCCGTTCATCGACACGGACCGCGTCGGCATCTACGGCCACTCGGGCGGCGGCTTCATGTCGACCGCCGCCATGCTGGTGTACCCGGACTTCTTCGACGTGGCCGTCTCCAGCTCCGGGAACCACACCAACGACGTCTACAACCGCTGGTGGTCCGAGACCCACCACGGCGTGAAGGAGGTCGTCGACGACTCGGGGAAGGTCACCTTCGAGTACGAGATCGCCAAGAACCCGGACCTGGCGCGGAACCTCAAGGGACACCTGCTCCTGACCACCGGCGACATCGACAACAACGTCCACCACGCCAACACGCTGCGCATGGCCGAGGCGCTCATCAAGGCCAACAAGCGCTTCGACTACTTCGAGTTCCCCGGCCAGCGGCACGGCTACGGGAACATGAGCGACTACTGGTTCTGGCTCCGCGCCGAGTACTTCGTCGAGCACCTGCTGGGCGACGACACCCGCTGGAGCGCGGACCTGGTCGAGCTCCAGAGGGAGAATCCGAGGAGCCGGTAGGCGAGGAGCGCGAGGCTGCACGCGCCCACCCGGGTGCACCGATGCCGTTGCCGCGATGGTCCCGTCGCGTATAATGTCCGGGCCGCCCCTGCGACCCGCTCCCCGACCAGCCCGTGCCCATCAAGCCGCAGCGCCAGGCCGCCATCCTCCGCCTCATCCGGAACACGCGCGTCACGTCGCAGGAAACTCTCCGCGAGCTCCTCGCCGCCGAGGGCTTCGACGTCGCACAGGCCACCCTCTCCAGGGACATCCGCCAGCTCGGCCTCGTCAAGGCGCCCGACGACGACGGGACACCCATCTACACCGTCCCCGCCGACGTCGTCGACCCCACCCCCACCCTCGCCCGCCTCCTGCCGCCCCTCTACCTCGGCGCCGATGGCGTCGGGAACCTCCTCGTCGTCCACACCCTCACCGGCGGCGCTCAGCCCATCGCCGTCGCCATCGACCACCAGGAATGGGACGAGGTCGTCGGCTCCATCGCCGGCGATGACACCATCCTCCTCATCCTCCGCAAGCCCGCCCAGCGCAAGACCATCCTTCGGCGCATCGAGGAGATCGCCGGAATCGAGGACCCCGACGCGCTGCCCTCCTCCTGAACTCCTCCGGCGCGCGGATCCCCACACCCATTGACACTCCGCGCCAGTTGCATAAGGTTTCACGATCGCGGTTTATTATGCAGTCGCGGGGGTGATCATTTCACGCAGCGCAACGGTGGAGCGGGTTCAATGGCTGAAACGGTGGTGCTCGCCTACTCGGGCGGGCTCGACACGTCGATCATCGTTCCGTGGCTGCGGGAGGCGCACGGGGTGGACGTGCTGTGCGTGGCCGCGGACGTGGGGCAGGGAGAGGAGCTGGACGGGCTGGAGGCCAAGGCGCTGGCGTCCGGAGCGGTGGGGTGCGAGGTGGTGGATCTGCGCGAGGAGTTCCTGACGGGGTTCGTGTGGCCGACGCTCCGTGCGGGGGCGGTGTACGGCCGGAAGTACCTGCTGGGGACGTCGATGGCGCGACCGATCATCGCGCGGTGCCAGGTGGAGGTGGCGCGGGCGGTGGGAGCGGGGGCGGTGGCGCACGGCTGCACGGGGAAGGGCAACGACCAGGTGCGGTTCGAGCTCACGTACGCGGCGCTGGCGCCGGAGCTGCGGGTGATCGCGCCGTGGCGGGAGTGGAGCATCCGGTCGCGGGAGGACGCGCTGGACTACGCGGCGGCGCATGGTGTCCCGGTGGCGGCGACGCGGGCGAAACTGTACTCGCGGGACCGGAACCTGTGGCACATCTCGCACGAGGGCGGACCGCTGGAGGACCCGTCGTGGGCACCGACGGAGGACGTCTTCCAGCTGACGCGGTCGCCGGCGGAGGCGCCCGACCAGGCCGAAACGGTGGCCATCGGGTTCGAGGCCGGGACGCCGGTGGCGGTGGACGGTGAGCCTCTCGGGGCGGTCGCGCTGCTGGAGCGGCTGAACGAGGTGGCGGGGCTGCACGGCGTGGGCCGGGCGGACATCGTGGAGGACCGGCTGGTGGGGATGAAGTCGCGGGGCGTGTACGAGACGCCCGGCGGCACGCTCCTGTACGCCGCCCATGCGGAGCTCGAGCAGCTGGTTCTGGATCGGCGGACGCTGGCGCTGAAGGACTCGATCGCGCCGCGTTACGCGGATCTGGTCTACGAGGGGCGGTGGTGGACGCCGGAGCGGGAGGCGATGGATGCGCTGGTGGACGTCACGCAGCGGCGGGTCACGGGCGAGGTGCGGATGAAGCTGTACAAGGGGTCGCACGGCGTGGTCGGGAGGTCGTCGCCGTTCTCGCTGTACGACGAGCGGTTCGTCACGTTCGGCGAGGACGACGTGTACGACCAGGCGGACGCCGCGGGGTTCATCCGCCTGTACGGCCTCCCGCTGCGGGTCGCCGCGCTGCGGGCCCGGGAAGCGGCGGAGGCCACGCCGCGGACCCCGACTCCCGCCGCTGGCGTGGCGGTGTTCCCTGGCCGCGAGGCGGGGTCTGATGTGGTGGAGGGGCGGGAGCCGCTGGTGAGCGTGGGAGGCGTGCGGTGAGCGCCGTGGGGCCGGACGCGCCACCCGTCGGGGCGCCGTCGTCCGGTCCCGGCGCAGACCCTCTGCGCCGGCTCTGGGGCGGCCGGTTCGGCGGCTCGCCCGCGCCGGAGCTGGAGCGGCTGAACCGGTCGCTCCCCGTGGACCGCCGGCTGTGGCGGGAAGACATCGCGGGGAGCCTGGCCTGGGCCGTCGCGCTCCGGGCGGCCGGGGTGGTGACGGCGGAAGAGGAAGGGGAGCTGCGGGCGGGTCTGCACCGGGTCGCCGGCCGTCTGGAGGCGTGGACGGAAGGGGAGTGGAGCGCGGCCCCCGATGAGGACATCCACTCGCTGGTGGAGCGTCTGCTTCACGAGGAGGCGCCCGGGGTAGCGGGCAAGCTGCACACGGGGCGCTCGCGGAACGATCAGGTGGCCACGGACGCGCGCCTCTGGGCCATGGGCGCGGTGGACCGGCTGGACGCGGGGATCGACGCGCTCCAGCGGGCGTTCCTGGAGCAGGCCGAGGACCATCTGGATACGCTGATGCCCGGATACACGCACGTGCAGCGGGCGCAGCCGATCTCCGCGGCACACTGGCTCCTTTCCCATTTCTGGCCGCTGGACCGGGACCGGGAGCGGCTGGCCGACGCGTGCCGGCGCGCGGCCGTCCTGCCGCTGGGGTCGGGCGCGGTGGCCGGCTGCCCGTTCCCCGTGGACCGGGTGCTGCTGCAGGAGGTGCTGGGCCTGCGCGGTCTCACGGCCAACAGCGTGGATGCCGTGGCGGACCGGGACTGGGTGGCGGAGCTGCTCTTCGTCATGTCGCTGGTGGGGGTGCACCTGTCGCGCCTGGCCGAGGACCTGGTGCTCTTCGGCTCCGCCGAGTTCGGGTTCGTCCGCTTCTCCGACCAGTACTCCACGGGCTCGTCGCTCATGCCGCAGAAGCGGAACCCGGACGCCATGGAGCTGGCGCGGGCGAAAGCGGGGCGCCTGCTCGGGGAGCTCGTGGGGTTCCTGACCGTCCTGAAGGGGCTGCCGAGCGGGTACAACAAGGATCTGCAGGAGGACAAGCAGGCGCTCTTCCAGGCGTTCGACACCCTGGACGCGCTGCTGCCGGCCGTGGCCGGGACCGTCCGCACCCTGACGCTCGACCGGAGCCGGTGCGCGGCCGCCATCGACGCGGCCATGTTCGCCACCGATCTGGCGGACGTCCTGGTCCGGGCGGGCATGCCGTTCCGCCAGGCCCACGAACAGGTGGGCCGCGTGGTCCGGCTGGCCGAGGAGTCGGGCGGCTCCATCGACCGCGTGTCCGCTGACGCCCTCGCCGCCCTGGGCTGGTCCGCCGACATCCCCCTCGACGACGTGTTCGACGCCGCGCGGTCCGTGGAGCGCCGCGCCGCGGCCGGAGGGACCGCGCCGGCGGCGGTGCGCGAACAGCTGGCCCTGGCCCGCGCGCGCCTGGGATGACGTCCGGGGAACACGGCGGGGGCACCCGGCGGTAGACACATCGGCCGGCACGACGCGGAGCCGCGTGGCATCTTCCGGCGCATTCTCCGTGACCGTTCAAACCACGTTCAGGGCGGACCAGCATGGCCGAACCAGGTCCCGGCGCGCCCGGCGCGCTCTCGCGACCGGGCGCGACGCCCATCCTCATCGCGATCCTGCTCTCCGCGGGCGGGTGCGCGGGCTTCGCGCCGGCGGGACCACGGGGACCGCTCGGGGAGGAGCTCGAGGACGAGATCCACGCCGACGGGTCCGTGGATGGGGGCGAGGCGCCGGCGGGTATGGAGGAGCTGTTCGGCGGAGAGGAGCCGGGGTCGTCCGATGGTGCGACGGAGCCCGCACCGCCGGCGCTGGACGAGGAGCTCCGGGTCCAGTTCGGGGCGGTGTTCCTCGGCCCGCGAGGCGAGGTCCCGGAGGCGGTGGTGGAGGAGGTGGGGAAGTACATCGGCTACTTCCACGCGGGTCGTGCGCGGGAGAACTACGAGCGGTGGCTGACGCGGGAGGGTCGCTACCGCGACCTGATCCTGGCCGAGCTCCGGGCGCAGGGGCTGCCCGAAGAGCTGCTCTACCTGACGATGGTGGAGAGCGGGTTCTCGCCGGTGGCGGTGTCGCGCGCGAAGGCGGTGGGTCTCTGGCAGTTCATGCGGACGACCGGCCGGGCGGAGGGTCTCCGCATCGACGACTGGGTCGACGAGCGCCGCGACCCCCTGGCGTCCACGCGCGCGGCGGTGGCGCACCTGAAGATGCTCCACCGCGAGCTGGGCGACTGGTCGCTGGCCGCGGCCGCCTACAACGCCGGCCTGGGCCGCGTCCGGCGCGCACGGGCACGAACGGCGGGCGGGTACTTCGACCTGACCGCCGCGGGCGCGCTACCGGCGGAGACCCGCAGCTACGTCCCGCTGATCCTCGCGGCCGGCCACGTCGCGGCGAACCGGGAGCGGTACGGGCTCGGCCACGTCCGGACGGAGGAACCCCTCGTCTTCGACACCGTCCGCGTCCAGGGCCGCACCCGGCTCAGCGCCGTGGCGAAGGCCACCGGGGTCGATGTCGCGGAGCTGAAGGCGCTCAATCCCCACCTGCTCCGGGGCGCCGCTCCCCCGGGCCGGGGGTGGCTCCTCCGCTTGCCGTCGGGGACGGTGGCCGCCGAGGGGCTGGCCGGCCGGGCCGCGCTGCTCGCCCGCGTCGCGTCGCTGCCCGTCGAGGAACGCCTGCTGCCGGAGTACCGTGAGGTGCGCTGGACCGTGCGCTCCGGGGACAGCTGGTGGAGGATCGCCCGGGCGCACGGCACCACCGTCGCCGCCATGCGGTCGCTGAACCCCGGGGTGGGGGACGTGATCCAGCCCGGGATGAAGCTCCTGGTGGCGCGCCAGGTGGTCAGCGACGACGCGCCGCCGGCGTCGCGCGCGGCACCCACCCGACACCGCGTCGCCGCCGGCGAGACCCTCACGGGGCTCGCCCGCCGCTACGGCGTCAGCCTCGACGACCTCGTCGCCTGGAACGACCTCGGATCCCCCCGCCCCCTGCGCATCGGCGAGGTCCTCGTGGTCCGCCCCGACCCCTCCGCCTCGGGCCCGCAACCGTAGGCACACGAAAACGGGCCCGACCATCCCCTGGCCGGGCCCGCGCTGCTGCCACCGACGATTACGCCTCCTGGCGCCGCCCGACGAGCTTGGAGATCAGGAAGAAGACGGCGCCCCACTTCAGGGCCTTGATGGGGTGCAGCACCGCGAATGTCTTCGCGGGCGCCTTCTTGTAGGCGACGAGCTTTGCGAGCTTAAAGATCATGTATCCCTCCAGGTCGTTTGTGGCGACTGTTCGGGGGTCTTACCGTGCAAGCCCCGGGCCGCGCCGACCGGCTCTCAGCCGCCGGCGCACGCTGCGAGCTCATGGCTCGCTCAGAACACCAGCTCCAGGTGGAGGGTCTCGCCAGGGCGCACAAGGACGACCCGCGTGTAGCGCCGGGATGGGTCTCCCAGTGGGTCCACCGCGAGCTGGAGCTCGCCCCCGCCGCCCATCATGTGCGACCGGATGACGAACCGCTCCTGCCCCATCCCGTTCACGGTCCCCAGACGGAACCGGCTGGAATACCGGACCGCGTAGATGGTCACCATGACGGGCCGGCGATTGTCCACGATCAGGTAGACCGCGCCTTCATCGGACCGGCGTGCCGAGGCGCACCCCCCGATCCCCGCGGCCGCCAGGAGCAGGAGGAGGAGCAGCCGCGACCGAAGGAGCGCGGTGGGGCGGTGGTCGTGTGCTGAGGTCCGCGTCATTGCATCGTCCGTAGGGGGGCGCCGCAGCGCTCCGTTACGAGCCGGCGAGAGCGCGGACCGCCTGGGCGAGCGTCCGCACCTTCGCGGGGTCGCCCGCGCCGGCGGCCTGGTCCCGGAGCCGGGCGCCGAGGGCCGTGAGGGTCTGACGGCGGGCGTCGCCGGAGCGGCCCTCGGCGATGACCAGCGCCTGACGCGCGTCGCGGATGCGGTCGGCGGCCAGCCCGTTCGAGCGCGCGAGCTGGTCCAGGTACGCGCGGGCCAGCGCGAAGCTGGGCGGCCACGTGAACTTCGGCTGGCCCTGGACGTTCAGGTAGTCCAGCTCGACCGTGTTCGCCGCGTCGATCTCGTTCCGGGTCAGGAACGCGCTCGGCGTGAGCTCGAGGATGTCGAGGCCGCGGGCGATCTCCGAGCTGACGAGAACGCCGTTGTACCAGTAGACGGACCACGACCCCGCGCTGGTCATCCGCCCCGGGTTCAGCGGGCCGCGGTCGAAGAAGGCGATCTCGACGGGGTTGCGGGGGTCCGTCCAGTCGAAGACGGAGATCCCGCCCTGGTACCACCCCTGGACCATGACGTCACGCCCGGGGATGGGGATCAGCGAGCCGTTGTGGGCCACGCAGTTCTCCAGCTCCGTCTGCGCCGCCGGGAGCTTGTAGTAGCTCTGGAAGACCATCCGCCCGTTCTCGAGGGTGAAGATGGCGTTCGCGCCCCACTCCTTCGGGTCCGTCGCCCGGCACTTGGGGCCGCCGCCGCCGCCCCACTCGTCCGTGAACAGGACCTTGGTGCCGTCGTTGCTGAACGTGGCCGAGTGCCAGTAGGAGAAATTGGAATCGGCGACGGCGTCGATGCGCCGCGGCTGCTCGGGGTCCCGGATGTCGAGCAGGAGCCCGTACCCGCCGCACGCGCCGCCCGCCAGACCGATGGCCGGGTAGACCGTGATGTCGTGGCACTGCGTGGGACCGGTCCGCATCCGCTCGCCCGTGCCGAACATCTGCGCCATCAGCTCCGGCAGCGCGGCCCGGAGCGCGGCGCTGTCCGACCGCGTGGGCGCGCCGGTGGCGCCCCGCGCCGCGACGATGCTGTCCAGCATGGGGTCGACGAACCGGGACGAGAGGACCTGCTCCGTGCCGCGGATCACCGCGATGAACGCGCCCGTCCGGCGCGCCTCGGCGAGCTGCCTCACCCGCGCCGCGATGTCCGCCTGCGCCTCGCCATGCGTGGGCGGCGCCTCGAGGTCGTCGAAGATGCGGGGGGAGGAGACGATGGCGGCCCGCGCCGGGTTGGCCACCGGGACCCGGATCACCTCGATCCGGAACAGCGCCGTGTTCGGGTTCTCGTCCGGCATCCCCGTCTCGCAACCCGGCAGCTCGCTGGGCGAGCGGACGCCCGCGGAGCCGGAGATGTAGACGTAGACGTGCTCGCGGTCGTTCGGGTCCACCAGCACCGTGTGGGTGTGGGAGCCGCGGCACGTCTGGACGTTGCCCACGTTCACCGGGTTGTCCAGGTCGCTGATGTCGAAGATGCGCAGCCCGCGGAGCCGGTCCGCGCTCACCGTGTCGGCCACGCCGCCGCCGCCGCAGTCGATCCGGCCGCTCAGCCCCTCGCCGGACACGAACAGCAGGTTCCGGTAGACCGACACGTCGCTCTGTGACGCGGGGCAGAAGTACCCCTTCTCCAGGACCGGATGCCGCGGGTCCGAGATGTCCCAGACCTGGAAGCCGTTGTAGTTGCCCTGGATCGCGTACGGGCCCATGAACGCCAGGTCCGAATTGGTGACACCGGCGAACGGCTCGGGCGATGGCGTGTTGGACAGCAGCCGCAGGTTCCAGATCGCCTCGCCCGCGTCGTGCACCCCCGCCCGGAGCCCGATCCGGGGATCGGGGTCGGGGGCGGTGGCGGCCGCGGCCGCGATGGTCAGCGGCCGGGTCGTCGGCTCCGGCGTCGCCGCCGGGTCGGGAGAGGAGGCGCAGGCCGCGAGGGCGGCCGCGGCAAGGGTGAGGACGGCGGTTCGAAGCGTCGCGGGCGTACTGGTCATGGGGCTTCCCTCGGTACGGTGAATCAGTGGCTGCCGGGCCCGAACATCAGCTCGTGCAGCATGAGCTGCATGCGGTCGATCTCGCTCGCCTGGTCGGCGCCGATGTCGGCGGCGATCTTGAAGATCGCGTCACCCTGGCCGGCGCCGTACGTGGCGAAGAGCGCGTCCACCATGGTGAGCGCGCCCTGGTGGTGCTGGATCATGAAGGTCAGGAACAGCCGGTCCCACTCGGCGCCGCGCGCCGCGCCCAGGCGCTCCATCTGCGCGGGCGTGAGCATCCCCGGCATGGCGGCCGCGTGGTGGCCGCCGTGGCCGGCGTGGGCGCCATGGCCACCCGCCGCGCCCACGACCATTCCGTCCTCGCTCACCTCGGGCACCGGCTGGCCGTGGTCCCGGAGCCACTGCTGCATCAGCGCGATCTCGTCCTTCTGGCCGTTGATGATCCGCGCGGCGAGGACCTGGAGCGGCGAGCTGGCCTCGTGGGTGGGGGCCATCCGCGCCATCACCAGCGCCTGGGCGTGGTGGTGGATCATCCCCGTCATGAAGTCGACGTCCGCCTGCGTGTAGGACCGGCGGACGCTGTCGGCGCGCGCGGCGCGCTCGAGGGTCGAGGCGGTCGGCGACGGCGTCGTCGGGGACCGGGTCTCACCGCTCCGGCCGCACGCCGCCGCGGTCAGGAGGATCGCCGCGATGGCGAGGCTCTGGAGGTTGCGCATGGTTCCTGTCGTCTTTGATCGGAGGGCTGTCCGGTCCCACAGTAGCGGTGCGGGGCCGGCCGTGCGAGGGAGCCGGCACGCAGGGCTCAGTCCATTCCCGAAAGCTCGAGCCACTCGCCCTCGTGACAGTACCAGACGACGGACGCCTTCTCGACGAATGCCTCGGCGATCCCTTCGTGGTCCACCGGAGGCGGCGCCGGTCCGCCGAGCGCCCGGTGCATACGCAGGATGTAGTCCCGCCCGATCGTCGTGATGGCACGCGAGTAGCCGATCTCGCCCTCTCCCACGCCCTGGAGCCAGGCGCGGTCCGGCGACGGGGACACCCCTCCGGAGCCGGGGACGGCCGCGGAGCACCGTGCGGGCCCGCCCCAGTAGACCAGGCTCGCTCCTGCCGTCCCTCGAGCATAGCACGGCCCAGTCCTCCTGATCGGCGCTGGCGAAGCGGCCCCGGATCACGTTGTGCGCTTCCGACCGGCCCCACGCCTGCGGGATCGTGCAGCCGACCCTCTCGAGGTCCGTCCGGTTGGCCGTGGGTAGCTCCGGAAAGCTCCCCGGCTGCAGCCGCACGACGGCTTCCGCCGCGCGGTCCCACACGTCCTGCGCTCGCGCCTGCCCTGCGGCAGCCAACATCAGAAAGGAGACGCCGCAGATCTTCATCCGTTGCTTCATCCGCCCCCACTTGGCTGTCCTGTTCCCGAGTAGCCGCGACACGACGGGTGAGCGGCCGACGCATTTCCGCCGGCGGGCGACGTCCCGGCTGAAGTCTGGCACTGCCGACGCCGTTCGTTCTCATTTCACGTCGGGATTCGGCGTCGGAGCGACACAGAATGCGAAGGAGCGGCGGCGCGTGCAGCCCCGACGTCGCTCAGCGCCGTGGATCGAGAACAGAGGGATGGCGAGGGGCAGGAATTCTCGACTCACGCCGCCGCAGGGAGCCGGGGCCCCGCGGATCGACGGCTCGCGAGCCACGATCAGGCTCCCGGACCGTTCCTACTGTCGCATCAACTCCGAATGAGGACAGCCTAGCTGCCCCGCAGCCGCTCGATGCTCCGGCGGCTCCGGGCCGCGATGGCCCGGACCAGCTCCGCCTCCCGCTCGTCCACCCCCGCGCGCCGCAGGATGGCGCGGATGGTCCGCATCACCGACTCGGGGTTCTTCCCGCCGCGGTAGAAGTTGATGGTCCGGAGGTGCCGGTCCACTTCCGCGAACACCTCCTCCAGGTGAGACGACGTCGCCGGTGGGGCGTCCCGGCGCGGGCGCGGGAGCGGCTTCTCGCTCCCCGGCCCCGCCAGCCACAGCTCGTACGCGACCAGCAGGACGGCCTGGGCGAGGTTGAGGGAGGGGCGCTCGGGGTCGGTAGGGACCGTCCAGATCCGGTCGCACCGGTCGAGCTGCTCGTTCGTGAGCCCCGTGTCCTCGCGGCCGAAGAGGATCGCCACCGGGCCGCGCTCGTCCCGTGCCAGCGACAGGATCTGCTCGACGCCGTCGCGGGGGTGCTCCCAGGAGTGCCGCATCGCACGACGGCGCGCCGTCGTGCCCACCACCTCCACCGCGTCCGCCACGGCGTCCTCCAGCGTGGCGAAGAACTCGACGCGCTCCCGCACGATCTCCGACCCGTGCGCGATCCCCTCGATCCGGAACTCGTCCCATTCCGCGGGATTCACCATGCGCAGGCGCCGGAGCCCCGTGTTCATCATGGCGCGGATGGCGCCGCCGATGTTCACCCGGTCCTGCGTTTCGTTCAGGACGATGACGATCTTCTCGGACAGGAGCTCGCGGGCGTTCATCGTTCCTGGTTCGGGTTCGGCGTTCCGGGCGTCCTCCACGTCATTCCACGCGAAGCCCGCGGAGGGCGCGAAGGCGGTCTTCGCCGCCTACACCCCGAGCGAAAGTGCCTCCCCAGCGCGACGCGGGCTGTACGACGTTCCCTCGCTGGGGTTTCTCCCCGACGCAGCTTCCGGGCGAGAAAAACACACCGGGCGAAGCGGCCGCCCCGACGCCGCCTCGCCCGGTGAGTCCCCTTCGCGCCCTTCGCGCCGTTCGCGTTCTTCGCGTGACAGGGGTGGCCAGGAGCGCCGGCCCTACACCACCGGCCGGCCCACGCCAGCCGCCTCGACCTCTACACCGAGCAGCTCCACCTCCGAGGCGGGCTGCCAGACCTGGAGCATGGGGAACCGGGAGGCGAACCAGGCGAGGGATGCGATCAGGAGCCCCGCGAAGGCCAGGGCGATCCCCACCTCGGCGATGCCGAAGGGGAGCGCGTCGGCGCCGGGGTAGAGGGTCGGGTAGATCAGGATGTAGCGCTCGACCCAGAGCCCCAGCAGGATGACGCCCGCGAAGGCGGCCAGGATCCCCGGCGTCTTCTTCGGCTTCACGCCCAGGAGCCCGAAGAACGGGAGGACGAAGAGCATGAAGAACACCGCGATGGACAGCGACTTGTAGGGCGGCGCGAGCCGGTTCACGAAGAAGACCTGCTCGGCGGGCAGGTTGCCGTACCAGATGACGATGTACTGGGACCAGAAGAGGTAGGCCCAGAACACGCAGAACGCGAACATCAGCTTGCCCAGGTCGTGGATGTTCGCCCCCTCGATGTACTCCTGGAGCGACATGCGGCCGCGATAGAACAGCGTGGCCACGGCCGTGGCGGCGATCCCGCCCAGGAATGCGGCCATGAAGACGTACGCCCCGATCAGCGTGCTGAGCCAGTGGGGGTCCAGGGACATGACGAAATCGAACGCGACGAAGCTCCACGCGATGGCGTAGAGGATCACCAGGGCGGGCGCGAGCTTCGCCAGGACCCCGTGGGACCGCACCTCCTCGGCCTCCTGACCGCGCCACCCCCGCGTGAGGCGATCGAACCCGCGCAGCCCTGCCCCCTTCGCCAGCCCCGCGTCGGGGCGGAGCGCCCAGTACGCGAAGGCCAGCGAGATCGCCAGCAGCACGAGCAGCGCGAGCATGTTCCGGGCAGCGAGGAAGGGCAGGTTGAGGTACGCCGCCTTCCCGCCCACGTCCTCGTGCAGCCACGGGAGGATGTGATCCGCACCCCAGATCAGCACGGGGGGGAAGAGGATCAGGTAGGCGATGGGGAGAAACGCCACGAAGGAGAGGGACACCCGTCGGATGGGGCGGGACCACACGCCGCGCGTGATGGTCACCACCGCCGCCAGGATCACGGCGCCCTGGGCGATCCCGGCGAAGAAGATCCAGTTGAAGATGTACGCCCGCCAGGCCTGGTCGGCGTCCGCGGCCAGGCCGATGGCGAAGCCGATGAGCCCCAGGACCACCAGGACCGCCGCGGCGACCAGCAGGCCCTGCGCGGACTCCAGCCGCCGGACCGGATACGCCTTCAGCTCCGAGATCTCGTGCGACATGCTACTCCGGCCCTCCCTGCGCCGCGTCCTGCTCCTGCAGCTGCCTCAGGTAGCTCACCACCGCCCACCGGTCCCGCGGCGGGATCCGACGGTACGACGGCATCAGCCCCCGGCCCGCCTTCACGACCGCGTAGATATAGCCGTCGGACCGGCCCACCGTCGTGGGGATCGTCAGGCTCGGCCCCAGCGGGAACTTCCCCGCGGCCGGATCCACGATCGGGCCGTTCCCTTCACCCCGCGACCCGTGACAGACCGAGCAGTACGACAGGTAGACGTGCTCCCCCCGCGCCAGCACGGCCGTGTCCATCGGCAGCGGGTTGGACACGCGGGCGGCGAACGCCTGGAGCGCCGCTTCCGTGACCGGCGTCGGGATCGTCGGCTCCCACTCCCCGGCCGGGGACTCCACCGGCACCGAGTTCGGCGGCGCCGGACGCGGCGCCTCGTACGGATCGAAGAAGGGCGCCTCGCGCATGAAGTTGAGGATCGGCACCGCGGCCATCATGTCCTCGATCCGGGTACAGCCGCTCAGCGCCAGCGCGCCCAGCCCGACGACGCCGACGACCAGGCTCCGCGCGACCCGGCCCGGATCAGCCCGCATGGCCGCCCTCCTCGTCCCACGCCTGGATGTCCGCCGCGCCCGCCTCCTCCAGGATCCGCCGGGCGTCGGCGCCACGCCCCGCGGGCGCGTCCACGAGCACGCCGAAGCTGCCGGCCGAGAACGACGGGTCGTACGCGAAGCCCTTCCCCGACGGCCCCAGCCGGGCGTTGATGAACAGCCCCACCACCGTGGCCAGGGCGCCGAACAGGATGGTCATCTCGAACGCGATCACGACGAACGCCGGGAGCGAGACGATGGGTTTCCCGCCCGTGATCAGCGGCCAGTCCAGCGACGTCCAGATCGCCAGCGCGAACCCCGTCGCGGTGCCGGTCAGGGCGCCCACCAGCGTGAACAGCCGGACCGGGCTCTGGGGCCGGTGCAGCGCGTGCTCCAGCTCGTGGTTGGGGAGCGGCGAATAGCTCTCCAGATCCGTCATCCCCGCCGATCGGAGCCCCTCGATGGCGCGCACGGCCGTATCGACTTCCCGGAACACGCCGAGGTACCGTCCGCCCGCCATTACCTGTCCTCCTCGATCAGCCGGTCTCCCGGCTGGAGCGATGTACCGGCGCCCTGTGCTCCCGCCAGCTCGCGGCGCCGCCACCGCCGTGGCGCGGGGAGCACCTCCTTGAGCTCGGCCACCGAGACCGGCGGCAGCACCCGCATGAAGAGCAGGAACCACATAAAGAACCAGCCGAAGCTGCCCACCATGATGGACATCTCGACCCAGCTCGGCTTGTACACGTTCCACTGCCACGGCTCGTACTCGTGGCTGAGGCTCACGATGATGATCACGAACCGCTCGAACCACATCCCGATGTTGATGAAGATCGTGATCACGAACAGCGCCGGGATGCTCGTACGCACCTGCTTCGACCACAGGAGCTGCGGGAAGACCGCGTTGCACAGCACCATGATCGACCCCGCCCACCAGTACGGCCCCGAGAGCGCGGCGATGATGTACTGCCCCTCCGCGTGCGGCGGCTCCATGCTGTACCAGACCAGGAAGATCTCCGCGATGTACGCGTACGTGACGATCATCCCGGTGAGCAGGATCAGCTTCGACATGGCGTCGAAGTGCTTCGGCGTGAAGTAGGCCTCGAGCCCGAAGATCTTGCGGACCGGGATCAGGATCGTGATCACCATGGCCAGCCCGCTGAAGATGGCGCCGGCCACGAAATAGGGCGCGAAGATCGTCGAGTGCCAGCCGGGCACGATGGCCATGGCGAAGTCCCAGGACACGACCGAGTGCACGGACAGCACGAGCGGCGTGGCGAGGGCCGCCAGGTACAGGTAGGCCCGGTTGAAATGCATCCACTGCCGCCCGCTCCCGCGCCACCCGAACGACAGCAGCGTGTACACCTTCTTGCGCCAGGGAACGGTGGTGGAGTCCCGGGCCGCGGCGATGTCCGGGATCATGCCCAGCACGAAGAAGGTCGCGCTCACGATGAGGTACGTGGAGATCGCGAAGACATCCCAGACCAGCGGCGACCGGAAGTTCGGCCACAGCCCCCGCTGGTTCGGGTAGGGCAAGAGCCAGTAGAAGACGAAGGGCCGCCCCAGGTGGATGATCGGGAACAGACCGGCGGTCATCACGGCGAAGACCGTCATCGCTTCGGCGGCCCGGTAGATCGACTGCCGCCACCGCGCCCGGAAGAGGAACAGGATCGCCGAGATGAGCGTCCCGGAGTGGGCGATGCCGACCCAGAAGACGAAGGTCGTGATGTAGACGCCCCAGGAGACCGGGTTCATGAGACCCGACACCCCGATCCCCAGGTACACCTGCGTGAAGAAGGCGAAGCCCAGCAGCCCCACGCCGGCCACCGCCGCGGCCAGCAGCATGAGGTAGCCACGGCCGGGCCGCCCCAGGATCTTCAGGACGTCACGGTTGACGTCCTCGTACCGCTCCACCCCCGGGTGGGTCTCCGAGCGGATCACCGTCGCCATCAGTGCGCCGCTCCTTCAGTGCCGTGCTCCGCCACCTTCTTCAGGTAGACGATCCCCGGCTGCGTGTTCAGCTCCTCGAAGACGCGGAACGACCGGCCCGATGCCGCGATCTGCGCCACCCGCGAGCCCGGGTCGGCGATGTCCCCGAACGCGATCACGTTCGTCGGGCACGTCTGCGCGCACGCGGGGACGATCTCGCCGTCCCGGACGTAGCGCCCGCCGAGCCGCGCACGGTGCTGGGTGTCCCGGATCCGCTGCACGCAGAACGTGCACTTCTCCATGATCCCCTTCTCCCGCACCGTCACGTCCGGGTTCAACTGCCAGTTCAGCGGCTCCGGCCACTCGTAGCTGAAGTAGTTGAAGTAGCGGACCTTGTACGGGCAGTTGTTGGCGCAGTACCGCGTCCCGACGCACCGGTTGTAGATCTGGGCGTTCAGCCCGTCCGGCGTGTGGTACGCGGCGTATACCGGGCACACCGGCTCGCAGGGCGCGTTGCTGCAGTGCTGACACAGCATGGGCAGGAACGTCACCGGCCGGTGCGCGGCGCCGCCCTCGTCCGCGTACGCCGCCTCGCCGTGCTCCTCCTCGAAATAGCGCTCGATCCGGATCCACTGGATCAGCCGCCCCTGCGCCACCAGCTCCGGGCCCACCATCCCGATGTTGTTCTCCGCCTGGCAGGCCACCTGGCACGCGCTGCACCCGATGCAGCGGTCCATGTCCACCGTCATCCCCCAGCGAGGCTGGGTCTCGGCGTACTCCCCGTAGTGCGTGCCCGGGGGCGGATAGCCCTGGGGCGAGGCCTCCACCGTCGCGGGGGCGAACCCGCCCGACTCCTGGAGCGTCCGGACCTGGGCACGCATCGGATCCACGGCCGCGCCGTGCCCGCCCGGCGCGGGCACCTCCTGCTCCGCGCCCTCGCCCGTGAGACCCCCGCCGCCCTCCTCGCCGTGGTCGGCGGCGGCCCGCCCGGCTCCCGCCACCGCGGTCACGGTGGCGGCCCGATCCGCGTCGAGGGCGTCCGAGAGCGGCATGGTCTCGAACAGGTGCCGCCCGCTCAGATCCTCCTGCGTGGACGAGAACGGCTGGCGCTCCCACGCCCCGGTCGGGGTGACGGTGGCCATGGCCTGGATCCACACCAGCGCACCGGATTCGGCGTCGTGCTGCGGCGCCAGGAGCCGGATCGCGTTGACCCCGCGGTCCTTCGCGTAGCGCCCCAGGGCCTCGTGCCCCTGCCCCAGCTGGATGGCCACCGTGTCCCGGCGCACCCCCGGGTGCCGGTACACGGGCAGCTCCACCGCGCCCTGCGCCGTGCGCACCTCGACGATGTGTCCGTTGTCGAGCCCCAGGTCGTCCGCCGTGGCGGGGTGGATCTCGACGACGCTCCCCCACGTGTGCTTCGTCACCGGGTCCGGCAGCTCCTGGAGCCACGGCCGGTTGGCGAGCCGGCCGTCGTAGAAGCGGTACGACGGGTACACCACGAGGTGCAGGTCGCCGTCACCCGCGAGCGGCGGGGGCTCGAGCGATAGCCCGCCGGCAGCGCCGCCCGTGCCGCCCACCGCCGCGCCGGCCGCCCCGCCAACCGCCGTGCCCGCCGCCGGCGCCCCCTGCGTGGCCTGATCGGCGACGACGACGCCCCGCCGGAGCGCGGCCGTCCACCCCTCGTCGCCGGCACCGCCCGCGCTCCCGGCCCACCGCTCCCGCAGGTAGTCGTAGAACGTGGTGGCACCCGCGCCGACGGCGGCCCCCGCCCGGCGGGCTACCGACAGCAGGACGTCGCCGGTCTGCTTCGTGTCGAAGACCGGCGTCATGACCGGCTGGACCAGCGAGCGCACCCCCGGCCGGGGCTCGTAGTCGCCCCAGGTCTCGAGGAAATGGTGGTCCGGGACCAGCAGGTGGGCCCGGGCGCTCGTCTCGTCGAGCCAGGGCGAGAAGGAGGCGATGAACGGGACCGCCGCCAGCGCGCGCTCGACGGCATCCCGGTCGGCGAGCTCGTAGAGGGGGTTGGGCCCGTGCACCAGCAGCGCCGAGACATCCCCTGCCTCCATCTCCCGCAGCACCCCGGCCATCCGGGCGTGCGTCGCCCGATCCTGGACGGGCGGACCGACCCAAACGGTGCGGCCGTAGTTCCCCGCCACCTCGTTGAGCACCACGACGGCGGCGGCGAGGGTCGTGGCGGCCGCGGAGGTGGTGGCGATGCCGGGGCCCACGGCGAGAGAGGGGCCGTCGGCGGTGAACCGCACGGCCGCGAGCCTCACCTGGTCGAAGCTGACGCCGGCGGCTTCGGCGAAGCTGCGCGCGTCGACGCCGTCCAGCATGCCGCCGCGCGCCGCGCGGCCGGTCTCGTCGGCGACGAGGCGGGCCATGGCGAGGGCGACCAGGTGCTCGGTCCCGGGGCGCGCGGCGAGCCACTCATCGGCGTTCAGCCCGGTCAGGGACTGGTGGGGCGCCACCCAGATGAGCGTCCCCCGGCGGCCATTGCCATAGGCGTGCCCCTCCGCGAACCCGTGGGCGTAGTCCACGGGCGAGAGGAAGGTCTCGAGGAAGTCGCCGCCGAACGACACCACCGTACGGGCGTTCTCGAACTCGTGGATGGGCAGGGCATCCACACCGAACAGCCGGCGGTGCGCCGCGCGGAGGGGCTCATGGCCGTAGGCCTCGAACCGGACCCGGCGGACGCCCAGGGCGGCGGTCCACTCGTCCAGCAGCGCGTCCATGCTCCCCGGCTCCGGCCTGCCCAGGAAGACGGCGCGGCCGCCGGCGTTCCGGAGCGCGTCGGCCAGGGTCTGCTCCGCGCGGTCCCAGCTGACGCGCCCCCAGCTTTCGCCTTCCCGGACCAGCGCCTGGGGGATCCGATCGGGATCGTAGAGGCCGTGCAGGGACGCCTGGCCCCGGGCGCACAGCTTCCCGTGGCTGATCGGGGACTCGGGATTGCCCTCGGCCTTGAGCGCCCGCCCCTCGCGCGTGCGTACCGTCATGCCGCACCCGGCGGGGCATTCGCGGCAGGTGGTGCGATACCAGGTGGAGGTTCCGGGGACGATCTCCTCCGGCTGGACCAGGTACGGAATCAGCCGGTCCGGCTCGTTGGCGCACCCCGCCAGCGTGGCCGTGGCCCCCGCGGCGCCCAGCACCTTGAGGAAGTCCCGCCGCTCGATCCCGTTTCCCTTGGACGCCATCACGCTCAGTAGTGGCAGACGAAGCAGTCGGTGCGGACCTGCCGCTCCCGGTGACACGCCAGGCACCAGCCCATCCGGAGGGAGGCCACCTGCTCGACCTCGGCCATCGCCTCCACCGCGCCGTGGCACTCCTGGCACTCCACCCCCGCGTTCACGTGCATCATGTGGGGGAAGTGGGCGTGGTCCGGCAGGTCGTGGATGCGCACCCACGGGATCGCCTCCCCGGCGTTCCAGTACGCGGTCAGCGTGCGCACGCCGGGGCTGTCCGCCGCCACCATCGGGACCCCGCCCGGCAGATGGCACCCGGCACAGACTTCCATCGCCGGGATCCCCGCGGCCACCGACGTCTCGGCCGAGGAATGGCAGTACAGGCACGGGATCTGGTTCGTCCCGGCATGGACATCGTGGGGGAACGCGATGGGCTGCTCGATGCCGCCGCCCCCGAGGGCCCGGGCGGCCAGCGCGCCGGCGCCTGCCAGCACGACGATCCCGAGCAGTATGACGATCCCGCGTCCCATCGGCGTGCCATGGAGGGGGGCCCGCAAGGCCCGACTTCGACCGCGCCGGCGAACCCCCCGCCGGCCAGAGCGCGGTGATATTGACACGGCGTCCCAGCACACGCAACCCCGCCCCGGGCCGCCCGGCGAGGCGTGTCAGATCACGTCCCCCGGCGCGTTGATGCAGAGGGTGGACGGGCGCTTCGGCGCGGCGTGATCAATGCGTGGACCGGGATGCAACCCGGGAGGAAAAAGGAGACCGGATGACGCTTCGAAGCATGATCGCGCTCGGCTGCCTCGCCGCGGCGGGCTGCGGCGGGACCTGGGGGCCGACGCCGGAACAAAAGCTGGAGGGGATCGGCGTCGGCACCATCGGCAGCGCCACGGTCGTGACGGCGGAAGAGCTCCGCGAGGCTGGCGGCTCCGTGCTCCGGGCCATCCTGGGGAAGGTGCCCAACATGAAGGTGACCTACACCGCGCGGTGCCCTTCCATCGCCATGCGCTCCTCCAAGAACCACCGCAGGAACGACTCCCCGAGCGTCTACGTCGACGGCACGCACGTCGGCGACACGTGCATCCTCGAGACCCTCGAGGCCCGGGAGGTGGACCGCGTCGAGGTCTACCCGACCGGCTTCACCCATCGCCCGGGATACCGGGGCAGCAACGGCGGCCTGATCCTGGTCTTCCTCCGTCGCAGCTGACGCCCCGGCGCACCGGACAGCGAAACCGCCCCCCGGCCGGAGCCGGGGGGCGGTTCGCTTTGCTGCGGGACTTCCGCCGCGGGTTTACCGCACCTGCGGCGTCGTGTCCCACCAGACGCGGCCGGCGTACGTCCCGTCCACGCCCAGCGCGCTCTGCGCGGCGATCGCCGCCGCCAGGTTCGCGGTGTTGAGCGACTGCTCGATGTCCGGGTACGCGATCCGGCCCGGGATCACGTTGATGATCGAAGCGTCCATTGACGCGATCGCCTCATCCGGGTAGCCCGTCCGCCGCAGCTCGGCGTACGCTTCCGGCGAAGTGGTGTACAGCGCCAGCCACTTCTGCTCGGCGATCAGCTCGTAATTGTCGCCGCCGCCTATCGGGGGCGTACCGTAGGCGACGCCGGGCTGCGCCAGGTAGGCGGTCTGCGCCGCCGTGCCGAGGTCCGCGCCATCCGCGCCATCCCACATGTCGAACGCGGCGCGCACCCCCGCCTCGTAATGCCCCGCGGCGGTCCCGCCCACGTTCCAGCCGTTCTCCGCGGCCTCGGCCAGGAGGAAATGCACCTCCGCGGCCGTCAGCAGCGGCTGGTCGGCATCGGGATTGGCCCGGAAGTGGTTCCCGGGCCGCGACCAGAGACCGATCGGCTCCGGCACGTCGCCCGAGAGGACGCCGTTGCGCATCCCGCGGTAGATCTGGCCACCGACCACCACGTGACAGACGGGCTGGCCCGCCCCGCCACACCACACGAAGTCCGCGGTCGGGTCCGCCACGGCCGCCGGCTCCGCGTACACCGCGATGCGCGGGTCGTTGAGGGCGCCCATGATGTTGACCAGCGTGTTGCTGACCCCGTGGTCATCGCGGGAGCCCGAGCCCACGGCGGCGTTCTCGAACAGCGGATTGCGGTTCGGGGCGGTGTCCAGGTAGTGGAGCGTGAAGTTGTCCTCGTTGTCGAGGATCAGCGGCCGGGTGGCCAGCGCCTCCACGATGGGCTGCGCGACGCCCGGCGCCACGTCGGAGATCCGCATCGCGAACCGCAGCCGGAGCGAGTTCGCGAACTTCTCCCACTGCGTTACATCGCCGCCGTAGATCAGGTCCTCCTGCCCGAAGGTCCGGCGGGCCGGATCCAGCAGGGCCGCCGCCGCGTCCAGCTCGGCCAGCATGGCGGTGTAAATGGCCTGCTGCGCGTCGTAGGCCGGCGCGGTGATCGGCTCGTCCGGGTCGTCCGCCTTGAGCGCCTGCGAATAGGGGACGTCGCCCCAGATGTCGGTGATCAGGTGGGCCACATAGACCTTCCCGATCACGCCGATGGCCTCGTGGTTGACGATGCCCGTCTCCTGGCCCTTGTCGATGATGGTCTGCCAGTCCTTCATCGGGCCCGGATAGAACGTGTTCCAGAACCCGTCGACCACGTTCGGCCGCAGCTCGTAGCGGTCCTCGTCGGTGTACTGGATCTTCGCCCAGTGCTGCGCGAAGAGGCCCGTGAACTCGAGCGTGAACCACGTGTTGTACCCCGCGTACTCCACCGTCGACTGGATGGCCTGCGGCAGCAGGAACTGCGCGGGCACATCCGTCGGGGCGTTGGGGTTCTCGTTCAGCTCGGCCAGCCCCTCATCGCACGCCCCCGCGGACATCGCGAGTGCGGCGACCATGGCGGCCGAGAGCAGCTTGGTTCGTTTCATCTGATGTATCCTCATCTCGGGTGCCGTTAGGGCCGCACGGTGACGGTGAAGCCGATGCTCCGCGCCGTCGGGAACTGCCCGTACTCCAGCCCCTGGACGTTGCCGGTGCTGAAGGCCGTCTCGGGGTCGATGTTGGGCGTGTCCGTCCACAGCGCCAGGTTGCGGCCGACCACGGCCAGGCTGGCGGACGAGAAGCCGACCCGATCCATGATCGAGGCCGGGACGCGCCAGCCCAGCTTCATCTCGCGCAGCTTCACGTAGCTGGCGTCGAAGATGTGGGCCTCGTGGCGCCCGTAGAGCGCATGGTTGTACAGCTCCGGGCAGACCGTGACGCTGGTGTTCTCGACGTAGTTGATGCCCGGGCCCGGGTCGCTGTCGTAGACCGAGTTCGGCACGATGATCCCCGGGTCGCACGGCCCGTTCTCACGTCCCTCGAGCGTCTCCTCCAGCACGCCCGCGTAGCGGCCGAACATGTTCGTCACGCTGAACACGTTGCCGCCCTGCTGCATGTCGAACAGCACGCTCGCGTCGAAGGCCCCGAACGAGAACCGGTTCAGCAGGCCGGCCGTCCAGTCGGGGTTGTAGTTCCCCAGCACGCGACGGTTGGCGGCGTCGGACAGCGGGTACCCGAGCGTCGGGTGCACGACGATGCGGCCTTCCGGGTCGCGGCGGTAGGGGGTGCCGAACATCACGCCGTACGGCTCGCCGGCGCGGGCCTCGATGTTGAGACCCCAGTAGCTCCCCAGGACCAGCGTCTGGAGGTCGCCGTACAGCTTCACGACCTTCGAGTCGTTCTTGGCCCAGTTGAGCGTCATGTCCCAGCGCAAGCCGTTGTTCATGCGGACGGGGGTGGCCAGTAACTGGAGCTCCAACCCCTTGTTCTCCACCTCGCCGGCGTTCAGGACCTGGTTGGTGTAGCCGCTCGCGGCCGACACCTGCACGCCCATGATCTGGTTGACGGTGCTGTTGTTGTAGTACGTCAGCACGAAGCCCGCGCGCTCGTTCAAGAAGCCGAGGTCGGTCCCGACCTCCCACGCCGTCGTCTCCTCCGGCTTGAGCGTGTTGTTCGGCAGCGTGTTCGGCACCGTGAAGCCGGGGATGCCGCCCCACGGCGTGCCGGAGGCGAAGACCGCGGTCGTCTGATACGGCGCGGCGTCGTTGCCGACGCGGGTCCAGCTCGCGCGGACCTTGCCGCTCGACAGCACGTCGTTCTCGAGGCCGAACGCGTCGGTGAAGACCAGCGCGCCCGAGATCGAGGGGTAGAAGTACGAGTTGTTCTCCTCGGGCAGCGTGGACGACCAGTCGTTCCGTCCCGTCACGTCCACCGACAGGTAGTTCCGGAAGTTCAGGTTCGCCGCGCCGTAGAGGCTGTTCACCCGCCGCTTCGACGTGAAGTCGTTGATGTTCGGCGTCACGGCGGCGTTGTCCACCGTGAAGATGCCCGGCACCACGAGCTCGTTCACGCTGATGTTGTGCAGGATGTACTCCTCGTCCCGCCGGTTGGCGCCCGCGTTGACCGTCAGGTCGAAGTCGGGCGTCAGGCTGCGCGTCGCGGTGGCCAGGACCTCCGTGTTCGTCTCGCGGTTGAAGATCCGGTCATCGCCGAACGAGCCGCGCGGCGTCTCGATGCCGTTGTAGCCGTACGTCCGCTTGCGGCTCTCCTCGTACCAGTCGGTACCGGACCGCGCGGTGGCGCTCAGCCAGTCCGTGAAGTCGTAGGAGACGGCCGCGTGGCCGATGATCCGGTCGGTCGCGTCCTGGTTCGAGTTCTCGTTCGCGATGAAGTACGGGTTCTCGTGGTACGAGTAGTTCCAGTTGTACACATTCTGCCCCAGGGCGCAGGGCAGACGCGGGTCATCCGGGCCGCACTGGTAGTTCCGGAGCATGTTCGTGTCGACCTGGCGGCCGAACCACACGAACTGCTGGAAGATGTTGTACCCCGTGTAGCCGGTCCCGGGGCGGTTGAAGCCCTCGTTGTTCATGTAGTTGACCGACCCCTCGGCGCTCAGCCGGTCGGTCAGCTGGACGCCGCCGGCGAGGGCGGCGCTCATCCGGTCCAGCTCGTTGGTCGGGTACATCCCGTCCATCTGCGTGCTCGTCACCGACAGGCGGACGTTGCTCCGCTCGTCGCTGCGCGCCAGCGCCACGTTCGTCGAGACCGTCAGCCCCGTCTCGAAGAACCCGCTGACGTTGTCCGGGCTCGGGCAGAACGGGTCGCCCGGGCCGGCCGGATCGCTGAAGAACTGCCGGATGAGCTGGTCCTGGCTACAGCGCATCTCCGGGCCCCAGCTCTCGTCCGTCCCGTCGTTGATCCCGCCGTAGTTGCCGTCCACCCAGTCGAACCGCCCGCCGGAGCCCTGCCCGTACTTGTTCTGATAGGAGGGGAGGCGCAGCGGCTCCTCGAAGGTGACGGTGCTGCTGGCCGTGATCCCCAGGCCACCACCGACGTGGCCCTTCTTGGTGGTGATCACGATGGCGCCGTTGGCCGCCCGCGAGCCGTAGAGCGCGGCCGCATTGGGGCCCTTCAGCACCGAGATGGACTCGATGTTGTTCGGGTCGATGTCCGCGGCGCGGTTGCCGTAATCGTAGCCGCCGCCGTTCGAGTACATGTTGCCCGCGTTGCTGGTGGCGCGGTTGTCGATCGGCACGCCATCCACGACGAACAGCGGCTGGTTGTTGCCGCTGATCGAGCTGGCGCCGCGGATCACGATCCGTGACGAGCCGCCCGGATTGGATGCCGTGGTGATGTGCACCCCGGCCACGTGCCCGTGCAGCGCGTCGACGATGTTGAGCTTGGGCACGTCCGTCAGCTGCTCGCCCTGGACCTGCTGGATCGAGTAGCCGAGGGAGCGCTTCTCGCGCTGGATCCCCAGCGCCGTGACCGTGATCCCCTCGAGGCCGATCGCCTCCCGGTTCAGGGACACGTTCATCACCGGGCCCGTGATCTGGCGCTCGACCGTCCGATAGCCGAGATAGCTGAATACCAGAAGATCGCTGCCGGCCGGAATGCGCACGGCATAATTGCCGGCGCCGTCCGTCAGCGTGCCCACCGTGGTGCCCTTCACCACGATCTGCACGCCTGCCAGCGGCTGACCCGTCTCCTCGGCCGTGACCTGACCGGTGACGCGGGTCTCCTGGGCGCTCAACCAGGTCGGCACCAGCAAGAGTGCCGCCGTGGCGAAAGCCCGCCGCAGCATGAGTTTCATGAACAACCTCCAAGGAAAGGAAACGTACGGTAATTCAATCGCAGGCCATGCCCGTCTCGCGAGACGACGTCCTGCATTCGAGACCGGGAGCCCGGCTCCCGGCACCCGGCGGGCGGTGGCGCCGTCTCGCTGGCGCTCGCTTCGCTCGGGCTGGCGATCCGGATCGTCGTGGGGTGTGGGTCGCGCGGCAGGCACCCGCCGGGACGATGGCACGCCGGGCTCGTCGCGGGGACGGCCGGCGGACGCGCACGGAACGCGTGTTCATTCAGTTTTGTCAGGGAACGGTAGCGCGTGTTCGGGCTTTCGCACCTCCTGCGTAAGGGGATCGCGGCCGGGTCAGGGCACCGGCCGGACAGGCTGCTTCATCCCTGTGAGTTAAGGGGCCCGGCCTGTCAAGTCAAGGGGACGGGGCCGGGCCGAGTGGACCCGGGTGGAGGCCGGACCGCTCGAGCGGAGGGACGAGCTACTCGTCGGCGCGCAGGCCGTCGGGGCCCATCAGCGCGGCGCGGAGGACGCGGGACCAGAGGGCTTCCGGTTCCTCCCGCTGTCCCTCCGCGCCGGCGGTGTCGCGGCTGGCTCCGGTGTCGTCGACGCCGAGCTTGGCGAGGTGATCGGCCAGCAGCGCGCGCAGCTCCGGATCGAGCGTGGCATCCATCATCATCCGGAGCTGCCTCGCCGCAAGCTCGCCCTGTCCCGCGGCGACGGCGGCATCGACGTACTCGTCCACCTCCCACTGCGCGTCGCTGATCAGCCCCTTGCCGATGGACAGCCACGCGAGGGTGCAGCGGGCCCGTACGGATCCGGGAGAGATGCGGAGGAGCTTGCGGCAGACCGCGCCCGCCGCGTTGTAGCGTCCCGCCCGCAGGTACGCGTCGATGGCCCGGCCGTAGTAGGCGAGGGCGCGCTCGCGGTCCTGGCCCTCGACACAGATGTCGCCGGCGCGGTTGAAGAACTGGGCATCGAAGCCGGGGAGCGCGATCTCGGCCTGCTGCTCGAGGGCCCGGAGCTGCCTGTCGAGTCCGCCGGTGGGGCCGGGCTCGTCGCGAAGGTGTCTGAAGATCATCCGTCCTCGGTCATGGGGTTGGCCTCGGCGGCTCGATCTGCAAGGTAGCGACCACGAGACGATGATCGGAGGGGGGGGCCTCGAGAACCTCCGCGGCCACGGCGTGGATGCCCCGGAGCCATACCCAGTCGATCCGCATCTGCGGCTCCCGCGCGGGCCAGGTGCCGCCCGCCTCGGCGCCGGCGAGCTCGAACGCGTCCACGAACCCCGCGGCGCGGAGCGTGGCGGTCTCCGGGCTCCCGGGCTCCGCGTTCAGGTCGCCGAGGAGGACGGCCCGGCCGGCCGGGACGTGGTCCAGCGCCGCGGCGAGCTGCACGGCCCGCTCCGCCGGGTGGACGCCCAGGTGGAGCGCGTGGAAATGCACGGTGCGGCCGCCGGCGACGCCCTGGAGCTGGAGGAGCTGCTTGCGATCCGACGCCGCGGGCGGGAGCGGCATGGCGTGCACGCTCCGTGTCGGGACCCGGGACAGGATCGCCTCGCCCTGGAGCCGGTTGATGTTCGCCGAGAAGAACGCGGGGATGCCCAGGCGCCGCTCCAGCCACAGGGGGAAGTCCACGCCGTAGGCGGTCGGCATCCCCACCGGCACCTCCTGGAGGGCGACCAGGTCCGGGGCCGCCGCGCGGATCGCCTCCGCGATGGCGCCGGGGTCGAAACGCCAGCCTTCGTCGTAGCCGTAATGGATGTTGTAGGTCGCGACGCGGACCGGCGCCCCCGGCGCGCCGGGGCCCGATGCCGTGGCGGCGGCCCCGGTCCCGACGGGTGCGGGCGCCTCCGGCTGGACCAGGAACAGGATCAGCCCGGACGCCGCCACGACGGCGATGCCGGCCCCGACTCCGGCGGCGATCCCCACCCGTCGTGCCGTGGCGGGCGGCTGCGGGAGCAGGAGGAACGCGGCCGCGACGAGGAGCACCGCCGCTCCCAGGATCCACGGCGCCGCGCCCCGGAGGATGGGGACCAGGAAGGCGTAGAAGAAGGTGGCGGCGTAGAGGGCCGTGAGCGCCGCGAAGGTCAGCATGCCGGCGGTGACCACGCCCCGGCCGCGGCGGCCGCTGGCGGGGTTCAGCGCGCGGGCGAGCAGGAGGAGCGCGGCGGCGTGCCCGGCCGCGAGGAGGATCGCGCCCGCCGGGCCGCCCAGCCAGGGCCCGGCGGCGAGGCCCAGCGCCAGGAGGAGGACGAGCCCCAGGGCGAGCGTCCGGTTCCGCACGGGTCCGTGACCGAGGAGCGTCACGACGAGCGCCACCGCCCCGGCCGCCGAGACCGCGAGGGCGGCCAGCGTGTACGTGGCGCCTGTCCACCGGCCGACCACCGGCGGGAGCCCCAGGAGGTGGAGATCCAGGAAGAGGAGCGCGCCCAGGGCGAGCGCTCCCCGCAGCCGCAGCCCCCCGGTCCGGCGCTCGAGGTCGTTTCCCGCGCCCGGCTCCGGGCCGGGCCCGGTCGCTTCGCTCCCCCGCAGCGGTGCCAGCACCAGGAACAGGAGCGCCAGGGAGAGCACCGCCTGGATGGGGAGCCAGCCGGGACGCAGCGACAGGTCCCAGCTGGTGCCCGCGAGGCGCAGCAGCTGGTCGGCGACCAGCCCGGCGATGGCGCCCGCCGCCACCGCCCGGCCGTCGAGATAGCCGACCGCCCACGTGAGAAACAGTGCCCCGCACGCCACCACGAGGGTCGCGGCGATGGTACGGACGGCGAAATCCGGGAGGGAGAGCGGGACCCGGAAGATCGCCAGCCCTGCGGCCGCTACGGCCACCGCGCCGGCGCGGTCGAGCCGGCGCGCCAGCGGGAGGAGCGGGACGAGGAGCGCGGACAGCGGGAGGAGGGCCAGGAGCGCCGCGGCCGGCCGGAGCGCGGGGAATACCGCGTCGTAGGCGAGCGCGAAGAGGGACCCGAAGTACGCGCGCTGGCCCTCGGCCAGGAAGAGGAACGCGAGAGCCGTCGTGGCGAGAGGCCGGTCGGAGCGCATCCCGGGCGCGTCTATTCGGCGCGGCGGGTCCGGGCGTCGCGGCGGCTGATCTCCGGCGGAGAGAGGGCGCGCTGGACCTGCTCCTCCCGGGTCCCCGGGTTGAGGCGGAGGGGCAGCTCGATGGTGAAGCACGAGCCCTTGCCGTAATCGCTCTCCACCTCGATGGTCCCCGCCAGAAGGGCGATCAGCTTGCGCGTGATGGAGAGGCCGAGACCGGTGCCGCCGTACTCGCGGGTCGGGGACTGATCGACCTGCCGGAAATCGTCGAAGATCTTCTCCAGGTCCTCCTTCTTGATGCCGATGCCGGAGTCGGTCACCGTGATCCAGACGCCATCCTCGCCGCGGAGCCCGGCGGCCAGGCGGACGGCCCCGCTGCTGGTGAACTTGATGGCGTTCGAGAGGAGGTTCAGGAGGATCTGCTTGAGCTTCGTCCGGTCGGTGAAGAGCTTCGGGAGATCCTCCTCGACGTCCAGCTCGTAGCGCAGCGACTTCTCCCGCACCAGGGGCTCGACCGCCTCGGACAGCTCGGCCAGAACGTGTCGCAGCGAGACCTCCTCGAGGTAGACCGGCATCTTCCCGGCCTCGATCTTCGACAGGTCCAGGATGTCGTTGATCAGGTCGAGCAGGTGCTGCGACGCGGAATTGATCTTGTCCAGGCCGTTCTTCTGCTTCTCCGTCAGCTCGCCGTAGATCTCCTCCCGCATCAGCGACGTGTAGCCCAGCACCGCGTTGATCGGCGTGCGCAGCTCGTGGCTCATGCTGGCGAGGAACTCGCTCTTGAGGCGGGACGCCTTCTCCAGCTCCCGGCTCTGCCACTCCAGACGGCGGTTTCGCTCCTCCAGCTCCAGGGTGGCCGTGGAGATGCGATCCTCCAGCTCCTCGTTCAGGATCCGCAGCTCGTTGGCCAGCCGCTCGTTCTCCGCCACCTGCGTGAGGTCGTGGATCACGCTGACGATCGCCGAGGGCTCACCCCGGGCATTGAAGATCTTCGAGCCCACCACCTCCACCGGGAACCTGAGCCCCCGGTCCGGGTCCTCCAGGTCGAACTTCTCCACCCGCCGGTTCTCGGGGTGCAGCAGGAAGTCGCTGATGAGGCTCGTGAACTTCGTGTCGTTCGCCCGCACCGCCCGCCGCTCCTGCGACTCGGCGTCCGCGTCGGCGGGGGCGTCGAACAGGCGCTCCGCCTCCCGGTTCATCAGGATGATGTTGGACTGGTTGTCCGTGACCAGGATCGGGTCGCCCACGTTCTCCAGCGTGGCGTTCAGCCGCTCCCACTCCTCCCGCACCCGCTCCTCGGCGATCCGGGAGCGTTGGAACTGCGCCTCCAGCTCCGTCACCGCCCGCTTCAGGTCGGTGATGTTGCGCAGGATCGAGAGAAAGGCCCCGTCGGACGAGGCCTGTGGCATGGGCGCCGGCAGCACCTCGAAGAGCAGGTCCGAGCCATCGCTCGGGTCCACCAGGTTCAGCTCGCGCGGCTTGGCCTGCCGCGCGCTGACGACCGACTGGGTGAGAAAGCTGCTGAACAGCAGGTTGTTCAGCCTCACCGCCCGGCGCCGCCCCTCGCTGTCTCCCACCGCCGTGGAGAACAGGTGATCCGCACGGTCGTTCGCCAGGATGATGCTGTTCGAGCCGTCCGTCAGCACCACCGGGTCCGGCAGGCTGTTGACGATCGTGGTGAGCAGATCCCGCTGCCTGGCCAGGCGCTCGGCACGCCCCTGCAGGTCCCGGAACAGCCGGACCTTGTCCAGCACGGGAGCGAACTGCTGGAAGACCGCCAGCGCCGCCTCCACCGCGCTGCGTCCCGCCTGCGCCTCGAGCAGGAGCGCCCCCCACGCCTCCTCGTCCGGGTTGCTGAACGGCACCAGCTGGAGCTCGCCGTCCTCGCCGTCCGGGGCCGGGATGCGGGCGGCCTCACCGGCTTCCAGCACCTCCGAGAGGACGGACTCCTCCTGGTTGGCGGCTCGGCGGGCCTTCTGGATGTATCCGTCGGCCACCCCGAATCCGAGCACGCGCCGCCGCACGCCGTCGCTGTAGACGACGAGGCCGCGGGGGAGTCCCGCCTCCGCGAGGGCCCGCTCCAGGACGAGCGAGAGAGCCTCGGCCGGCTCTGTGGCCCGGGCGAGGCGTTCGCTCAGCTCCGTGGTGACGCCCGTGGTCATTGGGCTCCGGCCTTACTCGGCCTCCTCCAGTCGGCGACGCAGCTCGATGTTCTCCGCGCGCACGCGGTCGAGCTCGGTCTCCTCACCCGCGCTGAGGGCCCGCGGCCGCGAGACGCTGGGGAGGGTGCCCACCGCCTCGGCATACTTGAGGTAGGTGTCAATGGCGGCCACGACGATACGCGCCTCCACGGTCACCAGATCGATCCCGACCAGCGACACACGGACGTAGGCATCGATCACGATGCCCTTGTCCAGGACGCGGTCGAGGACGTCGATCAGACTGGTTCCCGCGGGAGCCCTTTCAACGGCCATTTTTCCCTTCTCCGGGGTGAGGGGGTTCAGCCCTTATCGAGCTGCACTCGTTCGAGCGTCTGCAATCTTTGTGACAAGTCGTCCAGCTTGCGGCTGATCTCGCCGAGATCACCGCCGGCGATGAGGTCGCGGGCCTCCGTCGAGAGGCGGGGATCGGTCTTCCACCAGTCCAGCCCGATCTCCTGGGCCTTGTCGAGGGAGCAGACCAGGAGGCGGATCTGGATGGTGAGGAGTTCCACGTCGGCGAGGCGGATGCGAATGTCGCCCGCGATCATGAGTCCCTTGTCGAGGATCCGATCGAGGACGTCGACCAGCCCTTGGGATCGGTTCGGTCCGAGTTCGTAGTGTCCCGGCAATTGGATTCCCCGTGCGTGGGTCAGAGCAGTCGGCCGAGGGGGCCGAGGTCGATGTTCAGGTCTTCCTTCTCGATGCCGAACGCATTCCGGATTTCGTCGACCCGTTCCTGCAGCCGCATGAGCGCCAGTCCGAGGCGCTCCATCTCGTCATCATCCAGGGACCCTCCCTCCATGCGACGCACCGCCTGGTGCTCGAGGACCTGGCGGATGAACTCGACCAGGGTCAGCACGAGCTTTCCCACCCCGGCCTCGATGTCCTCCGGCGTGGCGTCCAGCCGCGCGGGGAGCGCCGGGGCGACCTCGCGGAGATCCGCCGTCCGCTCGCCGCCCTCTCCACCCTCAGGCGGATTCCTGTCGCTGGTCATCGGCGAACCCGTAAGGCGGCCAGGGACCGCTGAACAGGAACCGCAGCTCGCCGCGCCGCGCGGCGAAGCTCCGAACGCGGGAAGTGTAGGTGCCAATATCGTGCCGGTCCACGAGATGGGCCGCGGCGGCCAGGCCGGCGCTCGTGCCGAGGGGCCGCACGCGCTCGTCGCGGACGAGCGGCCCGAGCCATTCCCGGAGCTCCGCCGCCACCGTCCGGCCGCGCCCGGCGGCGGCGGCCATCCTCGCATCGCGGCGGGCGAGCGTCTCCAGGTACGCGCGGCCGGTGGAGCGGTCGGGCGGGTCGTCGCGCTGCTCCGGGTCCAGGATGCGCACGCCCATTTCCATCGCCCCGTCGACCCGGCGCAGCCCGTCCTCCAGCGCGGCGCGCCGATCGTGGATCTCCGCGCCGAGGGCGCGCTCCCCCGGGAACCACTGGCCGAAGCGGAGCGGCAGGGCGGTGCGCTCCGCGCACGCCCGCTCCACCACGTCGTTGTGCTCCCGGACGCGTTGCAGCGATGCGCCGGGAGCGGCCTCCATGGGCGAGACCCAGCCGACGAGGCCGTCGAGCGCCAGGGCCTGGACCGGCGCGCCGCCGATCCCGGTCACATCCCCGGGCGCCGGGTGGTCCGCCCCGCCGATGCAGTAGAGGTAGAAGCCGGTCGAGCCCATCAGGCGCCACGGGGCCAGGCTCCCCTCTCGCGGAGCGACTCCACCGAGGAGAGGAGGAGACGCAGCTCGAGGTAGAGGAGGTCGATTCCGGCCACGGAGATGGTCACGTCGCCACGGAGCACCACGCCCTTGTCGAGCACCCGGTCCACCAGCTCGGCGAGGCGGATGCGCTCTTCGAAGGGGATCGGCGCCTCACTCATCGGCCCGCTCCGTGAACCGGTACGGCGCCCACGGCCCGGTGAAGGCGACGGTGACCCCGAGGCCCGCGAGGCGATCGCGCGCCGTCGCCGCGCGCTCCAGCGCGTCGGCCTCCACGGCGGCCGGGATGAGGAGGGCCGCGTTGAGGACGATGGGGGACCCGTCCGGGGGCGGGGGCAGGATGACGGAATCCCGGGCCCGGGCGCGCAGCTCCTCCAGCAGCTCGGTGGCGAGCCGCCGCGCCACCGCGCGCCCTTCCGTCCGGGCGAGGTCGTCCCGCTTGCGCTGGAGGAGGAAGCGCTTCCCGGGCGTGGCTGCGGCGATGTCGCGGTCCAGGGCCGCGATGTCTTCCGAGACCTCGCCGAGGTGCTCGGCGAGGACGGCGGCGTCCCAGCCGACCTTGAGGTCCCACTCCCGCGTCCCCGCGAAGCGCTCCAGCTCCGCCGCGATGCCGCCCCGTTCCCGTACCGCCTGACGCAGCGCGTCGTCGGAGCTGAACAGCGTGAGCAGCCTGGACGGGAGGATGGTGGAATGGTCCACGAACCAGGCCACGACCTGCTCGTGCCGCAGCCCCTGCTCGGCCATCCAGGCCATGTCGGTGCTGCGGGCCTCGAGCGGCGCGGCCGCGTAGAGGGCGGGGTCGGGGCGGCCGATGGCGGCGGCGAAGCCGTCCAGGGCCACGAGCTCCACCGGCGCGTCGCCCACGCCGAGCAGCCCGCCGTCAGGGAGCGCGGCCCGCTCCGGAACGAAGCCGTAGAGGTAGACCACGCTCACGCGATGCGCTCCCAGCCCAGGCCGAGAGCCCGGAGCCGGTCCGCCCCCACCGGCTCGGGCACCTCCGGCGCGCGGAAGGCGGGCGGACGCAGCCCTTCCGCCCGCGCCCCCGGCGCCCGGTTCACGAGGACCGCGGCGGGGGCGAGGCCGTGCCGGTCCAGCTGGCCGAGGAGGCGGCGGGTTTCGGCGCGCACGAGGGGCTCGTCGAGCGTCACGATCACGATGGCCGTTCGGGAGGGATCGGACAGGCGCTCCTGGAGGGCCCGCAGACGACGAGCGAACCGTACCAGCGACTCGGCCGGGGCGTCAAGCCCGCCGAGCGCCCGGTACTTGAGCAGGATCCGCATGATCCGGCCCACCCAGTCCCGGGCGAGGTCGGGCATGGCGATCAGCCGGAGGAAGTGCCCCGTCGGCGCCGTGTCCAGCACGGTGACCCGCGGTCCCTCGTCCGCCGTCGCCAGCTTCGCCACCGCCACCACCTCATCGATGCCGGGCGGCGCCAGCCCCCAGAGCGATTCCACCACGTCACGGTCCATCCCCGCCGAGCGGTCGAGGCCCACGGCCTCGAACGCCCGCCGCACTTCCTCGCGGTAGATCTCGCGGAAGCGCTCCAGCTCCCCCTCGGCGTCCATCTCCCGGACCTCGAGGCCGGCCGGCGGATCCGCAAGGACGTCGCGCAGCGACCCGGCCGGGTCCGCGCCCGCCAGCAGGACCGCGCCGTGGTCCGCCAGCAGCACCGCGGCAGCGGCGGCGCAGGTGGTCTTGCCCACGCCGCCCTTTCCCGCGAACACCACCAGCTCGCGCACGGCGAGCAGGGACACGAGCGATTCCCCGCCCCTGTCGGGTGGGCGGTCCGCCTCCGGTCGGGACGCCGCCTCCGGGCCCGATCCGGGCGCCGCCTCCGGGCCCGGTCCGGGCGCCGCCTCCGCCCTCGCGCCGACCGCCGTCCGGGGGCCCCGTGCGGGTGCCGGACGCCGCAGCCACGCCCGGAGCGACGCGCAGCCGCCCAGGGCGGGCTCGAAGGGGAGGAGAATTTCGGCCTCCGCCCCCGGCCGGTCCACGGCCGCCACCGCGGCCACCCGGCACCCGCGGTCCTCGAGGGCGCGGCGGAGCCGTGCCGTCTCCGCCCGGACCACCGCGCCGGGGCCGGTGACGAGGACGACGTCGGCGGCCCGGGCCGCGTCGGCGAAGGCGTCCGCGGCGCGGCCGAGGTCGTCCAGGGCGGTCTCGACGGAGTGCCGCACGGGGGCCCCCACGAGCGCGGAAGCGACCGTGTCCGCCTTGGCGGCCATGGCGCGGAAGACGGCGACCCAGCCGGCCACCACGTCGGGGGCGTCCAGCAGCCGCAGCGTATGGCCGGTGGGCGCGGTGTCGATGACGAGGCGGCCGCCCGCGGCGACGAGCTCCTGGATGCGCAGCGCGGCGCCGATCTCGTACAGGCCGGGGACGCTCCCTTCGAGGAGCGAGGCGGCGTCGTCGGTGTCGAGATAGGTGCCGCGATCGATGAGCTCCCGGAGCCCGGGCTCCAGGGCGCCGAGCCTCGCGCGGGCGTGCGCGTCCGCGTCGAGCTCCTCCAGGATCAGCCGCGGCGTGCACGGCGATGGGCCGTCGGCCGCGGCGGCGAAGAGGTCGGCGACGGAGTGGGCCGGGTCCGTGGACACCAGCCGGACGTCCTCGCCGCGGTCGGCCAGGGCGAGGGCGATGGCGCCGGCGGTCGTCGTCTTCCCGACGCCTCCCTTGCCGACGATGAAGGTGACGCGGCGCTCCAGCCGGTCGAGCAGCCGGCCGATCACCGGGTCACTCGTCGTCGAAACCGAAGTCGATGTCGATCTCGGCCTGGTCCGGGCCGGCGACCTGCGGGCCGCTCTCCTCGTCCGCCTCCGCCGCCCCGGCCTCGTCCTCCCCGGCGTCCACGGCGACCCGGACGAGCCCGCCGGCGGTGGCCATGCCGAAGCGCTCCCGCCAATCCCGGACCTCGCGGAGGCGGTGCATGAGCGCGGCCTCGCGGGCGACGTACTCGTCGTCGTCGATGTCGCCGAGCTCCAGCTCCATCTGGAGCTCCATGAGGTCCCGCTTCACGGCGCTGTCGTCGGTGAGCTCCGTGCGCACCGCGCCCTCGACCTTCTCGAGGGAAAAGCGGGCGAGGAAGGTGGGCCCGGTGACGGGCCAGAAGAGGAGGTGCTTGAGGAGCCCCACGTCAGGCGTCGGCGCGCTCGAGCTTGAGCTTGATGTTGACGAAGTTGTAGGGCGGCCACGGCCCGGTGTACTTGAACGAGAGCACGTCCTCGTACTTCCGGCTGAGGGCCTTCACGGCCTCGTCGAACTCCTGCTCCCGGTTCCGCTCCACGAGGTACGCCGCGTTGAGGATCATGCGGTCGCCGATCGGCTTGTTGGAGCGGCTCGCGATGGCGAACGGCTTCAGCGACTGGTGGATGTCCATCACGTACCGGTTGGCCGAGTCCTCCAGCGCGCTCTCCACCAGCCGACCCAGCTGCATGCGGGCGAAGTAGGTGGAGCTCTGCTCGTTCCCCGTGATCTCGTGCTTCAGCCGATGGATCTCCTCGTCCTCCTCCTCCAGCCGCGCCACCACCCGCTCCCGGTCCCACAGCACCTTCAGGCCGAACTCGATCTTGTCCCGCATCTTGTCCAGCACGTCATCGAAGGCGCGGTACGTCGACTTGAGCAGCTCGACGATGTCCTCCCGCGTCCGGAAGATGGTCCCGAAGGACATGGGGATCACGGTGAACTCCCGCATCACCGTTTCGTTCACCAGCTCGTGGGCCAGCACGTTCTCGCGCGTCGGGTCGTAGATCCGGATGGGGGTGTCGCTCACCACCGCCGCGAGGTCCTTGAAGTGCACCGTGTACACGCGGCCCGAGTCGCCCCCGATCCCCCCGGGGCCGAAATCGCGGTCTTCCTCGCTCTTTATGATACAGTACACGTACTTTCCGTCCTCGGAGGAGGGATCGGCCACCGTCGATTCCATTGTGCGCTGGTCTGACATCGCTCCGCTCGGGCGGGGTTCGCGGCCCCGGAAGTTTGACCGGCTCGGCGGCCGGGCGCTACGTATGAACATGGCCCCACAGGGGCGACGCGCGCCACCGTTCGCCAGTGCCCATGAAAGGTTCATGCCGCTCCCGCGGCGCCCGGGCGGGTGCGGCGCGGGGCTTGCGTCGCAGCGTGGGACCCGGGCGATGAGCCGGAGATACGATCGTGAGACGAGGGAACCGACGGATGATGCGCCCGAGGCACCTGCTGGCGGCCGCGATGCTTCTCGGGCTGGGCGCCTGCTCCGCGCTCCGCCCCGATACGCCCATCGAGCGGGATGCGGCCCACCGGCTGGATCGGGGTCTCGCGGCGCTCGACGCCGGCCAGTACCGTGCGGCCTTCGATGACCTCGCGTGGGTGTACGCCCACTGCCACGACCACGCCCGCGGCGCCGAGGCGCTCGTCGGGCTGGCCGCGCTGGAGCTGGATCCCCGCAACCGCGCGGCGCGCCCCGGGCTCGCGACGGACCTGCTGGGGCGCGTGATCCGGGAGCCGGCGTCGCCCGATTTCGTGCGCCCCCTCGCCGAGAGCACGTACCTTCTGGCGCTGGCGCTGGGCGCCCCCGCGGCCTCGGACACGCTCACGCGGCCGGACGCCTGGCCGGTGGTCGATTCGGTCGCGCGCTGGCCGGCGGGGGTGGCCGCTCCCGCCGACAGCGCCGCCCGGCCCCCTGTGGGACGGCCGGCCGCGGCGCTGACCCCGCCGGACGGCGCGCCGGCCTACGGCTGCGGCCCCCGTATCTCCCCGCGGGCATGGGCGGCGCCGCGCCTGCCGGGGTTCCCCGGCCCCTCGATGGCGGAGCGGGTCGCGGCCGCGGAGCAGTCGCGGGGCACGGTGGCGGCCGAGGCGGAAGGGCTGCGCCGGGAGCTGGCGGCGGCCCAGCAGAAGCTGCAGGAGACGGAAGCGGAGCTCGAGCGGATCCGCAAGACGCTGAAGCCCTGAGGATCGAATGACGGTTCGGTCGCGGCTGCTCCTGACGCTGGGCGGGATCATCCTGCTGATGGTGGTCCCGGCGGCGTACGGGGTGAGCCGGCTCCAGCTGCTCGAGAGCCTGGCGGTCGAGCTGGAGGTCGACCACGCGAACAACATCCTGTCGCTGGGGCAGATCCGGTCCTCCCTGGCCGAGCTCGACCGCCTCCAGCGGAGCCACGTGGCGTCTCCCGACGAGGTCTTCCGCGAGGGGATGCACCGCGAGATGGTCCTCATGCGGAACCACATGGAGCTCATCGGGCGATCGCTCGGTGACCCGGCCATCGCCGGGCTGCGCGCCGTGGTGGATTCCCTGGACACGGGCACGCTCCGACTCGAGCAGCTCCTGGCCGAAGGCCGGCGGCAGGAGGCGACGGAGTACTTCGAGCGGGTCAAGCCGCTCGCCGATTCCGGGCGGCTGGCGCTGAACCGGGTCGGGGACATCATCGACGACCGGGGGCGGCGCGCCGTCGCCCACGCGCAGCAGGTCAGCGCGTCCGCCGCCCGGACCACCACCTTCACCGCGCTGATCGCGCTCCTCCTCACCGTCGGCCTGGGGCTGTGGACCGTGGATGCCCTCTCGCGGCCGCTGCGCCGGCTCAGCGAAGCCACCGCGCGGGTGGCGGAAGGGGAGTTCAGCGCACCGCAGCACCTGCCGTACGAGCGGGAGGACGAGATCGGCCACCTGTCCCGCTCCTTCGGCGCCATGACCAACCGGCTGGCCGAGCTGGACCGGCTGAAGGCGGAGTTCGTGAGCCTGGCCAGCCACGAGCTGAAGACGCCGATCAACGTGATCGCCGGGTACGCGGAGCTGCTCGAGGAGGGGCTCTACGGCGAGCTCCACGAGAAGCAGCGGGAGGTCCTCGCGCTGGTGCAGGACCAGACCAGGGCGCTGACGCGCCTCGTGAACCAGCTCCTGGACCTGTCGCGCTTCGAGGCCGGCGGGCTCCGCGTCGAGCCCCGGCCCGTGGAGGTCGCGACGCTCCTCGGCGAGGTGGAGGGGGCGTTCCGCGCCCTGGCGCAGCAGAAGCAGATCGATTTCCAGATCCAGACCTCCGAAGCGCTGCCCCCGGAGGTGGTCCTGGATCACGACCGGATCCGGCACGAGGTGCTCGGCAACCTGCTGTCGAACGCCTTCAAGTTCACGCCCACGGGCGGCCGGATCCGCGTGGAGGCCTCGCTCCTGGATGGCCACGTCACCTTCCGCGTGAGCGACTCCGGCGTGGGGATCCCGGAGGACCAGCTGGAGCACATCTTCGAGAAGTACTACCAGGTGGGGGACGAAGCGAAATCGAAGGGGAGCGGGCTGGGGCTGGCCATCGCCAAGCACGTGATGGAGGCGCACGGCGGGACGATCCGCGCCACCAGCAGCGTCGGCGAGGGGACCACGTTCGACATCGAGCTGCCCCGGGAGTCGGCCGGGGGGTGAGCGGTGAGGCCTGGGATGCCGTCGTCGTCGGCGGCGGACCCGCGGGGCTGTCCGCGGCGCTGTGGCTCGCCCGCTATCGTCGCCGCACCCTGGTGCTGGACGACGCCCGCCCCCGGAACGAAGCCGCGTGGGCCGTCCACGGCTACCCCGGCCTCCCTGATCCGACCCCGGTCCAGCTCCGCCAGCGGATCGCCGAGCAGGCGACCACGGCGGGCGCGGTGCTGGAGCGGTGCCGCGTGGACCGGGTCAGCGGATCGAAGGGAGAGTTCGTCGTCGAGGTCGGGCCGGCGGATCGCCTCGCGGCCCATCGGGTCGTCCTGGCGTACGGGCGCCGCGACCGCGTGCCGTCGCTGCCCGGGCTGAACGATTTCTACGGCACCACCGTCTTCCACTGCCCCGACTGCGATGGACCCGGCATGGCGGGGTGCGAGCTGGCGGTCCTCGGCCACGACCGTGCCGCCGCCGGGCTCGCCCTCTACCTCCTGACGTGGGCGGAGGGAACGACGCTGGTGACGAACGGCCTCGAGCCGGAGCTGGATGCCGATGCGGTGCGCACGCTCGAAGCGGAGGGCGTGGCCATTCGCTCCGAGCCCGTGGAGGCGCTGGAAGGCGGAGCCGGTCAGCTGGCCCGCGTCACTTTCGACGGCGCCCCGCCGCTGGAGGTCCAGGGGCTCTTCTTCCACTGGGGCACCGCGCCGTCCTCGACCCTCGCGCAGCGGGCGGGGTGCGCGTGCGATGAGATCGGCGACATCCAGGTGGACCGCCGAACCATGGAGACGTCGGTGCCCGGGATCCACGCCGCGGGGGACATCGTCGGGCACCCCCACCTGGCGATCACGGCCGCCGCCCAGGGGGTCCGCGCCGCCCTGGCCGCGCACCGCTCGCTGCTCCCCGCTTCCTGGCAGCTGGAAGGGTGATCGCGCGCTGGCGGGGTCGGGGACGGAGGGCATAGCTTGCCCCGCATGAAACGGGATCCCCGCAACAGCCACCACCTGGCGACGCTGAGCCACGACGGGCGCTTCTGGGATGCCTACCTGGAGCTCGAGCAGGCGCAGGGCGGCGGCGGGCCGGCCAGGGGGCGGATCGCCTTCTCGCCCGCCGGCGAGCCGGGAGTCGAGCCGGTGCGAACGGCCACCATCTTCCTGGAGGACAGCGCCCAGCAGGTCCTGGAGCGCGCCAGGGACTTCAAGACCCATCAGCTCGTGGGCCTGCTCCGCTCCTGCGCACCGGCCGACGATTCGTGAACGGCGCCCGCCGACCCGCCCGCCGACCCGGCCGCCCCCGAAGCTCCCGCTACGGCGCGGCCGCCCCGGCCCCCGTGTCCAGCCAGGCCAGGATGCTCGCCTTCCCCGCCCGCGCGAACACGTGGTACGGGTACTGGTGGCAGTTCGGCGTGTTCGTCCCCCGCACGCAGCCGTTGTAGCGCAGCAGCGCGCGCTCCACGTTCCCGCCCGACCGGTTGAAATAGTGCGCGAAGATCTGCGCGCCGTGGCAGACGTTCGCGTCGATGTCCTCCAGGTCGCTCGCGCACGCCTGCCACGCGCCCCGGTGCAGCGGCATCACCTGCATCAGGCCGATCGCCCCGACGGAGCTCCGGATCCCGGGATCCAGCCACGGGTTCTCCACCAGCAGCACCGCCAGCAGCAGCCGCGGCTCCACACCCACCCGGTTCGCCTCCCGGACCAGCGCCACCGCCACCCGCTCCACCAGGGCCGGGTCGTCGCGGTAGCGCAACAGCACCCGCTCGATCGGCGCCACTTCCGTGTCGTAGTAGCGCGCCAGCCCCGACCAGCCGTCCGTGATCTGCGCGACACGCTCCTCCAGCCGCGACACTTCCCCGGACACCGCTGCCTCCCCGGTACTCCCGGCCGCGCCCGGGGCCGGCTGCGCCGCCGATGCCGGCGCGCCCGCGTTGAACATCAACAGCGCCAGGGCGACCGCTCCGCTGCCCAGCACCGACGCCGGCCAGCGGCGGCCCAGCGGGGCGGCCAGTACACCTCTCACGATATCAATCATGCATTCAGCCTCGCTTCCACAATCGAGGAACTCCCCCATCCGCTCCGTCCACGCCCTGCCCTGCGCAAGCTGCGTACCTCGGGCCTCATTATTCTGTAAATCGTTTCCCTACAATAGTTTACAGTGCCATATTCCGAGCGCGGGACGGTTGAATGGCCCTCCGAAACACCCCGCGCGGACCGAATGGTTCCCGAAAACGTCACGGTTCGCTTTGCAAAAGAGAACGATTATCGTTATAATCCGCACGAAATCGCGGGCGCGTTCGCCGCCCGCTTCGATCGTTCGCCGGCAGGAGAAGACGGCCCATGGCGCTCTACCGGACGCTCTATTACGGGGACATGAATGTCGGAGTGGGCGGGCGCGTGACGATCCCCCAGGAGATCCGTGATGATCTGGGGATCGACGATGGTGACATGATCACGGTGCGGGTGGAGGAGAACCCGGAAGGGACGCGGCAGATGGTGATGTGGCGTGCCAAGGAGCAGCCGGACGACGGGGAGGACTGAGCCGTCCGCGGGATCCGCGGGAGCGAAGGAAGTCCGGGAGCGCCCCGGCGGCCGAGAGCCGCCGGGGCGCTTTCATTGCTCGCGGTCGGTCCAGCGGAGGAGCTCGCGGAGGGGGGGCGCGCCGTCGTGGTGGGCCTCCGGTGGAGGCCATGGGAGGCGGTCGAAGGAGGTGATGCGGGTCGCGCCGGCGCGGGCGAGGTCGCGAGCGATGCGCTCCTCGCGATCCCCGGCGCCTTCGAGCGCGATGGCCTGGAGGTGTACGCGGAAGGGTGCGAGCAGGGCGGGGAGTCGGGCGAGGTCGTCGATGGGGTGGACGCGGACGAACCGGTTGAGGCAGGACGGGCGTGGCTGCTCCGTCCTTTCCAGGACCACGGTCCAGGTCGTCCCCGGGCCGGCCCACACGCGGGTGCGGGGATCGACATGGGCGCGCATTTCGGCCGCCCCCCGCTCCTGCTGGATGGCCGCGGCCTCGGCGGCGTCGATCGCGCCCCGGGGGATCTCATCCTGGAGGAGCCGGAGCGCCGCGGCGATGTCGGCCGCGAGCGCCGCGGCCCGGGCCTCGGGTCCTTCCACCCAGATCGAATGGGGCGAGACGCACCCCTGCTGGTCGAAGGTGGCGACGGCCCGTGCCACGCGGGCGGCGAGGCGCTCCGCCCCGCCCTCCACGCTCGCCGTGCCGACGGCGCCGAAAGAGATCTTCGGCCCGTGGAGCACGAGCCTGTGCCCCGGCCCGGCGCGGGTCCGGAGCGAGGCCACGACCTCCTCGCCGCCGTACGCGATGATGGTGTCGGCCGCGGCGAGCAGGACCCGCTCGGGGGCCTCTTCGCCCCCCGGCCAGTAGGAAACCGCGACGGCGTCGGCGATTTCGGGATCGAGCGCGGCGAGGGCCCGGGTGAAGAGGACGGGGAGCACCGGCTCTCCGGCGGCGAGCTTGCCGAAGGAGGGCCCCTTGACCAGGAGGGCCCGGATCAGGGAGGTCACCGCGACGCCGGGTACGTTGCCGGAGAAGACGTGGAAGGCGAGCCGGGGTCCGAGGGCCATGGTCCGGGCCCGGTCGCCCCGGGGGACGGACCCGTCGATGGCCGCGGTGCCGCCCAGCTCGACGCCCAGGACGCGCCGGAGCGCATCCGCGCGCCAGTCCGCGGCCATGCGATCGAGGACGAGGCGGACCATGGCGGGGGAGTAGCCGGTGGCGGCGGGGATCAGCGCCTCCGCTTCCCGGCGCAGGGGGTCGTGGGGATCGGCCAGGCGGGCGGCGGCGCCATCGATGACCTGGATGATGTCCTCGACGGAGCGTCGGGCCAGGCGCTCCCCGGCGCTCCCGAGGTGGCGCGCCACGGTGCCGAGGAGGTCGGCCGTGGGCTCGGGATAGCGGCACGCGAGGTCGCCCGCCCGGAAGGATCGGAACGGCCCGGTGGCCGGGACGGGGAGTTGGAACGCGTCGAACGGCGCGCTCACCCGGCGCCTCCGAGGAGCAGGTCCATGGCGAGGGAGCAGCCCCGGGGCGGCGCGCCGGCGGCGCGGCCCTCCAGCAGGACGCGGCCCCGCTCGTCCACGCGCCCCAGGTCTTCCGTCTGGATCGCGGGTATGGACGCGAGGTTCGCGAGATCGATGTGGCGGAGGAGGCCCGGACGCCCGGCGTCGAGGGGCGCGAGCGTCTCCGGGTCCACGGCGACGGAGCGGAGCCACGGCGGCCCCGCCTTCGGCCGCGCGCCGGCCGCCGGCGTACCGGACTCCCGCAGCGTGGTGTCGTAGAGCTGGGACAGCATCTCCGTCATTCCATACTCGTTGATGCACGCGTGCCCGGGGATCCCGAGCCGCTCGCGGTACGCCGCCCGCAGATCGGCCGCGGCCACGCTGCGTCCCCTTCCCTTGAACCCGCCCGTATCCATGAGACGCGAGCCGTCGGGGAGCGCGAGCCGCGTGCCCTCGGCGGCCAGGTCGTCGAGCCAGTGGATGAACGCCGCGGAAGTCCCGAGAAGGAGCACGGGCGCCCCATCGGCCACGGCCCGGCGCAGCGCGGCCTCCAGCCCCGGCCGGTCGAGCCCGTCCCCGTCGGCGAACACCCCGCTCCCGGCGCCGCCGAATGCCACCATGACGTCCCCGATCATGAAGGCCAGGGACGAATCGGGCAGCGCACCGGCGGGTGGCATGAGGGAAAGGAACCGCAGCGACGCCCCGTCGGGAAGGAGCGCGCTCCGGAACATCGGGCGCAGCGACGCGCGGTAGAGGTCCAGATCCGCCACCTCGTGCCGGCCGCGCCGCTCCGCACCCCGGGTCGTGCCGCTGGTCCGGAACACCGCCTCGGCGGTGGCGCCCGCGGCGAGGAGCCGCAGCTCCTTGAAGGCCGCCGTCGGGACCGCGGGGATCTCGCGCCAGCCGGCGACGTCCCCTCCGTCGACACCGCGGGCGCGGCAGTAGCCCGCGTAGGCGGGGACGTGACGGATGGCGTAGTCGAGGACGCGGCGGGCGTGGGCGTCGAAGTCCGGGTCGGAGAGGGTCGCCTCGGCGCCACGGCGGAAGAGGGCCTTCAGCTCGTCCGCCAGCGCGCGCCCTTCGGGGTCCAGCATCGCGGGGTCAGCCGCCGCGGAGCTCGAAGAACTCCTCGACGGCCATGGCGAAGCTGGCTCCCTCGACGGCGTAGCGGCCGGCGAGGGGCGAGAGCAGGGCGAGGGTGCGCTCCGCCAGCGCCCGGAAGGTCCGCTCCCTGGTGAGCCGGCTGAGGCGGAGGAGCAGCCGGGCGGCGAGGGCGTTCTCCTCGAACGGCCGGTCCTGGTAGCGGAGGGCGCCCAGGGGGTGGGCGGCCGGAGGGTGGTCGAGGAAGCCGCCGCCCTCGTGCCAGAGGTCGCGCTCCATGGTGGTGGCGAGGCGGCGAGCGTGGGCGAGGGCGCTGTCCCGGCGCGTGGCCTCGGCTACGGCGGCGGCCGCGCGTCCGCAGTGCACGAGGTCCACGAGGAGCCCGGCGGGCGGCTCGCCGCCGGGAGCGCGATAGTGGACGAGGGAATCACCGGGGGCGGCCATCGTCTCGAGGAGCACATCGAGCGCCTCGGAGGCGCGGGTGACCCACTCGGGGCGCTCCAGGAGACGGCCCGCGTTCGCCAGGGCGGTGATCCACATGCCGCACGAGTGGGCGTAGGCGGTGTCGTCCACGGGAGGGCGGCAGAGCGCCGCCCGGCCGTGCGCGTCCGCGGCGAAATACTCCGCGTCGGCCGCCTGGCTTCCGCTCCACAGGCCGTCGGGGCGGCGCAGCGTGGACTCCACCCAGGCGATGGTGCGCTCGGCCGCGGCGGTCCAGTGCTCGCGCCCCAGCCGGGCGGCTCCGCAGGCGAAGGCGCCGAGGGCGCGGGCGTTCACCTGGAGGAGCTTCTCGGTCTGGGGCCGGGTCCAGTCCGCTTCCAGGGCGTAGTGGAAGAAGCCGCCTTCCACAGGATCCTCGATCTCGCCGGCCAGGATGCCGTCCAGGGTTCGCTCCGCGATGCCCGTCCAGTCCGTGTTCGGGAGCCGGTCCGCCTGCGCGAAGAACAGCTCGACCGCCTCCGCGTGGAGGAACTTCGGCGCCTCGCCGAATCCGCCGTTCCGCGGATCGAACTGGTCCTGCGCGCCGGTGATGACATCATCCGCCGCCTCCCGGCGCACCAGGCCGAACGCGGGGCGCCGGGAGCGGGCCGCTTCCATGGCCTTCCGCCGGCGCCCGATCTCCTCCCGCAACTCCTCGCGCCGGTCGCGCCACGCCGCGAGCACCCCCTCCACCACCCGGAGCAGCTCTTTCGGCTCCGTGTAGGTGCCGGACCAGAACACTTCGCCGGTGGGCGTGAGCAGCGCCACCGTCGGCCACCCGCCGGCTATGTAGCGGTCCTGGATGTGAGGGCTGCGGTCCGCATCGACGCGGACGGGGATGAGCGATTCGTTCAGCGTGTCGATGACGCGCGGGTCGGAGTACGTCACCTCGTCCATCTCCTGGCACGCCCGCGGCCACACGGCCACGAGGTGGAGCAGGAGGGGTGTCTCGGTCCGCTGGGCCTCCTCGAAGGCCTCCGGGCCCCAGGGGCGCCACCGGACGCGGTCCGCGTGGTGCTCGCGGTGCGTGAAGCGGAAAGGTTCGGGCATCGCGGTGAGAATAAAGGAAACCGTGACGTGGGGCCAGCGAAGGGGGTCGTCAGCGCAGGTCGAAGCGCTCGCTCCTGGCGATGTAGCGGCGGGCGGGGAGATCGAGGATCCGGATGAGCAGCCGCTTCACCCCCTGGCCCACCGCACCCGTGACGGAGCCGCCCCCGCGGACCGCTGGCTCCAGCTCGCCCCCGAGCCAGCGCTCCAGCTCATCGAGGTCGGAGAGGGAGAGCGTCTCGACCTCGAGGGTCACCAGGTAGTAGTAGCGGCCCCGGCGGGAGGGCCGGAGTGGCGGGGACCAGACGCGCTCGATGACGGCGCGGGCGTCATCGTAGGCGGAGAAGCGGCCGAGGGCGTCGGCGTTCTCGTCACCGGCGAGGTAGAGCCGCTCGAGGGGCTCGTAGGCGAGGACGGCGGACCAGTCCTGCTGGCCGGCCAGGTCGTCGAACCACTCGTCCTTCCACAGCTCGACGGTGAAGCGCAGCCGGAGTGGGAGCCCGGAGCGAACGGCCTCATGGAGGGCCGGGTCGGCCAGGACCGGCCCCACGGCGATGTGGGGGCTCCCGGACGCGGCGTCCACGACGACCCGCAGGGGAGTGGCCTGGGCGTGGAGCGGCCGCACGCCCGCGAGGACGAGCGCGGCGGATCCGAGGAGTGCACCCGCGCGGATCAAAGCCGCGGTCCCAGCCGGACGAAGAAGTTGGGGCCGCCGTCGCCGTCGATGGGGGTGGCGATGTAGAGTCCCAGGCGACCGAGGCGGAGGCCCACGCCGGCATCGAAGCGGAGGGCGCGGGGCCCGAGGCCGGCGCGGTAGTCGACGGACTCCGGCTCGATCCAGGCGCGGCCCGCATCCGCGAAGAAGACCAGCTCGGGGGTGGTGAGGAGGTCGAAGTCGGCGCCGAGCCGGCGGCCGAGGCTGAAGCCGGGGAGGATGGCGAGGCGAAGCTCTCCCTGGAGCAGCGCCACCCGATCACAGCCGTAATACGGGAAGTAGCCCTCCGCGTCCGCCTCCCCCGTCCGGGCGTCGCAGTCGAAGCGGAAACGGTCGTACCCGGGCAGGTTGCCCTCCCCGCCGAGCGCGCCCTGTCGCTGAGGCGGGAGGGCGCCGTCGTCGGCGGAGCCATCGAAGAGCGCGCGCACCGCGAGCCGGGTGCGGGGCCCCAGGCGGAGATACCTGCGGGCGTCGAGGAGGACGGCCGTGTATTCGGCGCTGACGGGCCGCTCGACGAGGGGGAACGGCGGCGTCCCGCCGGTGGTCGGCCCCGGGACCAGGACCGCCAGGTCGCCCTCGAGCCCCTGCTCCGCCTCGACCTGGAGCCACCACCCCGTGGCGGGGTCCTCGCGGTCGTTGCGGGTGTCCCACCGGAGCCAGCCCTGTAGCGTGCGCAGCTCCCCCTCGGCGACCTGGGGCTGCGGGCGCCAGGGATCGTCGTTGTAGAGGAGCGACCAGGGCGTGCCCGGCTGGACGGAGCCGTGCGCTTCGTCGAGGAGGGCGATACCGGCTTCGTAGGGCCGGGCCCGGCCGATGAAGCGGAGGTACGCGGACCAGCCGCGCCGCGTATAGTGGTCGCGGTAGTCGCGGTGGAGGACGAAGGTGGACAGGGAATTTTCCGTATCCGTGACCCCGGCGGACTCGATGGGGTCGATGGTGTTCAGCTTGGCGAGGCCGAAGAGCAGGGACCGATGCCCCCCCACGTACTGCTCGAGCCGGAGGATGTGACCGAACTCGCCGGGGTGGACGCGGAGCCCCGAGCGGGTGCGGTAGATCAGCCGCGCGTCCAGCACGGTGGGGTTCGACTCCCCCAGCTCGATGCGCGGCCCGAGCGTGATGGGCAGCCCCTCCACCCGGTTGTACGACCCGTCCACCGTGAGCATGAGGTCGGTCCGGCCGAAGCGCGTGGACCGGCCCGCGCTGAGCAGCCCCGGCCGGCCGGACTCCACCGCGACGATCCGGTCGTCCTCCCGGCGGAACCGGAGCGCTTCCGGGTAGCGGGTCACGCCCGCCGCGACGGCGGCGGAGTCGCCCTCGAAGGCGCCCCCCGCCACGATGGCCCGGCCCAGGATCCGCCCGCCCGGGAGCAGGACGAGGTCCCCGTTGAGAACGACGACGTCGCCGGTCACCGTCCCCGCCACCTCGACCGGCCCGCCGATGGACGCCACGTCGCCCTCCAGGACGCTGCCGGGCGCCAGCCGCGTCCTGCCGTCGAGCCGGGTGGTGCCGGGGCGGCTGTAGAAGCTCGCCAGCTCCGCCGCCACCTCCGGTGTGAGCACGGCTTCCTGCGCGGCCGCCGGTGCCGCGAGGAGCCCCAGTACGAGCGCGGTCCCTCGAATTCGATTCACCGTTCGATCCCCAGTCTCTTCATGCGTCGATACAGGTTCGGTCGGTCGGTCTGGAGCGCCCGGGCGGCCTCCGCGATGTTCCCCCTCGCGGCGCCGAGCGCCCGCTCGATCTCCCGGCGCTCGAAGGCGTCGAGCCGAGCCGCCAGCGGCGCATCCGCCGCGCCGGCCATGGGGGGCAGGAGCGCCGCCACCGCGGCCTCGTCTGCCACGCCACCCCCGTGTAGGATGGCCAGGCGCTCGCAGATGTTCCCCAGCTCCCGGACATTGCCGGGCCACGGGTAGCGGGCGAGGGCGGCGAGCGCCGCGGCGTCGAGGCGCGGCGGCTTCAGCCCCTGAACGGTCCGCAGCCGCTCCACCAGGTGCTCCACCAGCGGACCGAGGTCCTCCATGCGGTCGCGGAGGGGCGGGATGTGAATGGGGACGACGTTCAGGCGGTAGTACAGGTCGCTCCGGAACCGACCGGCGGCCATCGCGTCCTGGAGGTGACGGTTCGTGGCGGCGACCACGCGCACATCGACGGCGATGGGCTGGCCGCCGCCGACCCGCTCGATCGTCCCCGCCTCGAGAGCGCGGAGGAGCTTGGCCTGCGCCTCGGCGCTGAGGTCCGCCACCTCGTCCAGGAACAGCGTCCCGCCGTCCGCCAGCTCGAAGCGGCCCCTGCGCCGCGCGGTGGCGCCCGTGAACGCGCCCTTCTCGTGGCCGAACATCTCCGACTCCACCAGCTCCCGCGGGATCGCGGCGCTGTTCACGCGCACGAACGGGCCTCGCGCGCGCCTGGACAGATGGTGGATGGCCGCGGCCACCAGCTCCTTCCCCGTCCCGCTCTCGCCGGTGACGAGGACCCGCGCGTCCGTGGGCGACGTCTGCCGGATCCGCTCCCGCACCGCGGCCATCCCCGCGCTGGGCCCGATGATGTCCTCGAGCGTGACCGGCCGGCCCGAGAGAGCGCGGGCCCGCCGCAGCTCCACGGCGCCGTTCACCGTGGCCACCACCGCTTCCGGGGCGAGCGGCTTCTCGATGAAATGGAACGCGCCGAGCCGCGTCGCCTCCACGGCGTCCTTCAGGGTGGCCCGGCCGCTCATCATGACCACCGGCACTTCCGGTCTCCGCTCCGCGAGCCTGCGCAGCGCCGTCAACCCGTCGGTGCGGGGCATGGCGAGGTCCATCAGGACGACGTCCGGGTCCTCCGTCACGACCCGCTCGACCCCCGCGCCCCCGTCCTCCGCCTCCGTGACCCGATAGCCCTCCGCCTCCAGCAGGCCGCGGAGCATCCTGCGGATGTTCGCCTCGTCGTCGACGATCAGGACGGAGGGCATGCGTCAGGTCACAGGTGCAGCCCTGCGACGAGCTCCGCGTGCACCCGCGCCCCGGCCGGCACCGTCACCACCGCCGCGTCCCCGCAGACCACCCGGGCCGCGGGCCCGTAGAACAGGCGGATGCGGCCGGTCGCCGGCGTGCCCGGGTCGCCGCCGGCACAGCGGATCGCGTCGAGATAGCCGGGGGAGAGGAGGCGCGCGATGCTGTCTCCCGCGGCCGCGTCCGGCACCGCGATGGCGATCACGACACCGGCGCTGGGCGGAACGTCGGTGGCAATGTAGCGGAGGAGCCGGGTCACCATGGGCTGGATCGGGTCGCCAGCGCCGACGCGGAACGCCATCAGGTCGAGGAAGTGCTCGTCCGCCAGGTCGTAGAGGGCGTCCACCATGGTGATGGTCCCGCCCTCGTAGTCGAGGGTGAGGACGGTATCGCCCAGGGGCTCCATGGCCAGCAGGGCCAGCGAGAGGTCGCCCGCCACCGCGGGCCCGCTCAGGTGGAGGCCGGCCGCTTCGGCGACCGCCCTGAACCAGGCGGAGTCGGCCGGCGCGGCCACGAGCCCGACGCGAGCGCCCACCTCGCGGAGCGCGGCGGCCGCGGCGGCGGGCGTGGTCCCGGACTCGGCCCGGAGCGCGACCGCGGACAGCCGGACGTCCTTCGGTCCGCCCATGCCGGTCGCGCACGCGGCGAGGCCCACGGCCAGGGCCAGGGAAGTGACTGCGATCCGTCGCATGCTCGCTCCTCTCATGTCTCAATGCGGGCACCGGCCCCGGTAGCGGGGAGCCGGACGATCAGCTCCGCCCCCCGCTCCCGCCCGGCGGCGCGGACGCGGCCGCCGTGGGCTTCGACGGCCTGGCGGACCAGCGCGAGGCCGAGGCCGGTGCCCGTCTTCTTCGTGGTGAAGTCCGGCTCGAAGATCCTCTCGGCCGAATCGGGCGGCAAGCCCACCCCCGTGTCGGCGATGCGAACCTCGAGCCAGCCGGCGGCGACGCCTTCACCGCCCCCCTCCACCTCCGCGATGGTGACGTCCAGCCTGCGCACCGGGTCATCGGCCATCGCGTCCACGGCGTTGCGGACCAGGTTGCGGAAGGCGCGGAGCAGCGCGTCGTAGTGCCCGCGGACGGGGGGCAGACCCGGGGGTGCCCGCAGCGTGGCCTCGACCCCGGCCTCCACGTCGGTCGCGAGGAGCGACTCCAGCAGCTCGCGCAGGTCCACGTCCGTCGCCGGCCCCTCCGGCGGCCGGCCCAGGGCGGCGAACTGGGACGCGAGCTCTTCCAGGCGCCCCACCTCCTGGACGATGACGTCGGCCGCCTCGGCGAGCCCCGCGTTCGTCTGGCGACCCAGCCGGTGCGCGGCCAGCCGCAGCGGCGTCAGCGGGTTCTTCATCTCGTGGGCGACGCGCCGGGCCATCTCCCCCCACACCCGCAGCCGCTCCGCGCTCAGCGCCCGCTGCCGGGCGGCGGCGAGCTGGCTGGCCGAGCGGCGGAGCGTGTTGTCGAGCAGGCGCACCTCCCGGACGGTGCGGCGGATCGGTGGCGGGAGCGGCTCCTCGCTGCCCAGGCGCTCGGCCACCGCGACGAGCTCCTGGATGGGGCGCGCCAGCTGCCGCGCCATGGTGCGGCTCGCGGCCCACGCGAGCCCGAGGAGGAGGATCCCGACGGCGATGACGATGTAGGGGAGGACCTCGAGGAAGCGACCGCCCAGGAACGACCAGCGCCGGGCCTGGGTAAGGGAGCCGGAGAGGGCGGCGCGGTGGCGCTCCAGCGCGGCCTCCAGATCCGGCGTCGCCGTGGGCTGGGCCAGCTCGACGACGTCGCGGCCGCTCTCCGCCACCTGCTCCCACGGGCCCAGGGCGCCGGCCACGTCCAGCGACGTGGCCACGGCCCACGCGCCGGCCGCGAGGAGGATCAGCGCGGGGAGCAGCGTGAGGCCGAGGATCCAGCCGAACAGGCGTCGCTCGAGGGTCCGCTCGCGGGGCATCGGTGAGGGGGGTGGGAAGCAAGAGGCTGGCACGAACCCGGCCCTGGCTGCAACGTAGACACGGCTCGGGGCCGGATCAAGTCGACCGATTCGCGGAGGAGAGGGGAATGATCCTTCCCAATGTGCGTGCGTCGTTCGGGAGGACCGAAGCGGGGACGATCCTCGGCCTGCTCGCGGCCGGCGACACCGCCGCGCGGGAACGGCTGTGGGACCGCCTGCGCGACGAGGGCTTCGATGCGCTCCTGGACGACCCGCGGACCCTGAACGCGGTCCTCACCGCGCAGCACGACGTCCGCCCCGCCATCGTGTTCTACCTGATGGTCCGGCACGCGCTCCTGGAGACCGGCATCGACGACCGCACCCTCGCGGACTACCTCGCCGCCCTGCTGCTGGAGTTCGGCCGCGAGGACCGGGCGTTCCGCGCCGGCGCGGGCGATCCCGAGCGCTTCCACTACCTCGTGGACCTCATGGCCGCCGCCGACACCCCCGACGGCCGCCGCCAGTTCCTCCTCCGGGCGCACCTGGGCGAGTACGCCCTCTGGCTCAGCGGCATCTTCCCCGACTACGTCACCGCCCGCGTCGTCCGCCGCGGCGCCCCCGGGCTCCGCTACTTCGAGGAGATGGGCGCCACCGGGTACCGCATGGCCGCCGGCAGCCCACTCGCCTCCGCGCACGGCATGGACAGCCTCTATCACGCCGCGGCCGACGCGTTCGGCGAGCTGCGCGTCGCCCTCAACCGCATCTCCGACCGCTACTTCTTCCCCGGCCGGGGCGGCGCCGCCGAGCGGCTCCTGCGCCAGGTCACGGACGCCTTCGGCGGCTAGCATGTCCTCATTCCGAGTTGATGCGACAGTAGGAACGGTCCGGGAGCCTGATCGTGGCTCGCGAGCCGTCGATCCGCGGGGCCCCGGCTCCCTGCGGCGGCGTGAGTCGAGAATTCCTGCCCCTCGTACTCCCTCTGTTCTCGA